>NZ_JBIROU010000010.1:0-352079 GCF_044332325.1 Streptomyces sp. NPDC017095
GGGGCGGTGGTGGAACCACTCGGGGTGTTTCTCCACCCAGGGGTGGTCGGGGGAGCACTGCAGGGCGAAGTCGAGCGCGATCTCCAGACCCAGCTCGCGGGCTTCGGCGACGAAGAAGTCGAAGTCGTCCAGGGTGCCCAGACCGGGGTGGACGGCGTCGTGGCCGCCTTCGGGGGAGCCGATGGCCCAGGGCACGCCGACGTCGTCGGGGCCGGCGGTCAGGGCGTTGTTGCGGCCTTTGCGGAAGGTGGTGCCGATGGGATGGATGGGCGGCAGGTAGACGACGTCGAAGCCCATCTCGGCGATCGGCCGCAGCCGGCGGGCGGCGGTGCGGAACGTGCCGTGCGGGCGCTCCGCGGTGCCCTCGGAGCGGGGGAAGAACTCGTACCACGAGCCGTACAGGGCGCGTTCGCGTTCCACCAGCAGCGGCATCGGATCGGATGCGGTGACCAGCTCCCGCAGCGGATGACGGGCCAGCACCGCCTCCACCCGCGGCGACAGGGCCTCCGCCAGGCGCCAGGCGGCCGGCCGGCCGGTGTCGCGCAGCGCCGCCACCGCGTCCAGGACCGGCTGCCGGTCCGCCTCCGGGACCCCGGCGGCGGCCCGCTCGTACAGCAGCGCGCCCTCCGTCAGGACCAGCTCGCTGTCGATGCCGGCCGGGATCTTGATCCGGGCGTGGTGCCGCCAGGTGGCGAGCGGGTCCGACCACGCCTCCACCGTGTAGGTCCAGCGGCCGGGTTCGCCCGCCGTGACGGTCGCGCCCCAGCGGTCGGTGCCCGGCGCGAGTTCCCGCATCGGCGTCCAGGGGCCGGGCCGGCCTGCCGGGTCCCGCAGCACCACGTTGGCCGCGACGGCGTCATGGCCCTCCCGGAACACGGTGGCGGACACCTCGAAGGACTCGCCGGTCACGGCCTTGGCGGGCCGGCGGCCGTGCTGGACCACGGGGCGGACGTCGAGCACGGGGATGCGGCCCACCGCGGTGGCCGCCCGCGCGGTGGGCCGTTCCCCGGCGGCCGGGGAAGCGGCGGCGCCGGGGGGCGTTACTCCTTTCCTGCCCGTCGTCTTCTTTCCTGCTGCCTTGGTCTTGCCGGGTGTCGGGGGTGGTGACGAGTGGTGCCTGGCGGGCATGACCGCTCCTGTCCGCTTCAACGGTGGTGTGGGCGGAGGGTGTGGGGAGGTGGGTCCTGCGGTGGTGCAGTGGTGCGCGTGCGGGATGTGTACCGGTGGAGCCTTCCCACCCGGTTCGGGTGGGCAATCCGGCACTGTGTTAACTACTCACGCGTACGTCCCTCCACAAGACCCTCCTCCTTCCGGGTGCCCGGCGACCGGGTCTTGACGCACCCCGACACCCCAGGCCGGTACGTCCCCACCGACCGCGCGGTAACCACTACCGTCGAAGGCGACGACGAGACGCACGACCGGACCACGTGCGTCTCACCCCGTAACGCGTCCGAGGTGGAATGTGAAGGCGATCCGTCGGTTCACCGTCCGTCCCGTTCTCCCCGACCCCCTCCGGCCGCTGAGCGACCTGGCGCGCAACCTGCGCTGGTCCTGGCATGCGGAGACGCGCGACCTGTTCCAGTCCGTCGACCCCGAGGCGTGGGCCGCGGCCGGCGCCGACCCGGTGCGGCTGCTGGGCAGCGTGCGGCCCGACCGGCTGGCCGAACTGGCCGGTGACCGGAGGTTCCTGCGCCGGCTCACCGCCGTCGCCGACGACCTCGACGACTATCTGTCCGGCGACCGCTGGTACCAGGAACAGGCCGACGGCCTGCCCGGTGCCGTCGCCTATTTCTCCCCGGAGTTCGGCATCACGGCCGCGCTCCCGCAGTACTCCGGCGGCCTCGGCATCCTCGCCGGCGACCATCTGAAGGCGGCCAGCGACCTGGGGGTGCCGCTGATCGGCGTGGGACTGCTGTACCGGCACGGGTACTTCCGGCAGACCCTCTCCCGGGACGGCTGGCAGCAGGAGCACTACCCGGTGCTGGACCCCAACGAGCTGCCCCTCACCCAGCTCGAGGAGGCCGACGGCACCCTCGCCCAGGTCTCGCTGGCGCTGCCCGGCGGCAAGGCGCTGCACGCCCGGATCTGGCTGGCGCAGGTCGGCCGGGTGCCGCTGCTGCTGCTCGACTCGGACGTGGAGGAGAACGACCTCGGCGAACGCGGGGTCACCGACCGGCTCTACGGCGGCGGCAGCGAGCACCGGCTGCTCCAGGAGATGCTGCTCGGCATAGGGGGTGTGCGGGCGGTGCGGACGTACTGCCGGCTCACCGGGCACCCGGTGCCCGAGGTGTTCCACACCAACGAGGGCCACGCCGGGTTCCTCGGCCTGGAGCGGATCGCCGAACTGTGCGCGGAAGGGCTGGACTTCGACGCGGCGCTGGAGGCCGTGCGGTCCGGGACGGTGTTCACCACGCACACCCCGGTCCCGGCCGGCATCGACCGCTTCGACCGGGAGCTGATCGCCCGGCACTTCGCCCCGGACGCCGAACTGCCCGGCATCGACGTGCAGCGCGTGCTGGAACTGGGCCGGGAGACCTACCCGGGCGGTGAGCCGAACCTGTTCAACATGGCCGTGATGGGACTGCGGCTGGCCCAGCGCGCCAACGGCGTCTCACTGCTGCACGGCCAGGTCAGCCGGGAGATGTTCGCGGGGCTCTGGCCGGGATTCGACGCCGAGGAGGTGCCGATCACCTCCGTGACCAACGGGGTGCACGCGCCGACCTGGGTGGCGCCGGAGGTGCTGCGGCTCGGGGCCCGGCAGGTCGGCGCCCAGCGGGCCGAGGACGCGCTGACCGTCGGCGGCTCCGAGCGCTGGGACTCGGTCGCGGACATCCCGGACGAGGACGTCTGGGAGCTGCGCCGCACCCTGCGCGAGCGGCTGGTGCTGGAGGTGCGCGAGCGGCTGCGCGCGTCCTGGCGGCAACGCGGTGCCGGGGACGCCGAGTTGGGCTGGATCGAGGGCGTGCTCGATCCGGACGTGCTGACCATCGGGTTCGCGCGCCGGGTGCCGTCGTACAAGCGGCTGACGCTGATGCTGCGCGACCCCGACCGGCTGACCGAGCTGCTGCTGCACCCCGAGCACCCGGTGCAGATCGTGGTCGCGGGCAAGGCGCACCCGGCGGACGACGGCGGCAAGCGGCTGGTGCAGGAGCTGGTCCGGTTCACGGACGACCCGCGGGTCAGGCACCGGATCGTCTTCCTGCCCGACTACGGCATGGCGATGGCGCAGAAGCTCTACCCGGGCTGTGACGTCTGGCTGAACAACCCGCTGCGGCCGCTGGAGGCGTGCGGCACCAGCGGGATGAAGGCGGCGCTCAACGGCTGCCTCAACCTCTCCGTGCTGGACGGCTGGTGGGACGAGTGGTTCCGGCCGGACTTCGGCTGGGCCATCCCCACGGCCGACGGCGCCGGCACCGATCCCGACCGCCGGGACGACATCGAGGCGGCGGCCCTGTACGACCTGCTCGAACAGCGGATCGCGCCGCGTTTCTACGAGCGCGGGCGGGCCGGGCTGCCGGACCGCTGGATCGAGATGGTCCGCCAGACGCTGTCCCTGCTCGGCCCGAAGGTGCTGGCCGGCCGCATGGTCCGCGAGTACGTCGACCGGCTCTACGCGCCCGCCGCCCGCGCGCACCGGGCGCTGACCCCGGACACCGCCCGGGACCTGGCCGGGTGGAAGGCGCGGGTGCGGGCCGCCTGGCCGGCGGTGAGCGTCGACCACGTGGAGACGACCGGGACGACCGCGGCGACGGCCACGGCGGAGCTGGGCGCCACCGTGGGGCTGCGGGTCCGGGTGGCGCTCGGCGAGCTGACCCCGGACGACGTGGAGGTGCAGGCGGTGTCCGGCCGGGTGGACGCGGAGGACCGCATCACCGACGCCACGGTGGTGCCGCTGAAACCGGCCGGCCCGCCCGACCTGGAGGGCCGCGTGCTGTACGAGGGCCCGCTCTCCCTGGACCGCACCGGCCCCTACGGCTACACGGTCCGCATCCTGCCCACGCACCGCCTGCTCGCCTCCCCGGCGGAGCCGGGTCTGGTCACGGTGCCGTCGCAGGAGGTGGTGGAGGGGGCGGGGATGGTGCTGCGGTGAGCCTCAGTCCTCGGACCCCCGGGTGGCCAGTTCCCTGAGCACCTTGCCGCACCGGCGGGCGTAGGCGTGCTGGAGGCCGCGGGTGGCCGGGCCGCCGGCCCGGGCGTACCACTTCGCCGCCTTGCTGAACGCGGCCACCGTGAGCCAGACGGTGCCGTCGCCGGTGCGGTCCACCACGAAGGCCTCCTCGCCGCACTCGGGGTGGCCTTCGAGGGTGCCGTAGGCCCAGCCGGCGCGGCGGGGTTCCTCCGCCGTCCAGATGATGCGGCAGGGGGCCTTGACGAGGCCGGCCAGGGTGACGGTGATGTCGACCCCGGGGGCCGCGCGGTCGGCGCCGGCGTCGATGCCGACGCCCAGGGCCCGGTGCATCTCCCAGGTCAGGACCGCCTCGGCGGCCCGCTGGAACACCGCCGCTCCCTCGCCGAGGCGGGTGCGGACGAGCAGGGGGTGGAAGCCGGGCGGACAGAAGGCCAGGTCGTCGCGGGTCGCGCCGACCGGCTCGTAGGTGAAGGGCGCCGAGGACATGGGTCACAAGGGTAGGGCGGCACCCGGGACCGGTCGGTCCCGGGTGCCGCCCTCGGCCGGAAAGGGGTGCGACTAGCTGACGTTGACCGCCGACCAGGCCGCCGCCACCGCGTTGTACTCGGCGCTGGACGAGCCGTACAGCGCGGACGCCGCGTTCAGGGTCGCCGTGCGGGCGGCCTTGTAGTTGGTCGTCGACGTCATGTACGTGGTGAGCGCCTTGTACCAGATCTGCAGCGCCTTGGCGCGGCCGATGCCGGTGACCGTGGAGCCGTTGTACGTCGGCGAGTTGTAGGTCACACCGTTGATCGTCTTCGAACCGCTGCCCTCCGCCAGGAGGTAGAAGAAGTGGTTCGCGACGCCGGACGAGTAGTGCACGTCCTTGCCGCCGACGGAGGAGGACCAGTAGTCCGACGAGCCGCCGTCCTTGCTGGGCTTGTCCATGTAGCGCAGCGGGGAGCCGTCGCCGTTGATGTCGATCTTCTCGCCGATGAGGTAGTCACCGGGGTCGCTGGCGTTGTTCGCGTAGAACTCCACGCCGGTGCCGAAGATGTCGGAGGTGGCCTCGTTCAGGCCGCCGGACTCGCCGGAGTAGTTCAGGCCCGCGGTGTTCGAGGTGACGCCGTGGCTCATCTCGTGGCCGGCCACGTCCAGCGAGGTCAGCGGGTCCGCGTTGCCGGAGCCGTCGCCGTAGGTCATGCAGAAGCAGCTGTCGTCCCAGAAGGCGTTGACGTACGCGTTGCCGTAGTGGACGCGGGAGTAGGCGCCGACACCGTTGTTCTTGATGCCGTTGCGGCCGAAGGTGTTCTTGTAGAAGTCCCAGGTCACGCCCGCGCCGTAGGCGGCGTCGGCCGCCGCGGTCTGGTCGGAGGAGGAGGTGGAGGCGGTGCCGGTGCCGAAGACGTTGGTGGAGCTGGCCACCAGGGTGCCCGTGCCGGACGTCTTGCGGGCCAGGTTGTACGTCTTGTGGCTGCCCCGCGCGCTGTCGGTGAGCTGGTACGTCGAGCCCGACTGCACCGAGTTGAGGGTGACCGTGCCGGAGTACAGCGTCTTGCCGGTCGCGTTCTCGATGCCCTGGTACTCGTAGAGCTTCTTGCCGGTGGCCGCGTCGGTGATGACGTGCAGCTGGTTCGGGGTGCCGTCGTCCTGGAGGCCGCCGACGACGGTCTCGTAGGCGAGGACGGGCTTGCCGGAACCGGCCCAGATGACCTTGCGGGCGCCGTCCGCGGTGGTCTTCGCGGAGCCGAGGGTCTTGGCGGCGGACACCGCCTGCTTCTCGGCGTGGGCGGCGCTGATCTGCGGCTTGAGCGAGGCCACCTTGACGGCCTGCTTGGTCGCCTTGGTGACGCCCTCGGTCTTGCCGGACTTGGCGGTGTGGACGATCAGGTCGCCGCCGAGTACCGGGAGGCCCGCGTAGGTGCGCTCGTAGCGGGTGTGGACGGTGCCGTCGACGTCCTTGACGACGTCCTTGACGACCAGCTTCTCCTTGGCGCCGAGGCCGATGCTCCGCGCGGTGTCGGCCGCGCCGGCCTGGGCCTTCTGTATCAGGGTGGTGCGGGCCGCGGCGGACAGCGTGGTCGGGGCGGCGGCCAGGGGCTTCGCCGCGGCGCCGGCCGGGGTCTGGGCGCTGGCGCTGGTGGTCACACCGGTGGCGAGGAGGGCTCCGGCGGCGACAGCGGTGGCGATGGCCAGCATGCTGCGCTTGTGACGCGTGTAGAGGGGGCTCACGCAAGCTCCTTCGTGGGGGAGTCCGGTCAGCGTGGGGTCACTGGCCGGAGTGTGTGGCGTGGGTGCTGCGGCGGGTGGAGAGAGAGTGACATCAGGGCCGCGTACATGTCATGACCCTGAAGTGATGTTGGCTGGAAATCGACGTTCAGGTGAATGTTTCACCGGGATGAACGGGTGTTGCCCGAAGGTGTCGAGCCCCCGGGCAGCGCCGTGATCACCGGCCTGACGAGGCGTTGCTTACGGGAACGTCAGCTTCCAGCCGTTGATCGTTCCCGTGTCGTAGGTGGCCTGATCCTGGACGCGCAGCTTCCAGGTGCCGTTGGCCGGTTCCGCCGAGGCGTTGACCGTGTAGGTCTCGGACACGTCGTCCGCCGAGTCCGAGGAGCTGGCGTTCTTCAGCCGGTAGGCGGTGCCCGAGGGGCCGACGAGGTCGATCACCAGGTCGCCCCGCCAGGTGTGCGCGATGTCCACGCTCACCTGGAGCGCGGCCGGCGCGTTCCCGGTCCGCCCGGAGACGGCGATGTCGGAGGTGACGGCCGGTCCGTTGTCCGGGATGGCCACCGGCGTGGTGCTCTCGTACGACGTGCCGCCGCCGCCCCCGCCACCGGAGCGGGAGCCGACCGCGATGCCCGCCCAGGCGTCCTGCACCGCCTTGTACTCCGCGCTCGTGGTGCCGTACAGCTCGCCGGCCGCCGCGAGGGTGCCGGTGCGGGCGCCCGCGTAGTTCGTGGTGGACGTCCACTTGGTGGTCAGCGCCCGGTACCAGATCTGCAGCGCCTTGTCCCGGCCGATGCCGGTGACCGGAAGCCCGTCCGCGGTGGGCGAGTTGTAGCTGACGCCGTTCACGACCTTGGCGCCGCTGCCCTCGCTCAGCAGGTAGAAGAAGTGGTTCGCCGGACCCGACGAGTAGTGCACGTCGACGCCGCCGATACCCGAGTACCAGTTGTCCTTGGACGCGCCGTCCTTGCTGGGCTTGTCCATGTAGCGCAGCGGGGTGCCGTTGCCGTTGATGTCGATCTTCTCGCCGACGAGGTAGTCGCCGGGGTCGGTGGTGTTGTTCGCGGAGAACTCCACACCCGCGGCCATGATGTCGCTGGTCGCCTCGTTCAGACCGCCGGATTCCCCGCTGTAGTTGAGGTTCGCGGTGGCCGAGGTGACCCCGTGGCTCATCTCGTGGCCGGCCACGTCCAGCGAGGTCAGCGGCTTGGTGTTGCCGGTGCCGTCGCCGTAGGTCATGCAGAAGCAGCTGTCGTCCCAGAAGGCGTTGACGTACGCGTTGCCGTAGTGGACGCGGGAGTAGGCGCCGACGCCGTTGTTCTTGATGCCGGTGCGGCCGAAGGCGGACTTGTAGAAGTCCCAGGTGAGCGCCGCGCCGTAGTGGGCGTCCGCGCCCGCGGTGGCGGCGTTCGACGCGGTCCCGTTGCCCCAGGTGTCCGAGGACTGCGAGAACAGGGTGCCGGTGCCGGAGGTGCCCCGGTTCAGGTTGTACGTCTTGTGGCCGCCGCGCGCCCCGTCGGTGAGCGTGTACGCCGAGCCGGACTGGGTCGTGGTCAGCGCGACCTGGCCGCTGTACTGGGTGTTGCCGGTGCCGGTCTCGATGCCCTGGTACTCGTGCAGCTTCTTGCCGGTGGCCGCGTCGGTGACGACGTGCAGCCGGTTCGGCGTGCCGTCCTCCTGGAGCCCGCCGACCACGGTCTCGTAGGCCAGCGCGGGCTTGCCGGTGGCCGCCCAGATCACCTTGCGGACGCTGTCCGCGGCCGTCCGGGTCCCGCCGAGCGCCTCCGCCCGCCGCACGGCCTGCCGCTCGGCGGCGGCCGCGGGGACGGCCGGGGTGAGCCCGGGGACCTTCAGCGTGGCGTTCGTGGCCCGGACCACCTCCATGGTCTTGCCGGACCGCGCGGTGGTCACGACCAGGTCGCCGCCGAGCACCGGCAGCCCCGCGTACGTCCGCTCGTACCGGGTGTGCAGCGTGCCGTCGCCGTCCTTGACCACGTCCTTGACGACCAGCTTCTCCTGGCCGCCCAGGCCGATCGCCCGGGCCGCGGCGGCCTTGCCGGCGTCGGCGTCCCGCATCAGCTCGGCCCGCTGCGAGGGGCTGAGCCGGAGCGCCGCGTGGGCGGAGCCGGTCTGCCCGGCTCGCGGCTGAGCCGGGGCGGCGGTGGCCGCGCCCGCCTGGACGGCGGCGGCGATCAGGGCGGTGACGCCCGCGAGGGCGACGGCGGCGGTGCGGCGGTGCGCCGGGTGGCGCCGGGCTGCGTGGGGGGTGCGTCCGCGAGAGGAACTGCTTCTCAACACTGACTCCTTCTGCATGACCGCGGGTCGCGCGGCCAGGGGAGACCGGACGGTGGGTTCGGGCGTCCGGGCAGAACAGGGCGTTACGCGGAACCAGGTGCGCGCTCGACCGGCCCGCACAGGTGTGCGGAAGCTGTGGGGTCGCTGTGAGTCGGCCTGGGAAGAGTGGCAGGGGATCTCCCGGTCTGTCAGGACCGCGTCAGAAAGTTGGCCGGAAACGGTTCGTTGACCGGATGTTCGGGTTCGGTATGCGAACTGTTGGTAAGCGACGGCCTGTTGAGCGGGGTCCGGCCAAAACTCGGTGGGCGACGCGGGCGGCGGTCCGTACGCTCCGGACTGATGTCCACGACACCCGCGACCGCCGACCGTTCCGCCGACCGGTCCGCCGTCCGCACCCTGCTGCGGCTGTGGCCGTACGTCCGCCCCGTCCGCGCGCGGCTGTTCACCGCCGCGTTCGTCGCGATCGTCGCCTCCTGTACCGGACTGGTCATCCCGCTCGTGCTGAAGTGGCTGGTCGACGGGCCGGTCGCGAGCCGGGACCCGGCGGGCATCCGGCTCGGCGCGCTGTACCTGCTCCTGCTCGGCCTCGCCGAGGCGGTCCTGTTCGGCGTCCGGCGCTGGCTCGTGGCCCGGCCGCTGTCGCACGTGGAGGCGGAGATGCGGGCCGCCCTCTACCGCCGGCTGCAGCGCCTGCCGGTCGCCTTCCACGACCGCTGGGCCTCCGGGCAACTGCTCTCGCGCGCCACCACCGACCTGATGCTGCTGCGCATGTTCCTCGCCTTCCCGCTGACCTTCCTGCTGGTCAACGCGGTGACGATCCTCGTCGGCCTGGTCATCATGCTGATGCAGGACTGGCTGCTGGGACTGGTCGTCCTCGGGCCCGCCCTGCCCGTGCTGTGGACCTGCGTGGTCTTCGAGGGGCGGTACGCGCGGGTGGCGCGGCGCGCCCAGGACCAGGTCGGGGACCTGACGACGGTGGTCGAGGAGAGCGTGCTCGGCATCCGGGTCGTCAAGGGGTTCGGCCGCCACCGCAGCCAGGAGCGCGCGTTCCGCGCGCTGTCGGCCCGGCTCCGCGGCACCGAGCTGCGCAAGGCGCGTCTGCTGGCCGTCATCTGGGGCGTCATCGTGGGCCTGCCCGAGATCGCGATCGGGGCGGCGCTGGTGCTGGGCACGGTCCGGGTGGCCGACGGCGGCCTGTCCGCGGGCACGCTGGTCGCCTTCCTCAGCACCGCGCTCGCGCTGCGCTGGCCGGTCGACTCCATCGGGTTCCTGCTGGCGATGAGCCAGGAGGCGGCGACCGCCACGGAACGCTACTTCGAGGTGATGGACGAACCCCCGGAGGACACCGCGGTCCTGACGCCGGGGGACCCGGCCACGGCGGACCCGGCGGATCAGGGCCCGGCCCCGGCGGCTCCGGCCACGGCGGGAGGCGGGGGCGGCAAGGGGCTGCGGTTCGAGGGTGTCTCGTTCCGGTACCCCGACGCGCCCGCCGGCTCGCCGCCCCTCCTCGCCCGGATCGACCTGCACATCCGCCCCGGCGAGTCCATGGCCCTGGTCGGCGCCACCGGCAGCGGCAAGACCACCCTCACCGCCCTCGTCCCCCGGCTGTACGAGGTCACCTCCGGCCGGATCACGCTCGACGGCGTGGACATCCGGGCGATGTCCCGCGCGGAGCTGCGCACCCGGGTCGCCGTGGCCTTCGAGGAACCCACGCTCTTCTCCGCCGGTGTCGGCGAGAACGTGCTCATGGGCGCGCCCGAAGGCGCCGGGAAAGAGGAGCTGGACCGGGCCCTTGCCATCGCCCAGGCCGGCTTCGCGCACGCCCTCCCGCACGGCACCGACACCCGCGTGGGCGAGCAGGGCCTCAGCCTCTCCGGCGGCCAGCGCCAGCGTCTCGCGCTGGCCCGCGCGGTGGTCGGCCGGCCCGCCTTCCTGGTGCTGGACGACCCGCTGTCCGCCCTGGACGTGCACACGGAGGCCGCCGTGGAGGCGGCGCTGCGGCAGGTCCTCGCCGACACCACCGCGCTGATCGTGGCGCACCGCCCGTCCACGGTGCTGCTCGCCGACCGGGTCGCCCTGCTGTCGGGCGGCCGGATCGCGGCCGTCGGCACCCACCAGCGGCTGCTGCGCGAGAACGCCGAGTACGCCCATCTGATGTCCGGGGAAGAGGAGGACTCCCGTTGACCAGTACGACCGCCTCCACTCCCGCGGTGTCCGACGACGACGGACCCGGCCGCTCCCGGCAGCCGGACGGCCCGGACGGCACCGGCGGTCCGGTCGGCACGGGTGGCCCGGACGGCACCGGCGGTGCGGACGACTCCTTCGAGCAGGACGTCCTGCCCGCGCCGCCCGGCGCCACCGCCGCCCTGCTGCGCTCGCTGCTCGCGCCCATGAAGGCCCGGGTCGCGCTCACCTCCGTCCTGCTGCTGGTCCAGCAGGCCGCGGCGCAGGCCGGCCCGCTGCTGGTGGCCTACGCCATCGACACCGCCGTACCCGCGGTCCGGGACGACCGGCACGGCCCGCTGATCGCGGTCGCCGTCGGCTACCTGCTGTGCGCCCTCGCCTCCGGCGGGCTCCAGTCCGCCTTCGTCGAGACCTCCGCGCGGGTCAGCCAGGACGTGCTGCTGGACCTGCGGGGCCGGATCTTCCGGCACGCGCAGGCGCTGAGCATCGACTTCCACGAGCGGTACACCTCCGGGCGGCTGATCTCCCGGTCCACCACGGACGTCGAGTCGCTGCGCGAACTCCTCGACGACGGGCTCCACGAACTGGTGTCCGTCATCCTGTCCTTCGTCTACATCGCGGCCATGCTGCTCTGGCTGGACCCCGGCCTCGGCGGGCTCGCGGTCGCCTCCCTCGTCCCGCTGTACCTGCTCGTCCGGCTCTACCAGCGGCGCGCGGGACGGGTGTACGGGGTGCGGTCCACGGCGATCGCCGCGGTGATCGTGAAGTTCGTGGAGACGGTGAACGGCATCCGGCCGGTGCGCGCCTTCCGCCGGGAGGCCGCCAACGACGCCGATTTCGCGGTGCTCAACACCCGCCACGAACGCAGCAACGGCGACGCGCTGCTGGAGATGGCCCGCTATGTGACCGGCTCCCGGCTGGTGGCCAACACGGCGGTCGCGGCGATCGTGCTCTGGGGCGCCCACCGGGTGGCGGACGGCTCGCTGGAGCTGGGCGTGCTGGCGGCGGCGGTGCTGTATCTGCGCCGGCTGTACGACCCGATCGACCGGCTCGGCATGTTCCTGAACTCCTACCAGTCGGCCGCCGCCTCCCTGGAGAAGATCGCCGGACTGCTGGCGCAGGAGCCGTCCGTGCCGGAACCGGCCGTCCCGCGCGGACTCCCGCCCGCCCGGCCCGGTTTCCCCGGCCGCGAGGTCGTCTTCGACGGCGTCCGGTTCGGCTACCGCACCGGCGGCGAGGTGCTGCCCCGCTTCGACCTCACGCTGCCCGCCGGACAGACGGTCGCGGTCGTCGGCTCCACCGGCGCGGGCAAGTCCACCCTGGCCAAGCTGCTCGCCCGGTTCTACGACCCCTCCGCCGGGCGCGTGCTGCTCGACGGCGTGGACCTGCGCGAGCTGTCGACGCCCGAACTGCGGCGCGGGGTCGTCATGGTGACGCAGGAGGCGTTCCTGTTCTCCGGCACGGTCGCCGACAACATCGCCATCGGCCGGCCCGACGCCACCCGGGAGGAGATCGAGCGGGCCGCGAAGGCGATCGGCGCGCACGAGTTCATCAGCGCGCTGCCCGACGGCTACGACACCGACGTCCGCAAGCGCGGCGGGCGCGTCTCCGCCGGGCAGCGCCAGCTTGTCGCCTTCGCCCGGGCCCTGCTCGCCGACCCGGCGGTGCTGATCCTGGACGAGGCGACCAGCTCGCTGGACGTGCCGGGCGAGCGGGCGGTGCAGCGGGCGATGTCGACGGTGCTGCGGGGCCGCACCGCCGTGGTGATCGCCCACCGGCTGTCCACGGTGGAGATCGCGGACCGGGTGCTGGTGATGGAGCACGGCCGCGTCGTCGAGGACGGCCGCCCGGCCGACCTCATCGCCGCGACCGGCCGGTTCGCGGACCTCCACCAGGCGTGGCGGGACAGCCTGGCCTGACCGCCCGGCCGCCTTATCCTCCGGCCCTATCCCGGGTACGGCAGCAGGCCGCTGGCGATCTTCTCCCAGGCCGCCTTCAGCTCGGCCAGCAGTTCGGGCCGGTCCTGGGCGAGGTCGGCCTGTTCGCGCAGGTCGGCGGCGAGGTGGTACAGGTGGTCGGTGCCGGCCGCGTCCTGGTAGTACTTCCAGCCGCCGCGGCGCAGCGCCCGGTTGGCCCGCACCCGCCAGAACAGGTCGCGTTCGGGCAGCCGTTCGCCGCGCAGCAGATAGCCGGCGAGGCTGGTGCCGTCCAGCGGGTAGGCGGGGTCGGGGCGGGCGCCGCCGAGTTCCAGCAGGGTCGCGGTCCAGTCGGGGGAGAAGTTCGGTTCGTGGCTGACCTGGCGGCCGTCGATCCGGGCCGGCCAGCGCACCAGGGTGGGCACCCGGATGCCGCCCTCCTGGAGGACGAACTTCTCGCCGCTCAGCGGCCACTGGTAGGACCAGCGCTCGCCGCCGTTGTCGCTGGCGAACAGCACCAGGGTGTTCTCCTCCTGCCCGGAGCGGCGCAGCGCGTCCAGCACCTCCCCGACGGCCGCGTCCAGGCTCTGCACCATCTCGGTGTACTTGGCGACCGAGCCGCCGTCGTAGTGGTTGAGGGCCGCGGTGACCTGCGCGGGTGTGCGCGCGGCGCGGATCCTGCCGGCGATCTCGGCGCCGGTCTCCTCGTCGCCCTCGGCGAGCCAGGGCCAGTGCGGGGTGGTGAAGTTGAGGTTGAGCAGCCAGGGCCGGGTGTGCCTGCGGCCGACGTACTCCACGGCCCGCTCGGTCAGCACGGTCGTGTAGTAGCGCAGGTCGCGGTACTCGGCGTCGCCCTCGTACAGGTCGTAGGTGCCGAGCTGGCCCAGCTTGGAGAAGTACTCCAGCACACCGCCGAAGTTGCCGAAGAACTCGTCCCAGCCGGACTTGGTGGGGCTGTAGTCGGGCAGCCAGCCGCAGTGCCACTTGCCGATGAGGGCCGTGTCGTAGCCGGCCTTCTTCAGCAGCGAGGCGAGGGTCGGATGGCTCGGGTCCAGGCCCTGGGAGGTGTTCGCCACGGGCTCGGCGAGGCCGCCCTTGGTACGGCCCGGGTAGCGGCCGGTGTAGAGGCTGAACCGGGTCGGCGAGCAGGTCGCCGAGCCGGAGTAGGCGTCGGTGAACCGCACGCCCTGCCGGGCCAGCCGGTCCAGGTTCGGCGTCTTGATGTGCGGTGCGCCGTAGGAGGAGAGGTCGGCCCAGCCGAGGTCGTCACCGAGGATGACCAGGAAGTTGGGGCGGCGTCCCGGGGAGGCGCCGGTGCGGGCGCGGAAGGGCTGCTCGGCGGGGGCGGCCTGGGCGGCGGTCGCGGGGCCGGCGACGGTGGAGACCGCGCCGCCGCCGAGCAGACCGCCGAACGTGCGGCGGGATATGTCGGACATGCGAGATCCTCGAAACGGCCGTGCCCCGGGGCGGGGCACGGCGAGGTGAAGGAGGGGAGAAGAGGCAGCAGAGGCAGCAGAGCAGAGGGAGCGGGGGCGCGGCTCAGCGACACAGGGCGCTGGACTGCCGGCACAGATCCACGTGCCGCCGCGCCACGAGCGCGAGGTGCGCGCGTGCGTGTTCCGTGGCAGGCCTCATGATCACAGGACGGTGCCAGCCGGCCGTGCGCGCCGTCAAGACGCTGTCCGCCAGGCGGGATCACGGCACGCCCAGCTCGAACAGGGCGTAGCCGGCGTACGAGCCGGAGGCCAGGGCCGCGATGCCCAGCAGGGTGCACTGCACCGGCAGGCTCAGCCGGCGCATGGCGACCGCGAGCGGCAGGAACAGCGGGAAGCACGGCAGCAGATAGCGGGAGATGTTGGCGACGATCTGCTGGCTGCCGAGGACCAGGGCGAGCGTGAGGACGGTGTACAGCACCAGCACGGCCGGCGGGCGCAGCCGCAGCAGCAGCGGCAGCAGCGCGCAGGCCAGCAGGATGACCCCGACCGAGATGACGTCCGCGAAGGGGTAGGCGAAGAGGTAGTCGAACTTGCCCACGGGCACGGACGTCAGCACGTCCAGGGTCTGTGCGCCGTAGTCGAAGCTGTGCGCCCAGGCGCCCGACTGGAGCTTGAAGTAGCCGCCCGGGTCGCCCATGCGGTCGCCGACCCAGAGCAGGTAGCCGAGCAGTCCGAGCGGTGCGATCGCCATGGCCAGCACCGGGCGCAGCACCCCGTCCTCGCGGCGGCGCAGGGCGAGCAGCGCGGCCACGGCGAGCGCGGCGATCAGCGCGCCGGCCGTGGGCCGGTTGAGGCCGGCCGCGAAGGCGAGCACCCCGGCGGTGAGCCAGCGGCGGGTCAGGACGGCGTGGCAGGCCCAGGCGGCCAGGGCCACGTAGAGGGAGTCGGAGTAGACCGCCCACTCCACGCCCGAGCCCGGCCACACCGCCCACAGCCCGGCCGCCGCGAACCCGGCCCGCCGGCCGCCGAACCGCTCGGCGACGGCGTAGACGCCCAGGGCGGCGGCGAAGGAGGCGACGACCGAGACCAGCAGCCCGGCGCCGTACGAGCCGAGGCCGGTGACCGCCGAGGCGAGCCGGATCAGGGCCGGGTAGAGCGGGAAGAACGCCGCCGAGTTGCCCTCCAGCGTGATCAGGCCGGTGGCGCCCGGGACCGGGACCAGCTTCGGGTCGTAGCCGTGCAGCGCGATCTGCTGGTACCACCAGCCGTCCCAGGTGGCCAGCACGTCCCAGGCGTGCGCGCCGCCGCCGAACCGCGGGTGCTTGGCGCGGTAGTCCCCGGTGGCGGACAGCAGGTACATGAAGGAGCAGAAGCCGGCCAGTTTCAGCGTGCCGAACACGGCGAGGACCGGTCCGTGCCGGCGGGCGGCGGCCCGTGCCCGGGAGCCGGGCGCGGGCGGGGCGGCCGGGGGCCGTATGCCGGGCAGGGTCGCGGTCACCGGACCACCGGGCCCGGGCGGCGGCGGGCCAGGGTGCGCCGCATCCGGACGATCCCGCGCAGGTCCGCGAGCGCCGTGGCCAGCAGGTCGACGCTGCTGTCCGGGTCGTCGACCCAGTCCACCGGCACCTCGTGGATGCGCAGGCCCGCCCGCTCGGCGAGCACCAGCAGCTCGGTGTCGAAGAACCACTCCCCGTCCCGCACCAGCGGCAGCAGCCGCTCGGCGGTCTCGCGCCGTACCGCCTTGAAACCGCACTGCGCGTCGGAGAAGCCGACCGCGAGGGTGCAGCGCAGCAGGACGTTGTAACAGCGGGATATCACCTCGCGCTTGGTCCCGCGCACCACTCGCGACCCGGGCGCCAGCCGGGTGCCGATGGCCAGGTCGGAGTGGCCCGAGATCAGCGGGGCGACCAGCGGCAGCAGCGCGGCGAGCCCGGTGGACAGGTCCACGTCCAGATACGCCAGCACGGGCGCCCGGGAGGCCGACCAGGCGGCCCGCAGCGCCCGGCCGCGGCCCTTCTCGGGCAGCCGCAGCGAGGTCACCTCGGTGAGTTCGCCGGCCAGCCGGGCGGCGATGGCCGGGGTGCGGTCGGTGCTCGCGTTGTCGGCGATGGTGATGCGGAACGGGTAGGGGAAGGTGTCCCGCAGGTGCGTGTGCAGCCGGCGGACGTTGGGCTCCAGGTCCTTCTCCTCGTTGAACACCGGTACGGCCACGTCCAGGACGGGGTCCGCGTGGGCCGCCCGCACAGGGGCGGCCCGGGGGGTGCGCCGGGGCGCCGGCGGCCGGCTGGGTCGGATGTGGGTCACGTGATTCCCCGTTGGTTCTGGTGTGCCGGGCGGGCCGCGGGCACACGGGTCGGGCGGAGGGACGCGGGCTAGCCGGCCGGGGGAGCCGTCGACGACGGCCCGTCCGACGGTTCCCCCGACGGCCCGGTGGGCGTGCCGGCGGGTGGGGTGGCCGGCGCCGTGGTGGTGCCGCCGGCGCGGGCGGTGGCCGTGGCGGACGGCGGCCGGTCCGTGGCGGTGGCCGTGCCGTCCGGCGGCTCGGAGGTGCCCCGGGTGCGGCCCGGCGCGGGCGGGTACGTCGGTGTCACGGACTCCGGGGAGGACGGCGTCCGGGACGGCGGCGCGGACGGAGTGGCGGACGGGGTGGCGGACGGGGTGGCGGGCGGGGTCGGTCCCGGACTGGTCAGGGGCGGCGCGGGCGCGGCGGGCCGGTCGCCGGCGGGGCCGGGCGGCCACAGCAGCAGGGCCATGCCGAGCCCGGCCACCGCCAGTACGGAACCGGCGGCCCGGCGCGCCGCGCGCACCCGGCGCCGGGCCCGCACCCCGGCCCGCAGCGCCTCCCGGTGCCGGGGTTCGAAGGGCGCCGGCTGCCGGTCCTGTTGCATGAGCCGCGTCAGCCGCCGCTCGAAGTGATCGGCGGGTTCGAAGGAATCCGCGGGCCCGAAGTGATCCCCGGGCTCCAAGGAATCCGCGGGCCCGAACGGATGCGCGGGCTCGAAGTGATCTCGGTGATCACCCGGGTGACCGAGGTGATCGGTGTGATCCATGTGATCGTCGTGATCGGTCTGGTCCATGCGGTCCACGGGCTCTCCCTCACCCCACCGGCTCGGTGACGTCGGCCAGCAGCCGGCGCAGCCGGGCCACCCCGCGCGCGGCATGGGACCGGGCCGTGCCCACCGGGCAGCCCAGGGTCTCGGCGACCTGCCGGTCGGGCAGGTCCTGGTAGTAGCGCAGCACGACGGCGGCCCGCTGGCGCGGGGTCAGCCGGGCGAGCGCCGCCTCCAGCCGGGAGCGCTCGGCGACGGCGGCCGACAGATCCCCGGCCGCCGCCGTCTCGGGCAGCTCCTCCACGGGCCGCTCACCCCACCAGCGGCGGCGGGCCGAGCGGGCCGCGGCCCGCGCCAGCACCTTGCGCACATAGGCCTCCGGCGCCTCGTCGGCGACCTTCGGCCAGACGAACCACAGCTTGACCAGGGACTCCTGCAACAAGTCCTCGGCACGGTGCCGGTCGCCCCCGGTGAGCAGACGGGCCAGATGGAACAACACCGACCAGCGGGCCGCCACGAACGCGTCGTACTCACCGGCCCTGGCCTGCTCCATCCTCACGGTCCCGTCCTCGCCGGCTGTCTACACCAGGAGAAAGGCCCTGGACCCCGGTCGGCGCTGCACCCGGCGGACGTGATCCGCGTCACGCCCGGCGTTCACCGGGGTCCCGCGCGGGTGTGCGGGTGTGCGGGTGTTCAGCGGACCCGCAGCAGCAGCACCGCCCGGGCCGGCACCGTGATCCGCGCACCCGCCCGGTGCACCGTGCCCGGCGCCTGGTCCTGCCGCTCCGCGGAGGTGTCCACGACGACCTCGTACCGCTCGGCCCACGGCGGACCCGGCAGCACGAAGGCGGCCGGCCGCTCGCCCGCGTGCAGCACCGCGAGGAAGCTGTCGTCCACCACCGGCGCGCCCCGCTCGTCCCGGCCCGGGATGTCCCGCCCGGACAGGTACATGCCGAGCGTGGCCGCGGGCGCGTACCAGTCGCCCTCGGTCATCTCCGCGCCCCGCGCGGTGAACCAGGCCAGGTCCCGCAGCCCGTCCGCGGTCTGCGCCCGCCCGGAGAAGAAGGCCCCCCGGCGCAGCACCGGGTGCCGGTGGCGCAGCGCGATCAGCCGCGCGGCCAGCTCGGACAGCGCCCGCCAGCCGGGCTCCCGGAGCAGCGACCAGTCCACCCAGCCGGTCTCGTTGTCCTGGCAGTAGGCGTTGTTGTTGCCGCGCTGGGTGCGGCCGAACTCGTCGCCCGCCACCAGCATCGGCACCCCGGTGGACAGCAGCAATGTGGTCAGCAGGTTGCGCAGCTGCCGGCGGCGCAGCGCCCGGACCCGCTCGTCGTCGCTCTCGCCCTCCGCCCCGCAGTTGAAGGAGCGGTTGTCGTCCGTGCCGTCCCGGTTGTCCTCGCCGTTGTCCTCGTTGTGCTTGGCCTGGTACGACACCAGGTCGCGCAGGGTGAAGCCGTCGTGCGCGGTGACGAAGTTGACGGAGGCGTAGGGCCGCCGGCCGCCCCAGGCGTACAGGTCGCTGGAGCCGGACAGCCGGTAGCCCATCTCCCGCACGTCCGGCAGGGCGCCCCGCCAGAAGTCCCGGACGGTGTCGCGGTAGCGGTCGTTCCACTCGGTCCACAGCGGCGGGAAGGCGCCCACCTGATAGCCGCCGGACCCGATGTCCCACGGCTCGGCTATCAGCTTCACCCGGCGCAACACCGGGTCCTGGGCGATGACCGCGAGGAACGGCGAGAGCATGTCGACATCGTGCATCGAACGGGCCAGCGCCGCCGCCAGGTCGAAGCGGAACCCGTCCACGCCCATTTCGGTCACCCAGTAGCGCAGCGAGTCGGTGATCAGTCGCAGCACCTGCGGCCGGACCACGTGCAGGGTGTTGCCGCAGCCGGTGTAGTCGGCGTACCGGCGGGCGTCGTCCTGGAGCCGGTAGTAGGCCCGGTTGTCGATGCCCCTCAGCGACAGCGTCGGGCCCAGCTCGCCCGCCTCCGCCGTGTGGTTGTAGACCACGTCGAGGATGACCTCGATGCCGGCCGCGTGCAGCGCGCGGACCATCCGCTTGAACTCGCCGACCTGCTGGCCGGCGGTGCCGGAGGCGGCGTAGGCGGCGTGCGGGGCGAAGTAGCCGATGGAGTTGTAGCCCCAGTAGTTCCGCAGGCCCCGGCGCAGCAGATGGTCCTCGTGCGCGAACTGGTGCACGGGCAGCAGTTCGACGGCCGTGACGCCCAGGGCGGTCAGGTGCTCGACCGCGGCCGGGTGCGCGAGCCCCGCGTAGGTGCCGCGCAGCTCCTCGGGGACGCCCGGGTGCAGCTTGGTGAAGCCCCGCACGTGCAGCTCGTAGATGACCGAGTCCGCCCAGGGCGTCTTGGGCCGGCGGTCGTCGGACCAGTCGTCGTCGTCGTGGACGACGACGCCCTTCGGGACGTACGGCGCCGAGTCCCGTTCGTCGCGCACGGTGTCGGCGACCGGCTGGTCCGGCCAGTCCCGCACATGCCCGTACACCTGCGGCGGCAGCGCGAACTCGCCGTCCACCGCGCGGGCGTACGGGTCGAGCAGCAGCTTGGCCGGGTTCCAGCGGGCGCCGGTCCACGGGTCCCAGCGGCCGTCGACCCGGTATCCGTAGCGCTGCCCGGGCAGCACGCCGGGCACGAAACCGTGCCATATCTCGTGCGTCAGCTCGGTCAGCGGCACGCGGGTCTCCCGGCCGCCCTCGTCGAACAGGCACAGCCGGACCGCCTCCGCCCCGCCGGCCCACAGCGCGAAGTTGGTGCCGGCCACCCCGTCCGGGCCGGTCCGGAACCGGGCACCCAGCGGGGTCGGCGTCCCCGGCCACACCGCCGGGGAGGGCGGTGCGGCCCGCCGGGCGCCGTTCACCACCGCCGGCTGCCCGCTTACGGCGGCCGGCTCCCCGGCCGGTGCCCGCTGCTCGGCTGCGCTCGTCACTGTCGGCCCCTCTTCTCGGTGGCTCGCCCGGGGCGCCCGGCCGCGCCGGCCGGCCCGGGGAGCGCCCCGCCCCCCGGCCGCCCGGCACGGCCGCGCCCCCCACGGCTCCGACGCGAACGCCGGGGTGCCCCCTGCCCGCGGCGGCACCCCGACGTGTCGTTCTCCCCCATGTTCTGCCCACCGCGTGGCTCGCACTCACGTTTCCCCGCGGCGGGCCCCGTCGTTGAGCCCGGTGTGAGGCACGCAACTGGACGCGCACGGCGCGCGGGGGCCGCGCTGGCCGCCGTACTGACATGGGCGGGGCTGCTCGCGGGCTGCTCCGCGACCGGCCCGGGACCCCTGGGCATGGGCGGGACGCTGGGCAAACCGGCGGTCCCCGAGGACGTCATCCGGGTGAATCCCGACGACGGGAGCAAGGCCGTACGGCCGGGCGAGCGGCTGCGGATCCGGGTGCCCGGGGGGCGCCTGGAGAAGGTGACCGTCGTCCGGGAACAGGACGCGCAGGCGTCCCCGGTGCCCGGCCGCATCAGCGACGACGGGCTGACCTGGCGGCCCGACGCGGACCGGCTGGCGCTCGCCGCCCGGTACACCGTCGACGCGGTCGCCCTGGACGCCCGGGGCCACCGCTCGGCCCGGCACACCACCTTCACCACCTACGTCCCCGACGAACGGTTCATCGCCTACGTCACGCCCGAGAACCGGGCCACCGTCGGCACCGGGATGATCGTCTCGCTCTCCTTCAGCCGGGAGATCACCGACCGCGCCGCCGTCGAACGCGCCGTCCGCGTCACGGCCCGGCCGCCCGTGGAGATCCGCCCGCACTGGTTCGGCAAGGACCGCCTGGACTTCCGTCCCGAGCGGTACTGGAAGCCCGGCACCGAGGTCACCGTGGGCCTCGGCCTGCGGGACGTCGAGGGCGCGCGCGGTGTCTACGGTCTCCAGGACAAGACGTTCTCCTTCACCGTCGGCCGCGACCAGGTCTCCCTGGTCGACGCGGCCCGGCACATGATGGAGGTCCGGCGCGACGGACAGCTCGTCGCCACCGTTCCCATCACCGCGGGCGCGCCCAAACACCCCAGCTACAACGGCAAGATGGTGGTGATGGACATGCTGGAGGTCACCCGCATGAACAGCCGCACGGTCGGCTTCGGCGGCGAGTACGACATCCCCGACGTCCCGCACGCCATGAAGCTCACCGACTCCGGCACCTTCCTGCACGGCAACTACTGGGCCCCGGACGCGCCCGGGCAGACCAACGTCAGCCACGGCTGCGTAGGCCTCAGGGACGTCAAGGGCGGCGCGTCGGACACGCCGGCCGGCTGGTTCTTCGACCGCAGCCTGGTCGGTGACGTCATCGAGGTGGTGCACAGCAAGGACAAGACGGTGGCGCCGGACAACGGGCTCGGCGGCTGGAACATGGCCTGGCGGCAGTGGACGGCGGGCAGCGCGGTGCGGTGACCGGGCCGAGGGGGCCGGAGTCGCGCTGGCGGGCGGGAGTTGCGACGGAACGGTGACATTCACCGGGGCGCCGCGCCCTCCACCAGGCAGTTAATATGCGCGCACCGAAGTGGTGGGGAGCGGGCCGGGTCCGACCTGGTCCGGCGAGGGGAGAACAACTTGAACATGCGGCCGGAAGCGGGGGCGTCGGTGGTGGGGCGACGAGGCCGCGGGAGACTGGTCCTGACAGCCGGGGCCCTGGTGCTGTCGCTCGCCGCGTGCGGCGGGGGCGGGGGCTCCGGGGCCGGCGCCGGGCCGGGCGGGGACAAGGGCGGCGCGCGCGACGGGCAGTCCGCGGCCGCGGTCAGCATCGCGCCCCGCCCCGGTGCCACCGGCGTCGACACCAGCGGCGCCCTGAAGGTCGGTGTCACCCGGGGCAGGCTGACCGAGGTGACCGTCAAGGACGCCAAGGGCGCGAAGGTCGAGGGGTCCATATCCGGCGGCGGCGCCTCCTGGACGCCGTCGACCCATCTGGCCGCGGGCACCGCGTACACCGTGCACGCGGTCGCCGAGGACTCCGCGGGCCGCAAGGCCGCCGAGGACTCCCGCTTCACCACCCTGACGCCGAAGAACACCTTCGTCGGCTCCTTCACCCCGGAGGACGGCTCCACGGTCGGCGTCGGCATGCCGTTCTCGCTGCGCTTCTCCCGGGGCATCACGCACCCGGCGGACGTCGAGAAGGCCGTCCGCGTCGCCACCGAACCGGCCGTGGACGTGGAGGGCCACTGGTTCGGCAACGACCGCCTGGACTTCCGCCCCGAGAAGTACTGGAAGGCCGGCACCAAGGTCACCGTCGACCTCGACCTGGACGGCGTCGAGGGCCGCGAGGGCGTCTACGGCAAGCAGCACAAGACCGTGACGTTCACCATCGGCCGCAACCAGGTGTCCGTCGTGGACGCCGAGAAGCACACCATGAAGGTCACCCGGGAGGGCAAGGTCGTCAAGACCATCCCGGTCACCACCGGCAAGCCCGGCTACGAGACCTGGAACGGCCAGATGGTCATGAGCGAGAAGCTGGCCGTCACCCGGATGAACGGCGAGACCGTCGGCTACGGCGGCGAGTACGACATCAAGGACGTCCCGCACGCCATCCGCCTCACCACCTCCGGCACCTTCATCCACGGCAACTACTGGGGCGGCGGCGCCTTCGGCAACTACAACGCCAGCCACGGCTGCGTGGGCCTGCGCGACGTGCGCGGCGGCTACGACGGCTCCGTCCCGGCGGCCTGGTTCTTCGACCACTCGATGATCGGCGACGTGGTGGTCGTCAAGAACTCCCACGACCGCACGGTGGACCCGGACAACGGGCTCAACGGCTGGAACATGCCGTGGGCCCAGTGGAAGAAGTGAGCCCCCGCTGACCCGACGGGCCCGGTGCTGTGACCTACCGCACCGGGCCCGATCGCGTTAGTCGCCGTTAACCTGGCCCCCATGACCGTCTCTCTCGAAGTCGCCGACGGCGTCGGTACCCTGCGTCTGGACCGGCCGCCGATGAACGCGCTGGACATCGCCACCCAGGACCGGCTCAAGGAGCTGGCCGAGGAGGCCACCCACCGTGCGGACGTGCGCGCCGTGGTCCTCTACGGCGGCGAGCGGGTGTTCGCGGCGGGCGCGGACATCAAGGAGATGCAGACCATGGACCACGCGGCCATGGTCCGGCGCGCCCGTGGCCTCCAGGACGCCTTCACCGCCGTGGCCCGCATCCCCAAGCCCGTCGTCGCCGCCGTCACCGGGTACGCGCTCGGCGGGGGCTGCGAGCTGGCCCTGTGCGCGGACTACCGCATCGCCGGGGACAACGCCAAGCTGGGCCAGCCGGAGATCCTGCTCGGGCTGATCCCGGGCGCCGGCGGCACCCAGCGGCTGCCCCGGCTGGTCGGCCCCTCCAGGGCCAAGGACCTGATCTTCACGGGCCGTCAGGTCAAGGCCGACGAGGCCCTGGCCATCGGCCTGGTGGACCGGGTCGTCCCGGCCGCCGAGGTGTACGAGCAGGCGCACGCCTGGGCCGCGCGGCTCGCCCAGGGCCCGGCGATCGCGCTGCGCGCGGCGAAGGAGGCCGTCGACACCGGTCTGGAGACCGACATCGACACCGGCCTCGCCGTCGAACGCGGCTGGTTCGCGGGCCTGTTCGCCACCGAGGACCGCGAGCGGGGCATGCGCAGCTTCGTGGAGGAGGGTCCGGGCAAGGCCAGGTTCCTGTGATCCCAGGGGGTGCGGAGCCGACCCGTCCAACCCGTTAGGAGGACGGGTACTGACGCGTTGTCCCGTTCGGGGTCCCTCGAAGGAGCGGTTTGTGGCAGCCTTGGAGCGGCCATGGACCCGTGCCGTCGAGGGAGCCCGGCGCTTGCCCGGAAGTGAACCGTCGCCGCAGGTCAGCCGGGACACCCGGAACATCGACATGACTGCGGCATATGCCGCTGGATTGGTGCCGGACGGAGGCGTACGGGGGGCGTATTCCTCCGGAACGGCCCCCAACGCGGCTCCGGACGGCCATCATGGGGGCATGGCGGGGCTGGAGGGCAACGGACAGCCGCGGGGAGACAGCCGTGCGGCCGTGGCACGCTGGTCGCCCGCGGTCGAGGACGAGCAGGCGCTCAAGGCGCTCGAACTGTTCGGCGATCCGGCACAGGGCGAGGTCCCGCTGCCCTCCCGTCCGGAGTCCGCCGCCACCGCCCGCCGGCTCACCCAGGTCGTCGTCCTGCGCACCTGGCGGCTGACGCCCCGGCTGGCCGAGGACGCCGTCCTGCTCGTGTCGGAACTCGTCGGCAACGCCGTGCGCCACACCGGCGCCCGCGTGTTCGGACTGCGGATGCGGCGCCGGCCCGGCTGGATCCGCGTCGAGGTCCGCGACCCCTCGCGTGGCCTGCCCTGTCTGATGCCGGTGCAGGAGACGGACATCAGCGGCCGCGGACTGTTCCTGGTGGACAAGCTCTCCGACCGCTGGGGCGTGGACCTGCTGCCGCGCGGCAAGACCACCTGGTTCGAGATGCGGGTCACCGACCGCTGAACGTTCCGCCGGGGCCGGTGCGTCATCGGGTGAATCACCCGATTTCTTACCGAACAACCCTTAAATGGTGCGGGTGACCCCCACCAACCGACGCGGTGCGCTGCGGGCCGGTGCCGGGCTCGTCGCCGGCGGCGCGCTCACCGCCGGATGCGGCACCGGCCCGGCCGCCGGCCCACCGGTCCCCGCCTCTCCCGCCGCCGCCTCCTCCGCATCGGCCCCGGCCGCCCCGCTCCCCGCCGCCCCCGGACCCCGCGCCTACCCCGGCCTGCCCGCCCAGATCTCCCACGGCCCGCGCACCCGCCCCCGGGTGGCCCTCACCTTCCACGGCCAGGGCGACCCGGCGCTCGCGCGCGCCCTGCTCACCACCGCCGAACGGCACGGCGCCCGGCTCACCGTGCTCGCCGTCGGCACCTGGCTGGACGCCCACCCGGCCCTGGCCCGCCGCATCCTCGACGGCGGCCACGACCTCGGCAACCACACCCAGCGGCACATCGGCGTCAACACCCTCGCCGAGGCGGACGCCCGCCGGGAGATCACCGAGTGCGCCGAGCGGCTCCGGCGGCTCACCGGCTCCATCGGCACCTGGTTCCGCCCCTCCCGCGCCCCGGCCGCCTCGCCGCTCGTCACCCGGCTGGCCCGCGCCGCCGGCTACCCGCACGTGCTGTCGTACGACGTCGACTCGCTCGACTACACCCGCCCCGGCGCCGCCGCCGTCACCCGCGCGGTCCTGGCCGGCGCGCGCGCCGGCTCGGTGGTGAGCCTGCACTTCGGCTATCCGGACACCGTCGCCGCCCTCCCCGACGTCCTCACCGAACTCGGCCGCCGCGGGCTGCGCGCGGTCACCACCACGGAGCTGCTGAGCTGATGCGAACCACGAAAGCCGTCCGTCTGCTGGCCGCCGGTGCCGCCGTCACCGCCCTGGCGCTGCTCTCCGCGTGCGACGGCGGATCCGGGGACCGCCCGCGGCGGGCTCCCGGCAGCACCGCGCCGGTCCAGCCGCGGGTGGACCGGCCGCGGGTGAACGTGCTGCCCGGGATGCCACCGGTCGACGACCCGGCCGACCTGTACGCGGCCGACCGGCCGAACCGGCTGTCACCCGCGGTCCGCGGCTTCCCCTCCCGGGTCTACGTCCCCAACACCAACTCCGACACGGTCACCGTCATCGACCCCGCGACCTACCGGGTCGTGGAGACCATCCCGGTCGGCCGCCAGCCCCAGCACGTCGTGCCGTCCTGGGACCTGAAGACGCTCTGGGTCAACAACGACCTGGGCAACACCCTCACCCCGATCGACCCGCGCACCGGCCGGGCCGGCCGGCCGGTGGACGTGCACGACCCGTACAACCTGTACTTCACGCCCGACGGCAAGTACGCCGTCGTCATGGCCTCCATGGACCGCCAACTGGTCTTCCGCGACGCCCACACCATGAAGGTCGTCAAGTCCGTCCCGGCCGGCTGCCACGGCGTCAACCACGCCGACTTCTCCCGCGACGGCCGCTACTTCATCGTCTCCTGCGAGTTCAGCGGCGACATCCTGAAGGTCGACACCGCGCGGATGAAGGTGCTGGGCCGGGAGAAACTCCCCCTGAGCGGCGCGATGCCGCAGGACGTCAAGGTCTCCCCGGACGGCAAGCTGTTCTACATCGCCGACATGATGGCCGACGGCGTGTGGATCCTCGACGGCGACCGCTTCACCCGGCCCCGGTTCCTCGCCACCGGCAAGGGCGCCCACGGCCTGTACGTCAGCCGGGACTCCCGCGAGATGTACATCTCCAACCGCGGCGAGGGCACCGTCTCCGTCTTCGACTTCGCCCGGAACCGGCTCACCCGGAAGTGGCGGCTGCCCGGCGGCGGCAGCCCCGACATGGGCGGGGTCTCCGCGGACGGCAAGGTGCTGTGGCTGTCGGGCCGCTACCACTCCGAGGTGTACGCCATCGACACCCGCACCGGCGCCCAGCTGGCCCGGATCAAGGTCGGCAGCGGCCCGCACGGCCTGGCCGTCTACCCCCAGCCGGGCCGCTACTCGCTGGGGCACACCGGCATCTTCCGCTGAAGCAGCAGCTCCGCGCCCACCACCCGGTAGCCGGCCGCCTGGAACGCCCGCAGACTGCGGGCGTTCCCCGGCGCGACCTGCGCCCACAGCGGCTCGGTGACGAGCTGCCGGGCGGCGGCCGCCAGCAGCCGCCCGAGCCCCCGGTGCCGGGCGTCGGCGTCCACCTCGACCGACACCTCCAGCCGCCCGGCGACCCCGCGCCCGAGCACCAGCACCCCGCCGTCGGCGGTCCAGGCGCGCACCGCGTCCCGGCGTTCGCGCGCGTACCGGATGCGCGGATGGCCGGCGTCCTCGATCTCGCGCAGCGCCGGCACCGGTTCCCCGGGCAGCGGACCGGCCACCAGCACCGCGTCCACCGTCTCGGCCCGGCGCCCGGTCCGGTCCAGCAGGGCGGTCAGGAAGCGCGGGTGAAGCGGTGCCGCCAGCGGATCGCAGTCCGTGCCGCGCAGCGCCGCCCGCACCCACTGCGGGTCCTCGTCGGTGAAGACCACCGAGTGCGCGGTGAAGGACAGCACGCCCGCGTCCCGCGGCGAAGGCTGCGGCAGCACGGTCGTACCGCCGTCCGCCGGCGGGAAGACGCCGGCCGCCGCCGCGTCGAGCAGGTCCCGCAAGGTCTGCATGGCTCCCCTCCCCGGGTCGTGGGTGGTCACCGTACTGGCGGGCGAGTGCGGGCCGTTAATCTGACCAGCGTCAGTACGCCAGCACGGCATGTGAAACACGAACAAAAGGGGCGGATCGGTGGCGGACATCGAGGAAGCACGCAAGCAGTTCCAGCGGATCGACGCGGACGGTGACGGGTTCATCACCGCGGCGGAGTTCAAGTCCGCCCTGGCGCAGCAGGGTGACTGGAACGTCACCGACACCGTCGCGGAGGCCATCATCAGGACCCGCGACCTGGACGGCGACAAGGTGCTGTCCTTCGACGAGTTCTGGACCTACCTGAACAAGTGACCCGAAGGACGGCAGGGAGCCGCCCGCCCCGTACGGGCCGGGCGGCTCCCTGCCGTCGTCCGTCAGCCGGTCCGCCGGACGCGCACGTTCCAGCGGCCCCCGTGCCGCTCCAGCGTCAGCGGCAGCCCGAAGCAGGCGCCGACCCGGTCGCCGGTGAGGACGGACTCGACCGGCCCGCAGGCCAGCACCCGGCCCGCGCGCAGCAGGACGGCGTGCGTGGTGCCCGCCGGCAGCTCCTCCAGATGATGGGTGACCAGCACCGTCGCCAGCGCGGGACGCTCCGCCCGCAGCGTCTCCAGCGCCTCGATCAGCCGCTCCCGGCCAGGCAGGTCCAGACCCGTCGCCGGTTCGTCCAGGAGCAGCAGCCGCGGCTCGGGCATCAGCGCCCGCGCGATCAGCGTCCGGCCGCGCTGCCCCTGCGACAGCGTCGGCCACCGGGCGTCCCGCAGCGCGCCCAGCCCCAGCGTGGCCAGCAGCGCCTCGGCCCGCTCCGCCTGCTCCGGGGTGGGCCGCCACCGCGGCACCGGCTCGACGGAGTTCGTCACGCCGGTGAGCACCACGTCCCGCACCCGCAGCGGCGAGGTCAGCGGATGGCGCGGGTCGACGTGCCCGACGCGCGTCCGCAGCTCGCGCAGGTCCACCCGGCCCAGCCGGTGCCCGAGCACCTCCACCGTGCCCCGGGTCGGATGCACCAGCGCGCCGAGCAGTCCGAGCAGCGTGGACTTGCCCGCGCCGTTGGCGCCGAGCAGCGCCCAGTGCTCCCCGGCCCGGACCGTCAGTGACACGTCCCGCAGCAGGGCCGTGCCGTCCCGGACGACGTCCACGCCCTCGGCGCGCAGCACCTCGCTCACCGCGCCGCCCGGTTCACCGCGGACAGCACCGCCCGCACCTCGGCCGACGGGCCCGTGCCCGCGCCCCAGACCGGGACGCCGTCCACCCGGCACTCGGCGAAGGCCGCCGCCGCGTCCCGCGTGACGCGCAGGACCTCCACCGTGAACCCGGCGCCGGCCAGCGCCGCGGCGAACGCGGCCGGCACCCCGGGGCCCGTGCCCTCGTGGTCGCCGGTCCGGCCGCCGGCCTCCAGCGTGCCGGTGAACCGGTGCACACCGGGCGCCTCCTCCTGCGCGGACCAGGCGTGCAGCCGCAGCGCGCCCTCCGTCAGATAGGCCGCGCGGAACAGCTCGTACAGCTCCTTCGGGGTGGCCTCGCGTCCGCTGTCGTCCGTCGCCTCCTGCACGATCCGCGCGAACTCCGGCCGCAGGTCCGGCGGCAGGTCGATCCCGGAGCCGCTCTTCAGCAGGTACGCCACCCCGCCCTTGCCCGACTGGGAGTTGACGCGGATCACCGCCTCGTACGACCGCCCGAGGTCCGCCGGGTCCACGGGCAGGTACGGCACCTCCCACGGCGCCTCCCGCTCGCTCAGCCCCGCCTCGGCGGCCCGGCGGGCGTGGTGGGCCAGCCCCTTGCTGATCGCGTCCTGGTGGGTGCCGGAGAACGCGGTGTGGACCAGCTCGCCGGCGTACGGGTGCCGGGGGTGCACGGGCAGCCGGTTGCAGTGCTCCACCGTCTCCCGTACGGCGTCGATGTCGCCGAGGTCGAGCATCGGGTCGACACCCTGGGCGTAGAGGTTGAGCGCCAGGGTCACCAGGTCGACGTTGCCGGTGCGCTCGCCGTTGCCGAACAGGCAGCCCTCCACCCGCTGGGCCCCGGCCAGCACGGCCAGTTCGGCGCAGGCCACGCCCGTGCCGCGGTCGTTGTGCGGGTGCACGGAGAGGATGACGCTGTCGCGCCGGGACAGGTGGCGGTGGACGTACTCGATCTGGTCGGCGTAGACGTTCGGGGTGGCGATCTCCACCGTGGCCGGCAGGTTGTGGGTCACCGGCCGGTCGGGGCTCGCGTCCCAGAACTCGGTGAGGCCGTCGCACAGTTCGAGGACGAAGTCGGGCTCGGTGAGGTTGAAGGTCTCGGGCGAGAACTGGAAGCGGACGCCGGGCGCGTCCCCGGCCCGCCGGGCCATGAGCTCCGCCGCCGCCCGCACGGTGCGCCGCACCTCGGCCCGGTCCCGCCCGAGCACCACCTCCCGCCACACCGGCGAGGTGGCGATGTACAGGTGGACGACGGCGCGCGGCAGCCCGGCGATCGCGTCGAAGGTCCGGTCGATCAGCTCGGCCCGGGCGGGTGTGAACACCACGGGCGTCACGTCGTCCGGCACGGCGCCGCCGACCGCGAGGTGCCGGACGAAGTCGAAGTCCGTCCGGCTGGCGGACGGGTAGCCCACCTCGATCTCCTTGAAGCCCGTCGCCACCAGCAGATCGAAGAAGCGGCGCTTGCGGGGCGTGTCCATCGGCTCGGCGAGCGCCTGGTTGCCGTCGCGCAGGTCCACGGGGACCCACAGGGGGGCGCGTTCGAGGCGGGCGGAGGGCCAGCTCCGGTCACCGGTGGGGACGTGGACGCGGTCCTGGTAGGGGCGGTAGCGGTGGTGGGGCATGGGACTGGGCCGCTGGGGATTCCAGACGGGAGTCGTGGTCATCGTCGGCTGTGGCCTTCGGCTCGGTCGGGCGGTGACCGGCGGCACGGAGCCCCACGGCGGGGCGCCGGTCGCGTCAAACCCCGCCGCGGCAGCCGAGGAGGAGCAGACCGCACAACGTCATGCGCGCTACGCTAGCGACTCCTCAGCTCCTCAGACAAGTGGGTTCCGTTCCGTGAACCGGCCCACGCCACGGACAAGTTGGTGATGTCGATGCCGCTCGGTGCCCTCCGCCCCAGCCCGCTGGTCGAACAGGCCGCGCAGCGCCTGCGCGAACAGATCGCGGCCGGCCACTGGCCGGTCGGCGCCAAGCTGCCCGGCGAGACCACCCTGGCCAGGGAGCTGGGAGTCGGCCGCTCCACGGTCCGCGAGGCCCTGCGCGCCCTGGCCGGCGCGGGACTGGTCCGGCCCCGGCAGGGCGCCGGGGTCTTCGTCCTCGCCGGCGAGCCCGTCGAGGACTGGCCCGCGCGGCTGCGCCGGGCCGCCGTCACCGACGTCTACGAGGTCCGCATGGGCGTCGAGGTGCAGGCCGCCCGGCTCGCCGCGCGGCGCCGTACACCGGGGGACATCGCCGCGCTGGCGGCCGCGCTGGCGGACCGCCGCGCTGCCGCCGCCGACGGCGACGCCGCGTTCGTGGAGGCCGACATCGCCCTGCACGCGGCCGTGGTCGCCGCCGCCCACAACCCGGTGCTGACCGGCCTGTTCGCCGAGTTCGTCCCCGTCCTGCGGGAGGGTCTGACGGCTCTGCTGGACCTCACCCGCCTGCGCGAGCGGGACCCCTGCACCGGGGACGCCACGCACGCGGCGCTCGTGGACGCGGTCACCGCCGGCGACCCGGAGGCGGCGGCGACGACCCTGGGCGCCGAGCTGGAGTCCACCCTGGCCCTGCTGCGGACCGGCTCGACGGCGTAGGGGCGCCCGCGCGCGGAGGAGACCGCCCGCCGCCGGCTCGGCTCGCCCGCGCGGAGGAGACCGCCCGCCGCCGGCTCGGCTCGCCCGCGCGGAGGAGACCGGCCCGCCGCCGGCTCAGCTCGCCCGGGCCGCTCTGCGGTAGCGGCCCGGCGCCACGCCGAACTCCCGTTTGAACGCCTTGGCGAAGGCGAACTCCGAGGTGTAGCCGGTGCGTCCGGCCACCTGGCTCAGGGACAGGTCGTCGTGGCGCAGCAGCCGGCCCGCCGTGGTCATCCGCCACCACGTCAGGTACGTCAGCGGCGGCTCGCCCATCAACGCCGTGAACCGGCGGGCGAACGCCGCCCGGGACAGCCCGGCCACCAGACCCAGCTCCGCCACCGTCCAGGCCCGGCCGGGTGCGCCGTGGAGCGCGCACAGCGCCGCCGCGACCGCCGGGTCGGCCAGTGCCGCCGCCCAGCCCCGGCCGCGGCCCGTCGTGTGCTCGCGCTCGCACCAGGCCCGCAGGATGTACAGCAGCAGGGTGTCCAGCAGCGAGGTGACGATCGCGTCGGTGCCCGGCCGCTGCTCCTCCAGCTCCATCCCGAGCAGTTCCACCGCCGCCCGCAGCGCACGGTGCCCGCCGACGTGGGCGGGCAGGTGCAGCACGTCGGGCAGCTCCGCGAGCAGCCGGCGCCCCCGGTCCCGGTCCAGCCGGTACGTCCCGCACAGGGTCACCGTGTCCGGGCGGCCCGCGCCCCGTTCCTCGGGCGGTCCGCTCCAGGTGCCGTCCGGCAGCAGCCGCATTTCTCCCAGCGGCACGTCGGGCCCGCTGGCCAGCCCGTGCCCCTGGCCGTGCGCGAGGAAGACGACGTCCCCCGGCGCCAGCGCCACCGGCTTCGCGTCCGGGAGGACCAGCCAGGCCGAGCCGCGCAGGATCACATGGAAGGCGGCGTCCTCGCCGTCGGGCCACTTCAGGCCCCAGGGCGCGTACTTGTAGCGGCGCGCGGAGTGCGGCCGGCCGGCCCGGATCGCGGCGACCACGTCGCTGAGCACGTCCATGCGGCGACCCTAGCCCTCCGGGTCCGCCCGGGGAAGACGATCGGACAGGAAACCGAGAGCACGGGACATGGAACGTCTCCCTGTCCCGCCGTAGCGTCGACGCCATGACGACGACCGCACGCACTGTGCTGTTCCACGAGACCGGCGGCCCCGAGGTGTTCACCGTGGAGGAGGCCGAACTGCCCGCGCCCGGACCGGACGAGGTCCTGGTCCGCGTCGAGGCGCTGGGCCTCAACCGCGCCGAGGCGATGCTGCGCACCGGCACCTACTTCTACCAGCCGCATCTGCCCGGCTCCCGCGACGGCTACGAGGCGGCCGGCGTGGTGACGGCGGCCGGCGCGGAGGTGACCGCCTTCGCGCCGGGCGACCCCGTGCTGTCGGCGGCCAACTTCCACCTCAGCACCCACGGCGTCTACGGCGACTTCGTGCTGCTGCCGCAGACCGCGCTGGTGCCGCGCCCGGCCGGGGTCGACGCGGTCACCGGCGCGGCCGTCTGGCTCACCTACACCACGGCCTACGGCGCCCTGGTCGAGCGGGGCCGGCTCCGGGCCGGCCACCGGGTGCTGATCACCGGCGCGTCCAGCGGAACCGGCACGGCCGCGATCCAGGTGGTCCGGCGGGCCGGCGCGGTGCCGATCGCCACCACCCGCACCGAGGCCAAGCGGCGGGCGCTGCTCGACCTCGGCGCCGAGCACGTCATCGTCACCGCGGACCAGGACGTGACCGAGGAGACCCGGCGGGTGACCGGCGGCCGGGGCGCCGACCTCGTCCTGGACGCGATCGGCGGACCGTACCTGCGGGAACTGGGCGCGGCGGCGGCCCGCGACGCCCTGCTGATCAGCTACGGCTGGCTGTCCGAGCGCCCCACGGAGCTGCCCATGCAGTGGCCGCTGACCGTGCACGGCTACAACAACCTCGCCCTCACCGAGAGCGCCGAGGGCCGCGACCGCGCCGCCCGCTACCTCGCCTCCGGCCTGGCCGACGGCTCGCTCCGCCCACTGGTCGGCGAGGTGTTCGACGGCCTGGACCGGATGGCGGACGCGCACCGGCTGATGGAGTCCAACCGGCACACGGGCAAGATCGTCGTACGGGTCTGAGTCGTCACCCGTCCGGCTCCCGGCGTCACCCGTCCGGCGCGGCCGTGGAATAAGAGCGGCGGGGTCCGGGTTGACGCCCACCGGAGCGATGCATGCTCATGCATGTATCAAGGAACGCGGAGGCGTGTCATGAAGATCGGCATCATCGGAGCCGGGTACATCGGCGGCAACCTCACCCGGCGGCTCACCGCCCTCGGCCACGAGGTGGCCGTGGCCAACTCCCGGGGCCCCGAGACCCTGAAGGACCTGGCGGAGGAGACCGGCGCCACCCCGGTGCTGGCCGCGGACGCGGCCGAGGGCGCCGAGGTCGTCGTCGTCACCGTCCCGCTGAAGGCGGTCCCGGACCTGCCCGCGGGCCTGCTGGACGGCGCGGCGGACGGCTTCGCGCTGATCGACACGAACAACTACTACCCGCAGCGCGACGGCCGGATCGACGCCATCGAGGACGAGGGCCTGCCCGAGAGCCGCTGGGTCGAACAGCACCTGGGCCACCCGGTGGTGAAAGCGTTCAACGGCACCTACGCCCAGGACCTGCTGGACCGCCCGCTGCCCGCCGGCCACGCCGAGCGCATGGCGCTCCCCGTCGCCGGGGACGACGAGGACGCCAAGGCGAAGGTGCGCGCCCTGATCGACGAACTCGGCTTCGACACCGTCGACGCCGGCGGCATCGCCGACTCCTGGCGCCAGCAGCCGGGCACTCCGGTCTACGGCCTGCGCGCGGGCGTGGACGCGGTGCGCGAGGCCCTGGCGGCGGCACCCCGGGAACGCCCGGCGGACTTCCGCGCCTGAGCCCTGCTAGGACGTGGCCCAGTCGCGCAGGTCGTCCGCGTCCGTGAACCGGGCCACGTTCTTGTCGTGGGGCTCGCTGGTGTACTGGTGGAACCGCCACTTGGCCGTGATGCGCGGCTTGCCGGCGCTGACGTAGTCGGCGATCCACAGCCCGTCCCCGGCATAGGACGTGGTGTCGATGTCCAGCCAGAAGTGCCGGTTGCAGTAGAGCAGGATCCGGTTGTCCGGCCGGGACTCCTTCAGCTTGCGCAGGAAGCGGTCCTTCTCCGCGTTGCTGGCGTGGGTTCCGTCGCCGGTGTTCTCCCAGTCGACGGCGAGGAGGTCACCCGGGCGGTCCGGGGCGTGGCGCAGGAAGTGATCCGCCTGGTCGCCGAGATGGCCGGGCCACAGGAAGTGGTAGAAACCGACGACCAGTCCGGCGTCGCGGGCGGTCTTCGTCTGGGCGGCGAGCCGGGGGTTGACGTAGGACCGCCCCTCCGTCGCCTTGATGAAGACGAAGGAGAGGCCGTCCGTGTCGTAGGAGGAGGGCTGGAAGGCGCTGACGTCGATGCCATGGAGCATGGGGGATGTGTGCCCTCCGCGTCCGTGGCCGGAACCTTCAGCCCCGGCTCGTCACCGAACCGAGTACGGACGCGGACTTCGCCGACCAGTCGGAGGTGACGAGGCTCGCGTGGGCCTTGGCCAGCAGGGCGAGCCGGGCCGCGACTTCGGCGTCCGTCGGGTTGGTGGAGGAGATCGCCGGGGACACGTTGTGGGCGTCCGTCGCGATCAGGATGTAGTGGTTCGCGGAGTAGAACGACGTGTCGTAGCCCTTGTTCACATAGGTCGCCGCGTCGCCGTCGAAGAAGACGAACCAGGGGCGTATCGAGGCGTCGTAGCGGCCGGCGCGCGGATCGCCGTTCGCCGCCCCCAGCACGGCCGGGAAGGCCTGAGCAGCGGAGATGTTCCCGGCGGCGGACAGGTCGCGCAGATGGTCGCCGTACTCCTCGTCCGTCCAGTAGCTGTCGAACGGGTTGGACTGCTCCACCGTGCCCGGGATCAGGTCGAAGAGGAACTTGCCCCGCAGGGCGTCCCGGGACGGCCAGGCGTCGGCCTTGGCCGCCGCGTCCAGCGTGGGGTAGGTGCCGCCGAGCAGATCGGCCGGCTTGTAGACGCCGGAGCCCAGCTTCTGTGCGACGAGCGCGTCGAACTCGTCCGGTCCGAGGCCCGCCTTGTCGTTGAACCCCACCTTCATCTCGACCTTGACGACGACCGGCGGATGGTCGGGGTGGAGCTGGTTCCAGGCGGCCATGTTGTCCAGACAGCTGCCGAGGTCCTGGTTACGGCTCTTGCTGTACAGCTCGCCCGGCGTCTTGGCCGCCTCGCAGTTGTTGTCGTTGCCCAGCGGGTTGCTGTGGCTGACCCGCCAGCGGTGGCTGATGCTGTCGACGTAGACGTCCAGCTCCAGCAGCGCGGCACCGGAGTCCAACGCCTGCGCGAAGTACGGGTACTTGTCCTGCTCGTAGGCGTTGTGCGTGCCGATCGCCGTCGTGGCGGAGAACTTGGGCGCCGCCGCGTGGGCGCTCACCGGGGCCACCGCCAGCAGAGCGGCGGCGCCTATCAGCGCCGCCGGCCGTCTTCTCACCCGCATGCCCGAACTTCCCTTCGCTGTCGCCGAGTTGACGGCAGCGTAGGGCCGGTCGGTTACCGCGCGGTAGCCCCTGGCGGAACATCGGCCTCCGTGCCGGGCAGCCGCCACCACAGGCTCGTCGTCCCGTCGGTGCCCACGGTGGCCACCAGTCGGGCGTCGGGGCTGAAGGCGACCGCGGTGACCCGCTCGGCGCCGTCACCGAACGGACGGCCCAGCGGGCGCGGGCGCGCGCGGTCGGCGACGTCCCACAGCCGTACGGTCCGCGCGGCGTCCACGGTGGCCAGCAGCCGCGCGTCGGGGCTGAAGGCGAGCGCGGTCGTCCGCAGCCCCGGAGTGCCGAAGGCGGGCCCCGCGGCCTCGGGGCGGCGCGGGTCCGACACGTCCCACAGCCGCACCGTCCCCTCGGCGCCGGCTACGGCCAGGGTGTGCCCGTCGGCGGAGAACTGGGCGGCGTCGACCCGCTGCTGGAGCCGGCTCAGGGTGGTGAGCCGCAGCGGCCGTCCCGCGTCGAGGCGCAGCTCCGTCAGCCGGGTGGAACCGGCCGTGCCCGCGTCGGCGAAGACGACCCGGTCCCGGCCCGCCGCCACCGCCTTCACCTCGCGCGGGGCGCCGTCGACGGACCACCGGGTCGCCCCGGAGCCCACGGCGAGCGCCCGTACGTCCGGCCCGCCGGCCGTCACCAGCGTGCGGCCGTCCGGACTGGCCCCGACGGCCGTCACCCGGCCCACGCCCGGCGGGACGGCGACCTGCCGGGGATGCCCGGGATCGGCCATGTCCCAGGTGCCGGCCGAGGACCGGGAGACCGTCACCAGCAGCCGGCCGTCCGGCGTGAACGCCAGTGCCTCGGCCCGTCCGCGCGGACCGAGCCGGCCGGCCGCGGTCAGGCTCCAGCGTTCCGGACCGGGGCCCTCGGCCTGCCCCGGCACCATCGCCTGCCAGGGACCGGGCAGCACCTTCTGCACCGCCGCGGCCGTCAGGCACGTCAGGGTGACCAGCCAGGTGGTGAGCAGCCCCGGAAGCCACCGCCCCCAGGCCGCCGGCCGGTACCGCAGCGGCGCCCGCGCCGGGCCCTCCGGCACCGCCTCCGTGACCGGCTCAGGCGCCGCCTCCGGCACCGGGCGTGCCCCCAGCGCCGCGATCAGCCGGGCACCGGGCCCCCCGTACGGCGCAGGCGGCAGGTCGGCAGGGTGCAGGGCCAGCGCCAGCACCAGACGGCCGAGCGCGCTGTCAGCTCGCAGCACTGGACCCCCTCGGCTGCGACAGCGCCTCTTCGTCCACGGCGGCCTGCCGGGCGGTGGGCAGCGGGGGCTCGTGCTGCTGGCCCGCGCCCGCGCCGGAGACCGGGATCACCTGGAAGAACTTCGCGACGACCAGCGGAGTCGTCACCCCGACGGCGAACGCGGCGGTCGCGTTCGGCAACTGCCCGGAGTTCCCCAGCGCCGCGGTCAGCCCGAACCCCGCGAACAGCCGCAGTGCGATCGCCACCAGCATCACCGGCCGGTCGGCACGGGTGCGCCACGGCCAGCGCCAGCGGCTGCGCGGACCGGTCGGACGCATCAGCGCCGAGAGGTTGAGCGCTTCGGCCACACTGCTGCCGAGCAGTCCCCACAGCGCGGGGTACAGGTCGATCACGCTCTGATGGTAGCCCTCTGTCAGGACATGACAGCCTTCTGTCACACACCCTGTCGGGGGACCCCCGTCAGCACTCGATGATGTTCACCGCGAGCCCGCCGCGCGCCGTCTCCTTGTACTTCACGGACTTGTCGCCCTGTCGCATCATGCCCTTGGCTTGCATGTTCGGGGGTAGCTGAGTGGCCCTGCACGCCAGCAGGGGCTTCTCAGGGACTTTCGGCCGGGAGGAGGCCTGCAGCCAAGCGTCCATCGCGGCGAGCCCTCGCCGCCCCGCACCGGGCATGAAATGAGCGTAGTGCTTGAGGGTGACCTTCGGTGTCGAGTGCCCGAGCCACTTGGACAGGCTGACGACCGACTCGCTGGCCTCCAGCTGCACGCTCGCGTAGGCGTGGCGGAGGACGTGGAGCATGTCCTCGCGTGGGGCGGCGTAGCGCGGGACCCGGCGGATTGGCGCAGGGTGAGGTTGGTGCGCCAGTACGCGGCCAGCAGCAGCACCCGGCCACCCAGTGGCAGCGACCACAGCCGGCCCATGTGGACCGGATCGGCCCTCTCACGCCGCAGCGCGGTGATCAGCTAGGCGAACTGCCCCGGGCTCAGCCCGGTGAACGGACCTATCCACGAGGGCTCCGATGCCGTGATCACACCAGCCACGGCAAGATCATCTTGCCCCTGGGCAGCAGTTACGGGACAGCCTTTAGTGCCGCAGTGACGCAGCTGCAGTCCTGGAACCCTCCCGGAATACCGACCCCGGCGAGGCATTAGCGCTGCCGGTCAGCAACTGGCACGCGCCGTGGTTACACACGGAACGGTCGGCCGGATCTGGGGGTGAGATCTTCGTGTTCTCCGCCCAAGTAGCCAAGTGGCGCGTACGCGTTGCGCCTCGCGGAGCTGGGGACAGCCCTTCAGAGAGATCACCTACGTCAGACAAGCCCCGTTCGGTAGGATGCTCCGAACGGGGGACTCGGCTGTCGTGGGGCGAGTAGCGGCACACTCACCGCACGAGGTCTGACAAGTCCTGCCGTATGCCGCTCCCCGGAGCACACAGGCGAACCGACCGCACAGGACTGACCGGGTACACCGGGTACGGAGCGTGAAGATGGACTTCGACGTCGCCGCTCCCGACCCTGCTGGCATGGTGGCGTCGCTCAGTTCGCTCGGTTACTCGCTTCCAGCCGCCGTCGCAGACCTTGTGGACAACAGCGTCTCCGCTGAGGCCCGGAACATCGACGTCGACTTCACGTGGAACGGACAGAGTTCCTGGATCGCTGTGACGGACGACGGCAGAGGGATGACGGAGCCCGAGCTTGTGACCGCCATGACGGTGGCGGCCCGCGGCCCGTCAGCCGAGCGGAGTGCCACGGATCTCGGCCGTTTCGGTGTGGGGCTGAAGTCCGCCTCGTTCTCCCAGTGCCGCAAGCTCACCGTCGCCACGGTCAGGGGCGGAGTCTGGCACGTCCGGACGTGGGACCTCGGCGTCGTGGAGCACTATAAGGAGTGGCGGCTCCTCCGTGACCCCGGCGACACGACCACCGCTCTCCTGCGTCGGATCGCGGGAGACATGCAGCACGGGACCATCGTCCTGTGGGAGCAGCTCTCCGGTTACTACAACACTGCCGTGGCCAGCGACGACGAAAAGACGCAGGCCCAGTTCTATGCGGAGGCGGAGCGCACCGAAGCCCACCTTGCGATGGTCTTCGCCCGTTTCCTGGAGCGTCCGGCCCGGTGCCAGCTTCGGGTGCGTGGCTCCGACCTCTCCCCGTGGGACCCGTTTCTGTCCACGCACCCGTCGGTTCAGCGGATCCCCTGGGAGCCTCTGCCGCTGGGATCGGAGTCGGTGCGCGTGGAGCCCTTCGTCCTCCCGACGGCGCAGCGGCTCTCGGAAACTGAATACAAGTCGGCTGCCGGGCAGAAGGGATGGCTAGGGCAGCAGGGGTTCTATGTCTACCGCCGTGACCGCCTGATCCTTGCCGGTGACTGGCTGGGGATCCGCGGCCTCCGGCGCGAGGAGAAGTACAACCTCGCGCGGATCGCTGTGGACATCCCTGCGGAGGCCGACAAAGACTGGGGCGTGGACGTGCGCAAGGCGAGCGTCGTTCCACCCGTCTCCTTGCGGCGTCACCTGGAGAGGATCGCCAGGTACACGCGCGAGGCGGCCTCCCGCTCGGCACGACAGCGTGGTCAAGTCGTGTCGCGGGCGCATGGTGACCCCCTGAAGTTCGCCTGGAAGGTGAAGCGCCACGACGGCCGGATCGTTCTGCGCATCAACAGAAAGCACCCCCTGGTGAAAGCAGCGATGGACGACCAGGGCGGCAATCCGGACGTCGTCCGCTCGATGATCCGCCTCCTTGAGGAGACGGTCCCGGTCACGGCGCTCCGCATGCTCCACGAGACCGACACGGTCGACGACCCCGAACCCTTCGGCGGTCCGGGACCGGCCGCTCCGGAGACTGTCGACATCGCCCGCCAGGTGTACGAAGCACTCCTTGGGCAGGGCCGCTCCCCTGAAGACGCCCGGGGAGTACTCAGCTCCATGTCTCCCTTCGACGAGCAACAAGGTTTCTGGAACTCCTGACCCACCTGGTAGTCCCCACTCCCAACCGACCCGGCCGCAGGAGGTCGCTGTGAGCACCGCCCCCGAAGACAGTCTCGAGAAGGCCGAGCAGACCGCGGTGCTGCTCCTGCCGGGTGACCGCCAGGCAACGCCGGCCGAGGTGGACTTCGCGGTGAACACAGCGGTCAGCATCCTCGCTGCCCAGGGGATCACCGTGGACCGTGACCAGGTGCGGAAGGTACTCGAGGCCCGGGCCTCCGTGTTCCAGGCCGATTCCTCCGCGATGAAGGACGACGAGGGCCACGTGCCCTGGCTTGCCGACGCGAAGGCCGACCGGAAGTGGGACTTCTGGGACCGCTACCGGCGCTACCTCCTGAGCGTCTCCAAGCTCCCGACGCAGGTCGTGCGCCGACTCGACCAGAGCACGGACGACGTTCTCGGTGAGCTGGAGGACCCTCAGCGGGAAGGCATCTGGCGCCGGACCGGGCTCGTTATCGGACAGGTTCAGTCCGGCAAGACGGGGCAGTTCATCGGGCTCGCCGCGAAGGCGGCCGATGCCGGCTACCGGCTCATCGTGGTGTTTGCCGGGATCCACAACGACCTGCGCAGCCAGACCCAGCTCCGTATCGACGAGGGGCTCCTCGGGTTCGACACCCAGTATCAGTTCCGCTCGGACGACGACGCGCATCGTCATATCGGTGTTGGCGCGATGTCACACGGCAAGCGCCTGAAGGCGGCGTCGCTCACTACCAGTCACGAGAAGGGGGACTTCGCCCGCAAGACGGCGGCCTCCGCGAACGTGCCGGTGGGCAGCGTCCCGGTGGTCCTCGTGGTCAAGAAGAACCGGCGGATTATCGACAACCTGCGTGACTGGGTGATCGACAACCACGGCGTGGAGGACCCGGAGACCGGCCGGATGGTCGTTCCCGACCTCCCCTTGTTCGTGATCGACGACGAAGCCGACAACGCCGGGGTGAACACATCTAAGGACCCCGACACCAACCCGTCGGCGATCAACAAGGCCATCAGGCGGTTGGTCAACAGCTTCACGAAGGCGTCCTACGTCGGCTATACCGCGACTCCCTTCGCGAACATCTACATCAACCCCGACACCGACCATGACGAGCTGGGCCCCGACCTCTTCCCGGAGAGTTTCATCCGCACCCTGCGGGCCCCGTCCAACTATCTCGGTCCCGAGCGTCTCTTCGGCCTGCAGACCGACGGCGACGAGGAGGACATCGAGCCGCTGCCACTCATAAGGCACATCAAGGACACAGATCTCTGGGTGCCAGACAAGCACAAGTCTTACCACCAGGTTCCCGACTTTCTGCCCGAGTCGCTGCAGCGCGCCATCCGGTCCTTCGTCCTGACTTGCGCGGCACGTCGAGCACGGGGGCAGGTCGCCGTGCATAACTCCATGCTGGTGCACGTGACCCGCTTCACGGCCGTACAGCAGCAGATCTGCGACCAGATCGACGCCCACGTGCGTCTGCTCTTCGATGTTCTCCAGGACCGGTTCAGCAGTGCCCGCGAAGAACTCGAGGAAGAGCTGCGGGAACTCTGGGATGAGGACTTCGTCCCCTGCACCGAGGACATGACCGGGGGCAGGCTCGATTGGGAAGACATCGAACCCCACCTCCACGCCGCCCTTGCGAAAATCACCGTTATGGCTGTCAACGGTGCGGCGAAAGACGCCCTCCAGTATTACGAACGCCGGGAGACCGGCCTGTCGGTCATCGCCGTAGGCGGCGAGAAGCTCTCCCGCGGCCTGACCCTCGAAGGGCTGTCGGTCAGCTACTACCTGCGTGCCTCCAAGACGTACGACACCCTGCTGCAGATGGGCCGCTGGTTCGGCTACCGTCCCCGCTACGAGGACCTGTGCCGGCTGTATACGACACGTACGCTGCAGCGCCAGTACGCGGAGATCACCGCAGCCACCGACGAACTCCGGCGCGACGTCGAGGAGATGTCCGCAGTGGGACTCACCCCCCGTGAGTACGGTCTCAAGGTCAGGACCTCGTCGCTCGGCCTCGGTATCACGGCCTCCAACAAGATGAGGCAGGGCACGCGTGTCCGCCTCAGCTACTCCGGTGAGCTTCCTGAGACGACCATCTTCGACCTCTCCGAAAAGGTGGTTCGTAGGAACCACGAGCTCCTTAAGTCGTTCGCCGCGCGCCTCGATGTGATCTCCGCCGGGAACGTTGACGAGCGGAGCGGGAGCATCACCTGGAGTGGCGTCGCAGCCTCGGACGTCACCGAGGGTTTTCTCGACTCTTACCTCACCGACCGGCAGGCCCAGCGGGTGCGGCCGGCCTTCATCGCAGAGTACGTGCGCCAGTGCGCCAAGCAGGGTGAGCTTGGCAACTGGACGATCCGCCTCGCCAGCCGACTGCCCGAGGGTGCGGCGGCCGAGATCGCTGGCCATTCCATCGGCCTCATCACACGCAGCCACTCCAAGTCCTCGGAGGTCGTTCCCGGCCGCTACACGATCAAGCGTGTCCTCAGCCCTGCCGACGAGTTCTGCGACCTCACCGAGGAACAGTACGACCGGGCGCTGAAGGCCACGAAGGAGGCCGCGAAGGGGAAGCTCAACAGGAAGGGCGAACCGCTCGATCCGGACACCCCCCGCGGCCGGCCTCTGCGTCACCAACGTCGCCCTGACCAGCCGTTGCTTCTGCTGTACCCCCTCAGCCCTGCCGAGGTGGCCAAGTCGTCGAGGAACCCCGAGCCGGTCGCTCCGCTGGTCGGGTTTGCCATCAGCTTCCCGTTCTCCCGCCACCAGTTGAAGACCGAGTACGTGGTGAACGACATCTGGTTCAAGCAGGACATGGAATTCGACGACTTCGAGGACGAAGAGTGATCGACGAGAGTGTGTGGCAGGAGCTGGAGGCCCATCAGCAGACCCCGGGCAGGTCCACCCGGCGGCTCCACCCCGACTCCCCGCACGACATCCAGGTGTCGGTGACGCACCCTGCCCTCCGACGGATGCTGCTGCTCGGCACCGACGCTAGGACCGCCGACACCGTACGTCAGGAAATCCACGAACTGCCGGCCACCCGCGGCCTGCAGCTGAACCTGTCGTCGGTGTCCGGCAATCACTACGAGCTCCAGGTGATGCTCACCGACGACGAACTCACCGAGGTCTTCACCCCGCTCGTTACCGACATCGCAGAGGTGGTGCGGGAGGCACCGACAACCGAGACGGCTGCGGAGGCCGCGGTTCGCCGCTACGTCCGGTGGCAGCAGCTGCTGCGCTCCGTGTCGCGCGACGGCCTGTCCCGACAGGCTCGGTGCGGTCTCTTCGGTGAACTCCACTTCTTCCTCGAGTACGTGCTTCCGGCTGTGGACCAAAACACGGCCGTCAGCTCCTGGACCGGCCCCCGGCAGACAAACCAGGACTTCCAGCTGCCCGGCGCCGCGGTCGAGGTAAAGGCGACCACAGCGCGCTCTCCCAGGACGGTCCAGATCGCGAGTGAGCGGCAGCTGGACACGGCCGACGCGACGCCCCTAGCACTGGCTCATGTCGTCCTCGACGACCGGCAACGTGGGCTCGGCAGGAGTTTGAACGCCCTGGTGGACGAGATACGGGCCCGTCTGACCTCACCGTCCGCCGCCCAGCGCTTCGAGAATCTGCTGGTCCAATCCGGCTATCTGCCGAATCAGCGGGACCTCTACGATCACGATCGATACACCCTGCGTCGCAGCGAATTCTGGACGGTCGGGGAGGGTTTCCCCCGCATCGTTGAGGCCGAACTGCCGCCTGGGGTGGGCAACTGCACATACACCATCGACGTGTCGGCACTGACCGCCCACAGCGTGACCGCTGAGACACTCGTCGACCTGATCCGAGGAACCCATGGCTGAGCACGACCTCCACGACTACTCACGCGCGCTGGTGACCGACATCCAGGCGCTGGCGGACGCCGAGGGCGGCTCGATCCCGAACACGTTTACCCAGCACGTACTCGAGATCCTTGAGGAGGCTGGGGTGGTCACCGACGCTGCGCTCGCCTACCACTCCTCCCGGGGGCTGGAGATCTACGGCTACGGTCTGCCCGAGGACGGGTCCAGCCTCGACCTCTACACCACCGACTTCAACCTGACACCGATGAGCAGCAAGCTGACCAAGGCCGAGTCCGACAGGCTCTTCCGCAGGCTGTTCGCGTTCCTGGGCAAGCACGCAGCCATCCGCCCTAACCAGGAGGACAACACCGACGTGCACGACATGTGCGTCGGTGTGGAGAAGGCACTGTCGAACGTTCCGAAGATCCGCCTCTTTCTCCTCAGCAACCGGGTCAGCACGACGAGTGCCCCGGGACCCGGGGAGTTCGAGGGAATCCCTGTCACACACGAGCTCTGGGACCTTGCGCGGCTCCACCGGCACGAGACCTCCGGGAGCATCGGCGAGCCCATCAAAGTGACCTTCGAGCGTCCTCTTCCGTGCCTGGCGGCGCACAGCGACGAGCCGAACTACTCGGTCGTCCTGGCCGTCATCCCCGGCCGACAGCTTGCCGAACTGTACAAGGAGCACCGGACCCGGCTGCTCGAACTCAACGTCCGGTCCTTTCTCCAGACCCGCGGTGGCGTGAACAAGGGCATCCGCGAAACCCTGCTGAAGGATCCGAGCCGCTTCCTCGCCTACAACAACGGCGTGACCGCCACTGCCTCGGACGTGGACTTCGAGACCGACGAGCACGGCAGTCCCGTCGCCATCAGGAGCATGACAGGCCTCCAGATCGTCAACGGCGGCCAGACCACCGCCTCACTGCACCACGTCCTGACCCATGACAAGCGGGACCTGGACGGGGTCCACGTGCAGATGAAGCTCACGATCGTCGATCCCGCGTACTTGTCCGAGATCGTTCCGAGGATCTCCCAGTACTCCAACACCCAGAACAAGGTGACGTTGGTCGACTTCAGCTCGAACCACGAGTTCCACGTCGCCTTCGAGCGTGTCTCCCGCAGCCTGTGGGCTCCCGCGACCGACGGCAGCGGTCAGGAGACGCGATGGTTCTACGAGCGGGCGCGGGGTCAGTACACCGACAAGTCCGCCGAGCACGAGAGCCGCGCCGCCCAGCGCAAGTTCAAGCTGATCACGCCGAGCCGACAGAGATTCAGCAAGTCTGACCTGGCCACCTTCGTACACTCCTGGGAGCAGCTCCCGTACTGGGTGAGTCGCGGCGCTCAGAAGAACTTCGCCCACTTCATGGAGCGGATCGAGAAGTCCGATCCCGTCGTGGACGTGCAGTACTGCAAGCGCGCCATAGCCACCGCCCTCCTCTTCCAGGCTGCCGACCGGATCGCCCGTGCGCACTCGGCCGGCAGTCACAAACGGCTGATCACGACCTACACGGTCGCCCGGCTCTCGCTCGCCGCCGAGAAGCGAATCGACCTCGACAGGATCTGGAACGAACAGGGCACTACGGACGCCCTAGACGACGCCCTCGACGAACTCTGTCCCTTGATTATGGAGGCGGTGATCACCGGCGATCGGCACGTGTCGGAGTGGGCGAAGAAGCCCGACTGCTGGGACGAGGTTTCCCGCATTCCGTGGACACTTCCCGACGCGCTGGCCGCCGAGCTCACGGCCGAGCCGTTCGAGATCGCCTCTCCCGAGAGTACCGAGTCCGACGAGGCCGAAGCCGCCGTCGAGGACATCCCCAGCGAGGAGTGGCAGGCTCTGGCGGACTGGGCCCGCGAAGGCCGGGTTCTGCGCGCCGTGGACAGGCAGCTCGCCGACCGTGTCGCGCAGCGACTGTCCCAGGGGCGGCGGGTCACCGGGATCCAGGCCAAGCAGGCGATGGAGGTTTATGAAGAGGCTCTGCGGCACGGGTTCCACCCCACGCCCGCCGGCCTCGACCGCGAGACCGAGTGAGAGCGGCAGCCCCCGACAGCCGGGGCTGCCGCTATAGGGCTCCCTCCCGCATACAGGTCGTTGATGGCGTCTTCTGCCCGTCTCAGCACGATGCGCCCGTCTCCATCACTGAACACGAGCAGCTTGGTACCCGGGCTGATGCCTGCTTCGGCGAGGATCCCGAGCGGGATCTCCACACGACCGGCCTCGTCGACGTCGAGTTCTGCGGGTTCTCGGATCATCTAGGTCAGTCTGCCTCCCGGAGCACGCCCACGATATGGCCGCCCAAGATGGCCTCATGAGCACACACGAAGGATGGGTGAGCACGCCTTGGAGCGAGCTAAGAGGCTGCCGAGTACGGGACACCGAACCGGAGAAGACCCTCAAGAGCACTGTGCACGCCCTCGGACTCCGCTTTCGGCTGCACCGTAAGGTCGCTCCCCGCTGCCTGCGGACTTCGTGCTGCCCCGGTGCTCCGTCGCGGTCTTCGTCGACGGTTACTTCTGGCACGGCTGCCCCTCCCACGGCATGCGGGAATTCCCAGGGCCGAACGCCTCGCGCTGGGAAGCCAAGATCACGACCAACATGGAAAGGGACGCCAGGAACACAGAAGCGGCGAGAGACGCCGGATGGACCGTAGTGCGCATCTGGGAATGTGAGGTCAGGGCCGACGCCGGGCCGACCGCCCAGCGCATCGTCCACGCCGCCCACCGCAGCTTCCCTGTTCTCCCGGGAGGGCCGTGTCAGCCTGTCCTTACCGCAACATCCAAGGTGGGTTCGGCTCCCTCGTCCTCCTGCGGACGGGTCGGGCAGTAGTCGCTCAGCGGGCAGCTTCCACAGACGGGCTGCTTGTCACGACACAGGTGCTCGCCGATAAACCTGATGGCGGCCATCCGCACCGGAGCGTCCCTGCCGGCGCCGAGAAGTTTGATGAGGTTGAGCCGACCCTCGGTCAGTCGGTTGGTCAGGTGCGATTCGTTCTGCTGAACCCTCGCAGCCACCCGCAACGCACTCTGGCCGACCAGCATTATGTCGCCGCCGGCCAGCAGTCTGAACAACGCGAGCTCAGCCGGCTTGAGCCCCATCACCTTGCCGTGATCAAGAACCGAATCCGCGTTCACCCAGACCTCGGGCTTGTTGACGACCGGAGTGAGCCTGCCCTCCAGACGCTTGCGGAGTGCTGCTGTCGGCGCAGCGGTCACGAGGGCAAGATAGACGTCCTGCGTCAGTTCCCTGTGCCCAGCGACCTCGTTCATCACGTCGGAGAGCTGCTTCGGGTGCAGCTTGCTTCCCGAGAGCACCGCCATGACGAGAGCCCCGAGCGGCTTCATTTTCCGGCCACCGGGGAACTGGTACCACTGCTTGCCCGCACGCTGCTCCTTGGCCCAGCGGGTCAGCTCCTCACGTACCTTCGGCCACTTGTCCCCGGCCTCGTCCCCGGCGGGAACATCTTGCGGCAGGAGGACCCGGGCCGCGGCTTCGCCCAACAGCGGGGGAACCGCATTGCCAATCTGGCGGAAGGCGTCGCTCCGCGTACCCGCGAACCGAAAGCGGTCCGGGAAGGTCTGGATCCTCGCGGCTTCACGCACGGTCAGCGTTCGCGCCTCTTCAGGATGGATGTACCAGTAACCATCCTTGGCGATGTGCGCGGTGATCGTGCGGCTCAATTCCTTCCAGTCCAACTTCTTGTACTTGTCGGTGAATTGCTCCGCGTCGTACCTCTGGAAATCCTTCTCGTCCTCTTCCAGTTTCTCTTCAAGCTCGGAGTAGAGGGTTTTGGAATCCATGACCGTGAAGATCCTGAAGTCGTCCCTACGAACCCGCCGCGTCATGTGGTCGTGAATTACACCCTTGTCTGCCCTTCTGCGCATCTCCTTGGCGAAGGAAGAGAGCTTCGGCTCCTGCTGCTCGTCGTAGTCGCCGACTCGGGCACCTACCGCTTTCAAAGGCTCCGGATTGAGTGCAGGAAGGTCGCCGATGGCATCCCGAAGGGTGGTCTGTTTCTTCGGTTTGCCCCAAGCGAAGCCGCCACCGTCTCTCCGTGCGAGGAGGATAAGACGCTTCCTGTGCTGTGGCACGCGATAGTTCCACGCATCGACGAGACGCACCTGGGTCACGTACCCAAGGCTTTCCAGCTTTGCCTCGATGATACGGATCACGCTGAAGTCATCGGCAAGCCCCATATCGGGGACGTTCTCCATGAGGACAGCACGTGGAAGGAGCCGCTCCACCACATCGACGTAGGCGCGCCAGAGTTCCTTACGGAGATCGTGCGGGTCACGGTTGTGGTACTCGACCAAGTGCCGGATCTTGCTGCGTCCGGCACGACTGAACGGCTGGCAGGGAGGGCCTCCCGCGACGATGTCGATCTCGGCGCCAGAGTCAAGGATTCGCTGAACGAATTCCCCTCGCTGGCTGTCATCCCCGAGGTCGACGCAGAGACTCATTCCCGGAAAGTTCGCTGCATGCGTCTCGCGAGCCCGCTCGTCAAAGTCCACCGCCGCAGCGGTGGTCCATCCGGCCCGCTCAAGGCCCAAGCTCAGCCCGCCAGCACCCGAGAAGAGGTCGACAGCCAGACGTTTACCTTTTCCGTAACCGGACTGGACCCATTTCTTGAAATCGTCCGGCTCACAGTGGTGCCTGTGCTTGTCCAGTTTGAGGCAGTCGCTCCGCTCCAGGGGCACGCCATACGTGCTTTTCGCCCCCTTCTCCTTCGCCACGACCCACTCCTCCGTACCTGATGACCTGAACGACCTCCAGGAGATCACGCACGACGCTGTGGAGGCAAGGCTTCCGGCCGGTCCGCGCCGCCGCAAAGCCTCATCTGTCACGCGGGTGACCTGCCTGGTGAACACTGCTGTTCACTCACCGTGTCCCATTGGTAACTTGAAGCAGTGTTCTACTCTTGAGTCACCCCATGCTAGAGGACGCCCCCTGGGCTACTCTTCGGGACTCCCCAGTTCCGGTTGTGATACGTCCACACACGTCACCTGTCTCAACGAACCCCCGAACCAGAAGACACGTTCGATCACAGGGCTGTGCCCCTTCGTCGGGCGTCGGGTGCCCAACCACCGTGAACTCCCGTCCCGGCGCACGTACTGCCCAAATTCCCTGAGCAGCGTCTCCAGAGCCCTCCCCGCCGTTAGGGTCGCAGCTGGCACTCCTCGGGCTGGAGTGCGGGTGGGAAGCGGTCAGAGGGGCGAGCGTGAACTCCGAGAACACACAGACGTTTCTACGTCCCCGTGCGCGCCTGATGAGCACACTCGGTGAGGAGCTGATCAGCAACGAGCGGGTGGCGCTCACCGAGCTGGTCAAGAACGCCTACGACGCCGATGCGAGCCTGGTTGTGATCAGATTCAACGGGCCGTTGGAGGAGGGCTACGGTTCCATCGAGGTGTGGGACGACGGACACGGTATGTCCCCCGAGGCCGTCCGGGACACCTGGATGGAGATTGCCACACCGTTCCGGCACCGTGCCCCGCGCAGTGAGCAGTTCGGGCGAAGGGTGCTCGGTGCAAAGGGAATCGGGCGCTTCTCCGCAGCCCGTCTCGGCGCCGTGACCGCGATCAAGAGTCGCAAGGCCGGCGGTCCCGAGGTGAACATCCGGCTTGACTGGAGCGACTTCGCCGCCGAGAACGCCTACATCGACCAGGTGCCGGTCCAGTGGAACGTGGGCGCTCCCGCGGTGTTCGCCGACAACGGCCAAGCGCGACGCCTCTTCGACGAGGTGACAAGTGCTTTCCGCGCGAGCGAGAAACAGCCCGCCTGGACGGGCTCTCACGGCACCCTCGTTCGGCTCGAAGGGCTTCGGCAGGACTGGGGGGCCGAGTCGGTGGAGAGCCTGAAGCGATCCCTGTCCCGACTTCTCCCCCCTCCCCCTCCTGCGGAGCTGGGCGTACCCGACCAGCCGGAGTTCGCGATCTACCTCTCCCTTCCGGCTGGGCCGTTGGACCACCACACCGGTTTTGTCGGGGCCAGCGAAGCTCTGGCACACCCGCACTACCGCCTCATAGGGGCCATCGACGAAAACGGTCTCGCCGACCTGACCATGACCAACCTGACGTCTGGGCAGTCGGAGACCCTGAACCAGTACCTCTTCCCGTCGCACGGGAAGGCACCCAAGTGCGGTCCCCTGAAGCTCGACCTCCGTACCTGGGACCTCGACTGGCGTCCCTCAAGGAGATGCTCAACATCGACCTCGGGGCCCGCAACATCACCGAGGTCCGTAAGCTGATCAAGGATAACAGCGGTGTCGCCCTCTACCGGGACGGCTTCCGGGTGCAGCCCTTCGGCGAGGTCGACTTCGACTGGCTGGGTTTCGACCTCCGCCGTGTGAACAACCCCACCATGCGGTTCTCCAACAACCAGGTCGCGGGTTTCGTGTACATATCGGCGGACGGCAACCCCGGGCTTCGGGACCGGTCGCACCGGGAAGGGCTCATCGACTCGCCCGAGTACGAGGACCTGAAAGGTGTCCTGACCCAGGCCGTGAGCCGACTCGAGACCTGGCGCTACGGGCTGCGCCGTCCGAAGCGAGAGAACCGCGAGTCGGATCCGATTACGGTGGACATCCCCTCAGGTGCTGGAAGCGACCGCCACGGCCTGTTCCAGAACTTCACGCTCTCGCCCGTCCGGGACGTCGTCAACTCGAAGTACCCGGACGACATCGAGTTGAGCCGCGCACTGGAGGAGGCTCAGGAAACGATTGACGAGAGCGTCGACAAGGTCCAGGAGGTCCTCTCGCAGTTCTCCCGCCTCGCGACTCTGGGAGCGCTGGTCGACGTCGTACTGCACGACGGTCGAACGGCACTGACCCGCATCGCCTACGTCCTCCGCCGGCTGAATAAGCTGGCGGGCCGCAAGCGCGACGAGGACGAACAGCTCGCCTCCGCTCTCGCGAAAATGCACGTCGACCTCACCGCACAGGAACAGGCTCTGGACCGGCTCTTCACCCGCGTCGAGCCGCTGAGCGGCCGACGGCGAGGCCGTCCCCGCGCTCTGTCCCTCCAAGCCGCGATCGACGAGGCTGTCGCGGTCCACGAGGGCACGCTCGAGAAGCACGGCATCGCCGTCACCGTCAGCGGCGAGGACGTGACAGTGACGGCTGACCCCGGTGACATCTCCCAGGTGGTCCACAACCTCGTAGGAAACTCGCGATCTACTGGCTCTCCACCCTGCCCGAAGGGAAGGAACGCGCCATCCTCATCGAGACGAGGCGGACGCCCGAGGACGATGTCGACATCGACGTGAGTGACAGCGGCCCCGGAGTACGTGAGGAGATCCAAGAGATGATCTTCGATACGTACTTCAGCGACAAGGAGGACGGCATCGGGCTGGGCCTCAGCATCGCCGACAGCGTCGTGAAGGATTTCTACGACGGCGATCTGTCCCTGGTGACGCCAGGGCCCCTCGCCGGAGCCACGTTCAGGGCGAGACTGCGAAGGAGAGTCGGGTGACGGACGGGGGCGCGGTGTATCGGGTCTTGATCGTCGAGGACGAGGTGGACATCGCGGAGGAACTGTCCGAGATGCTCGTTGAGGAGCTCTCGGACCTCGGGGCGCTCGACATCCACGTCGAGAACGATTTCGACGAAGCTGAACGCCTGCTGGAGACGCAGGCGTTCGATCTGGTTGTTCTGGATGTCAGGGACGCGACGCGAGGTGGCTCCACCTCCCACCCCAACCTGCAGGGCCGCGAACTGTACGACCGGATAGCCAAGACTCGCTGGGTGCCCGTCGTCTTCTGCACCGGCCTCGCGGAGCAGGTGAGCGATTTGGCGCAGCCACCACTCATCCAGGTGGTCCCGAAGAACCGGCTGGACGACGCCGTCACCGCGATACGGGACGGCCTTGAGTCCGGTGCCCCGGTCCTCACCCGGCATGTCACCGCCCTTGTGGACGAGTACGTGCGCGGATTCCTGCGGGACGAGATTGCTCCGAACTGGGACAGGCTCGCGGCTGCCGACCGTAGCCAGATCGCCCCCGCCCTCGTGCACCGCCTCGCAGCCTGGCTGAAGGAGAACGCGGTCGAGGCTCTCGGAGCAGTGCTCGGTTCCTCCGAGGACCGTGTGATGGGACACGCGTCGACCGCCCGGATGTACTTGATGCCACCGGTCACGAAACACGTGACCGCCGCAGACGTTCTGCGGGATCCCCAGGACGGCTGGTGGGTTGTCCTCACGCCTGCATGCGACCTCTACGAGGACTTGCCCGGCGGCGGCAATCGTGCCGCCAAGGCCGAGTACGTGCGTCTCGCCAAGGCGGTTCCGTTGAGCGAAGCACCCTTGATCGCTCGTTGGATCGAGGCCGGATCCCCTGTCAAGGGGAGCCGGGAGCGGAACGCGGCTCTGGAGATGTTCCGCGACAACAAAGCCCGTTACCGGATTCTGCCCAAGTACCTCGACATCCCGGATCTCCTGGTCGACTTCGAGATCGTGCAGTCTGTTCCGTTGGCCGAGGTCCGCTCGTGGATCCGCGTCGCCACGCTGGACAGCCCGTTCGCCGAGGCCATGCTGACCTCGCACGGGCACACGGTGGCCAGGATAGGCACCCCGGTCGTCGACTTCGAGAACATCAAGCAGTCCCTGGGCCTGAGAGGGAAGGGGTAGGCCGCGGACCAGAACTCGGTTCCGAACCCTCTTACCACGACGAAGGACGCCAAGCGGTCCTGATTCTCGGCCCGGGTGATCAGTTGTCAGCCCTCTCGCCCGCGCGCTGGATTCTGCAGCGTGATCTGAGCCCGACCGGGTCAAGGATCTCAGACGGCAGAGTCGTGGGGTCCTGTAATCCATGGGAGGTGAGCTGGCGCATGCCTCCGCAGGGCCTGATACGCCGGCATGGACTCATGAACAAGTGCGAAGGGGGGAGCGCTCTTCAACCGGTGGCACTCTCCGGCAAGACTTTCAGCGAAGACCAGCAAGGTGCGGTGGGCGTAACCTTCTCGTTGGTCTCTAGCTGAAGCCCCGGACAGGTCCGCTTTCCTCAGCACTGTCTTCCATTGTGCGTGGGTCACCGGCACAAAGAGACTTCCTGCTGTCCCGTCATCTGCTCACATGCGTGGAGAGATTCATCTTTCGAATCACTGCTCGCGCAGCCGCGCAGCACTCTCGTTCCTGTGTGCCCAGTTGGTCGGAGAGGGATACGTTAACCAGCACAGGATGACACCGGCGCCCCGCTTGAAGCGTGATGTTTCCTTGCGACCGTCAGTACCCTCGCACGACGACGATGCTGTCTCGGCGACGCCGACAGGAGGGTCTGTGGAAGGCCGACAACCCGGTGCCCCGGCTCCTGGCCACTCGTGGTGCCCTTCCCGGTGGCCAGCCGGTGGCCGGACGCCTTCGGACGACGTAACAAGAGGGAGCACAGGGCAAGCAGTCGCACATGCTCTGATCAGGCAGAACATCACTGGGCAGTATGACCAGGCACCACGCAGCACGATCGCTCACGGTCTCGTAATGCGTAGGTCTCGTGACATGGCCGCGTGTGGCCAGCTGCGTGCCCCACGATAAGGCGGCATGGCCCCTCGGAGGCGGCGCAAACCATCTCAAGAGCAAGGCGCAGCGGGGACATCCCAGGGAGGTCCCCGGGACTCTCCGTCACGTTAGCAGGGAAGGCCCCGACAGCGCTGAAAGTTGCGAACGCGCTGGTCAGGGCCTGTTCCCCTAGCACTCGATGATGTTCACCGCGAGCCCGCCGCGCGCCGTCTCCTTGTACTTCACGCTCATGTCCGCGCCGGTCTCCTTCATCGTCTTGATGACCTTGTCCAGGGACACCTTGTGGGAGCCGTCGCCGCGCATCGCCATCTTCGCGGCCGTGACCGCCTTCACCGCGGCCATGCCGTTGCGCTCGATGCACGGGATCTGCACCAGGCCGCCGACCGGGTCGCAGGTCAGGCCCAGGTTGTGCTCCATGCCGATCTCGGCCGCGTTCTCCACCTGCTCCGGGGAGCCGCCCAGCACCTCGGCGAGCGCGCCCGCCGCCATGGAGCAGGCGGAGCCGACCTCGCCCTGGCAGCCGACCTCGGCGCCGGAGATGGAGGCGTTCTCCTTGAAGAGCATGCCGATCGCGCCGGCGGCGAGGAGGAAGCGGACCACGCCGTCCTCGTCCGCGCCCGGCACGAAGTTGATGTAGTAGTGCAGGACCGCCGGGATGATGCCGGCCGCGCCGTTGGTCGGGGCCGTCACGACCCGGCCGCCGGCCGCGTTCTCCTCGTTCACGGCCATGGCGTAAAGCGTGATCCACTCCATGGCGTGGGCCAGCGGGTCGCCCTCGGCGCGTAGCTGGCGGGCCGAGACGGCGGCGCGGCGGCGGACCTTCAGACCGCCGGGCAGGATGCCCTCCCGGGACATGCCGCGCTGGACGCAGGCGCGCATCACCCGCCAGATCTCCAGCAGGCCGGCGCGGATCTCCTCCTCGGTGCGCCAGGCCCGCTCGTTCTCCAGCATCAGCGAGGAGATGGACAGGCCCGTCTCCTTGGTCAGGCGCAGCAGCTCGTCGCCCGTGCGGAACGGGTACTTCAGGACCGTGTCGTCCAGCTTGATCCGGTCCGCGCCGACCGCGTCCTCGTCCACGACGAAGCCGCCGCCGACCGAGTAGTACGTCTTGGCCAGCAGCTCGGTCCCGGAGGCGTCGTACGCCCGGACCGTCATGCCGTTGGCGTGGTACGGCAGGGCCTGGCGGCGGTGCAGGACCAGGTCGTCGTCGAAGGAGAACGGGATCTCGTGCGTGCCGAGCAGCGACAGCCGGCCCGCCCGCTTGATCGTCTCCACCCGCGCGTCGGCGCCCTCCACGTCCACCGTGCGCGGCGAGGCGCCCTCCAGGCCGAGCAGCACCGCCTTCGGGGTGCCGTGGCCGTGGCCGGTGGCGCCGAGCGAGCCGTACAGCTCGCAGCGCACGGCCGCGACGGAGCCGAGCAGATCCTCGTTGCGCAGCCGGCGGGCGAACATCCGCGCCGCGCGCATCGGGCCGACCGTGTGGGAGCTGGACGGGCCGATGCCGATCGAGAACAGGTCGAAGACCGAGATGGCCACGGGTGACTCCTCAAGACGGGATGGTGCGATGGGGTGGTGCACCGGGGTGGTACGGGGCGCGGGCACCGCGCACGCCGGGTTCTTCCCGTGTGCGCGGCGCCTCGCGAAAGGCGGCCTACTTGTTCAGACCGGGGTACAGCGGGTGCTTGTCGGCGAGCGCCTTGACGCGCGCCTTGAGCGCCTCGGCGTCGAACTCCGGCTTCAGCGTCTCGGCGATCACGTCCGCGACCTCGGCGAAGTCCTCGGCCGTGAAGCCGCGGGTGGCCAGGGCCGGCGTACCGATGCGCAGGCCGGAGGTGACCATCGGCGGGCGCGGGTCGTCCGGGACGGCGTTGCGGTTGACCGTGATGCCGACCTCGTGCAGCCGGTCCTCGGCCTGCTGCCCGTCCAGCTCGGAAGCGCGCAGGTCGACCAGGATCAGGTGCACGTCCGTACCGCCGGAGAGCACGTTGACCCCGGCCTCGCGGGCGTCGGCGGCCGTCAGCCGCTCGGCGAGGATGCGGGCACCCTCCACCGTGCGGCGCTGGCGCTCCTTGAACTCCTCGCTCGCCGCGACCTTGAAGGAGACCGCCTTGGCCGCGATCACGTGCTCCAGCGGACCGCCCTGGAAGCCCGGGAAGACGGAGGAGTTCAGCTTCTTCGCGAACTCCTTGCGCGCGAGGATGATGCCGCCGCGCGGGCCGCCCAGCGTCTTGTGCGTGGTGGAGGTGACCACGTCCGCGTACGGCACCGGGTTGGGGTGCAGACCGGCGGCGACCAGGCCGGCGAAGTGCGCCATGTCGACCCACAGGTACGCGCCGGTCTCGTCGGCGATCCGGCGGAACTCGGCGAAGTCGAGCCGGCGCGGGTACGCCGACCAGCCGGCGATGATCACCTTGGGGCGGTGCTCCTTGGCGAGCCGCTCGACCTCGGCCATGTCGACCAGGCCGGTCGCGGCGTCCACGTGGTAGGCGACCACGTCGAACTGCTTGCCGGAGAAGTTCAGCCGCATCCCGTGGGTCAGGTGGCCGCCGTGCGCGAGGTCCAGGCCGAGGATGGTGTCCCCGGGCTGGGCCAGCGCGAACAGGGCCGCCTGGTTCGCGGAGGCACCGGAGTGGGGCTGCACGTTGGCGTACTCGGCGCCGAACAGCTCCTTGACCCGGTCGATGGCGATCTGCTCGGCGACGTCGACGTGCTCGCAGCCGCCGTAGTAGCGGCGGCCCGGGTAGCCCTCGGCGTACTTGTTGGTGAGGACCGAGCCCTGGGCCTCCATGACCGCGAGCGGCGCGAAGTTCTCGGAGGCGATCATCTCCAGCGTCGACTGCTGGCGCTCCAGCTCGGCGCCGACCGCGGCGGCGATCTCCGGGTCCAGCTCGTGCAGGGGTGTGTTCAGGACAGTCATGGGGCTACGACTCCTCAGCCGGCGGTGAAGGCGGTGTACTCGTCCGCGGAGAGCAGCTCGGCCGGCTCGTCCGTGATGCGTACCTTGAACAGCCAGCCGCCCTCGAAGGGCACGGAGTTCACCAGCGACGGGTCGTTGACGACGTCCTCGTTGACCTCGGTGACCTCACCGGTGACCGGCGAGTACAGATCGGAGACCGACTTCGTCGACTCCAGCTCGCCGCAGGTCTCGCCCGCGGACACGGTGGAGCCGGCCTCGGGGAGCTGGACGAAGACGACATCGCCGAGCGCGTTGGCCGCGTGCTCCGTGATGCCGACCGTCGCGACGCCGTCCGCGGTGGCCGACAGCCACTCGTGCTCCTTGCTGTAGCGCAGCTGCTGGGGGTTGCTCATGGCCTGAATTCTCCTGTACGCGCGGGAGTGATGGTGACGGGGGACTACGGAAACCGCTGGTGGGCGGGTGAATGTGCGCAGGCTCACGCGACGGCGCGGGACCGGGGTCCCACGGCCGTGGCCGGCCGGTTACTTCCGGCGCTTGTAGAACGGCAGCGCCACGACCTGGTACGGCTCGTGGGTGCCCCGGATGTCCACGCCGACGCCCTCGGTGCCCGGGGCGGCGTGCGCCGCGTCGACGTAGGCCATGGCGATCGGCTTGCCCAGGGTGGGGGAGGGGGCGCCGGAGGTGACCTCGCCGATCACCTCGCCGCCGGCCACGACGGCGTACCCGGCGCGCGGCACCCGGCGGCCCTCGGCGGCCAGGCCGACCAGCACCCGCGGCGGGTTCTCCTCGGCCCGGACGGCGGCCCGCTCCAGCGCCGCGCGGCCCACGAAGTCGCCCTCCTTCTCGAACTTCACCACCCGGCCGAGGCCGGCGTCGAAGGGGGTCAGGGAGGTGGTCAGCTCGTGCCCGTACAGCGGCATGCCGGCCTCCAGGCGCAGCGTGTCCCGGCAGGACAGCCCGCACGGGACCAGCCCGGCGCCCTCGCCGGCCTTGGTCAGCGCCTGCCACAGCTCCACGGCGTGCTCCGGCCGCACGAACAGCTCGAAGCCGTCCTCGCCGGTGTAGCCGGTGCGGGCGATCAGCGCCGGGACGCCCGCGACCGTGCCGGGCAGGCCGGCGTAGTACTTCAGGCCGTCCAGGTCGGCGTCGGTCAGGGACTTCAGGATGCCGGGGGACTCCGGGCCCTGGACGGCGAGCAGCGCGTAGGCGTCCCGGTCGTCGCGGACCTCGGCGGCGAAGCCGGCCGCGCGCTCGGTGAGCGCGTCCAGCACCACCTGGGCGTTGGAGGCGTTGGCCACGACCAGGTACTCGGTCTCGGCCAGCCGGTAGACGATCAGGTCGTCCAGGATGCCGCCGTCGTCCTGGCAGATCATGGTGTAGCGGGCGCGGCCGGCCCCCACGGTGGCGATGTTGCCGACCAGCGCGTGGTTCAGGAACGCGGCGGCCTCGGCTCCGGTGACGGTGATCTCGCCCATGTGGGAGAGGTCGAACAGACCGGCCCGGGTCCGCACGGCCAGGTGCTCGTCGCGCTCGGAGCCGTAGCGCAGGGGCATGTCCCAGCCGGCGAAGTCGGTCATCGTCGCGCCCAGCGAGCGGTGCACGGCGTCGAGCGCGGTGTGACGGAGTTCGGTACTGCTCATCGGTCGGTCGTCTCCCAGGCAGAAGGGACGGGCGAGGAACGTTCCTCCCCATCTGTCATCGGAACCTGAGAGGTTCGCCTGGACCGCCACGGGGACGGTCACGGCTTGCACCTTGGGTGGGACCGCCGGATACGGCGGCCCGCTTTTCAGATGTGCCTCGCCCGCGCGGTAACGGGGCCTGAGAGATTCAAGGGAGGGACTTGCTCCTTCGGCGTCCCAGGGGCCCGGGGGGCCTGGGAACTCTCCCGCGCGGATTCAAACGGCCGGTATGCAGTTGGCGGGCTCATCATTGCACGCCGCACCCCGGCCAGCCAGAGCCCACTGATCGTGACCGGTCCGTGGCCGTACGCGCACACATCGCGGACCGTTGCCCATTACCTTCTCTTTACATACAACGGGCATGGAGACCACCGAGCCCACTGGGGAGGACGATCAGGGTGCACAGGACCTCGGCCCACACCGCCCACGCCGGCCTGACGATGCCGGCGCAGCCCTCCGCCGCGGCCCGGGGACGCGGCGCCGGCCGTCCCGCGCCGGCCGTCCGCGATCTGCGCGACCGCGCGGGCCGCAGCCCGCACGCCCTGCTCTTCGGCCCCCGCGACCTGGTCGTGGTCACCGGCCTGCCCGGCAGCGGCAAGTCCACCCTGATGCACCGCGCGGTCGCCGGCCCCCGCGTCGACTCCCAGGACACCCGCGACCGCTGGGCCGCCCGCGTCCCCGGCCTGCTGCCCTACGCCCTGTACCGCCCGCTGGTCCGCCTCGCCCACTACGCCGCGCTGCGCCGGGCCCTGCGCGACGGCGGGGGAGTCGTCGTGCACGACTGCGGCACCCAGCCCTGGGTGCGCGCCTGGCTGGCCCGCGCGGCCCGGCGCCGGGGCGGCACCCTGCACCTGCTCCTGCTCGACGTCAGCCCCGGCACCGCCCGGCAGGGCCAGCGCGAGCGCGGCCGGGGCGTCTCCCGCTACGCCTTCCGCCGTCACCGCCGGGCCACCGCCCGGCTGCTGCGCGCGGCGGAGCGGGGCGAACTGCCCGACGGCTGCGGCACGGCCGTGCTGCTGGACCGGGACGCGGCGGACGTCCTGGGCCGGGTGGGCTTCGCCCGGTGAGGGACTGTCACCGCCACCCGCTAGCCTTCTCGCACACGACAGCGGTTCCCAGCAGGCGGTAGGCACATGGACTTCCCGGCGGACCTTCCCGCGGACTTCCCGGCACAGGCACACCCCCAGCCGCACGGCGGCTGGCCCGGCAACGAGCTGGAGGAGGTGCTGTCGGCGTCCCTCGGCGTCCCCACGGCGGGCGGCCGGATCATCGAGGTCCTCGGCCGCAGCCTGCTGTGGGTCCCGCTGCCCGGCGGCGGCGGCCCGGACAGCGTCCCGCTGGACCTGCCGACGCTGGACCTCGGCGGCCAGGCGTACGTCCCGGTGTTCAGCTCCGAGGAACAACTGCGCCAGGTGGCCGGTCCCCACATGGCGTACACCATCGCCCCGGCGGTGGAGTTCGCCCGCGGCCTGCCCGCGCAGGTCGGCATCGCCGTCAACCCCGAGGGCGTGGTGGGCATACCGCTGCCGCCCGCGGCCGTGGCCGAGCTGTGCCGGGCGGGCCGCACCCCGCTCGACGGCCCCGGCACCGGCGGCCGGGTCCGCCTCTTCGAGCCGGACTGGCAGGACGACCCGGTCGACTTCCTCGCCGCCGCCTCCGCCGAGTTCGACACCACCGGCGTGGTGCTCACCGCCCGCCGCTGCCTCGCCGTCGTCGAGACGGGCGAGCCGGTGATGTTCGTGGGCGTGGAACTCTCCCAGTGGGAGGGCGACCTGCGCGCCCGCCCCCTGGAGGCCCTCGGCCGGGCCCTCGGCCGGGTCCCGGTCACCTGGCCGGTCAACCTCGTCCTCCTGGACGTCACCGACGACCCGGTGGCCACCTGGCTGAAGGCCAACGTGCACCCCTTCTACCGGAACGGCCACTGAACCGGGCCCTCCACGGGGGCGCGGGGCACGCGCGAGAACCCCGCCACCCACCCGCACCGGCGCGCGACGCCACGGGCCCGGCGCTGCCGGGCGCATAAGCTGTGCTCACACGCCGGGTCATGAAGAAGAAGGGGCACACCAGGTGAGCGCGAGCCACAGCGGCGGCGTCGAGCACATGCTGCGCCAGGTCACGCCCGGACGCTACGACGCCTACGAGGCCCTGCTGCGCGCCCTCGCCATCCCCTCCGCCGGCCAGATCTGGATGCTGCTGTGGCACGGCCAGGCCGGCTCCCCGGACGCCCAGTACGGGACGATGGAGGTGGAGGGCTTCCCCTACGCCCCCTGTGTGACCTCCGCCCAGGAACTGTCGGCCAGCGGCTGGAACCGTTCCTACGAGGTGGCCGACGGCCTGGACGTGGCCCGCACCCTCTACCCCGACCACTACGGCCTCTGGCTCAACCCGCACGCCCCGGGCGGCGGCGTCGGCATCCCCTGGCTGGATCTGCGCCGCATCGCCACCGGTCTGGACCGCCAGCCCGCCGGGCCGCTGCGGCTGTCGGAACCCGGCATCGAGATCCCGCAGTTCTACGCGCTGCTCGCGCAGAACGCGCACCGCACCCCCGCGCTGCGCTCGCTGCGCCGCGCCTGGGTGCAGCCCGCGCTCGGCGCGCCGTACCTCGCCATCGGCCTGGAGGTGTACGACGCCTCGCCCGCCGCGGTGGACTCGGTGCGGGCGATGATGCAGCAGTCCGTCGGCGCGGTCCCGGAGGGGCTGCCGGTGTCGACGGTCGCGATGAGCGACGACTACGACCCGGTGGTGATGTGGATGCGGGCCAACGCGCGCCCCTTCTACGACCGCGAGGCGCATGCCCCCGCGCCCCACCCGCAGCTCCAGGCCCCGCCGTCCGCCGGCTACGGCTACCCGCCGGTCCACGGCGGCTACTGAGCAGCCGGCCCGCGTGCCGGGCCTCTTGGCACGCAGTGCATGATGGACCGGACGGGCGGCTCTCTGCGCGCGTAGACATCCGCCATACGTCCCGAACCGCGCCGAATCGGCGTTCTGTCCCAACTGGCCCGCGTCCGAGGGCCGTTACCCACTGTTCGGATAACGGAATCCCCCGCACTGCATCACGGTTGCGCATACTTTCTCCGTCAGCTCTGGCGGGTGATCGCAACGACGCTGAAGACTCCCGGATCAGACACGAGGCCGAAGGCCCTGTGATCGATGGCAAGTCGACAAAGCCGCAATCCGCGGCAGGCGCAGGCCGGTCACCACCGGCGAGAGGGGTCGCTCACCGTGACCGCACCGATCGAGACCACCGGAGCGGCAGCCGAGGTGCAGCCGGAGGCTGTGCTGGCGGGTGCCGGAAAGGGGCAGATCGAGGGTCGTTCCCTGGGCCAGATCGCCTGGACCCGGTTCAAGAAGGACAAGGTGGCCGTCGCGGGCGGCGTCATCGTGATCCTGCTGATCCTCCTCGCACTCCTCGCGCGCCCCCTCCAGGCCCTCTTCGGGCTCGACCCCAACGACTTCCACCAGGACCTGATCGACGCCAACACCTCGCTGCCCACGGGCAGTCTGGGCGGCATCAGCGCGGACCACCCGCTCGGCGTGGACCCCAAGTTCGGCCGCGACATCGCCACCCGGATCCTGGAGGGCTCCTGGGTGTCGCTGGTGGTCGCCTTCGGCGCCACGGTCCTGTCCAACGTGATCGGCGCCGTGATGGGCGTCGTCGCGGGCTACTACGGCGGACGGGTGGACGCGGTCATCAGCCGGATGATGGACACGTTCCTCGCCTTCCCCCTCCTGCTGTTCGCCATCTCCATCTCCGCCACGCTCCAGGGCGGCGCGTTCGGCCTGAGCGGGCTGCCGCTCCACCTGAGCGTGCTGATCTTCGTCATCGGCTTCTTCAACTGGCCGTACCTGGGCCGGATCGTGCGCGGCCAGACCCTCGCCCTGCGCGAGCGCGAGTTCGTCGACGCCTCCCGCGGCATGGGCGCCAAGGCCCCGTACATCCTGTTCCGGGAGCTGATGCCCAACCTGGTCGGCCCGATCATCGTCTACTCGACGCTGCTCATCCCGACCAACATCCTCTTCGAGGCGTCCCTGAGCTTCCTCGGCGTGGGCATCCAGCCCCCGCAGGCGTCCTGGGGCGGCATGCTCCGCGAGGCGGTCACCTTCTACCAGGTCGACCCCATGTTCATGATCGTCCCTGGTCTCGCCATCTTCGTGACCGTCCTCGCCTTCAACCTGCTCGGCGACGGACTCCGCGATGCACTCGACCCGCGCAGCCGCTGACGACGGCCGCCGAAGAGCCCGTAAGTTTCCAACAATGGAGGGGAAAGCGCCCATCATGCGAAGGTCAGCGCTGGCCGCGATCGCGGCCATCGGCTCCGCAAGCCTGCTTATTGCCGGCTGCAGCAAGGCCGATGACAACAAGAACGAGAACAAGTCGGCCGGGGCCAACGCCGCGACCAAGGGCGTCGTCAACGCGTCCGACAAGAAGGGCGGGACGCTCACCTACGAGCTGTCCGACGTCCCGGACTCGTTCGACCCGGGCAACACGTACTACGCCTACATGTACAACCTCAGCCGGCTGTGGGCCCGCCCGCTGATGACCTTCAAGCCCGGCGCCGGCGAGGAGGGCAACACCCTCGTCCCGGACCTCGCCGCGAGCAAGGGCCAGCCGAGCGACGGCGGCAAGACCTGGACGTACAAGCTGCGTGCGGGCCTGAAGTACGAGGACGGCTCGCCGATCACCTCGAAGGACGTCAAGTACGCCGTCGAGCGCTCCAACTTCGCGCGTGACGTGCTCTCCCTCGGCCCGAACTACTTCCAGCAGTTCCTGGCCGGCGGCGACAAGTACAAGGGTCCGTACAAGGACAAGAGCGCCAAGGGCCTGTCCTCCATCGAGACGCCGGACGCCACCACCGTCGTCTTCCACCTGAAGCAGGCCTTCCAGGAGTTCGACTACCTGGTCGCGGCCCCGCAGACGGCTCCGGTGCCGCAGGCCAAGGACACCGGCGTCGACTACGTCAAGCACATCGTCTCCTCGGGCTCGTACAAGTTCCAGAGCTACCAGGAGGGCCAGCAGGCCGTCCTGGTCCGCAACGAGAACTGGGACGCGAAGACGGACCCGCTGCGCAAGCAGCTCCCGGACAAGATCGTCGTCCGGCTGAAGGTCAACCCGGAGACGATCGACAAGGACGTCCTCGCGGGCAACGCCATCGACCTCGGCGGCACGGGTGTCCAGGCCTCGACCCAGGCCCAGGTCATCACCGACGCCGCGAAGAAGGCCAACACCGACAACACCTACGGTGGCCGCCTGGTCTACCTGGCGATCAACACCACGGTCGCGCCGTTCGACAAGGTCGAGTGCCGCAAGGCCGTGCAGTACGCCATCGACAAGGTCTCGGTGCAGACCGCCGAGGGCGGCCCGATCCGCGGTGAGATCGCCTCCACCGTGCTGCCGCCGGACATCCCGGGCTACGCCGAGTCCGACGTCTACGCCAGCAAGGACAGCAAGGGCGACGCCGCCAAGGCCAAGCAGCTGCTGAAGGACTGCGGCAAGACCTCGATCAACACGAACATCTCGGCCCGTTCGGACCGTCCGCAGGAGATCGACGCGGCCACGGCGATCATCGCCTCGCTGAAGAAGGTCGGCATCAACGCCAGCCTGAAGCAGTTCCCGTCCGGCAAGTACTTCACCGACTACGCGGGTGTCCCGAAGTTCACGCGCAAGCAGAACATCGGCCTGCACATGATGCAGTGGGGTGCCGACTGGCCCTCCGGCTACGGCTTCCTCCAGCAGATCCTGAACGGCAAGGCGATCAGCCAGTCGGGCAGCACCAACCTGTCGCAGTACGACAACAAGGACGTCAACGAGCTGCTGGGCAAGGCGATCGGCACCGAGGACGACACCGAGCGCAACAGCCTCTACACGCAGATCGACAAGAAGACCATGGACGACTCCGTCCTCGTCCCGCTGACCTACTTCAAGGTCCTGCTGGCCCGACCGCAGAACTACACCAACCTGGTCTCCACGGCGGCCTTCAGCGGTCAGTACGACTACCTCAACATCGGCGTCGAGTCGAAGTAGCAGCCCCGGAAGGCAGGTGAAGGCATTGGTGCCCGCGGGCTTCGCGGCCCGCGGGCACCAGCGCCGATCCCCGTGATCTCGTACATCCTCCGCCGGACGTTCGCGGCAGTGATCCTGCTGCTGGTCGTCTCCGCGGTCACCTTTGCCATCTTCTTCCTGCTGCCACGGCTCGCCGGCCAGACAGCGGACCAGCTGGCGCAGCAGTACATCGGCAAGAGCCCGTCGAAGGCGGACATCGCCGCGGTCAAGCACAACCTCGGTCTGGACCAGCCCGTCTACGTCCAGTACTGGGACTTCATCAAGGGGATCGTGGCCGGCGCCGACTACAACCTCGGGCCCACGACGGTGCACTGCGACGTGCCGTGCTTCGGTTACTCCTTCAAGGACCACGTCGCGGTCTGGCCGCAGCTCACCTCGCGCATTCCGATCACCCTCTCGCTGGCCGCCGGGGCCGCCGTGCTGTGGCTCGTCTCGGGTGTGGCCATCGGTGTCGTCTCCGCGCTGAAGCCGCGCTCCTTCTTCGACCGCACCTTCATGGGCGTCGCGCTCGCCGGTGTCTCGCTGCCCATGTTCTTCACGGGGAACCTGGCGATCCTGCTCTTCGTCTTCAAGTGGCCGATCTTCGGACGCGACTACGTCCCGTTCACCGAGAACCCCGAGCAGTGGGCCAACACTCTCTTCCCGGCCTGGTGTTCGCTGGCCCTGCTGTACTCCGCCATCTACGCGCGGCTCACCCGCTCGGGCATGCTGGAGACGATGAACGAGGACTTCATCCGCACGGCCCGCGCCAAGGGCCTGCACGAGCGCAAGGTCGTCATCCGGCACGGTCTGCGCGCCGCCCTCACCCCGATCATCACCGTGTTCGGCATGGACCTCGGGCTGCTGCTCGGCGGCGCGGTGATCACCGAGAGCGTCTTCTCACTGGACGGCATCGGCCGGTACGCGGTGCAGGGCATCACCGACAACGACCTGCCCAAGATCCTCGGCGTGACCCTGCTCGCCGCCTTCTTCGTCGTGATCGCAAATCTTGTGGTGGACGTGCTCTACGCCGCCGCCGACCCGCGGGTGAGGCTCTCGTGACCGAACTCTCCAAGACCGGCGCCGCGGTGGGCGAGCGCACCGAGCCCGGCAAGGCACCCGACGCCTTCCTGGAGGTCCGCGACCTCAAGGTGCACTTCCCGACCGACGACGGCGTGGTCAAGTCCGTGGACGGGCTCAGCTTCTCGCTGGAGAAGGGCAGCACCCTCGCCATCGTGGGCGAGTCCGGCTCCGGCAAGTCGGTGACCTCGCTGGCCGTCATGGGCCTGCACCGGCTCGGCCCGCGCGGCAAGAACGTGCGGATGTCCGGCGAGATCTGGCTGGACGGCAAGGAACTGGTCTCCGCCGACCCGGACGAGGTGCGCAAGCTGCGCGGCCGGGAGATGGCGATGATCTTCCAGGACCCGCTGTCCGCGATGCACCCGTACTACAAGGTCGGCGACCAGATCGTCGAGGCGTACCGGGTCCACCACGACGTCAGCAGGAAGGCGGCCCGCACCCGGGCCATCGAGATGCTGGACCGGGTCGGCATCCCCGAGCCCGCCAAGCGCGTCGACGGCTATCCGCACGAGTTCTCCGGCGGTATGCGCCAGCGCGCCATGATCGCGATGGCGCTGGTCAACAACCCCGAGCTGCTGATCGCGGACGAGCCGACCACCGCCCTCGACGTGACCGTCCAGGCGCAGATCCTCGACCTGATCCGGGACCTGCAGAAGGAGTTCGGCTCCGCGGTCATCATGATCACCCACGACCTCGGCGTGGTCGCCGAGATCGCCGACGACGTCCTCGTGATGTACGGCGGCCGGTGCGTGGAGCGAGGCCCGGCCGACGAGGTCTTCGAGCAGCCGCAGCACCCCTACACCTGGGGCCTGCTCGGCTCGATGCCCCGCATCGACCGCGAGACCTCCGAACGGCTCATCCCGGTCAAGGGCTCGCCGCCGAGCCTCATCAACGTCCCCTCGGGCTGTGCCTTCCACCCGCGCTGCCCGTACGCGGACATCCCGAAGGGGAACGTCACCCGCACGGTGCGCCCCGAGCTGGAGCTGGTGGGCACCGGGCACTGGTCCGCCTGCCACCTCCCGGCCGAGGACCGCCAGCGGATCTGGACCGAAGAGATTGCGCCGAAGCTGTGAGTGAGACCAAGAAGACGGACACTGCCGCCGACGCCGCGGTCCCGCAGCAGGCGACGGCCCCCGAGGACGCCCCGGCACGGCGCGAGGAGCGGGAGGTGCTGCTCAAGGTCGAGGGCCTGACCAAGCACTTCCCGATCAAGAAGGGCATCCTGCAGCGCCAGGTCGGCGCGGTGAAGGCCGTCGACGGCATCGACTTCGAGGTGCGCCGGGGCGAGACCCTGGGCGTGGTCGGCGAGTCGGGCTGCGGCAAGTCGACCATGGGCCGGGTCATCACCCGGCTCCAGGACCCGACCGACGGCCGGATCACCTTCGAGGGGCGGGACATCACGCGGCTGAGCGCCGCGCAGATGCGCCCGCTGCGCCGCGACATCCAGATGATCTTCCAGGACCCGTACGGCTCCCTGAACCCGCGCCACACCATCGGCTCGATCGTCTCGGCGCCCTTCCGGCTCCAGGGCGTGGAGCCCGAGGGCGGCGTGAAGAAGGAGGTCCAGGGGCTGCTGGAACTGGTCGGCCTCAGCCCGGAGCACTACAACCGCTACCCGCACGAGTTCTCCGGCGGCCAGCGCCAGCGCATCGGCATCGCCCGAGCGCTCGCCCTGAAGCCGAAGCTGGTCGTGGCGGACGAGCCGGTCTCCGCGCTGGACGTGTCGATCCAGGCGCAGGTCGTGAACCTCATGGACGACCTCCAGCAGGAGCTGGGCCTGACCTATGTGATCATCGCCCACGACCTCTCCGTCGTCCGGCACGTCTCGGACCGGATCGCGGTGATGTACCTCGGCAAGGTCGTGGAACTGGCCGACCGCACCTCGCTGTACGAGGCGCCGATGCACCCGTACACCAAGGCGCTGATGTCGGCGGTGCCGGTGCCGGACACCAGGCGCCGGGGCCGCAAGAGCGAGCGCATCCTGCTCCGTGGTGACGTGCCGTCGCCGATCGCACCGCCGTCCGGCTGCCGCTTCCACACCCGCTGCTGGAAGGCGACGCAGATCTGCCAGACGACCGAGCCGCAGCTCGTCGAGTTGCGGCCGGGCCAGCGGGTGGCCTGCCACCACCCCGAGAACTTCGCCGACCAGGCTCCGCAGGACACGGTCCTGCTGTCGGCGGCGAAGAAGGCGTCGGAACTGGTCCCGGACGCGGTCATCGCGGCCGGCGCCCCCGGGAAGGAACCGGCGGCGGAGAGCGGGGCGGCCGAGGACACGACGGCCGAGCAGACGGCGGCCGGGGAAACGGCCACGGAGGGGGCGGCTTCCGAGAAGCCCGCCGCCGACGAGACGGCGGCCAAGGCGGAGACCGTCGAGAAGCCCGCCGCCGAGGCGGAGGCCACCAAGGCGGGGGCCGCCGAGGAGACCGCTGCGAAGGCGGGGGCCGCCAAGGAGGCCGCTGTCGAGGCGGAAGCTGCCAAGACGGCGGCTGCCGAGGAGACCGCTGCGAGGGCGGCGACTGCGAAGACGGCGACTGCCAAGACGGCGGTTGCCGGAGCGGAGACGGCCACCGGGACCACGGCCGCCGACACGGAGGCCGCCGGCACGGCGAAGCCGGCCGCGAGCCCCGAGGCCTCTACGGAGACCGCGGGCGTCACTTCGAAGACCCCGGAGGGCGCCGCGGAAACCTCGAAGGCAACTTCGAAGACCCCGGCTGCCACTTCAGAGTCCCCGGAGGCCCCCGCAGCCACTCCGAAGACCCCCAAGGCGACCGCGAAGACCCCGGCGGCCACTTCGAAGACCCCCGAGGCCCCCTCCAAGGCTTCCGCCGGGTCCGAAGCCGCCGAGACCGCCGCGGATCCCGAAGCCGCCGCGGCCCTCGCGGCGGCGGACGCGTCCGAGGAGAAGACCGGTCCGGGCGCGAAGTCCACGACCGGGAAGCCCTCCGCCGGGACCGACTCCCAGGAGTCAACCGGCAAGTAGCACATGACGACTGAGCAAAGTCATGTACATGTCTGAACGGGAGAGTGCAGAGTCGTCCGTGTCCGGCCACTGATCGGCACGCTCGGAAGGGACGACCCATGGCACTCTCCCGTTCGGCACGTATCGCAGCCCTCGTCACCGCGGCGGCCTCCTTCCTCACCATCGCCGCCTCCGCCGCCCCCACCCAGGGCGCCCCCGGCATCGGCGATCCCTACTTCCCCCGGCTAGGCAACGGCGGCTTCGACGCCCGCCATTACGACCTGGACGTCTCCTACGCCCCGGACACCGGCCGCCTGGACGGCCGTACCACCCTCACCGCGCGCGCCACCCAGACCCTGTCCTCCTTCGACCTCGACCTCCAGAAGCTGGAGATCACCCGGGTCGAAGTCGACGGCAGACGCGCGGAGTTCACCCGGGACGGCGACGAGGTCACCGTCACCCCGCGCCACCCGCTGGCCGAGGGCCGCGACTTCACCGTCTCCGTCACCTACGGAGGCGTACCGGAGCCGCTCGGCGGACCCATCGTCTTCGGCTCGTCGTACGGCTGGATGAAGACCGCCGACGGCGTCTTCGTCGCCTGCGAGCCCAACGCCGCCTCCACCTGGTTCCCGTCCAGCGACCACCCCGCCGACAAGGCCACCTACGACATCCGGATCAAGGCGCCCCGGGGTCTGACCGCCGTCTCCAACGGCCGGCTGGTGTCGACGTACGACAAGGACGACTCCACCCACACGCACTGGCGCGAGTCCAGGCCGATGGCGTCCTACCTCGCCACCGCGACCATCGGGAAGTTCGACGTGCGCACCGGCCGCACGCCCGGCGGCATCCCGGTCTACGTCGCCATCGACCCCGTGCTGAAGGACGCCAACAGCGTCGACGTGTACGCCGTCACCGCCGCGGCCACCGACTACTGGTCGCAGGTCTTCGGGCCGTACCCGTTCGAGGAGACCGGCGCCATCGTCGACGACATGCCGCAGGCCGCGTTCTCGCTGGAGGTGCAGAGCAAGCCCGCCTACTCGGCCGTGCGCAGCGAGTCGACCATCGTGCACGAGCTGGCCCACCAGTGGTTCGGCGACTCGGTAAGCGTGGCCCAGTGGAAGGACATCTGGCTGAACGAGGGCTTCGCCACCTACGCCCAGTGGCTGTGGGCCGAGCACCAGGGCACCCGCTCCGCGCACGACTCCTTCCGCGCCGCCTACGACGCCCGGCCCGCCGACTCCGCCTTCTGGCAGATCAAGCCGGCCGACCCGCAGCGGGACACCATGTTCTCCTCCGCCGTCTACCAGCGCGGCGCGATGACGCTCCAGGCGCTGCGCGAGCGGATCGGCGACCCCGCCTTCTTCCGGCTGCTGCCCGCCTGGACCAGGCTGCACCGGTACGGCAACGCCGACACCGCCGGTTTCGTCCGGCTCGCGGAGCGGATCAGCGGCCGGCAGTTGGACGACCTGTTCGACACCTGGCTGTTCACGCCAGGGAAACCCGCCCTGTGAGCCCCACTTCGTAAGGCACGGGCACCCTGGCGGGTGAGAATGTCAGGGTGCAGCTCCAGCAACTCTTCAGTCCGTCCGTCCAGCACACGCTCGATGTGATCGGCATCTTCGTGTTCGCGATCTCCGGCGCCCTGCTGGCCGTCCGCAAGAACTTCGACGTCTTCGGCATCGCCGTGCTCGCCGAGGTGACCGCGCTGGGCGGCGGACTCTTCCGTGACCTGGTCATCGGAGCCGTGCCGCCCGCCGCCTTCACGGACCTCGGGTACTTCGTGACCCCGCTGCTCGCCACCCTCGTCGTCTTCTTCCTGCACCCGCACGTGGAGCGCATCCAGGCGGCGGTGCTGGTCTTCGACGCGGCCGGCCTCGGGCTGTTCTGCGTCAGCGGCACGACGAAGGCGTACGGCTACGGCCTCGGGCTGACCGCCTCGGCGGCGCTGGGCCTCGCCACCGCGGTCGGCGGCGGTGTGCTGCGGGACGTGCTGGCCAACGAGGTGCCCTCGCTGCTGCGCTGGGACCGCGACCTGTACGCGGTCCCGGCCATGGTGGGCGCCACGATGGTCGTGCTGTGCCTGCGCTACGACGCGCTCACCCCGCTCACCAGCGGGATCGCCGCCGTCACGGCCTTCGTGCTGCGGCTGCTCGCCATGCGGTTCCACTGGCGGGCGCCCCGGGCGTGGAACCGCCGTTCGACGGTGACCGAGGAGTAGCCGACATCTCGCTGAAACAGGGAAAGCTACCGCTTAGTAGTTCGCTGTTGTACCGTTCCCGCATGCCCGAAGCAGCTACCGTTCCCCATTCGCGGGCCGTGATCGGCGACAGCGAGTTCGACCGCGACACCATGGTCACCCGGCGCGAGCCCGGTGTCTACGACATCGACCTCTCGGCCGGCTGGACCATCATCAGCGCCGTCAACGGCGGCTATCTGCTGGCCGTGCTCGGCCGGGCCCTCGCGGACACCCTCCCGCATCCGGACCCGTTCACCATCTCCGCGCACTACCTGACCGCCTCCCGGCCCGGCCCGGCGGTCGTCCGCACCGAGACCGTCCGCGCCGGCCGGACCCTCTCCACCGGCCAGGCTTCGCTCTTCCAGTACGACGACGACGGCAACGAGGTCGAGCGCATCCGCGTCCTCGCCTCCTACGGCGACCTCGACGCCCTCCCCGACGACGTGCGCACCACCGCCACCCCGCCCGTGATCCCGCCGCTGGAGCGGTGCCTCGGCTCCGAGGACGGACCGGCCCCGGTCGAGGGCAGCTCCGCCATCGCCGACCGGCTGATGCTCAAGCTGGACCCCGCCACCCTCGGCTGGGCGCTCGGCAGCCCCTCCGGCAAGGGCGAGATGCGCGGCTGGTTCGGCCTCGCCGACGGCCGCGACGCCGACCCGCTCTCGCTGCTCCTCGCCGTGGACGCCCTGCCGCCCACCGCCTTCGAGATGGGCCTCAAGGGCTGGGTGCCGACCGTGGAACTCACCGTCCACGTCCGCCACCGCCCGGCCCCCGGCCCGCTGCGGATCTCGATCACCACCCGCAACCTGGCCGGCGGCTTCCTGGAGGAGGACGCGGAGGTCTGGGACAGCGACGACCGGCTGGTCGCACAGTCCCGCCAACTGGCCCGGGCCAAGCTGAGCTGACACCCCGACCACCCGCAAGGGCCGGCCCCTCGGGGGCCGGCCCTTACGCGATGCCGGGGCCGTCGCGTCGCGGGCTCCCGCGCGCAGACCCTCGCGCGGGATCGGTGTCAGTCCAGCCAGTGGGTGCGGCCCAGGGTGATGAGGCGCAGCCGGCGGGCGGCGAGCCGGGTCACCCGGTCCCGCTCCTCGGGCGCCTCCTGTGCCTCCAGGAACAGCGAGGCGGTGACGAGCATCTGGTCGACGTAGAGGTGCGCGAGCATCAGCAGGTCGTCGTCGCTCCAGCCGTCCGCCTCCGGGTCCTTGGCCAGCTCGTCCTTCACCTCCTCGGCGAACCGGTGCAGTTGGTCCCGGATGGCCTCGCGCACCGGCTGCACCCCGCCATGTCGTTCCCGGGCGATAAACCGGACATGCGCGGGGTACGCGTCTACATGACCGGCGATCAACTCGACGGCACGCGTGATGCGTTCCTCGCTGTCGCCGGCCGTGGTGGACACCGTCGTCCGCACCATCGGGTGCAGGCTGCCCAGCGCCTCGTCGACCAGGGCCACACCGAGGTCGGCGGTGGAGCGGAAGTGCCGGTAGAAGGCGGTCGGGGCGACCCCGACGGCCCGGGTGACCTCGCGCAGGCCCAGGCTGCTGAGGCTCTGCTCCTCCAGCAGGACGAGCGCCGCGTCGAGGAACGCCTGCCGGGTCTTCTGCTTCTGGGCCTGCCGGATGCCGAGGGTGTGACTCATGTCATCCAGTTAACAACTGTTCTCCGGAATTGAAAAGCCGCGGAAGGGGTTAGACTCAAAGTCAGTGAACAAGTGTTACCACAACTGTTCACCCAAACTTCACACCGGCTGGCGCTTCGCACCGGCTGACCACGAGGCACCCCGGAGGGGGGATCCGATCCCATGCTGTTCCTCGTCGCCGCGTTCATGCTGCTCGGAGTCGTGCTGGGCACCGTGGCCCACGCGCCGCTGACCGTCACCGCCGTCCTGGCCGCCGTGATCGCCGTCTGGCTCGGCGTGTTCGCGCTCCGCGAGCGCCACGGACGCCGCCGCGGCACCTCGGCCCACTGACCGCCGCACCAGGATCCCGGGAGCTGAGCACCATGCATCTGACCGCACCGGCCACCGGCCGCACCGACACCCGTCCCCGCGCCCGCACCCGGGGCCGTGACGCCGACGGCATGGCCGTGGCGTCCTTCGTCCTCGGCCTGCTCGGTCTGCTCGTCCTCAACCTCTTCCTCGGCCCGGTCGCCATCGTCCTGGCGCTGGCCGCCCTCTGGCGCGGCACGGCCCGCCGGGGCCGCGCCTACCTGGGCCTCGGCCTGGGCGTCGCCGACCTGATCGTCCTGGTGACGGCGATGGAGATCTCGGGCACGGTGTCCTGGAGCCTGTGACGCCCGCCGGCGGACGGGGCCCGCCGCGGGGGAGCCGTAGAATCGGGCTCACCATGGCTTACCTCGACCACGCCGCGACCACCCCGATGCTCCCGGAGGCGGCAGAGGCGTTCGCCGCCCGGCTGGGCATCACGGGCAACGCCTCCTCCCTGCACGCGTCCGGCCGGCAGGCCCGCCGCACGGTCGAGGAGTCCCGCGAGACCCTCGCGGAAGCCCTCGGCGCCCGCCCCAGCGAGGTCGTCTTCACCTCGGGCGGCACCGAGGCCGACAACCTGGCCGTCAAGGGCCTGTACTGGTCCCGCGTCGACGCCGACCCGGCCCGCACCCGGGTCCTCGCCAGCCCCGTGGAGCACCACGCCGTCCTGGACGCGGTGCACTGGCTCGGCGAGCACGAGGGCGCCACCGTCGAGTACCTCCCCGTCGACTCCCACGGCCGCGTCCACCCCGAGGCGCTGCGCGAGGCCATCGCCCGCAACCCCGACGACGTCGCCCTGGCCACCGTGATGTGGGCCAACAACGAGATCGGCACCGTCATGCCGGTCCGGGAACTGGCCGACGTGGCCGCCGAGTTCGGAGTCCCGCTGCACGCCGACGCGGTCCAGGCGTTCGGTCAGCTCCCGGTCGGCTTCGCGGCCTCGGGCCTGGCCGCCATGACCGTCTCCGGGCACAAGATCGGCGGTCCGTACGGCATCGGCGCCCTGCTCCTCGGCCGTGAGCACACGCCCGTGCCCGTCCTGCACGGCGGCGGCCAGGAGCGGCACGTCCGCTCCGGCACGCTGGACGTCCCGGCCGTCGCCGCCTTCGCCGTCGCCGGCCGGCTCGCCGCCGAGCGGCAGGAGTGGTTCGCCCGCGAGATCGGCGCCCTGCGCGACCGGCTCGTCGACGCCGTCCGCACGGCCGTGCCGGACGCGATCCTCGGCGGCGACCCGGCACCCGGCGGCCGGCTCCCGGCCAACGCCCACTTCACCTTTCCCGGCTGCGAGGGCGACTCCCTGCTGCTCCTGCTGGACGCCCAGGGCATCGAGTGCTCCACCGGCTCCGCCTGCACCGCGGGCGTCGCCCAGCCCAGCCACGTCCTCCTCGCCACCGGCACCGACCCGGACCTGGCCCGCGGCACCCTGCGCTTCTCCCTCGGCCACACCTCCACCGAGGCCGACGTCGAGGCGGTGGCCAAGGCCATAGCCCCAGCAGTCCAACGCGCCCGCGCGGCAGGCCTGACGTAGCCACCGGGAGCGCCCGGCCCTGGCCCGGCCCCAGGTCCGGCCCCGGCCCGGCCCCAGGTCCGGCCCCGGCCCGGCCTCCTGGCCCGGCCCCGGCCCGGCCTCCTGGCCCGGCCCCAGGTGCGGCCCTGGCCCGGCCTTCTGGTCCGGCCCCGGCCCGGCCTCCTGGCCTGGCTCCCGGCCCGGCCTCTGGCCCGCGGCACCCTCTGCTTCTCCCTCGGCCACACCCCCACCGAGGCCGACGTCGAGGCGGTGGCCAAGGCCATCGCCCCGGCGGTGCAACGCGCCCGCGCGGCGGGCCTGACGTAGCCGCCGGGAGCGCCCCGGCCCCCTGCTGCCCGGCCCCCTGTGGCCCGGCCCCTGTTTTGGTCTCTCGGCCCGGCCCCCAGGCCCGGCCCCTGGCCCCCCGGCCCGGCCCCCAGGCCCGGCCCCTGGCCCCCCGGCCCGGCCCCCTGGCCCGGCCCCCTGGCCCGGCCCCCTGGCCCGGCCCCCTGGCCCGGCCCCCTGGCCCGGCCCCCTGGCCCGGCCCCTGGCCCCCTGGCCCGGCCCCCTGGCCCGGCCCCCCGGTCCGGGCCCCCTGGCCCGGCCCCTGGCCCCCCGGCCCGGCCCCCTGGCCCGGCCCCCTGGCCCGGCCCCCCGGTCCGGCCCCCAGCCCCGGCCTCCCAGCCCGGCCCCCGGCCTCACCCCGCCGCAGGCGCCCCGGCGGGTGCGGCGTGGACCAAGCGCAGGTATCGGTTCCAGTCCCACAAGGGGCCCGGGTCCGTGTGGTCCGTGCCCGGTACCTCCGCGTGGCCGATGATGTGCTCCCGGTCCACCGGGATGCCGTAGCGTCCGCATATCGCGGCCGTCAGCCGGGCCGAGGCCGCGTACAGGGCGTCGGTGAAGGACGCGGGGTCCGTCACGAAGCCCTCGTGCTCGATGCCGACACTGCGTTCGTTGTACTCCCGGTTGCCCGCGTGGAAGGCCACGTCCAGCTCGCGGACCAGCTGGGTGATCCGCCCGTCCCGGCGCACGACGTAGTGCGCCGCCGCGCCGTGCGCCGGGTCCTGGAAGACCTTCACCGCCGACGCGTAACCGCCCTGGGTGACATGGACGACCACCCGGTCCACCGGGTAGTCGGCCGGCCGGTCCGCCAGGCGGTAGTTCGCCGCTGAGGCCGCCACCCAGCGCGCGCCCCGGAAGTCCACCGCGCCCGCCGTCCGCTGCCTGTCCACGCCGGGCAGCCGCCACCACAGCCGGCCCAGCTCCTCCCGGGCCAGCAGCGCCGTGCCCACGGCCACCGCGGCCCCGCCCACCAGCAGCGCGCGCCGGCCCGGCCGCCGGTCCCCGTCGCCCGCCGCCGTCCCCCTGCCCGTCCCCGAAGTCGCCCCCATGCCGGATCAACGGACAACCGGCGGACCAGGTTCCCGCGCCCCCGTACCCTGGAAGGGTTATGACTGACACCCCGCAGCGCACCCGCCCCCTCCGCGTCCTCGCCGCCATGTCCGGCGGGGTCGACTCCGCCGTCGCCGCCGCGCGCGCCGCGGAAGCAGGCCACGACGTGACCGGCGTCCACCTCGCGCTCTCCGCGAACCCGCAGTCCTTCCGCACCGGCGCGCGGGGCTGTTGCACCATCGAGGACTCGCGCGACGCCCGCCGCGCGGCCGACGTCATCGGCATCCCGTTCTACGTCTGGGACCTCGCCGACCGCTTCCGCGAGGACGTCGTCGAGGACTTCGTCGCCGAGTACGAGGCCGGCCGCACCCCGAACCCGTGCCTGCGCTGCAACGAGAAGATCAAGTTCGCCGCGCTGCTGGACAAGGCGCTGGCCCTCGGCTTCGACGCCGTCTGCACCGGCCACTACGCCCAGGTGATCGTGCGCGAGGACGGCTCCCGCGAGCTGCACCGCGCCTCCGACCTGGCCAAGGACCAGTCGTACGTCCTCGGGGTGCTGGACGACCGGCAGCTCGCGCACGCGATGTTCCCGCTCGGCGACACGGTCACCACCAAGGAGGAGATCCGCGCGGAGGCCGCACGCCGGGGCCTGGCCGTGGCCAGGAAGCCCGACTCGCACGACATCTGCTTCATCGCCGACGGCGACACCCAGGGCTTCCTGGCCAAGCGGCTCGGCAAGGCCGAGGGCGACATCGTGGACGAGTCCGGCGCCAGGCTGGGCACGCACGAGGGCGCGTACGGCTTCACCATCGGCCAGCGCAAGGGCCTCAGGATCGGCACCCCGGCCCCGGACGGCAAGCCGCGCTACGTCCTGGACATCTCCCCGGTCACCAACACGGTCACCGTCGGCCCGGCCGACGCCCTGGACGTCACCGCCCTCACCGCGGTCAAGCCCCGCTGGTGCGGCGCCGCCCCCGCCGGCCCCGGCGCCTACACCGCCCAGCTGCGCGCCCACGGCGACGAGACCCCGGTCACCGCCGAACTGACCGGCGGCGAGCTGCGCGTGACCTTCGCCGCACCGGTCCGCGGCGTCGCCCCCGGCCAGGCGATCGTGCTCTACGACGGCACGCGCGTGGTGGGCTCGGCGACGATCGCGTCCACCACGCGCGCGACGGCCGCGGCGGTCTGAGCCGCCCGGTCCGCCACCCCGCGGGCGGTCTGAGCCGCCCGGTCCGCTACCCCGTGAAGAACTCCGCCAGCACCGGCCCCAGCACGTCAGGCTCCACCATGTGGGTCTGGCCCGGCAGGACGCGGTAGGTGCCCCGCGGTGCGGCCCGGGCGATCGCCTGGCCCGCCCGGTGCATCCACTCCGGGCTCGCGCCGCCCGCGACCGCGAGCACGGGCACCGGGATCGCGGCGACCCGGTCCGCGGGCAGCAGCCCGTCGCCCATGACCGCGTCGTCGTGCGCGAGGCTCGGCGCGAGGGCCTCCATGCCGGGCCACATGGGGGACTGGCGGGCGCCCTGGATCACCTCCTCGCCGAGGCCCGTCAGGCGCAGGAACAGCTCCACCGCGTCCCCGCGCCGGCCCTCGGCGAGCGCCGCGCCCAGCCGCTCCTTGTAGGCGGCCTCCCGGGCGGCGCCGTCCGCCAGGTGGTCGGCGTACGGCACCTCGTACACCGCCGCCCGGGACACCGGCAGTCCGCCCGCCGCCGCGCGCAGCACGAGCGCGCCGCCCGAGGAGACCCCGAACAGCGCCGCCTCGCCGCCCACCGCGCCGGTCAGCGCGGCCAGGTCCTCGATCTCGCGGTCCACCGCGTACGGCCCGCCGGCGCCGCTCTCGCCGCGGCCCCGGCGGTCGTAGACGACGGCCGTGCAGTGGTCCGCGAGCCGCTGGGCCAGGGGCAGCAGGGTGCCGCCGGTGGACATCGCACCGCTGACCAGGATCACCGTGGGCCCCTGGCCGGTCACGTGGTACGCGAGGGAGATGCCGTCGCGCGAAGTCGTCTTCTTGTCCATGCCCGTGCAGACTGCCGTACGGCACGGGGCTCATCCGGTCATGACACGTCGGTGTCGTAGAAGCAGTAGTGGTCCTTGATCTCCGCGACCTCCGGCTTGGGGTCGGGGTACGCCCAGACGAGGTCGGCCGCCTCCGGCAGCGACCAGTAGGACGCCGTGCCCTTGAAGGGGCACACGGTGTGCGTTCCGGACGGGGTCAGCAGATCCAGGCGTACGTCCTCGGCGGGGATGTAGTACCGCACCGGACAGCCCGTCTCGCGCAGCTCCAGGGGGCGGTCGGATTCCGCGAGCACCTGGCCGTCGCGCACCACGCGCACGTGCCGCTCGCTTCGCTGGACGGTGATCGTGTGTCCTTGGCTCATACCGGTTCAGCACCGCACGGGCCGCGCTTCTTCCCGCCCGCGCGGACACCGTACGGTAGGGGCCATGAACATCTGCGTCTTCCTGTCCGCCGCCGACCTCGACGAGCGCTACACGCGTCCCGCGCGCGAGTTCGCGGAGCTGATCGGCAAGGCCGGCCACACCCTGGTCTGGGGCGGCTCCGACGTCGGCCTGATGAAGGTGGTCGCCGACGGCGTGCAGGAGGCGGGCGGCCGGCTGCTGGGCGTCTCCGTGGAGTTCCTGGCGAACAAGGCGCGGCCCGGCGCCGACGAGATGATCGTCGCGGCCGACCTCGCCGAACGCAAGAGGCTGCTGCTGGAGAAGGCCGACGCCGTGGTGATCATGGTGGGCGGCACCGGCACGCTGGACGAGGCCACCGAGATCCTGGAGCTGAAGAAGCACGGCCGCACCGAGAAGCCGGTCGTGCTGCTGAACACGGCGGGCTTCTACGACGGGCTGCGCGAGCAGTTCCGCCGGATGGAGGCCGAGGGCTTCCTGCCCCGCCCGCTGGCCGAGCTGGTGTTCTTCGCGGACGAGCCGGTCCGCGCCCTGGCCTACCTGGAGGAGCAGTCCGCCGGCCGGTGATGCGAGCATGGGCGGCATGGCTACTCATGTGATCACCGGGGCCGGATCCGGCATCGGCGCGGCCGTGGCCCGCCGGCTGCACGCGCGCGGGGACGACCTCGTCCTGCACGTGCGCGACGCGGGCCGCGCCAAGGAACTGGCGGCCGAGTTCCCCGGCGCCCGCACCCTGGCCGGCGACCTCGCCGACCCGGACAAGCTGTCCTGGGCGCTGTCCCACCAGACGCTCCCGGACCGGGTGGACTCCCTGCTGCACATCGCCGGGGTCGCCGACCTCGGCGGGGTCGGCGACCTCACCCCGAAGTCCTGGCGCCACCAGCTCAACGTCAACCTGGTCGCGCCCGCCGAGCTGACCCGGCTGCTGCTGCCGCAGCTGCGGGCCGCCCACGGCCAGGTGGTCTTCGTCAACTCCGGCGCCGGGCTCAGCGCGTCCGCCGGCTGGTCGGCGTACGCCGCCTCCAAGCACGGTCTGAAGGCCCTCGCCGACTCCCTGCGCCAGGAGGAGCACGCCCACGGCGTCCGCGTCACCTCCGTCTACCCCGGCCGCACCGCCAGCCCCATGCAGGCCAAGGTGCACCAGCAGGAGGGCAAGGAGTACGACCCGGCGAAGTGGATCGACCCCGAGTCCGTCGCCACGACGATCCTGATGGCCCTGGACCTGCCCAGGGACGCGGAGGTCAACGACCTGACGGTGCGCCCGGGGCGCTGACCCGGCCGCCGGGTTCCGTAGGCTGCCCTGGTGAGCGAAAACAGCCAGTTCAGGTTTCCGGGAGCCACCGGTGTCGGCTCCCTGCCCGGCACGGACGCGCGGGAGGCCGCCAAGACCGCCATGGGCAGCTTCGGGGACTTCCCCTTCCTGCCCGAACTCCCCGCGCGCGGGCCCGGCGCCGACATGACCGGCCGCACCGCCGGGATGCTGGTCGAGCTGTACGCGCGCGTGGAGCCCAGCGGCTGGCGGCTCGGCGACCGGCCGGGCCGGGACACCCGGCGGGCCAGGTCCTGGCTGGTGCAGGACCTGGACGCCCTGGAGGAGTTCACCCACGGCTACGAGGGCGACCTGAAGGTGCAGACCGTCGGCCCCTGGACGCTGGCCGCCGCCCTGGAGCTGCGCAACGGCGAGGCCGTCCTGTCGGACCCCGGCGCCTGCCGGGACCTCGCCGCCTCGCTCGCCGAGGGGCTGCGGGCGCACCTGGCCGAGGTGGGGCGGCGCGTCCCGGGCGCCCGGCTCGTCCTCCAGCTCGACGAGCCCTCCCTCACCGCCGTGCTGCGCGGACAGGTCCGCACGGCGAGCGGCTACCGGACCCACCGGGCGCCGGACCGGCAGGTCGTGGAGGCGGCCCTGCGCGAGGTCTTCGGCGCGCACGCCGGCGGGCCCGTGGTCGTCCACTCCTGCGCGCCGGACGTGCCGTTCGCGCTGCTGCGGCGGTCCGGCGCGGCGGCCGTCTCCTTCGACTTCGCGCTGCTCACCGAGCGTGACGACGACGTGATCGGCGAGGCCGTCGAGGGCGGTACGCGGCTGTTCGCCGGTGTCGTGCCGGGCACGGACGGCCCGTTGTCAGACCCTGCCGGTAGCGTCATGGGTGTCAGGACGCTGTGGCGCAGGCTGGGGCTGTCTCCGGGGTTGCTCGCGGAGGCGGTCACGGTGACTCCGGCGTGCGGTCTGGCGGGGGCCTCTCCCGCCTACGCGCGCCAGGCGCTGGACCACTGCGTCCGGGCGGCGAGATCCCTCGCGGACAACCCAGAGTAACGGGAGGACGACACGGTGGCCGGCGACAAGCAGGCGGAGACGACGGCGGTGCCCGCCGAGGCCCGTGAGCAGCACGCGCAGCTGGCGGAGCAGATCGAGGAGCACCGCTTCCGGTACTACGTGAAGGACGCTCCGGTCGTCAGCGACGCGGAGTTCGACCGGCTCCTGAAGTCCCTGGAGGCCCTGGAGGAGCACTATCCGCAGCTGCGCACGCCGAACTCGCCCACCCAGAAGGTGGCGGGGGCGTACGAGACGGAGTTCACGGCGGTCGAGCACCGCCAGCGGATGCTCTCGCTCGACAACACCTTCAACGACGACGAGCTGGCCGCCTGGGCGGACCGCGTCGCCAGGGAGCTGGGCGAGCAGGCGTACCACTTCCTGTGCGAGCTGAAGGTGGACGGCCTCGCGGTCAACCTCACGTACGAGAAGGGCCGGCTCACCCGCGCGGCCACCCGCGGCGACGGCCGCACCGGCGAGGACATCACCCCGAACGTGCGCACCATCGCGGAGATCCCGGACCGCCTCGACGGCGACAAGGTGCCCGACCTGGTGGAGATCCGCGGCGAGGTGTACTTCCCGATGGAGAAGTTCCTCGAACTGAACGAACGTCTGGTCGCGGCCGGCGACAAGCCGTTCGCCAACCCGCGCAACGCCGCCGCCGGTTCGCTGCGCCAGAAGGACCCGCGGGTCACCGCCACCCGCCCGCTGCACATGGTCGTCCACGGCATCGGCGCCCTGGAGGGCTACACGGGCATGACCCGGCTCTCCCAGGCGTACGACCTGCTGAAGACCTGGGGCCTGCCCACCTCCCCGCACAACCGCGTGGTCGACGACCTGGACGGCGTACGGCGGTTCATCGCGTACTACGGCGAGAACCGTCACTCCGTGGCGCACGAGATCGACGGCGTCGTGGTCAAGCTGGACGAGATCCGCCTCCAGGGCCGGCTCGGCTCCACCGCGCGGGCGCCCCGCTGGGCGATCGCCTACAAGTACGCGCCGGAGGAGGTCAACACCAAGCTGCTCGACGTCAAGGTGGGCGTCGGCCGCACCGGCCGGGTCACGCCGTACGCCCAGGTCGAGCCGGTCACCGTCGCGGGCAGCGAGGTGGAGTTCGCCACCCTGCACAACCAGGAGGTCGTCCGGGCCAAGGGCGTCCTCATCGGCGACACCGTCGTGCTGCGCAAGGCCGGTGACGTCATCCCGGAGATCCTCGGTCCGGTGGTGGACCTGCGGGACGGCGGCGAGCGGGAGTTCGTGATGCCCGGCGAGTGCCCCGAGTGCGGGACGCCGCTGCGGCCCATGAAGGAGGGCGACATCGACCTCCGCTGCCCCAACGCCCGGACCTGCCCGGCCCAGTTGCGCGAGCGGGTCGCGTATCTGGCGGGCCGCGAGTGCCTGGACATCGAGCACTTCGGCGCGGTGGCCGCCGCCGCGCTGACCCGGCCGCTGGAGCCGGCCGACCCGCCGCTGGTGGACGAGGGCGACCTGTTCGACCTGACGGTGGAGAAGCTGCTGCCCATCAAGGCGTACGTCCTCGACCCGGACAGCGGTCTGCCCAAGCGGGACCCGAAGACCGGTGAGGAGAAGGTCGTCACGGTCTTCGCCAACCAGAAGGGCGAGCCGAAGAAGAACACCCTCGCCCTGCTGGCGAACATCGAGGCGGCCAAGTCCCGGCCGCTGGCCCGCTTCCTCAACGGGCTGTCCATCCGCCATGTGGGACCGGTGGCCGCGCAGGCCCTCGCCCGCGAGTTCCGCTCCGTCGACCGGATCGAACAGGCGACCGAGGAGGAGCTGGCGGCCACCGACGGCGTCGGCCCGATCATCGCCGCCGCGCTCAAGGAGTGGTTCGCCGAGGACTGGCACCGCGAGATCGTCCGCAAGTGGAAGGCCGCCGGGGTCCCGCTGGAGGACGAGTCTCCCGGCGAGGACGAGGGGCCGCGTCCGCTGGAAGGGCTCACCGTCGTCGTCACCGGCACCCTGGAGCACTTCACCCGGGACGGCGCCAAGGAGGCCCTGCAGACCCGCGGCGCGAAAGTGACCGGTTCCGTGTCCAAGAAGACCTCGTTCGTCGTGGTGGGTGACAACCCCGGATCGAAATACGACAAGGCCATGCAGCTGAAGGTTCCCGTTCTGAACGAGGAGGGTTTCGGGGTCCTGTTGGAGCAGGGACCGGAAGCGGCGACGGAAGTCGCGCTTCCGACCGGGGAGTAGCGGTTGAAGGCCACCCGATCGGCGCATATCAGTTGCATACGGGTGGCCCGGGCGCATTCGGGCAACCGTCGGAGACCGCTGCCCGTGGAAGCCTTCCGCGGCCTACTGTTGAGGTGTGCGCCTGCCGTGCCCAGCTACGGCTGGGGCATCTCCGTGCCCTCACGAGGCCCGGGGAGGGTTTCTTCGACGCGGAGCTGCTGATGGTTGTCGGGCATCGGGCCGCGTGGCGTGGGCACCGCCGGCTGTGAGAGGGACGGGAATGAAACCGACCGAGAGCGCCGCCCCGGACACATGGCTGCGTCTGCGCCGCCGCGCGGGCGCCCGGCGCGCGAACCGGTGGACCGTACGGGCCGACGGCCGTACGGGCGTGCGGATCCGCCTCGCCGGACCGGGCGCCGCCACCGAGCCGCCCGCCGCTCCGCCACCGTCCGCCGGCCCCGCCCTGACCGGCACCGGCACCGAAGCGCACCCGTCCTGGCCGGCACTGCCCGCGGCCGTCGTCGCCGCCGCGGGCCTCGTCCTGGCCGCCGGTTTCTACCGCGCCTACACCGGCCACCACGCCCTGTTCCCGAGCGGCACGGTCGGCTGGGCGCTCGCCCTGCTCACCGGCGTCATCGTCGGCCACCTCGTCATGCTGGGCCGCGCCCGCTGGTCGGGCGGCACCGGCTCGGGCGCCGCCCTCACCCTCGCCGTCCTGCTGCTGTACGGCTGGGTGCCCGCCGGCCTGGTCAGCCTCACCGTCGTCGTGCTGGTCGGCATCGCCCGCCGGCACCGCTGGCGGCAGGGCGTGCTGCACGGCGCGGTGGACGTCCTCGGCATCGGCGTCGGCGCCCTGCTGCTCGGCGCGTGCGGCCCGGTGCCCACCGTCGAGGAGCCCTGGCGGCCCGCCGGCTGGAGCGTCACCACGGTCCCCGAGGTCGTCCTGGCCGCGGTCGCCTACCTGGCCGTCAGCCGCGGCCTGCTGTGGTACCTGCACGCGCCGCGCGGGCGCGGCGCCCTGCCCACGGTCACCCGCACCGCCCTGGTCAGGCAGGGCCTGGTGGCCGTCGCGCTGCTCGGCATCGCGCCGCTGCTGTGCGTCGTCGCCGACGCCCGGCCGGTACTGCTGCCGCTCTTCGCCATCCCGCTGATCGCCCTGGACTCCACGCTGTGGATGGCGCGCGCCCGTGCCGAGGAGCAGTTGCGCGACCCGCTGACCGGGCTGCCCAACCGGCAGTGGCTGCTGGAGCGCATCTGGACCGCCCTGGACGACGCCGACCGCATCGGCGCGCGCGCCGCGCTCATGCTGATCGACCTCGACCGCTTCCGGTCGGTGAACGACACGCTCGGGCATCTGGCCGGCGACCGGCTGCTGCTCCAGATCGCCGACCGGCTCCGGCTCGCCCTGCCGCGCGGCGCCGAGGCCGCCCGGCTCGGCGGTGACGAGTTCGCCGTCTTACTCCCCGTCGCCGACTCCACCACGTCGGCCACCCGCGTCGCCCGCGGCCTCGTCACCGTCCTCAGCTCCCCGCTCGACCTGGACGGGCTCACCCTCGTCCTGGAGGCCAGCGCCGGCGTCGCCGTCTTCCCCGACCACGCGCTCGACGCCGAGGGCCTGCTGCGCCGCGCCGACGTCGCGATGTACCAGGCGAAACGCGACCGCACGGGCGTCGAGGTGTACGAGTCCAAGCGCGACTCCAACACCCCCGACCGCCTCGGCCTGCTGGGCGACCTGCGCCGCGCGCTGGACGCGCAGGAGGTCGAGCTGCACTACCAGCCCAAGGTCCGCTTCGACGGGCAGGTCGCCGGCCTGGAGGCGCTGGTCCGCTGGGTGCACCCGGAGCGCGGCAAGGTGCCGCCGGACGAGTTCATCGCGATAGCCGAGTCCTCCGGCCTGATGCCCCACCTCACCGAGTACGTGCTGGAGACCGCGCTCGGCCAGGTCGCCCGGTGGCGCGCGCAGGGCCTCAGGGTCCCGGTCGCCGTGAACGTCTCCCCGCGCGACGTCCACACGCCCGGCTTCGCCGGCTCCGTCGCCGCCCGGCTGGCCCGGCACGGCGTCCCGGCCGGGGCGCTCCAGCTGGAGATCACCGAACACGTGCTGCTGGAGGACCCGCAGCGGGCCGCCGACACCCTCGCCGGGCTCACCGCCCACGGCGTGAAGATGTCCCTGGACGACTTCGGCACCGGGTACTCCTCCCTGGTGCACCTGCGGCGGCTGCCGGTCAGCGAGCTGAAGATCGACCGCTCGTTCGTGGCCCGGCTCGCCGTCGACACCGAGGACGCCGAGATCGTGCGCTGCACGGTGGACCTCGCCCACTCGCTGGGCCTGCTGGTCGTCGCCGAGGGCGTGGAGGACGACGAGACCTGGGAGCGGCTGCGCGACCTCGGGTGCGACGCGGTGCAGGGCTGGCTGGTCGCCGCGGCGATGCCGCCTCAGGAGGCGACCGCGTGGCTGCTGGCGCGCGGCTCCCGCGGCTGGCAGCGCCCGCCCGCCGCGCTCCCGGCCGCCGACTAGCCGCCCGGCCCACGCGGACCACCGGCCCGCGTGATCCACTGGCCCGCGTGGCTCACCGGACCACCGGCCCGCGCGGACCACCGGTTCCACCAGCTGCGATGGGGGCCCCGAGCCCCGCGAGCTCCACGGAAAGAAGCGCCATGTCCCTGTTCGTGCCCAGGTTCGACGACACCGTGCTGGTCCGGGACGCCGGGGCCGAGGTCGTCGGCGACGCCCCCGTCGCCGTACGGCTGCTGGCCGACAGCAGCGCCGCCGGCGGCGCGCTGTCCACGGTGCGGGTCACGCTCGCCGGGGGCGCCGACGGCGCCCGCCCGCATGTCCACCACCGCTCGGCGGAGATGTTCTACCTGCTCGACGGCGAGGCCGAGGTGCTGTCCGGCGACGACGTCGTCACCGCCGCGCGCGGCGACCTGATCATCGTCCCGCCGGACCGCCCGCACGCCTTCGCCGCCGCTCCCGGCAGCACCGCCGACCTGCTCGTCGTCATCGCCCCGGGCGTCGAGCGCTTCGATTACTTCCGCCACCTCCAGCGCGTCCGCCTGGGCGAGGCCACCCGGGAGAGCCTGCTGGAGGTCCAGGAGCTGTACGACAATCACTTCCTGAAGAGCGAGTCGTGGGACGGCCGGCACCGCTGAGGTCCGCCCCCGCGGCAAACCGTTTCACGGGCACGGGCCCCGGCCCCATAGGATTGAGCCCAAACCACACACTCTCACCCCAGAGGATCGCTGCATGCCTGGCATCACGCGCGAGGAGGTCGCCCACCTCGCCCGGCTGGCGCGTCTGGAGCTGAAGCCCGAAGAACTCGACCACTTCGCCGGCCAGCTGGACGACATCATCGGCGCGGTAGCCCGCGTCAGCGAGGTCGCCGACCAAGACGTACCGCCGACCTCGCACCCGCTCCCGCTGACGAACGTCATGCGGGCGGACGAGGTCCGTCCCTCGCTCACCCCCGAGCAGGCGCTCTCCGGCGCCCCCGCCCAGGAGCAGCAGCGTTTCAAGGTGCCGCAGATCCTGGGGGAGGAGTGACCATCATGACGGACACCATCATCAAGCTCACGGCCGCGCAGACCGCCGAGAAGATCGCCTCCGGCGAGCTGACGGCCGTCGAGGTCACCGAGGCCCACCTCGCCCGCATCGAGGCCGTGGACGAGAAGGTCCACGCCTTCCTGCACGTCGACCGCGAGGGCGCCCTCGCCCAGGCCCGTGCCGTGGACGAGAAGCGGGCGCGCGGCGAGAAGCTGGGCCCGCTGGCCGGCGTCCCGCTCGCGCTGAAGGACATCTTCACCACCGAGGGCGTGCCCACGACCGTCGGCTCGAAGATCCTCGAAGGCTGGATCCCGCCGTACGACGCGACGGTCACGCGGAAGCTCAAGGCCGCCGACGTCGTCATCCTCGGCAAGACCAACATGGACGAGTTCGCCATGGGCTCCTCCACCGAGAACAGCGCCTACGGCCCGACCGGCAACCCCTGGGACCTCACCAGGATCCCCGGCGGTTCCGGCGGCGGTTCCTCCGCGGCGCTCGCCGCCTACGAGGCCCCGCTCGCCATCGGCACCGACACCGGCGGCTCCATCCGCCAGCCGGCCGCCGTCACCGGCACGGTCGGCGTGAAGCCGACGTACGGCGCGGTGTCCCGGTACGGCATGGTCGCCTTCTCCTCCTCCCTCGACCAGGGCGGCCCCTGCGCCCGTACGGTCCTGGACGCGGCCCTGCTGCACGAGGTGATCGCCGGCCACGACCCGCTGGACTCCACGTCCATCGACGCCCCGGTCCCGCCGGTCGTCGAGGCCGCCCGCAACGGCTCGGTCGAGGGCATGCGCGTCGGCGTCGTCAAGCAGTTCCGCGGCGAGGGCTACCAGGCCGGCGTCATCCAGCGCTTCGACGAGTCGGTGGCGCTGCTGAAGGAGCTGGGCGCCGAGATCGTCGAGCTGGACTGCCCGTCCTTCGACCTCGCCCTGTCGGCGTACTACCTGATCGCGCCGTCCGAGTGCTCCTCCAACCTCGCCCGCTTCGACGGCCTGCGCTACGGCCGGCGGACCGGCGACGACGGCAGCCACTCGGCCGAGGAGGTCACCTCCCTGACCCGCGAGGCCGGCTTCGGCCCCGAGGTCAAGCGCCGCATCATGCTCGGCACGTACGCCCTGTCGAGCGGGTACTACGACGCGTACTACGGCTCCGCGCAGAAGGTCCGCACGCTGATCAAGCAGGACTTCGACCGGGCCTTCGAGCAGGTCGACGTGATCGTCTCCCCGACGACCCCGACCACCGCCTTCCCGATCGGCGAGCGCGCCGACGACCCGATGGCGATGTACCTCGCGGACCTGTGCACCATCCCGACCAACCTGGCGGGCAACGCGGCCATGTCCCTGCCCTGCGGCCTCGCGCCGGAGGACAACCTCCCGGTGGGCCTCCAGATCATCGCCCCGGTGATGAAGGACGAGCGCCTCTACCGGGTGGGGGCCGCCGTCGAGGCCGCCTTCGTGGAAAAGTGGGGTCACCCGCTGCTGGAGGAGGCTCCGTCGCTGTGAGCAAGCTGTCGAAGGCCAAGGACTTCAAGAAGTCGAAGTCCGGTACGTACCTGTCCATGGCCACCACTGCCTTCGGCGCCGTGAGCGTCGTCAAGCAGATCAAGAAGGCCCGCCTGGAGAACGACACGCTGCGGCTGATCGACGCCACCGTGTCCGCCGCCGCCATCGTCACCGGCCTCGCCATCCTCTACCGCGAGCTGAAGCGGCTGGGCGACGACGACGTCCTGCTGGGCTGAGAGGGAAGTTTTCACCGTGACCACCACGACCGACCTGGTGTCGTACGAGGACGCCCTGGCGGCGTACGACCCCGTCATGGGCCTTGAGGTCCATGTCGAACTCGGCACCGCGACCAAGATGTTCTGCGGCTGTTCGACCTCGCTCGGCGCCGACCCGAACACCCAGACCTGCCCGGTCTGCCTCGGCCTGCCCGGCGCGCTCCCGGTCGTCAACGCGACCGGCGTCGAGTCCGCGATCAAGATCGGCCTCGCGCTGAACTGCGAGATCGCCGAGTGGTGCCGCTTCGCCCGGAAGAACTACTTCTATCCGGACATGCCGAAGAACTTCCAGACCTCCCAGTACGACGAGCCGATCGCCTTCGACGGCTACCTCGACGTGCAGCTGGAGGACGGCGAGACCTTCCGCGTGGAGATCGAGCGCGCCCACATGGAGGAGGACACCGGCAAGTCGACGCACGTCGGCGGCGCCACGGGCCGTATCCACGGCGCGTCCCACTCCCTGCTGGACTACAACCGCGCCGGCATCCCGCTGATCGAGATCGTCACCAAGCCGATCGTGGGCGCCGGCGAGCGCGCCCCCGAGGTGGCGAAGGCGTACGTCCGCGAGCTGCGCGAGGTCATCCGGGCCCTCGGCGTCTCCGAGGCCCGCATGGAGATGGGCCAGATGCGCTGCGACGTCAACCTCTCGCTGATGCCCAAGGGCAGCGAGAAGTTCGGCACCCGGAGCGAGACGAAGAACGTCAACTCGCTGCGTTCGGTGGAGCGGGCGGCCCGCTACGAGATCATGCGCCACGCGGCCGTGCTCTCCTCCGGCGGCACGATCATCCAGGAGACCCGCCACTTCCACGAGGACACCGGGTCCACGACCTCGGGCCGCGTGAAGGAGGAGGCCGAGGACTACCGGTACTTCCCGGAGCCCGACCTGGTGCCGGTCGCGCCCTCGCGCGAGTGGGTCGAGGAGATCCGCGCGGCCCTGCCCGAGCCGCCGCTGGCCCGCCGTACCCGGCTGCTGGCCGACTGGGGCATCTCGGCCACGGACATGCAGGCCATCCTCAACGCCGGCGCGCTGGACCCGATCGTCGCCACGATCGACGCCGGCGCCGACGCGGCCTCCGCCCGCAAGTGGTGGATGGGCGAGCTGGCGCGCAGCGCCAACGAGTCCGGCAAGGCCCTGGACGAGCTGGCGATCACCCCGCAGCAGGTGGCCCGGGTCACCGAGCTGGTCGCCAAGGGCGACCTGAACGACAAGCTGGCCCGCCAGGTCATCGAGGGCGTCCTCGCGGGCGAGGGCACCCCGGACGAGGTGGTCGACAAGCGCGGCCTGAAGGTCGTCTCCGACGAGGGCGCGCTGACCGCCGCCGTCGAGGAGGCCATCGCCGGCAACCCGGCCATCGCGGACAAGATCCGCGGCGGCAAGGTGGCCGCGGCCGGCGCCCTGGTCGGCGCGGTCATGAAGGCCACCCGCGGCCAGGCCGACGCGGCCCGCGTCAAGGAGCTGATCCTCGCCCAACTGGGCGTCGACGAAGGCTGACGAGTCAAGGCGTACGGCCCCGGAAGGCACGTCCTTCCGGGGCCGTACGGCTATGCCCGGCGGCCCACCACCCGGGCGAAGCCCAGCGTGCGTCCCCGGTCCGCGCGGAGCATCTCCACGGACCGGCCCGCCATGCGGACGTGCAGGTCGCTCGGGCTCTCGTCGGCGACCACCTCGCTCCACAGCAGCCAGTCGCGCCAGCCGTCCTCCAGCCAGTCGGCCGTCTCGACCGCCACGGCACCGCTGCGGGTCCAGTGGCGCCGCCACCAGCCGGTGGAGTGGAAGCACCAGAAGGCGGGCTCCCACCAGGGCTTCAGATGCTCGGGCGGCTCGCTGCCCGGCAGTTCCTCGCGCAGCGCGGGGACGACGACTCCGATGCGGCCGCCCGGTTTCAGCAGCCGGGTCAGCGTGGGCAGGTAGAGGTCGTCGGTGCCGAAGTACTGGTACGCGTCGACGGACACGATCGCGTCGAAGGAGCCCTCGGCGAACGGCAGGTCGTGCGCCTCGGCGGACACCGGCAGCACCCGGTCGGCCACCCCGGCCTCCGCGAGGCGTACGGCGTTCTCGTCGGGCGTGATCCACAGGTCGGCCGCGACGACCTGGACGCCGTACTCCCGGGCCAGGAAGACGGAGGTCATCGCCCGTCCGCAGCCGAGGTCGAGCACGCGCGCGTCCGGTGGCAGGTCCGCCAGGCCCAGCGCGGGGGCGAGCCACTCGAGCTGCCACAACGCGTGCGGGCCCATCTGGTTCTCGACGGCCCAGCGGGCGTCGTAGCCGTTGCTGCGGGGGTAGCGGGGATGGGTGACGCGCTGGGTGAGCGCGTCGGATGCGGTCGGTGTGTCGGTCACAAGCACCCATGCCTAGCAGCCGGGAACACCGCCCCGCACCCGGTTTTCCCGCCCGGAAGGCCGCGGGGTCGTACGCGCCGGAGTCCGCGGCGGCCGGGCGCCGCCGGCGGATGTGGTGATCACCCGTACCTTTGCTCTGCCGCCGGGCCCCGGCGGACGGACCGAGGGAAGGACGAGCGGCACGATGTACGCGATATCACTGGGTGCGGACGGCGCCGAACTGCGGCCCCTGGAGGTCTGGCACGCCGGCGAGCTGCTGGCCAACATCGACCGGGGACGGGAGTTCATCGGGCGGCACGTCGGCCTGGCCGAGGTGGTCGGCGATCTCGACGGCGCCCGCGCCTGGCTGAGGTCGTACGCCGACAAGCGCGCCGCCGACGCCGGCGGCCTGCACGGGATCTGGCTGGACGGGCGGCTGGTCGGCGGGCTGCTGTTCCGTGTCTGGGACACCGCGAGCGGGGTGTGCGAGGCCGGCTGCTGGCTGGAGCCGGCCGCGGCCGGCCGTGGGCTGGTCACCCGCGGTATGCGGCTGCTGTGCGACTGGGCCTTCGAGGAGCGCGGCATGCACCGGGTGGAGTGGCACGTGTCCTCCGCCAACGAGCCGAGCATCAACGTGGCCCGGCGGCTCGGCATGACCCGCGAGGGCGTGCTGCGCGAGAACTACCCGCACCGGGGCGTGCGCACCAGCACCGAGATCTGGGCGCTGCTGGCACCCGAGTGGCGTGCGGCACGCGCGCGTGCCGCACGTTAAGGGACCTCTCAGAGAGCGTCCGTACGGTGCCGGACATGGCAACGAAGACAGCGGGAGACGCCGCGGCGGGTTCCGGGACCGGCACCGGGACGCGCGAGGACGACGAGACGAAACCGACGACCGCCACTGGGGACGGCGCCGACGGGACCACGACCGCCACTGGGGACGGCGCCGACGGGACCACGACCGCCACTGGGGACGGCGCCGACGGGACCACGACCGCCAAGGACGCCGGGGTCGATGGGGTCGATGTGACCGGCGAGGACGGCGGGGCGCGGGACGCCGATTCCGAGGCGTCCTCCGGGGTCGGGCTGGGCGCGGGCGCCGTCGTCTCCGCCGCGCTGGGCCTGGTCTCGCTCAGCGGCAGTTGGATCGGCACCGTCGCCGCCGCCCGCGAGCAGCTCGTCGGCCAGCTGCGGACCTCCACCAGCGCGAGCGTCGGCACGCAGCTCAAGGAGGTCTACGGCGACTCCTGGCACACCACCGCCCTGTGGGCCGGCCTGTTCGCCCTGGCCGCGCTGGTCACCGGCGTGGTCGTGCTGGTCCGGCCCGCGTTCGGCGCACCCGGCCGGCCGCGGCCCGCCTGGATCAGGTCGGTCGCCTGGGCGGGCGTCAGCCTCGGCGTCGTCGGTCTGCTGCTGGCCGTGCTGAAGTACTCCGACGCGCTCCTGGGGCTGCCCTCCGCCGGCTGAGGTGCCTTAGGGCGTCCGCGCGCGCCGCACCGGCCGGTAAGGCCCTACTTACGCGCGGATGCCGGACGGCGGCGGCGGGAAGATGCGGAACCCTCCCGATGCGGCACACCCCTGGTGAAGACGAAAGTGGAGTCGTCGCGGAACGCGGCGCACACCCACCGAATCTCCCGGAGGAACCGCCATGTACAGCCTGGAACTGCACCAACTCCGCTCCGCCGAGCTGCGCCGCGAGGCCCAGCTGGAGCGCCTGGCCCGCGAGGCCGTCCGCTCCCGCCGCGCCGCGCGCCGCGAGCGAACCGGCGACGGTGCCCCGGCCGCCGAGTCGCATACCGCCGGCCCCCGCCGGCACGGCCGGCCCCGCACCGCGTGACGGCAGGGGTACGGAGCGGCCGGACGGGGGTCGGCCGCTCGGGGCCCGAGGGCCGTACGGCTTCCCGGCGGAGCCGTACGGCCCTTCCGCCGTCCCCGTCCGCCTCCGCGCCTTCGGCGGTGCCGTCGTCCGGGGCCGGACACGGCGGGACGAATCGGCCGAGCACCGGTACGACCATCACACCGGGGCTGTGGAAAACCAGTGCCGGGCCCTCCCGGCCTCGTGCGATGCTCGGGCCCGTGGAGAACAGGTCTGTCAGTCCCGTGTTCGTCGGCCGCGCCGCCGAGTTGGCCGTGCTGAGCGACGCGCTCGGCCGCGCCGGCGCCGCCGAGCCGCAGGCGCTGCTGCTCGGCGGCGAGGCGGGCGTGGGCAAGACCCGCCTCGTGGAGGAGTTCGCCACGGCCGCCGCCGGCCGTGGTGCCGTCGTCGCCGTCGGCGGCTGTGTGGAGATCGGCGCCGACGGGCTGCCGTTCGCGCCCTTCTCCGCCGCGCTGCGCGCCCTGCGCGACGCCCTGCCCGCGGAGTTCGCCGCCGCCGCGGCCGGCCAGGAGGAGGAACTGGCCCGGCTGCTGCCCGACCTCGGCGAGGCCCCGGCCGGCCGCCACGACGAACAGGGCATGGCCCGCCTGTTCGAACTCACCGCCCGGCTGCTGGAGCGGGTCGCCGCCGCCCACACCGTCGTCCTCGTCCTGGAGGACCTGCACTGGGCCGACGCCTCCACCCGCCACCTGCTCGCCTATCTGTTCCGCACGCTGCGCGCCGGCCGGCTGCTGGTGCTGGCGAGCTACCGCTCCGACGACATCCACCGCCGCCACCCGCTGCGCCCCCTGCTCGCCGAACTGGACCGGCTGCGCACCGTCCGCCGCATCGAACTCGATCGCTTCACCCGCGAGGAGGCCGGCCGCCAGATCGCCGGCATCCTCGCCGCCGAACCCGACCCCGCCCGAGTCGACGAGATCTACGCCCGCTCCGACGGCAACGCCTTCTTCATCGAGGAACTCGCCGTCGCCGACTGCCAGGGCAACTGCACCGGCCTCACCGACTCCCTGCGCGACGTGCTCCTCGTCCGGGTCGAGGCGCTGCCCGAGAGCGCCCAGCGGGTCGCCCGGATCGTCGCCGAGGGCGGCTCCACGGTGGAGTACCGGCTGATCGCCGCCGTGGCCGAACTGGCCGAGGACGACCTCATCGAGGCGCTGCGGGCCGCGGTCGGCGCCAACATCCTCACCGTCACCCGGGCCGGCGACGGCTACCGCTTCCGGCACTCCCTGGTCCGCGAGGCCGTCGCCGACGACCTGCTGCCCGGCGAGCGCTCCCGGCTCAACCGGCGCTACGCGGAGGCACTGGAGGCCGAACCCACGCTCGTCCCGGCCGACGCCCGGGTGATGCGCCTGGCCACCTACTGGTACCACGCCCACGATCCGGCCAAGGCCCTGCCCGCCGTCCTGGCCGCCGCCGTCGTCGCCCGCCGCCGGCACGCCTACACCGAGCAACTGGGCCTGCTGGAGCGGGCGATGGAGCTGTGGGACAGCGCCCCGCGCGAGGTGCGCGCCGCCCTGCGCCCCGTCGACTACGCGGAGGTCTATCCTCCGTGCGGCTGCGACCCGGCCACCACCCCGCTGCGCTTCCTCGACCTGATGGCCGAGGCGGCGGTGGCGGGCCGTTTCGGCGGGGAGCGCGAACGCGCCCTGAAGATCACCAAGCGGGCCCTGCGCCTGCTGGAGGAGGACCCGGACCCGCTGCGGGCCGCCTGGTTCTGGGTGCAGCGCTCCCGGCTGGTCCAGGCCCAGGCCCGCGGCGACGGCTGGCAGGAACTGGCCACCGCCCAGGAGCTGGTGCGCGGCCTGCCGCCGTCCGAGGTGCACGCCGAGGTGCTGGCGGTCGCCGCCAACTGGTCGATGCAGCACCGGCCCGGCCCCGAGGCCCTCGCCGCCGCCGAGCGGGCCGTGGAGTACGCCCGCATGGTGGGCGCCCGCGAGACCGAACTGCACGCCCTGCTCACCCTGGGCGGCCTGACCGTGGAGGCCGGCGACCCGGAGGCCGGGCTCGCGCAGATGCGGCAGGTCCTGCGGGACACCCTGGACGAGGGCGTGCACCCGGTGGCGGGCCGCGCCTATGTGAACCTGCCGTCCGCGCTGCGCGGCGTCGGCCGGGACCGGGAGGCCGTCCCGCTGCTGCGCGAGGGCATCGAGTTCTGCCGCCGGTACGGCCTGCTGGACTCCGGGGCCTGGGCCTGGGGCAACCTCTCCGACGCGCTGGACGCGCTCGGCCGGTGGGACGAGGCCGCCGAGGCCGCCACACACGCGGCCCAGGTCGGGCACAGCGCCAAGCCCCGGGCCGCCGGCGCCCTGCGCCTGGCCCATCTCGCCCTGGCCCGCGGCGACCTCGCCGAGGCCGGCCGGCAGCTCGCCGCCGCCCGCGCCTGGTACGGCACCCATGACCCGAGACCCCAGCAGTCCCTGCCGCTGGTCCGCATCACCCTCGGGGTCGCCGCCGCCGAAGGCCGGATCGCCGACGCCCGCGCGGCCCTGCTCCCGGCCCTGGACGCCGGGTTCCCGCCCGGCACCCACCGCCACGGCTGGCCGCTGCTGCTGGCCGCCGCCACCGCCGAGGCCGACGCCCGCACCCTGCCCGCCGCGCTGCCCGGCCGCACCGAGATGCTTGACCGGGTCTCGGCGGCCGTGCGGACCCTCACCGCCGACGTGCCCCTGTGGGAGGGCTACAGGGCGTGGACCCGGGCCGAACTGCTCCGCGCGACGGGCCGGGACACGGCCGGGACCTGGGCCCCGGTCGTCGCCGCCTTCGAGTGCCTGGACCGGCCCTACGACCTCGCCCGGGTCCGGCACCGGCTGGCCGCGGCGCTGCTGGCCGGGGGATGCGAGGAGGAACGCGACCGCGCGGTGGAACTGCTCCGGCTGGCCGCGGCGGTCGCCGACCAGCTGGGGGCCCGCCCGCTCGCCGACGCCGCCGCACAGCTCGCCCAGCGCGCCCGGCTGCCGCTGGGCCGCGGCTCCCGGCGGGCGCCGGCCGCCGACCCGGCCGCGGCGTTCGGCCTGACCAGCCGGGAGCGGGACGTCCTCGGCCTGGTCGCGGCCGGCCGCACCAACCGCCAGATAGCCGAGGAGCTGTTCATCTCGCCGAAGACCGCGAGCGTCCACGTCTCCAACATCCTGAGCAAGCTGGGCGTCTCGGGCCGGGGCGAGGCGGCGGCGGTGGCGCACCGGCTCGGCCTGTTCGTGGCCGGGACGCTCGCTGCCGAAACGCCCGGCTGAGACCTACGCTGGAGGAAACCGGCAGGAGGGGGAGCCGTGTTCAACGCCTTCGAGGACCTGTTCGCGCCCGGCCGTAAGCACACGCGGGACGAGCAGAACCGGCTGGAACTGACCCGTGAGGACGTCGGCGACACCGACCCGGGCCACGGCCCCATCGACCTCACCTCGGGCAAGGCGGTCATACGCCTACCGGACGCAAACCCGAACCCGGAACTGGCCCCGGACCCGGACGCGGTCCCGGTCCCGGAAGCGGACGCGGACGCGGCGGAGAGGGAGACGGCGCCGTAGCGGCCCCCGGCCGTCGGCGCGCGGGCACGGGGCCGCGGCGCCGAGCGCCGACCCCCCCGAGCGCCGACCCTCCGAGCGCCGACCCTCCGAGCGCCGACCCTCCGAGCGCCGACCCGGAGGCGGATGCGGACGGAGAGGGAGGCGGCGCCGTAGCGACTTCCGGCCGTCGGCGCGCGGGCGCGGGCCCGCCGCGCCGGGTGGATCGCGCCCGACCCGGATCTCCGGGCCTGGCCGTGCAGACGCCCGGGTCCCGGGCACGGCGGTGCAGGCGTCGGGTCCCGGGCCCGGCCCTGCCGGGCGGTCCGCGCCCGGCCCGGTCCTCCGGGCACGGCCGCGCAAGGCGCCGGGTCCCGGGCCCCGTCCTGCCGGTCCGTCCCGGTCAGCGCACCTGGACTTCCAGCAGTCGGTCGTCGCCCTCGTGTGGGGTGCCTCGGCCGTCTGTGTTGCTGGTGATCAGCCAGAGTCGGTCGCCGGCCGCCGGGGCCACCGTGCGCAGCCGGCCGTAGTCGCCGGTGAGGAACGCCTGCGGGGTGGCGGCGGCCGCCGTGCCGTTCAGCGGGACGCGCCACAGGCGCTCGCCCTTGAGAGCGGCCATCCAGATCACGCCGTTCACGAAGGCGATCCCGCTGGGCGAGGCGTCGTCGGTGTGCCACTGGGCCAGCGGATCGTGGAAGCGGGTGCCGGCGGACCGGCCCTCGGCCTCGGGCCAGCCGTAGTCGTCGCCCGGCTTGATCGCGTTCAGCTCGTCCCAGGTGTCCTGCCCGAACTCCGAGGCGAACAGCCGCTGCCGACCGTCCCAGGCCAGACCCTGGACGTTGCGGTGGCCGGTGGAGTAGACGACGGAGCCGGGGAACGGGTTGCCGGGCGCCGGTTCGCCCTCCGGGGTCATGCGCAGGATCTTGCCGCCCAGCGACGCGCGGTCCTGCGCCAGCCCCCGTCGGCCGCTCTCCCCGGTGCCCGCGTACAGCATGCCGTCCGGGCCGAACGCGATCCGGCCGCCGTTGTGGATGGTGCCCTTGGGAATGCCCTTGAACACGGTGTCGGGAGCGTCCAGTCGGTCACCGGCCGGCCGGCGTTCGTCGTAGCGCATCCGGACGATGCGGTTGTCGGAGGCCGAGGTGAAGTAGGCGTAGATCATGTGGTCCGAGGCGTAGCCGGGGGAGAGGGCGATGCCCAGCAGTCCGCCCTCACCGGCCGGCGCGACCCCGGGGACCGTGCCCAGTTCGGTCTTCCGGCCGGTCTTCGCCTCGATCCGGGTGACGGTGCCCTCGTCCCGGGAGGAGACCAGCAGGTCGCCGCCGGGCAGCGGAGCCAGCCCCCAGGGAGTCTTCAGCCCCTCGGCCACCGTGCGCAGCACCCGCGCCGAGCCCTTGGCCGGAGGAGCCGGCGCGGACGGCACGGACGGCGCGGTCCCCGCCGAGGAGGCGCCGCCCGGCGCCGTGGCGGCCGGTGCCCGGCCCGGCCCGTCCCCCGCGCCCGAGGAGCAGCCCGCCGTCAGCAGCAGGGCGGTCGCGGCCAGCACGGCCGGTGCGGTTCGGCGTCGCACGATCACGGTCCCTTCGAGGCGGCGGCCCACGGCGGGCGCTTCGCCCTCATCCTCCGCCCCCGCCGCCGCGTCCCGCCTCCCCGGCGGCCGACGGCCCGAAACCGCCGACGGCCCGGAACCTCAGTCCCACGAACCCTGCGCCGCCGGCAGCCGCGCCACCTCCGCCAGGTCCCGCGCGGTCAGCCGCAGCCCGGCGGCCGCCGCGTTCTCCGCGGCCCAGCGCTCCCGCTTGGTGCCCGGCAGCGCGATCACATGACGGCCCTGCGCCAGCACCCAGGCCAGCGCCACCTGGGCCGGGGTGACCTGCTCGCCGTGGCGGCGGGCGACGCGCCTGAGGCCCGCGACGATCGGCTGGTTGGCCGCCATCATCTCGGCGGTGAACCGCGGGTGCCGGGCGCGCACGTCGTCCCGCTCGAAGCCCTCGCCCGGCGTCAGCGTGCCGGTCAGGAAGCCGTTGCCGAGCGGCATCGCCGCCAGGAAACCGACCCCGCGCGCCTCGCACCACGGCAGCAGCGCCCCCAGCGCCTCCGGGGACCACACCGACAGCTCCGCCTGCACCGCGCTCACCGGGAACACCTGCTGCACCCGCTGCAACTGGCGCAGCGTCGCGTCGTGCGGCCCGCCGCCCGAGCGGCGCCCGACGCGCGCTCCCAGCGCGCACAGGCCCAGCGCCCGCACCTTCCCGGCCCGCACCAGATCGGCCATCGCGCCCCAGGTCTCCTCGACGGGCACCTCGGGGTCGGCGCGGTGCAGCTGGTACAGGTCGATCACGTCCGTCTGGAGCCGGCGCAGCGAGGCGTCGCAGGCCCGCCGCACATAACCGGGGCGGCCGTTGGCCACGACGTGCTGCTCGCCCACCAGCAGCCCCACCTTCGTGGACACGAAGGCGTCCCGGCGCCGTTCCCTGAGCACCCGGCCCAGCAGCAGCTCGTTGGTGAACGGGCCGTACATGTCCGCGGTGTCGAGCAGATCGCAGCCGAGGTCCAGCGCCCGGTGCACGGTTCTGACGGACTCCTCGCCCCGCCGCCGCGATCCGCTGTACGCCCAGCTCATCGGCATGCATCCGAGTCCGACGGCCCCCACCGCGAGTCCCCCCGCGCCGATCGTCCTGCGCTCCACCTGCTCGTGAACCTCCCTCTGCCCGGCCCCCAACCTAACCTCTGCGCCCGCGCACGCCTGACATAGCCTCCTGGCATGAGCGCAGACGTCTGGCTTCCCTTGCCGCCCGAGGAGATCGAGGGGCTGCCCGCCGGGCCCCGCTATCTGTTCTGGGACGGAGGTGACCACGGCGACCAGCCGTTTCCCGGCGACCCGGCGGAGTGCGCCGTCTATGTGGTGCCGTACATGAAGCGGCTGTCGGTCCGGGTGGGGCCGCTGGCGCAGCTGACCGGCGTCCGGGTCGTCCAGACGCTCACCGCCGGCGTCGACGACATCACCGAACGGCTCTCCGCGCTCCCGCCGGGCGTACGGCTGTGCAACGCGCGGGGCGTGCACGAGACGAGCACGGCCGAGCTGGCGCTCACCCTGACCCTCGCCGCGCTGCGCGGTCTCCCGGGCTTCGTCCGCGCCCAGCAGCGGGAACGCTGGGAGAGCGCCTTCCGTCCGTCCCTCGCCGACCGCAACGTCCTGATCGTCGGCTACGGCTCCATCGGTGCCGCCATCGAGGACCGGCTCGCGCCCTTCGAGGTCGCGCGGGTGGCGCGCGTCGCACGCTCCCGGCGCACGACGGCGCGCGGTCCCGTGCACCCGATCACCGATGTGCTCTCACTGCTTCCGGACGCGGACGTCGTGATCCTCTGCACCCCGCTCACGGAGGCCACGAAGGGCCTCGTCGACGCGGAGTTCCTGGCCAGGATGCGGGACGGCGCGCTCCTGGTGAACGTCGCGCGCGGTCCCGTCGTCGACACCGGCGCCCTCCTCGCCGAGCTGGAGCGCGGCCGGATCCTGGCGGCCCTGGACGTGACCGATCCCGAGCCGCTGCCCGCCGGCCACCCGCTGTGGCAGGCGCCCGGCGTGCTGATCACCCCCCATGTCGGCGGCCCCTCCTCGGCCTTCCTGCCGCGCGCCAAGCGGCTGATCGCGGACCAGTTGACCCGCTATGTGAACCGCGAGCCGCTGCGGAACGTGATCCTCACCACCGGGTCCGACGCGGCGGGAGCAAACGGGCGGTAGCCCGCTTCCGGCACCCTCCGCGACCTTTCGGACGCGGCCTGTACCCGCATACCCGCTGGTCGTCACGGAGCGTAGAGACGCTATGTCCCTGAGTGACGATCCTGGTGTATCGTCCCCGACAGGGGCTGCGCCGCTGACCGTTCGGCGCTGGGGATGGACATTTCGTATTCGTGAGGGGGGCGACGGGCGATGCACGGCCTATGGACGAACGATCCGACGCGGCGGAGCCGCCGACGGCGACCCTGGCGCACGGCCACGCGCAGGCGCGGCCGGTACACCAGCCAGCACCAGCGCAGGACCGGCGGGCGTCGCCGGCACGCGTATCCGGCGCAGCGGGACCGCCGGGACCCGGGAGCGGCACGCACCGGGAGGCCCCGGTGAGCGCTTCGACCTCGATGACGACCACCCTCGACGACGCGGTGCGCGCGCCGCACCCGCACGACGAGGCACCGCCGCCCCGCCGGCCGGCCGCCGGTGAGAACCGGCGCCTGGCGGAGCAGCTCGCGCTGGCCGTGGTCTGCGCGGCCTACGCCGCCGGCGCCGCGTTCGGCTGGGGCACGGAGCAGGTCGCGGACGCCATGGGCGACTTCGGCCTGAGCGCGGCAGCGGCCACCGCCGCGGTCTCCTGCTTCCTGTACGCCCGCGGCACGCGCGTCCGCTTCCGCTCCGCCTGGCTGCTGTTCGCCCTGTCGGCGGCGATGACGGCCCTCGGCAACGCGGTCTGGGGGTGGTACGAGGTGGTCCTGGACGCCGACGTGCCCAGCCCCAGTTACGCCGACCTGTTCTTCCTGTGCTTCGCGCCGCCCGCCATCGTCGGCCTGCTGGTCCTCGCCAAGCGGCCGGTGAGCAGGGCGGGCTGGATCTGCCTCGCGCTGGACGCCTGGCTGATCGGCGGCTCGCTGCTCACCCTGTCGTGGAGCCTCGCGCTCGCCCAGGCGGCCCGGATCGACGGGTCGAGCGTGGCCCACGCCGCGCTGTCGCTGGCGTACCCGCTGCTCGACATCGCGCTGGTCAGCATGGTCCTCGCGCTGCACTTCCGGCGCGCTCCGGGCAACCGCACGGCGGTGAACACCGCGATCGGCGCGCTCGCGCTGACCGTGATGTGCGACGCCCTGTTCACCTCGCCGCTGCTGCACAGCAGCTACCGCTCCGGCCGGTTGCTGGACGCGGGCTGGTTCGCCGGTTCGCTGCTGCTCGCCTACGCCCCCTGGGCCGCGCCCCGGCGGCAGGGCGTGCCCCGGACCCCCGCGGCCGAGCGGCACACACGCGTGGTCCACGAACACGTACCGGGTCAGCGCGGCCCGGACCGGCACGGCACCGACCGGTACAGCCCGGACCGGCATGGCACCGACCGACACGGCCCGGACCAGCACGCCCCAGGCCAAAGGCACACCGGCCAGGGCTACACCGACCAGGGCTACACCGGCCAAGGGAACAACAGCCAGAGCAACAACGGCCACGGGCACACCGGCCAGGGGATCAACGGCCAAGGCAACAACGGCCACGCGCACACCGGCCGGTGGCACACGGCCCGGCAGAGCGCCGCCGGCCGGTGGCACGCCGCCCACCAGCCCGTGTCCCCGCTGCCCGGACCGGGCGGCGAGCCCGGCCGGTACCCGGCGGACCGGCCGCTCACCGGCTCCCTCGCCGCCCTCACGCCGTACCTGGCCGCGGCGGTGTGCACCCTCGGCATCCTGTACAACGTCCTCAACGGCCGCAGGCCGGACCACGTCGTGCTGATCACCGCGGGCGCCGTGGTGCTGGCGCTCGTGATCCGGCAGGGGATCATGCTGCTGGACAACATCACCCTCACCCAGGAGCTGGCGCAGAAGGAGAACCACTTCCGCTCCCTGGTGCAGGGCTCCAGCGACGTCATCATGATCGCCGCGCCGAACGGCATCCTCCGGTACGTCTCGCCGGCCGCCGCCGGGGTGTACGGCCGGCCCGCCGAGGAACTGGTGGGCAGTGAACTGGCCGGGCTGATCCACCCGGAGGACCTGGGCTGCGTGGTGCACGAGGTGCGCCGCTTCCTCGCCGCGAACCCGCTGGAGGAGCCCACCACGCGCATCGAATGCCGCTTCCGCTCCGGCGACGGCGGCTGGCTCAACGTGGAGTCGACCGTCAACCGCCACCAGGGCGGCCTGATCTTCAACAGCCGGGACGTCACCGAACGGGTCCGCCTCCAGGCGCAGTTGCAGCACAACGCCGAGCACGACCCGCTGACCGACCTGCCCAACCGGGCGCTGTTCACCCGGCGGGTGCAGCAGGCCCTGTCCGGCCGCCGGGCCACCGACCGGGGTGCCGTACTGCACGGCACGGCAGTGCTCTTCATCGACCTCGACGGCTTCAAGGCGGTCAACGACACGATCGGCCACCAGGCCGGGGACGAACTGCTCATCCAGGCCGCCCGCAGGCTCCAGGACGCGGTCCGCCAGGGCGACACCGCCTCCCGGCTGGGCGGCGACGAGTTCGCGGCCCTGATCGTCGGGGACGGCTCCCGGGACCGCGCGGCCCGGGAACGGAACATCCTGGAGCTGGCCGACCGCCTCCGGGTGACCCTCTCCCAGCCGTACGCCATCGACGGCAACGATGTCCGGGTCAACGCCTCCATCGGCGTCGCCTTCGCCGAACCGGGCCTCGGCGCGGGCGAGCTGCTGCGCAACGCCGACCTGGCGATGTACCGCGCGAAGTCGGCCGGAAAGGGCCGGGTCGAGCTGTACAAGCCGCAGATGCAGCAGGACGTCGTGCGCAAGGCGGAGCTGGCCACCCGGCTGCGCGCCGCGCTGCACGACGGCGAGTTCACCCTGCTGCACCAGCCGGTGGTGTCGCTGGCCGGCGGCCGGATCACCTCGGTGAGCGCCCAGGCGCGCTGGCGCTCCTCCCAGGGCGTGCTGTTCACCCCGGCCGAGTTCCTGCGGGTGGCCGAGGACGGTGACAAGACCGCCGAGCTGGACCGCTGGACCCTCCAGGAGGCCGTGGCGCAGGCGGCCGAGCGGGCCGCGGCCGGCGTCGCCGTCCCGGTGGCGGTCCGGGTGGGCGCCCGGCGGCTGCTGGACCGCTCCTCGCCGCTGGCCTCGGTGGAGGCGCTGCTGACCCGGCACGGGCTGCCGCCCGGGGCGCTGATCGTCGAGCTGTCCGACACCGATCCCCGGGTCCCGCTGGAGGAGCTGGAGCGGCGGCTGAACGCGCTGAGCCGGCTCGGCGTGCGGATCGCCCTGGACGGCTTCGGCAGCGGCTACGCGGCCATCACGGCGCTGCGGCGGCTGCCCGTGGACATCCTCAAGCTGGACCGCGGTCTGGTCGAGGGCGTGGTGGAGTCGGCGCGGCTGTACAAGATCACCAGTGGTCTGCTGCGGATCGCCGGCGATCTGGGCCTGCAGTCGGTGGCCGAGGGCGTCGACCTGCCCGAGCAGGTGGTCGCGCTGCGGGCGATGGGCTGCACCCACGGGCAGGGCATGGCGTTCGCCGGTCCACTGGACGAGTACCGGCTGCGCCGGGCGCTGGGATCCGGCCACTATCCGGTGCCGCATGCCCCGGCCGAACCCGCGTTCGCGGGCAGTGCGCGAGAGCCGTAGGGGGTGTACACCGGAAGTGTGCCCGCCGTGTTCGGAGGTGGAAGTGGCCTTCGCTCACATGCTGAGACGCCCGTCCCACCCACTTGACACGTGGTGCGTGCCGGGGGGAGGGTCAGTGCCATGCGCACCCGAATTCTCGTACTTGGACAGCGCGTCGGCTGAGCTGGGAACCGCCGGAGGACGATCCGGACTCCCCAGCGACCTCACCGGCGCGCTCCCCTCGCTTGCCTTGCGGCACGAGGGGTTTTTTGTTGCACGGGCACCTTCCGTGCAGCGGCCCGACTCCGCCCGAACCTCGCAAAAACCCTCAGCATCGAGAAGAGAATGCCGATGACCGAGCAGGCCACCGGGGCCCACCATCCGCAGCCGCGGCCCCGTTCCGGAGGACAGCACTCCGCCCCCGTCGAGCACGTCACGGGTGCGCAGTCCCTCATCCGCTCCCTCGAGGAGGTCGGCGCGGACACGGTATTCGGCATTCCCGGCGGTGCGATCCTCCCGGCGTACGACCCGCTGATGGACTCCACCCGGGTGCGGCACGTCCTGGTCCGGCACGAGCAGGGCGCCGGTCACGCGGCCACCGGCTACGCGCAGGCCACCGGCAAGGTCGGCGTCTGCATGGCGACCAGCGGCCCCGGCGCCACCAACCTGGTCACGCCGATCGCGGACGCGCACATGGACTCGGTGCCGATGGTCGCGATCACCGGCCAGGTCGCCTCCAAGGCGATCGGCACGGACGCCTTCCAGGAGGCGGACATCGTCGGCATCACCATGCCGATCACCAAGCACAACTTCCTGGTCACCAAGGCCGAGGACATCCCGCGGACGATCGCGCAGGCGTTCCACATCGCCTCCACCGGCCGCCCGGGCCCGGTCCTGGTCGACATCGCCAAGGACGCGCTCCAGGCGAAGACCACCTTCTCCTGGCCGCCGGTGATGGACCTGCCGGGCTACCGGCCGGTGACCAAGCCGCACGCCAAGCAGATCCGCGAGGCCGCCAAGCTGATCACCGCCGCCCGGCGGCCCGTCCTGTACGTCGGCGGCGGGGTGCTCAAGGCGCACGCCACGGCGGAGCTGAAGGTGCTGGCCGAGCTGACCGGCGCGCCGGTCACCACCACCCTGATGGCGCTCGGCGCGTTCCCCGACAGCCACCCGCAGCACCTGGGCATGCCCGGCATGCACGGCAGCGTCGCCGCGGTCACCGCGCTGCAGAAGGCCGACCTGATCGTGGCCCTCGGCGCCCGCTTCGACGACCGGGTCACCGGCAAGCTGGACAGCTTCGCGCCGTACGCCAAGATCGTCCACGCGGACATCGACCCGGCGGAGATCGGCAAGAACCGCGCCGCGGACGTGCCGATCGTCGGTGACGCCCGCGAGGTCATCGCCGATCTGGTGCAGGCCGTGCAGAAGGAGCACGCCGAGGGCCACCGGGGCGACTACACCGCCTGGTGGAGCGACCTGAAACGGTGGCGCGAGAACTACCCGCTCGGCTACGACCTGCCGGGCGACGGCTCGCTCTCCCCGCAGCAGGTCATCGAGCGCGTCGGCAAGCTGGCCCCCGAGGGCACCGTCTTCGCCGCGGGCGTCGGCCAGCACCAGATGTGGGCCGCGCACTTCATCGAGTACGAAACGCCCGCCACCTGGCTCAACTCCGGCGGCGCCGGCACGATGGGCTACGCGGTCCCGGCCGCGATGGGCGCCAAGGCCGGCCGCCCGGACCGGACCGTCTGGGCGATCGACGGCGACGGCTGCTTCCAGATGACCAATCAGGAACTGACCACCTGCGCCCTGAACAACATCCCGATCAAGGTCGCCGTCATCAACAACGGCGCCCTCGGGATGGTCCGCCAGTGGCAGACCCTCTTCTACAACCAGCGCTACTCCAACACCGTGCTGCACAGCGGTCCGGACGACGTCAACCCCGCGGCCCGCGGCACCCGCGTGCCGGACTTCGTGAAGCTGTCGGAGGCGATGGGCTGCGTGGGCCTGCGCTGCGAGCGCCCCGAGGACCTGGACAAGGTCATCGCGGAGGCCAACTCCATCAACGACCGCCCGGTCGTCGTCGACTTCATCGTCCACGAGGACGCCATGGTCTGGCCGATGGTCGCCGCCGGCACCTCCAACGACGAGATCATGGCCGCCCGGGACGTCCGCCCCGACTTCGGCGACAACGAAGACGACTGACCGTCAACAGGCAAGGAAGAGCAGAACACCATGTCCAAGCACACGCTCTCCGTCCTGGTGGAGAACACGCCGGGCATCCTCGCCCGGATCGCCGCCCTGTTCTCCCGGCGCGGCTTCAACATCGACTCGCTCGCGGTCGGCGTCACCGAGCACCCCGACATCTCCCGCATCACCATCGTGGTGACCGTCGAGGACCTGCCGCTGGAGCAGGTGACCAAGCAGCTCAACAAGCTGGTCAACGTGCTGAAGATCGTCGAGCTGGAGCCCGGCCAGGCCGTGCAGCGCGAACTCGTCCTGGTGAAGGTCCGCGCCGACAACGAGACCCGCTCCCAGGTCGTGGAGATCGTCCAGTTGTTCCGCGCCAAGACCGTGGACGTCTCCCCGGAGGCCGTGACCATCGAGGCCACCGGTTCCACCGACAAGCTGTCCGCCATGCTGAAGATGCTGGAGCCGTACGGCATCAAGGAGCTGGTCCAGTCCGGCACCATCGCGATCGGCCGGGGCGCCCGTTCGATCACGGACCGGTCGCTGCGCGCACTCGACCGGACAGCGTAAGACCCCGTCCGGGCGGCCGCGATCAGGGTCGCCCGGATGCCGAGACCCGCGAACTTCCGTCCCGCCCGCCGTCATACGGTGGGACGCACCACCTGCACACAAGGAGAGAACCCAAAGTGGCCGAGCTGTTCTACGACGCCGACGCCGACCTGTCCATCATCCAGGGCCGCAAGGTCGCGGTCATCGGCTACGGCAGCCAGGGCCACGCCCACGCCCTGTCGCTGCGCGACTCCGGTGTCGACGTGCGTGTCGGTCTGCACGAGGGCTCGAAGTCCAAGGCCAAGGCCGAGGAGCAGGGCCTGCGCGTGGTGACCCCGGCCGAGGCCGCCGCCGAGGCCGACGTCATCATGATCCTGGTCCCGGACCCGATCCAGGGCCAGGTCTACGAGGAGTCCATCAAGGACAACCTCAAGGACGGCGACGCGCTGTTCTTCGGCCATGGCTTCAACATCCGCTTCGGCTTCATCAAGCCCCCGGCCGGCGTGGACGTCTGCATGGTCGCCCCGAAGGGCCCGGGCCACCTGGTGCGCCGTCAGTACGAGGAGGGCCGCGGCGTTCCGTGCATCGCCGCCGTGGAGCAGGACGCCTCCGGCAACGCCTTCGCGCTGGCCCTGTCGTACGCCAAGGGCATCGGCGGCACCCGCGCCGGCGTCATCAAGACCACCTTCACCGAGGAGACCGAGACCGACCTCTTCGGCGAGCAGGCCGTGCTGTGCGGTGGCACCGCGGCCCTGGTCAAGGCGGGCTTCGAGACCCTGGTCGAGGCCGGCTACCAGCCGGAGATCGCCTACTTCGAGTGCCTGCACGAGCTGAAGCTGATCGTCGACCTCATGTACGAGGGCGGCCTGGAGAAGATGCGCTGGTCGGTCTCCGAGACCGCCGAGTGGGGCGACTACGTCACCGGCCCGCGCATCATCACCGACACCACCAAGGCCGAGATGAAGAAGGTCCTCGCCGAGATCCAGGACGGCACCTTCGCCCGGAACTGGATGGACGAGTACCACGGCGGCCTGAAGAAGTACGACGAGTACAAGCGGCAGGACTCCGAGCACCTGCTGGAGACCACCGGCAAGCAGCTGCGCAAGCTGATGTCGTGGGTCGACGAGGAGGCGTAAGCCCTACGCGGCAGGGGCCGGAGCGACTGCTTCGGCCCCCGTTGTCCACCCCGTCCAGCCCCGGACGGGTGATCCTTCCGCAGAGGCGTAATACGACGCCCCTCGCGCCACTACACTTCTGCACAACACGCGTCAGGCCCACAGCGTCGTGCGTCTTCCGCGGCTAGCCCCTCCTCCGCCTGCGGCCGTCGGGACGGCCGTCCGCATCGCACATGTGAGGACTCACGTGAGCTCGAAACCTGTCGTACTCATCGCTGAAGAGCTGTCGCCTGCCACCGTCGACGCCCTCGGTCCGGACTTCGAGATCCGGCACTGCAACGGGGCGGACCGCTCCGAGCTGCTGCCGGCCATCGCCGAGGTGGACGCGATCCTGATCCGTTCGGCCACCAAGGTCGACGCCGAGGCGGTCGCCGCCGCGAAGAAGCTCAAGGTCGTCGCGCGGGCCGGCGTCGGCCTGGACAACGTCGACGTCTCCGCCGCCACCAAGGCCGGCGTGATGGTCGTCAACGCCCCGACCTCCAACATCGTGACCGCCGCCGAGCTGGCCTGCGGTCTCCTCCTCGCCACCGCCCGCAACATCCCGCAGGCCAACGCCGCGCTGAAGAACGGCGAGTGGAAGCGCAGCAAGTACACGGGCGTGGAGCTGGCCGAGAAGACGCTGGGTGTCGTGGGCCTGGGCCGCATCGGTGCCCTCGTCGCGCAGCGCATGTCCGCCTTCGGCATGAAGGTCGTCGCCTACGACCCCTATGTGCAGCCCGCGCGGGCCGCGCAGATGGGCGTCAAGGTGCTCTCCCTGGACGAGCTGCTGGAGGTCTCCGACTTCATCACCGTCCACCTGCCCAAGACGCCCGAGACCCTCGGCCTGATCGGCGACGAGGCGCTGCGCAAGGTCAAGCCGAGCGTGCGGATCGTCAACGCGGCGCGCGGCGGCATCGTGGACGAGGCGGCGCTGTACGCGGCGCTGAAGGAGGGCCGGGTCGCCGGCGCCGGCCTCGATGTGTACGCGAAGGAGCCCTGCACCGACTCCCCGCTGTTCGAGCTGGACCAGGTCGTCTGCACCCCGCACCTCGGCGCGTCGACGGACGAGGCGCAGGAGAAGGCCGGCATCGCCGTCGCCAGGTCCGTCCGCCTCGCCCTGGCCGGCGAGCTGGTGCCGGACGCGGTCAACGTCCAGGGCGGTGTCATCGCCGAGGACGTCAAGCCGGGCCTGCCGCTCGCCGAGCGCCTGGGCCGGATCTTCACCGCCCTGGCCGGCGAGGTCGCGGTCCGCCTCGACGTCGAGGTCTACGGCGAGATCACCCAGCACGACGTGAAGGTGCTGGAGCTGTCCGCGCTCAAGGGTGTCTTCGAGGACGTCGTCGACGAGACCGTGTCCTATGTGAACGCGCCGCTGTTCGCGCAGGAGCGCGGCGTCGAGGTGCGCCTGACCACCAGCTCGGAGTCGGCCGACCACCGCAACGTGGTGACCGTGCGCGGCACGCTGGGCACCGGCGAGGAGGTGTCGGTCTCCGGCACGCTGGCCGGTCCGAAGAACGTCCAGAAGATCGTCGCGGTCGGCGAGTACGACGTCGACCTCGCGCTCGCCGACCACATGCTCGTCCTGCGCTACGAGGACCGTCCGGGTGTCGTCGGCACCGTCGGCCGCATCCTCGGCGAGGCCGGCATCAACATCGCCGGCATGCAGGTCGCCCGCGCCACGGTGGGCGGCGAGGCGCTGGCCGTGCTGACCGTGGACGACACGGTGACCGCCACCGTCCTGGCCGAGCTCGCCGCGGAGATCGGCGCCACGTCCGCCCGCTCGGTGAACCTGGTCTGACGACGCACCGGGGCCGACCGGCCCCGCCTCCCGGACGGACCGGCCCCGGGGCCGGTCCGTCCGGCGTTTCCCGGCGCGGCAGGCGTGCCGGCCGGGACCCGTCAGCGCTGCCGGCGGGCGTTGAGCCGGGCGGCCTGGCGCGTCAGGTGGTCGCGCTCGGCGAGGTGGGGTGCCTGGTGCGCCGCCTCGGCGTACAGCCGTGCCGCGGTCACCGGGTCGCCGGCGCGCTCGTGGAGGTACGCGGCCACGGCGGTGTGGCGGGGCAGCGAGGGGTCCAGCGCCGCGAGTTCCGCGAGCCCGGCGCGCGGTCCGTCGGCCTCCCCGACGGCGACCGCCCGGTTGAGCCGGACCACCGGGCTGCCGGTCAGGCGCACGAGTTCGTCGTACCACTCGACGATCTGCACCCAGTCGGTCTCCTCGGCGGCGGGCGCGTCCGCGTGGAGCGCGGCGATGGCGGCCTGGGCCTGGAACTCGCCCAGCCGGTCCCGGGCCAGGGCCGCCTGGAGGACGCCGACGCCCTCGGCGATCAGCGCGGTGTCCCACCGGCTCCGGTCCTGCTCGGCGAGCGGCACCAGCGTGCCGTCGGGCGTGGTCCGGGCGGCCCGCCGGGCGTGGTGGAGCAGCATGAGGGCGAGCAGCCCGGCCGCCTCCGGGTGGTCGACGGCGGCCGCGAGCTGCCGGGTGAGCCGGATGGCCTCGGCGGCGAGGTCGATCTCGCCGGAGTAGCCCTCGTTGAAGACCAGGTACAGGACGCGCAGCACGGTGGCGACATCGCCGGGCCGGTCGAAGCGCACGGTGGAGACGGTGCGCTTGGCCCGGCTGATGCGCTGCGCCATGGTCGCCTCGGGCACCAGACAGGCCCGCGCGATCTGCCGGGTGGTCAGCCCGCCGACGGCGCGCAGGGTGAGCGCGACCGCGGACGCCGGGGTCAGCGACGGATGCGCGCACAGGAAGTAGAGGTGGAGCGTGTCGTCCGCCGAGGGCGCCGGCCCGGGTGCCGGCTCCTCCGCGGCACGGTCCTCGCGCCGGCGGCGCGCGGCGTCGGCGCGCGTCGCGTCGAGGAACTTGCGCCAGGCCACGGTGACCAGCCAGCCCTTGGCGTCCCGGAGCGGCTCCGCACTGCCCGGGCCGGGCCCGGAAGCCGGGGCGGAACCGTCCGCCCGGACCCGGAGCGCCTCGACCAGCGCGTCCTGCACGGCGTCCTCGGCCGCCGCGAAGTCGGCTCCGCGGCGGACGAGGACGGTGAGCACGCTCGGCGCGAGAGCGCGGAGCAGGGCCTCGTCCATCGGGGGCGTCACTCCGTGATGGTGGGCGGCGCGGTCAGGAACGGGCGCACCTCCAGCCACTCGTGGATCGGCTTGCCGCCGGCCCCCGGCGCGGCCGACAGCTCCCCGGCCAGCTCGACGGCCCGCTCATAGCCGTCGACGTCGATCACCATCCAGCCCGCGATGAGGTCCTTGGTCTCGGCGAACGGTCCGTCGGTGACCGGCGGGCGCCCCTCGCCGTCGTAGCGCACCCACGCCCCCTCCGGGGCGAGTGCCTGGCCGTCGACGAACTCGCCGGTCTCCTCCAGCCGGGCCGCGAAGTCGTGCATGTACCGCATATGGGCCGAGATCTCCTCGGGCGTCCAGCGGTCCATCGGTACGTCGTTGACCGCGGCCGGGGCGCCTCGGTAGTGCTTGAGCAGCAGGTACTTGGCCATCGTCGGGGCTCCTCCTCGCCGGTGCGACCCATTGTGGCCGCATCCACCACGGGGACGGAGCCGGTCCCGGGTTCTCGACATCACCGCCGGATTTTTTTTCCGCCGGAGTGTGCGGCGGTCACAGCCGGGAGCGTTTCAGGGCCATGTGGAGCAGGAGGCGGTCCTCGCCGTCGTCCAGGTCCAGGCCGGTGAGCTGTTCCACCCGGGACAGCCGGTAGTACAGCGTCTGGCGGTGGATGCCCAGCTCGGAGGCGGTGCGGCCGGCCTGTCCGGCGCAGTCGAGGTAGACCTCCGCCGTGCGGGCCAGCTCCCGGTGGGCGGGGGAGAGGAGCGCGCCGGTGACGCGGTCGTGCGCGGCCTGCGGCGGCAGCGCGGTCAGCAGCCGGTACGCCCCGATGCCCGCCCACTGCGCGACCGGCCCGAACCGCGGCTCGGCCAGCGCGGCGCGCGCGGCGTCGGACGCCTGCTGCCACATGGTGCCCAGTTCGGCGAGGCCCGCCCCCGGTTCCCCGACGCCGGCGGCGGGTCCGCCCGTCCCGGCGGCCAGGCCGGCGGGCCCGCCCGCCCGGACCGCCGCCGCTGCCGCCGTCCGCGCGCCGGCTCCGCGCGCCCGCGCGCCCCGCGACTCCTCGGCCTCCTTCAGCAGCCGCGTGGCGGCGGCCACCGCCGGGGCGGGCACGTCCGTGCTGCGCAGCCGGACCAGGACCGCCAGGCTCAGGCCCGTCGCGCCCCAGGGCAGGGTGCACAGCGCCGTGGCGTGCGGGACCGTGCGCGGGGCCGGGGCGTCGTCCGGGTCGGCCGCCGGCCAGGGCGCGACGCAGACCAGCGTGTGCGGGCCGTCGGCGCGGGGGCCGAGGGCGGTGCGCAGGTCGGCCACCGCCATGTCCCGCTGCCAGCCCCGGTCCGCGGTGAGCACCGCCCGCAGCTCGCGGCTCAGTCCGGCCCCGGCCTCCGCCTCGTCCGCGAGCAGCGCGCCGATCCGGTCGGCGACCCGCATCGCGGCGGCGAGCTGGGCGTCGGTCGGCCCGGGGTCGCCGTCCAGCAGCCAGACGTAGCCGAGGACGACGCCCCGGTGGCGTACGGGCAGGCAGATCCGGCCGCGGTAGACGCCGGCCTCGGTGCTCGGCGGGATGCGCACCGGCGCGGTGGCGCGGGTGATGCCGAAGCCCTCGAACCAGGCCCGGACCGGCGCCGTGGAGCGCCGGGTCAGGATCGAGCGGGTGCGCACCGGGTCCAGCGCGGACGGGTCCAGTTCGTCGTCGCTGTCGTAGGCGCCGAAGGCGATCAGTTCGAAGTCGCGGTTCTCCAGGGTCGCGGGGACGCCCAGCAGCTCCGAGATCTCGTCCACCAGCTCCTGGTAGTCACCCGCGCGGTGGAAAGAAGCAGAATCGGCCTTCACCCGGGCATTCTCCCCCATGTTCCGGCCACCTTCATACAGGTGTCTGAGATCCCGGGCACGGATGCGTGACAGCTGTCGATGGCCCACGATCGGAGAGATCCTTAGGTTTCACGGTGGTTCTCCGTGCCGTACCCGAATCGTCGGGCTCCGGCCGAATTGGTGCTTGTCTGTGGAGGTGCCCCGTGCTGGGTCCCGTGATTCTCGCCGCGTCGCGCAGCGACCGGATGCGACGCCTGATCTCGGCGGCCCCGGTGACCAAGCAGGTCGTCGACCGCTTCATCCCCGGTGAGACCGTGGCCGACATCGTCCCGATCATCAGGGAGATGACGGCCAAGGGCCTGGAGCTGACGATGGACGTCGTCGGCGAGGACATCACCACCCCGGAGCAGGCCACCGCCGCCCGGGACGCCTACCTGGAGCTGATCGGCCGGCTCGCCGAACTGGAGCTGGGCGAGAAGGTCGAGATGTCGGTCAAGCTCTCCATGTTCGGCCAGGCGCTGGACGGCGGCCACGAGCTGGCCCTCGCCAACGTCCGCCCGGTCGTCGAGGCCGCCGCCGCCATCGGTACGACGGTCACGCTGGACGCCGAGGACCACACCACCCTGGACTCGATGTTCGCCATCCACGAGGAGCTGCGGAAGGACTTCCCGCAGACCGGCTGCGTCATCCAGGCGTACCTCTTCCGCACCGAGACCGACGCGCGCCGCCTCGCCGAGGCCGGCAGCCGCGTCCGCCTGGTCAAGGGTGCCTACAAGGAGCCCGCCGAGGTCGCCTACCAGCAGAAGCACGAGATCGACAAGGCCTACGTGCGCATCCTGCGGATACTGATGGAGGGCGAGGGTTACCCGATGATCGGGTCCCACGACCCGCGTCTGATCGCCATCGCCCAGGAACTGGCCCACCAGGCGGGCCGCAAGCCGGCCGAATACGAGTTCCAGATGCTGTACGGCATCCGGAGCGAGGAGCACCTGCGGCTGGCCGCAGAGGGCCACCGCATGCGCGTCTACACCGCCTACGGCACCGACTGGTACGGCTACTTCATGCGCCGCCTGGCGGAGAAGCCGGCCAACCTGCGCTTCTTCCTCCGCTCGATGGTCAGCAAGGGCTGAGCCCGCACACCCGCTCACGTACAAGGAGTTACGGATCTCATGGACGCTGTGACCCAGGTCCCCACCCCGGTCAACGAGCCGGTGCACGGCTACGCCCCCGGCTCGCCCGAGCGCGCCCGGCTGGAGGTCAAGCTCAAGGAGCTGGCCGACAACCCGATCGACCTGCCGATGACCATCGGCGGCGAGAAGCGGCTGGGCGGCGGCGAGCCGTTCCGGGTCGTGCAGCCGCACAACCACAAGGCCGTCCTCGGCACCGGCCGCCACGCCACCCGGCAGGACGCGCAGGACGCCATCGACGCGGCCCTCGCCGCCGCCCCGGCCTGGCGCGCCATGTCCTTCGACGACCGCGCCGCGATCATCCTGCGCGCCGCCGAGCTGCTGGCCGGCCCCTGGCGCGAGACGATCGCCGCCTCCACCATGCTGGGCCAGTCCAAGACCGCCCAGCAGGCCGAGATCGACAGCCCCTGTGAGCTGGTCGACTTCTGGCGCTTCAACGTCCACTACGCCCGCCAGATCCTGGCCGAGCAGCCCCCGGCGAACTCCCCGGGCGTGTGGAACCGGCTGGACCACCGTCCGCTGGAGGGCTTCGTCTACGCGATCACGCCCTTCAACTTCTCGGCGATCGCCGCGAACCTGCCCACCGCGCCCGCCCTGATGGGCAACGTGGTGGTCTGGAAGCCGTCCCCGACCCAGACCCACGCGGCCGTCCTCCTCATGGAGCTGCTGGAGGAGGCGGGCCTGCCCAAGGGCGTCATCAACCTCGTCACCGGCGACGGCATCGCGGTCTCCGAGGTCGCCCTGGTCCACCGGGACCTCGCGGGCATCCACTTCACCGGCTCGACCAAGACCTTCCAGTACCTGTGGAAGACGGTCGGCAACAACATCGAGAAGTACCGCTCCTACCCGCGTCTGGTCGGCGAGACCGGCGGCAAGGACTTCCTGGTCGCCCACCCGAGCGCCGACCGCGCGGTGCTGAAGACGGCCCTGACCCGGGGCGCCTTCGAGTACCAGGGCCAGAAGTGCAGCGCCACCTCCCGCGCCTACATCCCGGCCTCCATCTGGAACTCGGGCTTCAAGGAGGAGTTCGCCGCCGAGGTCGACTACCTCACCATGGGCGACGTCACCGACCTGTCCAACTTCCTGGGCGCGGTGATCGACGAGCGGTCCTTCGCCAAGAACAAGGCGGCCATCGACCGCGCCAGGCAGGACCCGTCCTGCACGATCGTGGCCGGCGGCTCCTACGACGACTCGGTCGGCTACTTCGTCCGCCCGACCGTCATCGAGTGCACCGACCCGGAGAACGAGGTGTTCACCACCGAGTACTTCGGTCCGATCCTCGCGGTGTACGTCTACGAGGACGACCGGTACGACGAGATGCTGACCCAGATGGAGTCGGTGTCGGACTACGCCCTCACCGGTTCGGTCGTCGCGGGCGACCGTGCCGCCGCCGCGTACACGATGGACAAGCTCCGCTTCGCCGCGGGCAACTTCTACATCAACGACAAGTCGACCGGCGCCGTCGTCGGCCAGCAGCCCTTCGGCGGCGGCCGCGCCTCCGGCACCAACGACAAGGCCGGCGCCCCCCAGAACCTCCAGCGCTGGACGCTGACCCGCGCCATCAAGGAAACCCTGGTCCCGCCGACCGACTACGGCTACCCGCACATGGGCTGACCCGCCCCGCGATCCCCGGCCCGGGAGGCCCGCCGCGCGGCGGGCCTCCCGGGCCGTCGCCATGTCCGCGGAAAGGGATACTGGCGGCATGACCCAGCCTGCCCGCATCGTGCACACCGCCGACCTCGATCCCGCCGGACTGCGGGAGATCCGTGGTCTGTTGGACGACGCCTTCGACGGGGACTTCTCGGACGAGGACTTCGACCACGGGCTGGGCGGGGTCCACGCGCTTATCCGGGACGGCCGCGGGCTCGCCGCGCACGGGGCGCTGGTGATGCGGCGGGTGCGGCACCGGGGGAGGTGGCTGCGCACCGGGTACGTGGAGGCGGTCGCCGTGCGGGCCGATGTGCGGCGGACCGGGCTCGGCGGGCGGGTGATGGCCGGGCTGGAGCGGATCGTGGACCGGGCCTACGACCTCGGGGCGCTGTCGGCGAGCGACGAGGGCGCGCCGCTGTACGCCGCCCGGGGCTGGCAGTGCTGGCCCGGACAGGTGCACGCCCTGTCCCCGGACGGCGTCGTGCGGCTGGCGGACGAGGAGGGCGGGGTGTACGTACGGCCCGCGCTCGCCGGTCCGCTCGACCCGGCCGGCGAGCTGGTCTTCGACTGGCGGGACGGCGACATCACCTGACGGCGTGCCGGGCCGGGGGCCGAAAGCCCAGCTCAGGGCGGTCCTCGTCTCAGATAGTAGGAAGTCCGAGTAAGTGGGCAGACAGACGCGGGCGGCTCCCTTAACGTGAGAGGAGCCGAACGTCTCGCTCGATCCAGCGAATGGCGGCCGTGAGCCGGCCCGCGCAGGCAACCCCTGCGGCCGACGCTCCCCGCCTCATCCGGCGTCTCGTATCCCCTTGCCGCGCTTTCGCGTGCGCCGTTTGCCGAAGGAGTCGATCCCCATGGCCGAGACGACCGCCCACCGCCGAGTCCGCCACGCGTCCCGCACCAGCGAGTCGGACCGCAAGAACGCCGCCGCCGCCCTCCAGCGCGCCCTGGACCGCCGGGACAACGGCGGCGAGACCGGCCACTGAGCCGGCTCCCCCCGCCGGACTGTCCGCATCGCGGACACCGCGTGTCATCACCTGGGACGAGGAGTAGGGTTCCCGCATGTCTCGCAGCATCAATCTCGCAGTGATCCCCGGTGACGGCATCGGCCAGGAGGTCGTGGCCGAGGGTCTCAAGGTCCTCTCCGCCGTCCTGCCGCAGGATGTGAAGCTGGAGACCAAGGAGTACGACTTCGGCGCCCAGCGCTACCACGCCACCGGTGAGACCCTCACCGACGCCGACCTGGACGCGCTCAAGCGGCACGACGCGATCCTGCTCGGCGCCATCGGCGACCCGAGCGTCCCGTCCGGCGTCCTGGAGCGCGGCTTCCTGCTGAAGCTCCGCTTCGCCTTCGACCACCACGTCAACCTGCGCCCGTCGAAGCTGCTCCCCGGTGTCGCCACCCCGCTCGCCGGCCAGCCGGAGATCGACTTCGTCGTGGTCCGCGAGGGCACCGAGGGCCCGTACACGGGCAACGGCGGCACCATCCGCAAGGGCACCGCGCACGAGGTCGCCACCGAGGTGTCCGTCAACACGGCCTACGGCGTGGAGCGCGTCGTCCGCGACGCCTTCGCCCGCGCCCAGGCCCGCCCGCGCAAGAAGCTCACGCTGGTCCACAAGAACAACGTGCTGACCTTCGCCGGGCACCTGTGGACGAACGTCTTCAACCGGGTGGCCGAGGAGTTCCCCGAGGTCACCACCGACTACATCCACGTCGACGCGGCGACGATCTACCTCGTCACCGACCCCGGCCGCTTCGACGTCATCGTCACCGACAACCTCTTCGGCGACATCATCACCGACCTCGCCGCGGCCGTCTCCGGCGGCATCGGCGTGGCCGCCTCCGGCAACATCAACCCCAGCCGCGAGTTCCCGTCCATGTTCGAGCCGGTCCACGGCTCGGCCCCGGACATCGCCGGCCAGGGCAAGGCCGACCCCACCGCCACCGTCCTGTCCGTCGCCCTGCTGCTGCGCCACCTGGGCTACGACACGGAGGCCGACCGCATCGACGCCGCGGTCACCGCCGACCTCACCGAGCGCACCGGCACGCCGGCCCGCTCCACCGCCGAGATCGGCGACGCGCTCGCCGTACGCGTAGCCGGCTGACCCGCCGCGCTTCGCCCAAGCCGCCGGGTCGCGACACCGCGCCCGGCGGCTTTCGTCATGTCCCCGCCGGGTGCCACCATCAAGCCCGGGCCGCTCCACCCCGGTACCGTCCCCCGCCGCTCTCCGCGCGATAATCGAACGCGGAGCCGCGATATGAGGGAATGCTCGGACGTCCAAGCACCGACGACGAGCGGTACAGGCGTGAGCGCGGCCCGTCACTACAACCGGTGAAGGACAACCACTGATGACGACGCCCACGATCGAGCTCAAGCCGTCCGCCAGTCCGCTCGCCGCCGCGGAGCGCGAGGCGATCCTGGCCAACCCCGGCTTCGGCCGCCACTTCACCGACCACATGGTGACGATCAAGTGGACCGAGGGCCGCGGCTGGCACGAGGCCCAGCTCGTCCCGTACGGCCCGATCTCCCTGGACCCCTCCACTCACGTCCTGCACTACGGCCAGGAGATCTTCGAGGGCCTGAAGGCCTACCGGCAGCCCGACGGCTCGGTGGCGCTGTTCCGCCCCGAGGCCAACGCCCGCCGCTTCCGCGGCTCCGCCCGCCGGATGGCCATGGCCGAGCTGCCCGAGGAGCTGTTCATCGCGGCGCTGGACGCGCTGCTCACCCAGGACGCCGACTGGGTCCCGCCGCACGGCGGCGAGGCGTCCCTGTACCTGCGGCCGTTCATGTTCGCCACGGAGGCCGCGCTCGGCGTCCACCCGGCGAACGAGTACCTGTTCATGCTGATCGCCTCGCCGTCCGGCGCCTACTTCGCCGGCGGCGTCAAGCCCGTCACGATCTGGGTCTCCGAGGACCACGTCCGCGCCGTCCCGGGCGGCACCGGCGACGCCAAGACCGGCGGCAACTACGCCGCGTCGCTGCTGCCGCAGGCCGAGGCCGCCGCGCACGGCTGCGACCAGGTCGTCTACCTCGACGCGGTGACCCGCACCAAGGTCGAGGAGAGCGGCAGCATGAACGTCGCGTTCGTCTACGGCGACCGGATCGTCACCCCGTCGCTCACCGGCTCCATCCTGGAGGGCATCACCCGCGACTCGCTCCTCCAGGTCGCCCGCGACCTCGGCTACACCGCCGAGGAGGGCGTGGTCACCCTGGAGCAGTGGCGCGCGGACGCCGCGTCGGGCGCCCTCACCGAGGTCTTCGCGTGCGGCACCGCCGCGGTGGTCACCCCGATCGGCCACGTCAAGACCAAGACGGACGCCTGGTCCCACGGCGACGGCACGCCGGGCCCGGTGACGCGGCGGCTGCGCGAGGCGCTGCTCGGCATCCAGCGCGGCATGACCGAGGACAAGCACGGCTGGATGCACCGGGTCGGTTAAGCGCCCGGCCGCCTGCCCGGCCGAAAGTGCCCCGCAGGGGCGCGCGGTTCCCCGCGCGTTCCTGCGGGGCACTTCGCTTTAGAGCGACGTTCGATGTGGCATGGGGCGCGTGCGATGTGGTCTGGGCCGCGTTACCCGGTCAATCCTTCGGTTTCCCGGATTCTGCGTTTAGAGTGTTGCTCTAACCTGTGGAGGACAAGGAGGTGCCGCGCCGTGCGACTGACTCCCACGGAACGCGACCGGCTGCTGCTCTTCGGCGCCGCCGAGCTGGCCCGGGCCCGCCGGGCGCGCGGTCTGAGGCTGAACGTGCCGGAGGCCACCGCGCTGATCGCGGACACCGTCTGCGAGGCGGCCCGGGACGGCCGGCGGCTCGCCGAGGCCATCGAGGCCGCCCGGTCGGTGCTCGGCCCCGGCGACGTGCTGCCGGGCGTCGCCGACGTCGTCACCGAGGTGATGGTCGAGGCCGTCTTCGACGACGGCTCCCGGCTCGCGGTCGTCTCCGACCCGATCGGCGGCGGCCTGGGCGAGGACGCACCCGGCGCGCTGCTCCCGGGCCCCCCGCACGCCGACCCCGCGCCCGCCGTCCGGCTCCGCGTCACCAACACCGCGACCGTGCCCGTCTCCGTCACCTCGCACTTCCACTTCTTCGAGGCCAACCCGCGGCTCGACTTCGACCGCGGCGCGGCCTACGGCATGCGGCTCGCCGTGCCCGCCGGCTCCTCGGTCCGCTTCGGTCCGGGCGAGAGCGAGGAGGTCGGTCTGGTGCCGATCGGCGGCGAGCGGGTCGCGATCGGCTTCGCCGGCCTGGTGGACGGGCCGCTGGACGCACCCGGCGCCCGGCAAGAGGCCCTGCGCCGTGCCGCCGCCTGCGGCTACCTGGGAGTGACACCGGAAAAGCCGGCAGGCCCGGAAGGCCCGGCGGGCCCGGGAGGCCCGGCGGGCCCGGGAGGCCCGGCGGGCCCGGGAGGCCCGGCGGGCCCGGGAGGCCCGGCAGGCCCGGGAGACCCGGGAGACCCGGCGGGCCCGGGAGACCCGGCGGGCCCGGGAGGCCCGGCGGGCCCGGGAGGCCCGGCGGGCCCGGCAGGCCCGGGAGGCCCGGGAGGCCCGGCAGGACCGGCAGGCCCGGAAGAGCCGGCAGGCCCGACCGGACCGGCAGGCCCGGCAGGCCCGGGAGACCCGGCGGGCCCGGCAGGCCCGGCAGCACCGGCAGGCCCGGAAGAACCGGAAGAACCGGAAGAACCGGAAGAACCGGCAGGCCCGGAAGGAGACGAGGAACGATGAGCCGCTCCAAGGGGCGCGAGGTGAGCCGGTCGGTCCACGTCGACCCGCACGCCTACGCGGCCACCCACGGCCCGCGCGCCGGCGACCGCGTCCGTCTCGGCGACTCGGGGCTGACGGTCCGGGTCGAGTCCGACGCCCAGAAGTACGGCGACGAGTTCCTGGCCGGCTTCGGCAAGACCGCCCGCGACGGACTGCACCTGAAGGCCGCCGCCGTCCGGGACACCTGTGACGTCGTGATCAGCAACGTCGTCGTGATCGACGCCGTCCAGGGCATCCGCAAGGTGTCCATCGGCATCCGCGAGGGACGCATCGCTGCCATCGGACGGGCCGGCAACCCGGACACCCTGGACGGCGTGGACGTCGTCGTCGGCACCGGCACCTCCATCGTCTCCGGCGAGGGTCTGATCGCCACCGCAGGCGCCGTCGACACCCATGTCCACCTGCTGTCGCCGCGCATCATGGAGGCGTCCCTCGCCTCCGGGGTGACCACGATCATCGGCCAGGAGTTCGGCCCGGTCTGGGGCGTCGGCGTCAACTCGCCCTGGGCGCTGCGCCACGCCTTCAACGCCTTCGACGCCTGGCCGGTCAACATCGGCTTCCTGGGCCGGGGTTCGTCCTCGGACCCGGCGCCGCTGATCGAGGCGCTGGCCGAGGGCGGGGCGAGCGGCTTCAAGGTGCACGAGGACATGGGCGCCCACACCCGCGCCCTGGACACCGCGCTCCGGGTCGCCGAGGAGCACGACGTCCAGGTCGCCCTGCACAGCGACGGGCTGAACGAGTGCCTGTCGGTCGAGGACACCCTGCGCGTGCTGGAGGGCCGGACTATCCACGCCTTCCACATCGAGGGCTGCGGCGGCGGACACGTGCCGAACGTGCTGAAGATGGCCGGCGTCCCGAACGTCATCGGCTCCTCCACCAACCCCACCCTGCCCTTCGGCCGGGACGCGGTCGCCGAGCACTACGGCATGATCGTCTCCGTCCACGACCTCAAGCCCGACCTGCCCGGCGACGCGGCGATGGCCCGCGACCGCATCCGGGCCGGCACCATGGGCGCCGAGGACGTGCTGCACGACCTGGGCGCGATCGGCATCACCTCCTCCGACGCCCAGGGCATGGGCCGGGCCGGCGAGACGGTCCGCCGGACGTTCGCCATGGCCGGCAAGATGAAGGCCGAACTGGGCCCGCTGGAGGGCGACGGCGAGGGCGACGACAACGCCCGGGTGCTGCGCTACATCGCCAAGCTGACCATCAACCCGGCCATCGCGCACGGCCTCGCCCACGAGGTCGGCTCGATCGAGCCCGGCAAGCTGGCCGACATCGTGCTGTGGCGCCCGGAGTACTTCGGCGCCAAGCCGCAGCTCGTGCTGAAGGCGGGCTTCCCGGCGTACGGCGTGGTCGGCGACCCGAACGCGGCCACCGACACCTGCGAACCCCTCGTCCTCGGACCGCAGTTCGGGGCGTACGGCGCCACGGCCGCCGACCTCTCGGTCGCGTTCGTCGCGCGGGCCGCCGCCGAGCAGGGCGGCGACGCGCTGCCCACCCGCCGGCGCCGGGTCGCGGTGCGCGGCACCCGGGGCATCGGCCCCGCCGACCTGCGGCTGAACGCCCGTACCGGAGCGGTCGACGTGGACCAGCGCACCGGCCTGGTCACCCTCGACGGCGACCCGGTCAGCTCCGCGCCCGCCGACTCCGTCTCCCTCAACCGCCTCTACTTCCTCTAAGGACCCGCCGCATGACCACCCCCGCCGCCGACGGCTTCCGCATGCCCGCCGAGTGGACCCCGCACGAGCGCACCTGGATGGCGTGGCCGGGCCCCAACCCCACCTTCGAGGACCCTCAGGACCTGGCCGCCGCCCGTGCCGCCTGGGCGTCCGTGGCCCGCGCGGTCCGCCGCTTCGAACCGGTCACCGTGGTGTGCGGTCCCGGTCAGTCCGCCGGGGCGCGGGCCCTGCTCGGCCCCGGCGTGGAGACCGTGGAGCACGAGCTCGACGACGCCTGGATGCGGGACATCGGCCCGACCTTCCTGACCGACGGCCGGGGCCGGCTGGCCGCCGTCGACTGGACGTTCAACGGCTGGGGCGCCCAGCACTGGGCCCGCTGGGAGCACGACGCGAAGATCGGCGCGTTCGTCGCCGGACGCGCGGACGCGCGGACGTACGCCTCGGAGCTGGTCAACGAGGGCGGCGCGCTCCACGTCGACGGCGAGGGCACCGTCCTGCTCACCGAGACCGTGCAGCTCGGCCCCGAGCGCAACCCGCACTGGTCGAAGGCGGAGGTCGAGGCGGAGATCCACGCCCACCTCGGCACGAGCAAGGCGATCTGGCTGCCGCGCGGCCTGACCGGCGACTACCCGCCCCACGGCTTCGGCACCCTCGGCCACGTCGACATCGTGGCCGCCTTCGCCCGCCCCGGTGTCGTCGTCGCCCACCACCAGCCGGACCCGGCGCACCCCGACCACGAGGTCACCCGGGAGGTCATCGGCCTGCTCAGGTCGGCGACCGACGCCCGGGGCCGCGCGCTGGAGGTCGTCGAGGTGCCCGCCCCGACCGCCCTGGAGGCCGACGGCCACTGGGCCGACTACTCCTACATCAACCACTACCTCTGCAACGGCGGCGTGGTGCTGTGCGGCTTCGACGACCCGCGTGACGAGATCGCCGCCGGGATCTTCCGCCGCCTCTTCCCGGAGCGGACGGTGACCCTGGTGGACGCCCGTACGATCTTCTCCGGTGGCGGTGGCATCCACTGCATCACCCAGCAGCAGCCGAGGGTCTGACACACACGGGAGCAGCAGATGGCCGGTGCGGGCCGGGCGCGCAGGAACGCGCCGCCGCGCGAGGAGGTCCTCGCGACCGCCATGAGCATGATCGCCGAACGCGGTCTGGAGAAGCTCACCATGGCGGGGCTGGGCCGCGAGGTCGGCATGAGCAGCGGCCATCTGCTGTACTACTTCGGCTCCAAGGACGAGCTGCTGCTGCGCACCCTGGAGTGGAGCGAGGGCCGGCTCGGCGCCGAGCGGGCCCGGCTGCTCACCGGCCCGGGAACGGCCCGGGAACGCCTGGCGGCCTACGTCGACCTGTACGTCCCGGACGGCCACCGCGATCCGCACTGGACGCTCTGGCTGGAGGTCTGGAACCGCTCGCAGAACGCCGACGCGGCCGCGCGCGAGCGGCAGGCCGCGATCGAGGGGGCCTGGCACCGCGATCTGGTCGCGCTGATCGCCGAGGGCGTCTCGCGCGGCGAGTTCCGCCCGGTCGACGCGGACCGCTTCGCCACGCGGCTGCGCGCGCTGCTGGACGGGTTCTCCATCCACGTGGCCATCGGGCTGCGCGGCACCGACCGGGACCACGTGCTCGGACATGTGCGGGAGTTCGTCGAGGAGGCGTTGCCGGCGGTGCCGCCGGGCAGGTAAGGGCCCATGGGACGTCACCACTGGAAGAAGATCTGGGTCGGTTCGGCGGGGAACATGGTCGAGTGGTTCGACTGGTTCGTCTACGCCAGCTTCGCCACCTATTTCGCCGGCGCGTTCTTCCCGAGCGGCAACCCCACCGCGCAGCTCATGAACACCGCCGGCATCTTCGCCGTCGGTTTCTTCATGCGCCCGGTGGGCGGCTGGCTGCTGGGCCGGGTCGGCGACCGCAAGGGCCGCAAGGCGGCCCTCACCCTGACCGTCACGCTCATGTCGGCCTCGGCTCTCCTCATCGCCGTCGCCCCCACCTACGGCGTCGCCGGCTACGGCGGCGCGCTCGTCCTGCTCGTCGCCCGGCTGCTCCAGGGTCTGTCCGTGGGCGGCGAGTACGCGGCCAGCGCCACCTATCTCACCGAGGCGTCGGACCCCGCCCGGCGCGGCTTCGCCTCCAGCTTCCAGTACGTGTCCATGACGGCCGGCCAGATCGCGGGCCTGGGCCTGCAGATCATCCTCCAGCGGACCATGTCCGACGAGGCCCTGCACAGCTACGGCTGGCGCATCCCGTTCATCGTGGGCGCGCTCGGCGCGGCGGTCGTCTTCTACCTGCGCCGCACCATGCTGGAGACCGAGGTGTACGCGGAGGACACCTCGGGCGCGGCCGAGCGCGGCACGCTGCGCGCCCTGTGGCGGCACCGGCGGGAGGCGTTCCTGGTGATCGCCCTGACCATGGGCGGCACGGTGGCGTACTACACGTACACCACCTATCTCACCAAGTACCTGTCCAACTCGGCGGGCCTGTCCAAGCAGACGGCGACCCTGGTCTCCTTCACCGCGCTGATCGTCTTCGCCTGCCTCCAGCCGCTCGCGGGCGCCCTGTCCGACCGCGTCGGCCGCCGTCCGCTGCTGATCACCTTCGCGGTCGGCTCCACCTTCCTGACGGTGCCGGTCATGACGCTGCTGCGGCACGCGGACGGCTACTGGTCCGCCCTCGGCCTCGCCCTGCTCGCGCTGGTCGTGGTCACCGGCTACACCTCGATCAACGCCTGTGTGAAGGCGGAGCTGTTCCCGACCGGCATCCGCGCGCTGGGCGTGGCCCTGCCGTACGCCCTCGCCAACGCCCTGTTCGGCGGCACCGCCGAGTACGTCGCGCTGTGGTTCAAGAAGGCCGGCATGGAGTCCGGCTTCTACTGGTATGTGGCCGCCTGCGCCGCCGTCTCCCTGGTCGTGTACGTCACGATGCGCGAGACCAAGGACCTGGACCTGGCCCGGGTCAGCGCCGCCGAGGACTCCGGGGAGTCCAGCCTGACGCCCGCATCCTGAGACGGGCGGTGAGCCGGGGGCGGGGCTGTGCCAGACTGCCCCCGTGTTCTCGCTCGCCATGATTATCGGCAGCAGGCGCGCCGGTCCGCAGTGACCACCTCGTACAACCACGTGCGGGTGGCCACCGTCGTCCTCGACCCGCGCGCAGACCTCTCGCACCCGCGAGGGGTTTTTTCGTTTTACGGCCCCACCTTCGGCCGGGAGCGGAGCGCGCGGGAGTATTGGGGGGACGGTGGAACCGGTCATTCCGGTAAGACCGAAGATTCACAACAGGAGTCCTGAGACATGACCGAGACGGCCACCAGCGAGCGCGACGACTCGTTCCACGTCTTCGACACGACGCTGCGCGACGGCGCGCAGCGCGAGGGCATCAACCTCACCGTCGCGGACAAGCTCGCCATCGCCCGGCACCTGGACGACTTCGGCGTCGGCTTCATCGAGGGCGGCTGGCCCGGCGCGAACCCGCGGGACACCGAGTTCTTCGCCCGCGCCCGCGAGGAGATCGACTTCCGGCACGCCGAGCTGGTCGCCTTCGGCGCCACCCGCCGCGCCGGCGCGAAGGCCGCCGAGGACCCGCAGGTCAGGGCGCTGCTGGAGTCCGGTGCCCCGGTCATCACCCTGGTCGCCAAGTCGCACGACCGGCATGTGGAGCTGGCGCTGCGCACCACGCTGGACGAGAACCTGGAGATGGTCCGCGACACCGTGTCGTACCTGAAGGACCAGGGCCGCCGGGTCTTCGTGGACTGCGAGCACTTCTTCGACGGCCACCGCGCCAACCCGCGCTACGCCGAGGCCGTCGTCCGCACCGCCGCCGAGGCCGGCGCCGACGTCGTGGTGCTGTGCGACACCAACGGCGGCATGCTGCCCGCCGAGGTCCACGCGACCGTCGCCGCCGTCCTGGCCGCCACCGGCGCCCGGCTCGGCATCCACGCCCAGGACGACACCGGCTGCGCGGTCGCCAACACCCTGGCCGCCGTGGACGCGGGCGCCACCCACGTGCAGTGCACGGCCAACGGCTACGGCGAGCGCGTCGGCAACGCCAACCTGTTCCCGGTGGTCGCGGCGCTGGAGCTGAAGTACGGCAGGAAGGTGCTGCCGGACGGCAAGCTGCGCGAGACCACCCGCATCTCGCACGCCGTCGCCGAGGTCGTCAACCTCACCCCGTCCACGCACCAGCCGTACGTGGGCGTCTCCGCCTTCGCGCACAAGGCCGGGCTGCACGCCTCCGCCATCAAGGTCGACCCGGACCTGTACCAGCACATCGACCCCGAACTCGTCGGCAACACCATGCGCATGCTGGTCTCCGACATGGCGGGCCGCGCCTCGGTGGAGCTGAAGGGCAAGGAGCTGGGCATCGACCTGGGCGGCGACCGGGAGCTGGTCGGCCGGGTGGTCGAGCGGGTCAAGGAGCGGGAGCTCAAGGGCTACACCTACGAGGCCGCCGACGCCTCCTTCGAGCTGCTGCTGCGCGCCGAGGTCCAGGGCCGTCCGCTCAGGTACTTCGACGTCGAGTCCTGGCGGGCCATCGTGGAGGACCGTCCCGACGGCACCCACGCCAACGAGGCCACGGTCAAGCTGTGGGCCAAGAGCGAGCGGATCGTCGCCACCGCCGAGGGCAACGGCCCGGTCAACGCGCTCGACCGCGCGCTGCGCGTGGCGCTGGAGAAGATCTACCCGCAGCTCGCCCGGCTGGAGCTGGTCGACTACAAGGTCCGCATCCTGGAGGGCAAGCACGGCACGTCCTCCACCACCCGGGTGCTGATCTCCACCTCGGACGGCTCGGGCGAGTGGGCGACGGTCGGTGTGGCGGAGAACGTCATCGCCGCCTCCTGGCAGGCCCTGGAGGACGCCTACACCTACGGCCTGCTCCGGGCGGGCGTGGAGCCGCCCGAGTAGCCGTCCGGCGGCTCAGACGGGCGTGGAGGCCGCCCGAGTAGCCGTCCGGCCGCTCAAGTGGGCGCCCTGAGCCGCTGTACAGCCGTGCGGCGGGCCGCTCAGGCGGGCGGGGCGGCCCGCCCACGGCCGGCCGGCCGCTCAGGGCGCCCGCCAGATGTTGTCGAAGGCGACGTTCTCGATGCGGCGCCGCTCGCGCACGGCCCCCAGTTCGGTGACCGCGTCGCCGACCGCGAGCAGCACGGTGACGACGGCCTCGTCCTCGGGGGCCGTCCCGGGCGGCCGGCCGGCGCCGATGCCCAGGGTGTCCGCGAGCCCGGTGAGGACCGGGTCGCGGGACTCCCAGCGGTCGGTCGCGTGGCGCCGGGCGGAGGTGTCGGCGTGCACGGCGTCGCCGCCCCGCACCGGCCACCAGTGCCGGCGCCTGCCGGTGATCTGCCCGGCGCCCTCCAGGACGTCGTGGTAGGCCACGGCCAGTCCTTCGCCGCGCCGCCACAGCCAGTCCTCGACGCTCTCGTACGGCTCCTCGCGGACCAGCCTCGCGCCGGCCTCGTCCAGCATCCGGTCACCCGTGGTCAGCACCGGTCCCGGCACGATGCGCTCGCCCTCCAGGGTGAGCGCGCGCACCCCGAGCAGGTCGATCAGCTCCGCGCCGGCCAGCGCCAGCGACAGATCGCCCTGCTCGACGGGGTGCTCGCCGGGCACGTCCAGGCTCACGAGGAAGAGATCCTGCGGTGTCGTCATGGTCACCACCATGGTCCGCGGGTGCCCGTTCGGCGACACGGCACACCGGGCATCGCCGCCGCGGCCCCCGTGTGTCGCATGACCGCCCTACCGTCTCACCGCAGGGTCCACTTCTGGTTGGCGGCTCCGGTGCAGGTCCAGATCTGGGCGCGGGCGCCGTTCGCCGGGGAGTTGTCGGTGACGTCGAGGCACTTGCCGGCCGCCGTGTTCACCACGTCACCGGTGGCCGCGTCGTACGACCACTGCTGCGCACCGGTCCCGTTGCAGTCGTACAACTGCGTCTTCGCCCCGTCCGCCGTCGAACCGCCCGTCACGTCCAGGCACTTGCCGAGCACCCGGACGGTGCCGTCGGTGCCCACGGTCCACTGCTGGGCCGCGCTGCCGTTGCAGTCGTAGAGCTGCGCCGCCGTGCCGTTGGCGGCGGAACCGCCCGCCGCGTCCAGGCACTTGCCGGCCAGTCCGGTGAACGCGCCGGTGCGGGCGCCGCCGCCGGACTGGGTGCCGGACCAGGTGAAGGTCGCCGAGGTCCTCGCGGGCAGCGTGTACGTGGCGTGCTGGGAGCCCCAGTCGAGGGTGACCGTCCGGGCGGCGGAGGAGCCGTTGTAGGCGATGAGCGCCTTGCCGCCGTCCGGGTTGCGCCAGGCCACGTTGGGCACCGTGGCGGAGGCGGTGGAGGCGATCCGCTGGGCGCCGGGCCGGACGAACTTGGTCAGGTGGCCCATGTCGTAGTACTCGACGGTGTAGTCCACGGTCCCGCTCGCGCCGTCGCCGTTGTGCACGGTGACCAGGCCGGTGCAGGTGCCGCAGCCGCCGTAGTGCGGGCCCATGTTCTGGTCGACGGCCAGCGACCACTTGGTCACCGACTTCGCCCAGTTGCGGGTGTAGTCGATGATGTTCGCCATGTCCTCGTGCTGCTGGTCGGCGATCCAGGTGCCGCCGGAGTGCTCGGTGCCGAAGGCGTCCAGCCCCGGGTACTGGTTGTGCACGGACGTCTGCTTGGCGATGTCGCCGCCGTAGCCGTGCCAGGCGATGCCGCCGAAGTTGGGGTGGTTGCGGACGGCCGGGTCGTCCACGGTCTGGGCGGCGTAGGAGTCGTAGACGTCCCAGTTCCAGTCGTGGGCGAGCACCTTGGTGCTCAGGCCGGCCGCCTGGAGCTTGGGCAGCAGCTCGTTCTTGGTGAAGTAGGCGAGGCCGCTGGCGTTCCAGCTCATCGACGGGTAGCCGGAGCAGCAGGTCGGCTCGTTCTGCGGGGTGACGTACCGGACGTCGATGCCCTGGTCCTTGTAGGCCTGGAGGTACTTGACGAAGTAGGAGGCGTACGCCCCGTAGTCCTCCGCCTTCAGCCAGCCGCCGTTGAGCGAGCCGCTGTCCTTCATCCAGGCCGGTGCCGTCCACGGCGAGGCCATCACGGTCAGGGACGGGTTGAGCTGGAGCGCCTGCCGGGTCAGCGGGACCACGTCGGCCAGGTCGTGCGCCAGGGAGAACCTCGCCAGCGACGGGTCGCTCTGGCCGGCCGGCACGTCGTCGTAGGTGTAGCCGTAGCGGGCCAGGTCGGAGGCGCCCATCGGGTTGCGCAGGAACGACAGGCCGATGCCGTCGGTGGGGGAGAACAGCTTGCGCAGGGTGGCGTCCCGGGTCGCCGGGGACAGCGCCCCGCTGCTGTTCAGCAGCCAGGCCGCGGTGTCCGTGAAGGACGCGCCGCCGCCGGTGAAGGTCTGGTAGCGGGTGTTCTCGTCCACGCTGATGTGCTCGCCGCCGCCGCCCGTCCCGGACTGGAAGGCGAACGGCGTCTGCGGCTGCAGGCCGCGCACGACGTGCCGGCCGGCGGAGTCGTCGGTGGTGGTGAGCCAGGCGGTGACCTGCTCACCGGTGGCGTGCGCGGGAGGTACGGCCAGGGTGAGGCCGGCGGCGGAGAGCAGTCCGGCGAGGAGCAGCCGGACCGCGCGGGGGGTTCTCCTCATGGTGCGTCGCCCTTCCTGTCGGCTCAGGCGAGCTGACGGGTCGTCTTGACGGGAATGTGCACCCCTAGTTAACTCACGGCGTGAGCTAAGCCATGAGTGAAACATGAGAGCCGAGGGAAGGTCCATGCGCAGAACCGCCCTGCTCGCCTCCGCCGCGCTCCTCGCCGGTCTGCTGCCCTGGGCGGCGACCGCGCGAGCCGCCGACACACCGGCGCCCGTCGCCGTCGACCGCTTCGAAGGCGAGGTCCCCTTCGCCGCCCAGCCCGCCGAGGGCATCTTCACCTGGGGCGGGGACACCGACGACCGGCCCGCGCTCCGCCTCGCCGACCGCGCCGACGCGCCCGAGGGCGCCAAGGTGCTCGCCGGGAGCTACGACATCAGCGGCTACGGCGGCTTCACCCACGACTACGCCGCCGCCGCGCCCGCCCACGACTGGTCCGGCCGCCGGGGCATCCGCTTCTGGTGGGACGGCCGGAACAACGGCCGGAAGATCACCTTCGAGATCAAGGACGGCGGCGCCCACGGCGAGGCGTCCGAGCTGTGGAACGCCTCCTTCACCGACGACTTCACCGGCTGGAAGCAGATAGAACTGCCCTTCACGGACTTCGCGTACCGCACCGACTACCAGCCCGTCGGCGGCATCGACCACGTCCTCGGCCTCACCGCCATGTGGGGCTACTCCGTCACCCTCCCGCCCGGCGCCAAGGGCGACTTCGCCATGGACGGCGTGGAGCTGTACGGCACGGCCGACCCGGCGCTGCGCGCCTCCGTCACCACGGACGCGGCCGTCTACCCGGTGCGGGAGGGCGGCACGGCCAAGGTGAAGGTCACCGTCGCCACCACCGGCGACCAGCCGCTCGCCGATCCGGTGACCGTCGCCTACGCCACGGCGGACGGCACCGCCACCGCCGGCGCCGACTACACGCCCGTGACCGGCACCCTCACCTTCCCGGCCGGCACCGCCTCCGGCACCGCGCGGACCGTCGAGGTGCCCACCCGCCGGGACAAGGCCGCCGAACCCGCCGAGACCGTCCCGCTGAAGCTGACGGTCACCGGCGCCAAGGCGCCCGCCGAGACCCCGCAGGTCGTCATCGACGCCCACGGACTGCCGTACCTGGACGCCCGGCTGCCGGTCCGCAAGCGGGTCGCCGACCTGCTGGGCCGGATGTCCCTGGCGGAGAAGGCCGGCCAGATGACCCAGGCCGAGCGCGGCGCCGTGGGCCAGGGCGCCGACGTCACCGGCTACGCCCTCGGCTCCCTGCTGTCCGGCGGCGGCTCGACCCCCACGCCCAACACCCCCGAGGCGTGGGCGCGGATGATCGACGGCTTCCAGCTCCGCGCGCAGGCCACCCGCTTCCAGATACCGCTGGTCTACGGCGTCGACGCGGTGCACGGCCACAACAACCTCGTCGGTGCCACGATCCTGCCGCACAACATCGGCATCGGCGCCGCCCGCGATCCGCACCTCGCCTACGAGACCGGCGCGGTGACGGCCGCCGAGGTCCGCGCCACCGGCGTCCCCTGGGACTTCGCGCCCTGTCTGTGCGTGAGCCGCGACGAACGCTGGGGCCGCTCGTACGAGTCCTACGGCGAGGACCCGGCGCTCGTGCAGGCCATGGAGCCGGTGATCCAGGGTCTCCAGGGCCGCGCCGACGGCTCCGACCTGGACCGCGCCGACAAGGTGCTCGCCACCGCCAAGCACTTCGTGGCCGACGGCGGCACCGCGTACGGCTCCTCCACCACGGGCGGCTACACCATCGACCAGGGCGTCACCAAGGTCACCCGCGAGCAGTTGGAGGACATCCACCTCGCGCCGTACCGGCAGGCCGTCGAGCGGGGCATCGGCACGGTCATGCCGTCGTACTCCTCGCTGGACATCACCGGTGACGGCCAGGGTGCCGTGAAGATGCACGCGCGCGGCGACATGATCGACGGCGTGCTCAAGGGCCGCCTGGGCTTCGACGGCTTCGTGATCAGCGACTACAACGCCCTCGACCAGCTCCCCGGCGACTACGCCGCACACGTCCGCACGGTCGTCAACGCGGGCGTGGACATGGCGATGGTGCCCAGTTCGTACAAGGAGTTCGCCACCGATCTCGTCGCCGAGGTGCGGGCGGGCCGGATCAGCGAGCAGCGGATCGACGACGCCGTCGCCCGCATCCTGACCCAGAAGTTCCGCCTGGGCCTCTTCGAGCACCCGTACGCCGACACCCGCGGCGCCGCCGCCATCGGCTCGCCGGCCCACCGCGCGGTCGCCCGCCGGGCCGCCGCCGAGTCGCAGGTGCTGCTGAAGAACGCGGGCGGGGTGCTGCCGCTGAAGAAGAGCGAGAAGGTGTACGTCGCCGGGTCCAACGCCGACGACATCGGCAACCAGACCGGCGGCTGGACCGTCACCTGGCAGGGCTCCTCCGGGAACATCGTGCCCGGCACCACCATCCTCCAGGGCATGCGCCGGGCGGGCGGGAACGTCACCTACTCGAAGGACGCCTCCGCCCCGACCGACGGCTACGACGTGGGGGTGGTCGTCGTCGGCGAGACCCCGTACGCCGAGGGCGCCGGCGATGTCGGCAACGGCCACGACCTGGCCCTGTCCGCCGCCGACCAGGCCGCCGTGGACAAGGTCTGCGCGGCGATGAGGTGCGCGGTGCTGATCGTCTCCGGCCGCCCGCAGCTCATCGGCGACCGGCTGGACCGGATCGACGCGCTGGTCGCCTCCTGGCTGCCCGGCACCGAGGGCGACGGCGTCGCCGACGTCCTCTACGGCAGGCGCGCCTTCACCGGCCGGCTCCCGGTCACCTGGCCGAAGTCCGAGGCGCAGCTCCCGGTCAACGTGGGCGACACGGCGTACGACCCGCAGTTCCCGTACGGCTGGGGCCTGACCACCCTCGCCCCGGCGCCTAAGGGCGACGCGGCCACCCTGCGCGGCCTCGCCGTCCGGGCGGCGGCGGCCGAGCGGCACGGGGACGGACGGACCGGACGCGCGCTGGTGGCCCGGGCCCGGCTGCTGGTCCAGCAGAAGGCGGCCGGCCACCTCACCGAGGCGGTCTCCCGGCCCTTCGCCGACGCCGACCACCTGCTGCTGACCGGACGGTACGGAAAGGCGGTGGAGAAGCTGGCGGCGGCCTACCGGGCGGCCTGACCCGGACGCCGCACGACCGACCGCTTCCGGGAGGCTTCGGGTAGGTTCGAGACATGAAGGCCGTGTCGCGGAACCGAAGCCTCCCCGCACTGCTGCTGGCCGTGCTGGTCCTGGTGCTGACGACCACGTTCGCACCCGGGGCCGGTGCGGCCACCGGCGTCTCCGAGATCGCCCGTGCCCTGCGGGCGAACCCGGTCTACGTCGACCCGGCCGCCCGGGACCAGCTCTCGGCGGCCGACGCCGACACCCTCGGCCGGCGGATCAAGGACGCCGGGAAACCCGTGTTCATCGCGGTCCTCCCGGCGGGCTACCGCACCGCGAACCTCTTCTCCGACCTGCGCGCCGCGACCGGCGTCACCGGTCTGTACGGCATCCGCCTCGGCGACCGCTTCGACGCCCGCGCCGACTCCTCCGTCCTGTCGCCCACGGCCCGGCGCAATCTGGTCGCGAGCGTCCAGGGCGAGGACGCCAAGGCCCAGCTCGCCGACTTCACCGACCGCGCCCTGGCCAACATGGGCGGCCGTGCCCCGAAGAGCTGGGGCGGCTCGGCCGGGAACGACGGCGTGTCCGGCACGGCCCTGATCACGACGGCCGCGGTCCTGGTGGCCGCGGGCGCGGGCGCGTACGCGCTGGTGCGGCGCGGCCGGCGGCGGCGCGAGCAGGAGCAGCGGGCCGCCCTGGACCGGCTGCGGGTGGTCGTGGACGAGGACATCACCGCGTTCGGCGAGGAGCTGGACCGCCTGGACTTCCAGCCCGCGGAACCGGGCGCGGACGACGCCCAGCGCGCCGACTACGAGCACGCGCTCGACGCCTACGACACCGCCAAGCAGCGCATGGCCGCCGCACAGCGCCCGGAGGACGTGCGCCCGGTCACCGAGGCGCTGGAGGACGGCCGCTTCTCCCTCGCCCGGCTCGCCGCCCGCCGGGAGGGGCGCCCGCTGCCGGAGCGCCGCCCGCCGTGCTTCTTCGACCCCCGCCACGGCCCGTCCGTCACCGACGCCACCTGGACCCCGCCGGGCGGGGCCGACCGCCGGGTCCCGGTCTGCGCCGCCGACGCCGCCCGGCTGGCCGACGGGCGCGATCCCGTGGTCCGCGAGGTCGACACCGACTACGGCCGCCGCCCGTACTGGGACGCGGGCCCGGCCTACGGCCCCTGGGCGGGCGGCTACTTCGGCGGCGGCCTGCTGCCCGGCCTCCTCGTCGGCACCATGCTCGGCGGCCTGATGGCGGGCCCCGCCTACGCCGCGGACTACGGCACCGGGTACGGCGACTTCGGCGACTACGGCGCGGGCGGCTACCAGGGCGGAGACGTCTCCGGCACCGACTTCGACCCCGGAGACTTCGGGGGCGGCTTCGGTGACGGAGGCGGCTTCGACGGCGGCGGCGGAGGGGACTTCGGCGGGGGCGGCGGCGACTTCGGCGGAGGCTACTGAGCCCTAGACGCCCTTGAGGAACTCGCTCCAGGTGCCGGGAGAGAGGGTGAGGACGGGGCCGGCCGGGATCTTGGAGTCGCGGATGTGGACGGCGGCGGGGTGCGCGGCTACCTCGACGCAGTTGCCACCTTCGTCGCTGCTGTAGCTGGACTTGCGCCAATCGCAAGCGACTTCAAGGCAGTCGCCGCCCTGGCTGCCGCTGTAGCTGGACTTGAACCATGCCAGTGCTGCGGTGTTCATGACTCTCCTAGCAGTCCCTTCAGGAGGCGCACGCTCTCGTCGGGTGAGAGGGCCTGGGACCGCAGCATTCCATACTGGAGGTGATAGTCGCTGACCTCATCGGGATCATCGACGAGAAAACTGGCGCGCTGCACCTCCAGGTAGATCAGGCGCTCGTACTCGGGCGTCTCCAGCAGCACCATCGGACCGTCGAGACAAGCGTGGGGTGTCCGGCTCTCGGGCATGATCTGGAAACTCATGTGGACGGGCTCGGTGTACTCCAGGATCTGCCGGATCTGCGCCCGCATCACCTCCGGCCCGCCGACATCCCGCCGCAGGATGCTCTCCTCCAGCACGAAGTGCCCCACCGGCGGTCGTTCCCGCTGCCAGATCAACTGCCGTTCCATACGAGCGTTGACCCACTGCTCGGCTGTCTCGCTGCCGATCGCTGGATAGCGGTAGTCGAAGACCGCACGGCAGTACTCGGGTGTCTGAAGGAGTCCTGGAACCACCAGGCTCTGGTACGAGAGGACGCTTACCGCTTCCTGCTCGTGATCCACCAGCCCCTGCGCGAACTGCACGATCCGGTCCCGGACCGGCAGCTTCGCCACCACCACCGTTAACGCCCCGCCTGTACCCAGCAGTTCATCGAACTGCTCGGCGCGGTCCGGCTGGAGGGCCAGCCTCCCCTGCTCGATCGACCTGACCGTGTCGACGGAGATGCTGGCCAGCTCCGCCAACTGTTCCTGCGTGAGACGCGCCTTCTTCCTGTAGTGCGCCACGAGCGCACCCACCGCGTACCACGAACCGACTTTCTTGGGCCTCGATGCCGCGTGCATGGCCGTTCCTTTCCCCCGAACGCACGCCGATCCGTCGTAGTGGACTCGTAGCAATGAGAACTACGACCTCACTCACTGACCCACTGTAGTGACACACAGTGACACTCGCCTCGTGAACGCACAGACTCAGCACTCCCACGCCCGCCAGGTCTTCTGCCGCCGTGACCGCAGGTCGGTACGGTTCGCACGGGAGTTCGCCCGGCGGACGCTGGCCGAGTGGGCCGCCACCGAGCGCGGCGACGACGTATTGCTCTGCGTGAGCGAGCTGACGACCAACGCCGTGCTGCACGGCGTCCCCGCCGGCCGGGGTTTCCTGCTCCGCCTGGCCCGGCACGCCGACGGCGTCCTGCGGGTGGAGGTGCACGACAGCGGTCCCGGCGAGGTCCGCGTCCCGGAGCCGTCCACGGTGGCGGAGCACGGCCGGGGGCTGCTCCTCGTCGCCGCGCTGGCGGACAAGTGGGGCGTGGGGGAACGCGATCCGGGCAAGATCGTGTGGTGCGAGTTCGGCTAGGCCCGGTCGTGTCCGCCCTCTGGCGCGGCCCCCGGCCCCTCGGGCACCATCTGCCTGCACCACCTGCACAGCCGCCCCCCGCGAAACCACGGCCCACCGCAGGAAGGTCCCCATGAAGCCGTTCACGCTGCGCTCGCTCGTCACCGCGCTCGCCCTCGTGGCCGCGCCCGGTATCGCCGTCCTCGGCACGGCGACCGACGCGTTCGCCGTCACGAAGATCAGCCACGCGACCGCCACGTCGATGTTCCGCCAGGCCGGCATCACCTGGTCGTCGTCCGGCAACTGCTCGGACCGCAACAACTCCACCTGTACGTCGTTCGAGCAGCTCAACCTGGCCACCGCCCAGGGCGCCCAGACCCTCAAGAGCGCCAGCGGCTGCGCCCTCAACATCACCGGCGGCACCGAGACCGGCCACGCCTCCGGCACCTACTCGCACTGGAACGGCTACAAACTGGACTACGGCAAGAACACGTGCGTGACGTCGTACGTCAAGAACACCTTCACCTACATCGGTCTGCGCGGCGACGGCGCCCCGCAGTACCAGTCCGGGTCCGGCAACATCTACGCCGACGAGGGCAGCCACTGGGACGTCCTCTACTACAACTGCGGCGGCTGCTGAGCCGGGGGCGGGGCGGTGACCGGGGCCCTGGGTCCGACCCGACGCGCGCTGCTGCTGGCCGCCGCCCTCGCCGCCGCCCCCGCGCACGGCGCGCGGGCGGCCGGCGAGGACCCGTACGAGACGCTGCGCCGGCGCTGGCTCGGCATCGCGCTCGGCACCGGCTACGACCCGGCCGCCGAGCCGTACGCCTCCCGGCTCGCCGGACTCGGGCAGCGGTCCCGGGAGTTCCAGGCGGCCATGGCCCCGGCCCCGGCCTCCCTCTGGCCCGGCCACCCCTTCGACCCGCCGTCCGGCATCACCTTCAGCTACGGCCGCCTGTGGACCATGACCCAGGCGTACGCGCAGCCCGGCACCGGCGTCACCGGCGACCCCGCGCTGCTCACCGCCGTACTGCGCGGCCTTGACCACCTCTCCGCCACCGTCTACCACCCCGCCACCACCCGCTACGGCAACTGGTGGGAGTGGCAGATCGGCAGCCCGCGCCTCCTGCTGGACATCACGGCCGCGCTGTACGAGCAGGCGGGCCCGGACCGGATCGCGGCGGCCTGCGCGGCCGTCGACCACTTCATTCCGGACACCCTGCTCACCGACTACTCCGGCACCTCCACCGGCGCCAACCGCGTCGACCTGTGCCGCTCGGTCGCCCTGCGCGGCATCCTCGGCCGCAGCCCGGAGAAGACCGCCCTCGCCCGCGACGCCCTCTCGCCCGTCTTCCCGTACGTCACCGAGGGCGACGGGCTCTACGCCGACGGCTCCTTCGTCCAGCACACCTGGGTCGCCTACTCGGGCACCTACGGCCAGGTCCTGCTCGACGGCCTCGGCCGGCTGTTCGCGCTGCTCGCCGGATCGCCGTGGGAGATCACCGACCCCGCCCGGCAGCACGTCCTCGACAGCGTGGAGCGCGCCTACGCGCCGCTGATCCACGACGGACTGGTCATGGACTGCGTCAACGGCCGCGCCATCAGCCGGGGTTACCTGCGCTCCGACGACCAGCAGGTGCTGCGCAGCGACCACTACCACGGGCAGGCCCTGATCGCCGCCCTCGCCCTGCTCGCGGCCGGCGCGAGCGAGGGCGAACGGCGGCGCTGGCACGGCATGATCAAGGGCTGGATCGAACGGGACACCGTGGTACCGATGCTGACGTCCCGTCAGTTCGGCGTCGCCGACCTGGCGCGGCTGCACGCCGTCGCCGCCTCGCCGGTCCCCGCCGCGCCCGAGCCCCCCGGCCACCGCCTCTTCCCGGCCATGGACCGCGCCGTCCACCGCACGCCCCGCTTCACCGCGGCCCTGGCCATGGCCGGTGACCGCATCGCCCACTACGAGTGCGGCAACGGCGAGAATCCGCGCGGCTGGCACACCGGCTCCGGAATGCTGTACTGGTGGCCGTCCGGGAGCAGCGACCAGTACACCGACTGGTACTGGCCCACCGTCGACTGGTACCGGCTGCCCGGCACCACCGTGTCGACTCTCCCGCTCGCCGACCGGGCCGGCGGCGAGTGGGGCGCCCCCCGGCCGGACGTCCGCTGGGTCGGCGGCACCACCGACGGCACCTACGCGGCCGTCGGCCAGCACCTCAAGGGCCTCGGCTCCACCCTCCAGGCCCGCAAGTCCTGGTTCTTCCTCGACGACGCCGTGGTCTGCCTCGGCGCCGGGATCACCTCCACCGACGGCTTCCCGGCCGTGACGGTCGTGGACAACCGCAACCTCGGCGAGAACGGCACGCAGACCTTCGCGCGCGGCCCGGGATGGGCGCACCTGGAGGGACACGGCGGCTGGCTCCTGCCGCACGGCGGCGACCTGCGCACCCTGCGCGAGGACCGCACCGGCGCCTGGTCCGACATCAACACCACCAGCAGCACCGAGCGGCGCACCCGGCGCTGGCAGACCCTCTGGCTCGACCACGGCACCGACCCGCGGGACGCCCGCTACACCTACGTCCTGCTGCCCGGCGCCGGCCGCGCCGAGACCGCCGCCCGCGCCGCCGGCCCGCACTGGCTGACCGTCCTCGCCAACGACACCACCGCCCAGGCCGTCGCCGTCCCCCGGCTGGGCCTGAGGGCGTACACCTTCTGGGGGACCGGTACGGTAGGAGACCTCACCGTCTCGGCCGGCGCGAGCGTGCTCGTCGTCCGCCGGGGCCGTACGGCGAGTCTGCGCGTGAGCGAGCCACCCCGCACCGGCGTCCCGCTGGAGCTGGTCTGGGACCATCCGGTGCGCGCGGTCACCCGGGCCGGCGACGGCGTCCAGGTGCTCTCGGCGGGCCGCCGTCTGAGGCTCCGTGTCACTCCGGGGATGGCATGCGCCACCCACGAATGTGAGGTGGTCCTCGGCTGACCGCCTTGTGGCTTCCCTACAAAAGGATGCCCGTCTGAGCAGTCGGAACGCCTGCATCGCCTGATGGTTCTGTTCACTGGCACCAGGAAAACGGGCCGGAGACTGTACAGAGTCGACGGCTCGCTTTTCTTCGTGTCCTTCGTAAGGTCGCTACATGACCGTTTTGGAAGAGACGACGGGTGAGCCGACGGGCGAGCCGACGGACGCGCGCGGACGGGTCGCCGAACTGCACGAGATCCGCGCCCGGGCCGTGGCCGGCCCGAGCGAGAAGGCGACCGAGGCGCAGCACGCCAAGGGCAAGCTGACGGCGCGCGAGCGGATCGAGCTGCTCCTCGACCCCGGGTCCTTCCAGGAGGTCGAGCAGCTCCGCCGGCACCGGGCGACCGGGTTCGGCCTGGAGGCCAAGAAGCCGTACACCGACGGTGTCATCACCGGCTGGGGCACGGTGGAGGGCCGCACGGTCTTCGTCTACGCCCATGACTTCCGGATCTTCGGCGGCGCGCTGGGCGAGGCCCACGCCACCAAGATCCACAAGATCATGGACATGGCCATCGCGGCCGGCGCGCCGCTGGTCTCCCTGAACGACGGCGCCGGCGCCCGTATCCAGGAGGGCGTCTCCGCCCTCGCCGGCTACGGCGGCATCTTCCAGCGCAACACCAAGGCCAGCGGTGTCATCCCGCAGATCTCGGTGATGCTCGGCCCGTGCGCGGGCGGCGCGGCCTACAGCCCCGCCCTCACCGACTTCGTCTTCATGGTCCGCGAGACCTCGCAGATGTTCATCACCGGCCCCGACGTGGTCAAGGCCGTGACCGGCGAGGAGATCACGCAGAACGGCCTCGGCGGCGCCGACGTGCACGCCGAGACCTCCGGCGTCTGCCACTTCGCCTACGACGACGAGGAGACGTGCATCGCCGAGGTGCGCTACCTCCTGTCGCTGCTGCCGCAGAACAACCGCGAGAACCCGCCGCGGGCGGACTCCTCCGACCCGGTGGAGCGCCGCTCGGACGTCCTCCTCGATCTGGTCCCGGCCGACGGCAACCGGCCCTACGACATGGCCAAGGTCATCGAGGAGATCGTCGACGACGGCGAGTACCTGGAGGTCCACGAGCGCTGGGCGCGCAACATCATCTGCGCCCTCGCCCGGCTCGACGGCCAGGTCGTCGGCATCATCGCCAACCAGCCGCAGGTCCTGGCGGGCGTCCTGGACATCGAGGCGTCCGAAAAAGCTGCACGCTTTGTCCAGATGTGCGACGCTTTCAACATCCCGATCGTCACCTTCCTGGACGTCCCCGGGTTCCTCCCGGGCGTCGACCAGGAGCACGGCGGAATCATCCGCCACGGCGCGAAGCTCCTGTACGCCTACTGCAACGCGACCGTGCCGAGGATCTCCCTCATCCTGCGCAAGGCGTACGGAGGTGCCTACATCGTCATGGACTCCCAGTCGATCGGCGCCGACCTCACCTACGCCTGGCCGACGAACGAGATCGCCGTGATGGGCGCGGAGGGCGCGGCCAACGTCATCTTCCGCCGGCAGATCGCCGCCGCCCAGGACCCCGAGGCCATGCGGCAGAAGATGGTCAAGGAGTACAAGGCCGAGCTGATGCACCCGTACTACGCGGCCGAGCGGGGCCTCGTCGACGACGTCATCGACCCCGCCGAGACCCGCGAGGTGCTGGTGAAGTCCCTGGCGATGCTGCACTCCAAGCACGCCGACCTGCCCTCGCGCAAGCACGGCAACCCCCCGCAGTAACCCAGCGGACACCTCTCTCCCGGAGACTGACACCCATGAGCACTCCTGACATCCGCGTCGAGAAGGGCCACGCCGAGCCCGAGGAGGTCGCCGCCATCACCGCGATCCTCATGGCCCGCGTCGCCGCCCAGCCGTCCACGACCCCGGTCCACCGCGGCCGCCCCCGGGCCGGCTGGCGCCGCCTGGAGCGCGAGGGCGGCTTCCGCGCCCCGCACAGCTGGCACTGACGTCCCGAGCGCGTCCCACGGCCCCGCCACTCCTCCGGGAGTTGCGGGGCCGCGGCATGCCCGCGCCCTCTTCCGGCGCGACTCTGCGGACCTTGGGTCAGCCGTCCCGGCGTCCCCCGTCCCGCTTCCGCGCCCACGCGGCCAGGGGCACGGACACGGTGGCCAGGCAGAGGGCCGGCCACAGGGACGTCAGGCGCAGGCCGGGGGTCCACAGGGACAGCAGGACGGCCGTCAGGAAGACCGTCAGCCAGCCCAGGACCAGCCTGCCGCGCAGCCGGGCCCGCAGCGGGAACAGCAGGGCCGAGGAGACCAGCGCGCTCGGCGCCAGCAGCACCGCCGCCCAGACCAGCGCCGGCCAGCCGTCGATCTCGATCACGTTCAGCACGTTCATCCCCGTAGACATGACGAAAGGGCTCCTGTCACTCAAAAAAGAGTCACAGGAGCCCTCACGGGTTGCCTGACCGGCGGTGTTACCGCAGCCGTGCCATCAGGGCGTGTTCGACGAGGGTGATGAGGGCGCTCTTGGCGTCGGCGCGGTGGCGGGCGTCGGTGGTGATGATGGGGGTGTCGGGGCCGATCTGGAGTGCTTCGCGGACTTCGTCGGGGCTGTAGGGCTGTTGTCCGTCGAAGCCGTTGAGGGCGATGACGAAGGGCAGGCCGGAGTTCTCGAAGTAGTCGACGGCGGGGAAGCAGTCGGCGAGGCGGCGGGTGTCGACGAGGACGATGGCGCCGATGGCGCCGCGGACGAGGTCGTCCCACATGAACCAGAAGCGGTCCTGTCCGGGGGTGCCGAACAGGTAGAGGATGAGGTCCTGGTCCAGGGTGATGCGGCCGAAGTCCATGGCCACCGTGGTGGTGGTCTTGTCCCCGGTGTGGGTGAGGTCGTCGATGCCGGCGGACGCGGACGTCATGACGGCCTCTGTGCGCAGCGGGTTGATCTCCGAGACGGCGCCGACGAACGTGGTCTTGCCCACGCCGAAGCCGCCCGCCACCACGATCTTCGCGGAGGTGGTGGAGCGGGAAGGACCGCCGCTAGAGCTTGCGAAGTCCACTGAGCACCCTTTCGAGCAGTGTCACGTCTGGCTGGCCACCGGCGTTCTCGTCGCCGCCGGGCTGATGGATGGCGACCAGGCCCGCCTCCGCCAAGTCGGCGACGAGGATCCTGGCCACGCCGAGGGGGATCGTCAGCAGGGCCGAGATCTCGGCCACCGACTTGATCTCCCGGCACAGATTGCAGATCCGCTGATGCTCGGGCAGCTGGCCCTGCATCTGGTGCGGAGCAGCGGTGGTGTGCACCAGCGCCTCGATGGCGAGCTGGTAGCGCGGGCGGGTCCGGCCGCCGGTCATGGCGTACGGACGCACCAGGGGGTTGTTCGCCGCCGCCGGGGCCGGCTCGGGACGGCGCTGCGGCTGCACCGGCTGGATGCGCGGGGCCGGCGGCTGGTCGTACGGGGACGGGCCGGGGCCCTGCGGCTGGTCGTACGGCGACGGGCCGGGGCCCTGCGGGACGTAGGGCTGACGGTGGCCGGGGGTGGAGGGGTAGCCGTACCGGTTCGCCGAACCGTCACCCTGGCCCTGTCCGGGGCCGTACGACCAGTTGCCCGTAGACGATCCGCCTGGGGGTGTTGCCACTTTCTCCTCCTCCGACTGCGCCGGGCCCCCATCCCTGGGGTGCCGCGTCCCGAAACCTTACGGTGCCGGGACACGCATACGCATCGTCCGATTACTAGTTGAGAAGGCTGCCCTGGAGCTCCGCGCGGAGATCCGGGGTGAGAACCGTGCCCGCGCGGTCCACCAGCAGGGCCATCTCGTACCCGATGAGGCCGATGTCCGCCTCCGGGTGGGCCAGGACGGCGAGCGACGAACCGTCGGAGATGGACATGATGAAGAGAAATCCTCGCTCCATCTCCACAACCGTCTGGTTCACGCTGCCGCCCTCGAAGATGCGCGAGGCACCCGCGGTCAGCGAGGTCAGACCGGAGGCGACGGCCGCGAGCTGGTCGGCACGGTCGCGGGGAAAGCCTTCGGACATCGCCAGAAGGAGTCCGTCGGCGGAGACCACCACCGTGTGGGACACCCCCGGGGTGTTGTCCACGAAGTTGGTGATCAACCAGTTCAGGTTCTGTGCCGCCTGGCTCATCGGGCTCACACTAACGCTCCTGGTTGTAGGTGCTGTCAGGACCGAAGCCCTGGCCGTTCGTTTCACTGCCTGCGCTGCGTCCGCGCTGGACGCCCCGGCGCAGGTTGCTCAGCCTGCCCCGGACGTCCTCCGGGGCGCGGGAGACCTGGGGGCCGCCCTGGGGGGTGGATTCGGCGGAACCCTCGACCAGGTTGGCCTTGGGCACCCGCTTCGGCAGGCCGGAGGCGGTGACCCCGCCCGCCTTGGGCTTGCGGAGCTGCGCGGCCTGCTGCCACCGTTCGTCGTTCGCCGTGCGCCAGCCGCTGTCGCCGCCGGCGTCCGGTGCGTCGCCCGGTGCCGGGGCCGGCCCGTCCTGCCGCGCGCGCGGCGTGCCGTTCGGGCTTCCGGCGTCGGGGGAGCCGCTCGCGGGGGCACCGCGGCGGGGCAGCCCGGCGTCGGTCAGCTCGTGGGCGGCGGGAGATGCCGTTCCCGGACGGTCGAAGCCTACGCGGTCCGGCTCGCTCACGTCACCGGCCTGCGGCGATCCCGTCTCCGGAGCGTACGGGGCCGGATAGCCGTTGCGGTAGCCGTCCTGCTGCGGCCAGTCGTCCTGGTAGGAGGGCGTCCGGGCGGGCTCCGCGTACGGGGCCCCGGACTCGCCGTAGCCGCCGGCCGGGGAGAAGCCCTCGTGCTGCGACGCCTCACCGTCCGGCGCGTAGTACCGCTCGTCGTACGACTGCTCGTAGGACGGCTCGTACGCCGTGGAGTGCTGCTGCTCCTCGTACGCCGGCGCCCCGTACGCCTGCTGCGGCTGCTCGCCGTACGCCTGCTGCTGCTCCTGGTACGGCTGCTGCGGCTGCTCGCCGTAAGGTTCCTGCTCGCCGTAGGGCTGCTGCTCCGGGAAGGCGTGCTGCCCGGTGAAGGGGTCCTGGTAGCCGGCCGGGGCCTCGGCGGACTCCTGCCGGGGCGCCTCGGACTGCTGTCCGTGGCCCTGGGCCTCCAGCGCGGCACGGCGCTCCTCGCGCAGCCGCGTCCGGCCGACCGGGTCGAGATCCCGGGCGTCGTCGGGGACCTCGTTGTACCGGCTGTCGTCGAAGCCCAGTTCGGCGGCGGTGCGCTGCTGCGGCTGCTGCTGCCGGCCGAAGTCCTCACCCTGGAACTGCTGCTCCGGGATGATCTGCGAGACCGTGAACTCCTCGCGGTCCAGCGGCATCTCGCCGCCGCCGCCGTGCGTGATCGCGTCGGGGAGCATGACCAGCGAGGTCGTGCCGGCCTGCTCGCCCGAGGGGCGGAGCTGGACCCGGATGCCGTGCCGGTCGGACAGCCGGCCGACCACGAACAGGCCCATGCGCTGGGAGATGGCGGCGTCCACGGTCGGCGGGTTGGCCAGCTTGTGGTTGATGTCCGCGAAGTCCTCGGCGGTCAGACCGATGCCCTTGTCGTGGATCTCGACCATGACGCGGCCGTCGGGCAGCCGGGTCGCCGTCACCTTGACCTTGGTCTGCGGCGAGGAGAACGTGGTGGCGTTCTCCAGCAGCTCGGCCAGCAGGTGCACGAGGTCGGTGACCGCGCGGCCGTGGATCTCGGCCTCCGGTACGCCGGACAGCTCGATGCGCTCGTACTGCTCCACCTCGGAGGAGGCGGCGCGCAGCACGTCGACCAGCGGCACCGGCTGGTCCCAGCGGCGGCCGGGCTCCTCGCCGGCGAGGACCAGCAGGTTCTCGCCGTTGCGGCGCATACGGGTGGCCAGGTGGTCCAGCCGGAAGAGGTTCTCGAGCTGGTCCGGGTCGGCCTCGTTGTTCTCCAGGTCGGTGATCAGGGTGAGCTGGCCCTCGATCAGCGACTGGTTGCGGCGCGAGAGGTTGGTGAAGATCGCGTTGATGTTGCCCCGCAGCAGGGCCTGCTCGGAGGCGAGCCGGACGGCCTCGCGGTGGACCTGGTCGAAGGCGCGGGCGACCTCGCCGATCTCGTCCTTGGTGGTGATCGGGATCGGCGTGACCCGGGTGTCGACCCGGCCGGGATCGGTGCGCGAGAGCTGGTCGACCAGCATCGGCAGGCGCTGCTCGGCGACGTTGAAGGCGGCGTTGCGCAGCCGGCGCATCGAGCGGCTCATCTGCCGGGCCACCAGCCCGGCCAGCAGGAACGCGGCGAGCAGGGCGATGACGACCACGGCACCGGTGATGAAGGCGGAGGTCTTGGCGTTGTCGGCGATGTCCGACGCCTCGTTCACCGCCTTGTCGGCCATGTCCGCCTCGATCTGGCGGTAGGCCTTGTACTTCAGGGTGTTGACCGCCCACCAGTTCTCGGCGGTGACGCCCTTGCCGGCCAGCGCGGCCCGGCTGGCGGCGCTGGTGTCCGGCATGGTGGCCAGCGCCGTGACCATGCCGGTGTCCCCGGCCGGCGGGGCGACGTACTGCGGGTTCTCCGCCTTAGCCTTGCGGGCCAGCGCGGCCGCGTCCGCCTCGATCTTTGTCTTGGCGTCCTTCAGCTTCTGCGCGTCCGCCTCGGTGCCGCCGCCCTTGTACTCCTCCAGCGCGATGCGCTCCAGATAGGCGTACGAGGACAGGGAGATCTGCTGGGTGGTGAGGTTCGGTGCGTCCGGACCGGGCTTGACCAGCAGGTGCGTGCCGATCGACCGCTCCAGCGACAGCGCCGCCTTGGTCAGCGAGATCGCGTAGACGGTACGGCCGTAGGAGGTGATGTTTCCGGTGCCGAGACCCAGTTCGTTGGCGAACTCCATCAGCGGGTGGGCGACGGTGACGTAGCCCTCCTCCGTCTGCACGCCCGTCATCCGGGAGGTGTACGCCGACTGCCGCAGCTGGGCCAGCGAGGGCTCGTCCTCGTGGAACAGCTTCAGCCGGCGGTTGAGGCCGGGCTCGTCCGGCATGCTCGCGGCCGCCTGGTCGAAGGCGTCGGCGGCCTGGTCCGTGGCCTTGCGGGCGGCGTCGACGGTCTGTTTGCCCGCCGCGTCCTTCTTGTTCAGCAGCAGCGGTGCCGCGGTGACGTCCCGCTCGTTCTCCAGGGCGTCGGCGTAGGCGAGGGCGGCGCGCACCAGTCGCGCGGTGTTCTCCGCGTCCCGGGCCTGCTGCCAGGTGTCGATCGAGCTCTTCACCTGGAAGCCGCCCATGACGAGGCCGACCGCCACGGGTATGAGGAGGATGGCGTTCAGCCGGGTGGGCACCCGCCAGTTGCGCGGCGAGAAGCGGCCGCCGGCCGAGGAAGTGGCCGTCGGCTCCGCACCGGGAACGGGGGTGGGCGCCGCAGCGCGCGGCGGCGGGGTGAAGTTGCCCCGTGCCGACGGCTCGGGACCGTTCTTGCTTCGCCTCACTCGACCAACAACCTCTCGGCGGTCGGCACCTACGTCGTGCCGCAGTCTCTCAGAGCCCGGTTCGCCATAGACCACTACGGAGTACGTCTTCGACCCATGGGCAGTTCAGGCATTCCAGCACGTGGACCAGCGCACTTCCAAACAGTGGAGGCCCGGTGACGGAGCGCTTGTAAACGCGAGATAAAACGGTCATATAGAGCGAGCCTTGCCAAAAGGCGGGACGAACGTGCGCGCAGCGGCACCGGACGACCGCGTCGCGTGGCGATCACCGGCGATTCCTCTGCCGAACTGTTATGAACACCGGAGCCGACCGTGTCAAAGGCCACAGCCGGCTCCGGAACCGGTACGGCAACTGCCCTGCCGTCTGTCGTACTTGAGTGCTACTTCAAGCGTGCCATCAGGGCGTGTTCGACGAGGGTGATGAGGGCGCTCTTGGCGTCGGCGCGGTGGCGGGCGTCGGTGGTGATGATGGGGGTGTCGGGGCCGATCTGGAGTGCTTCGCGGACTTCGTCGGGGGAGTAGGGCTGTTGTCCGTCGAAGCCGTTGAGGGCGATGACGAAGGGCAGGCCGGAGTTCTCGAAGTAGTCGACGGCGGGGAAGCAGTCGGCGAGGCGGCGGGTGTCGACGAGGACGATGGCGCCGATGGCGCCGCGGACGAGGTCGTCCCACATGAACCAGAAGCGGTCCTGTCCGGGGGTGCCGAACAGGTAGAGGATGAGGTCCTGGTCCAGGGTGATGCGGCCGAAGTCCATGGCCACCGTGGTGGTGGTCTTGTCCCCGGTGTGGGTGAGGTCGTCGATGCCGGCGGACGCGGACGTCATGACGGCCTCTGTGCGCAGCGGGTTGATCTCCGAGACGGCGCCGACGAACGTGGTCTTGCCCACGCCGAAGCCGCCCGCCACCACGATCTTCGCGGAGGTGGTGGCCCGGCCCGCGTCAGAGCTTGCGAAGTCCACTGAGCACCCTTTCGAGCAGCGTCACGTCCGGAGCGCCGCCGTTGTTCTCGTCGCCACCAGGCTGGTGGATGGCGACCAGGCCGGCCTCGGCGAGGTCGGCCACCAGGATCCGGGCCACACCGAGCGGCATGGCCAGCAGCGCGGAGACCTCCGCGACCGACTTGACCTCGCGGCACAGGTGGCAGATCCGCTGATGCTCCGGGAGCAGTCCCATGAGCGCTGCCGGGTCGGCCGTGGTGCTGATCAGCGCCTCGATGGCGAGCTGGTAGCGGGGCCGGGTCCGGCCGCCGGTCATGGCGTACGGACGCACCAGCGGCTGGTCGCCCTCGTCCCCGTACGGTTCCGCGTACGGATCATGATGGGAGATGGGCGGGGTCATGGATCCTCCGGGCGGGACAGCAAGTCGGTCAGTCAAGCCGTCTGACGGGGCCGGTGGGGGGATTGTGGCGGCCGGACGGTGTTTTTGTGAGGTGGGTGGTGCCGGGGCCGGTCAGTGAAGCAGACTGCCTTGGAGTTCGGCGCGCAGGTCCGGGGTGAGTACCGCACCCGCGCGGTCGACGAGCAGTGCCATCTCGTAGCCGACGAGACCGATGTCGCACTCGGGGTGGGCCAGGACCGCGAGGGACGACCCGTCCGAGACGGACATCAGGAACAGGAACCCGCGTTCCATCTCGACGACCGTCTGCGCCACGGTGCCGCCCTCGAAGATCCGGGACGCCCCGGCCGTCAGCGAGGTCAGGCCGGACGCGACCGCCGCCAACTGGTCGGCGCGGTCCCGCGGGAAGCCTTCGGACATCGCCAGCAGAAGGCCGTCGGCGGAGACCACCACTGTGTGGGACACCCCGGGGGTGTTGTCCACGAAGTTGGTGATCAACCAGTTCAGGTTCTGTGCCGCCTGGCTCATCGGACTCAACTAACGCTCCTGCTGGTGAGTGGGGCTCGGGAAGCTGCCGGTCTGGCCGCTGCCGGCCTGACGGCCCTGAGCGATGCCCCGACGGAGATTGGTCAGCCGGCCGCGTACGTCGTCAGGCGCACGCGAGACCTGCGGACCGCTTTGGTGCTGTTGCTGCTGGGCCGTGCCCGGTACGAGGTTCGCCCGGGGCACCCGGCGCGGCAGGCCGGAGGTGGTGATCCCGCCCGCCGCGGGCTGCCGGACCCGCTCGGCCTGCCGGACGAGTTCGTCGTTCGGCGAGGTGCGCCAGGAACCGGTGCCCGGCGCGGACCGCTGCGGAGCGGACGCGGACTGCTGCGGTGACGCGGACGCGCCCTCCTGCTGCCCGTTCTCCCGCTCCTGCTGCTGGTGGAACCAGTTGGTCTCCAGCGTGTCGTACAGCGGGGTACGGCCGTCGCCCGGACCGCTGGCCGGCGGCAGGGCCCATGCGTCACCCTGCGCCCGGCCCTCGTCGGGCCGCTGCGCGGCACCGCGGTGGTCGGGCTCCGGGTGGACCGGACGCTGCTGCGGGGCCGGGGGGCGCGGGGCGCCGAACTCGTCCCGGCCGGCCGGCTGCGGACGCTCGAACTGCCCGGTGTGGCCGGGGTTGTTCCGGGCGGGCAGGGCGTGCTGGCCGGTGGAGCCGCCGTCGTAACCGCCGTCGTACGCCTGCGGGGCCTGCGGGGCCGGGAACTGGCCGGTGTGCTGCGCGCCGCCGTCCGGCCGGCCGTTGGCCGGTGCGCTGCCGAACACATCGGAACGGACGAACGGGTCGGAGCCGCCCTGCCGGGCGTCGGGCCCGTCGAACCGGCCCTGCTGCGGGTCGGCGTCGGGGCGCGGGTACTGGCCGGTCTGCTGCGGGCTGTCGGGCCGCGCGAACGGGTCCGTCTGCCGGGCGTTGTCCGGACGGGCGTACTGACCGGTCTGCTGGGCGTCGTCCGGGCGGCCGTACTGGCCCTGCTCCGGGTCGGCGTCGGGGCGCGGGTACTGGCCGGTCTGCTGCGGGCTGTCGGGCCGTGCGAACGGGTCCGTCTGCCGGGCGTCGTCCGGACGGGCGTACTGGCCGGTCTGCTGGGCGTCGTCCAGGTGCGGGAACTGGCCCGTCCGCGGGGCGGAGCCGTCCGCGCCGGGCAGCTCCGCGCGCGGGAACGCGCCCGTCGCCGGTCCCTGGGCGTCGATCCGGGGCATCTCCGCGGTCGCGCCCGGACCCTGCCGGTCGTCGACGCGCGGCAGGTGCGCGGTCTGCGCCGGGTCCTGCTCGTCATGGCCGCGCGGCGTGTCCAGCGAGGCGCGGGACACCGGGGCCGGGCCGCCGGCCCAGTCCGGGGTGCGCGACTGCGGGGCACCGCCGGGCAGTTCGGCCCGCGGGCCGCCGCGCGGCGGAAGCTGGGGCCGGCGGCCCTGCTCCGCGGGCGCACCGGGCCGCTTCCGGCCGCCGCCGCCGAAGAGGTCCTGCTGCGGGCCGCCGGGGCGCGCGGCCTGCAAGCCCTGCGGGGCGCCGGGCGCCTGGCCGCCGAAGCCGCCCGCGCCGGACCCGGCCGTCGTCCGGCCGCCCTGCTGCGGGGCACCGCCGGGACCGCCCTGGGGACCGCGCGCTCCGCCCGGCGCACCGGGACGGCCGCCCTGGCCCGTGCCGGGCAGCGCCCGGGAGCCCGGGGCGGAACCGACCTGGCCGCGCGGGCCAGGCCCGCCGCCGAGCAGACCGCCGCCGGCCGGGGCACCGCCCTGGCCGCCGTTCTGCCGCCGGGCCGCGGCCGCGCCCGCGGCGGCCTGCGCGGCGGCCGGACCACCGGACACGGACCCGCCGGGCTTGCCCGGAACGGGCTTCTTGCCGCCCTGGGCCACGTCCACGGGCAGCATGACCAGCGCGGTCGTGCCACCGGAGTCGGACGGGCGGAGCTGGATGCGGATGCCGTGGCGCTGCGACAGCCGGCCGACCACGAACAGACCCATGCGGCGCGAGACCGACACGTCCACGGTGGGCGGCGAGGCGAGCCGCTCGTTGATCGCCGCGAGGTCCTCGGGGGAGAGGCCGATACCGGTGTCGTGGATCTCGATGAGCACCCGGCCGTCGGGCAGCGCGTGACCGGTGACCTTGACCTTGGTCTGCGGCGAGGAGAACGACGTCGCGTTCTCCAGCAGCTCGGCGAGCAGGTGCACGAGGTCGTTGACGACCCGGCCGGCGACCTCGGTGGTGGGCACCGAGGCCAGCTCGATGCGCTCGTACTGCTCCACCTCGGAGGCGGCGGCACGCAGCACGTCGACCAGCGGGACCGGCCGCGTCCACCGGCGGCCGGGCTCCTCACCGGCGAGGACGAGCAGGTTCTCGCCGTTACGGCGCATACGGGTGGCGAGGTGGTCCAGCTTGAACAGGGAGGAGAGCTGGTCCGGGTCGGCCTCGCGGGACTCCAGCTCGGAGATCAGCGAGAGCTGGCGCTGGATCAGACCCTGGGAGCGGCGCGAGAGGTTGGTGAACATCGCGTTGACGTTGCCCCGCAGCAGGGCCTGCTCGGCGGCCAGGCGGACCGCCTCGCGGTGCACGTCGTCGAAGGCCGCGGCCACCTGGCCGATCTCGTCCCGGGAGTGCACACCGACCGACTCCACGGAGGTGTCGACGTCCTGCGGGTCGGACTCGGAGAGCTGCTTGACCAGCTCGGGCAGCCGGTCCTGGGCGACCTTGGTCGCGGTCTCCTGGAGCCGGCGCAGCGAGCGGATCATGGAGCGGGCCACGACGAACGCGCCGACCAGCGAGACACCGAGCACGAGCAGGATCAGCGCACCGGAGATGATGGCGTCACGCTGGGTGGCGCTCTTCAGCTCGCGGGCCTTCTGCTCCATCTCCTCCAGGAGCGTGTGCTCGATCTTCTTCATCTGCTCGATCTTGGTCGAGCTGTCGTCCACCCAGTCCTTGTAGGACCGCGCCGGAAGCTGCTGGAGACCGTCCGGGGACTCGAAGGACCGCTTGGCGTAGGTGTCGGCGGACTCGATCGTCGGGTTGCCCTCGTCGATCGGCCGCAGCAGTTCCTCGGCGTCGTGGTCCGCGTAGATCTTGCGGAAGATCGCCAGCTCGGAGTTCTCGCTCTCGTACGCCGACTGGCCGTAGAGACGGTCGTTCTCCGTCAGGTCGCCCTTGGTGGCGGGCGTCGGGGGCAGCGCCGCGGCGATCATGGCGCGCTGCACGGACGCGTACTCCTTGGCGGTGGAGAACGCCGCCAGGGCACGGGTACGGGAGATCATCTCCGGGTTGCTGGACGCCTCGGCCATGTCCTGGGACAGACCGATGAGCTGGGTGATGAGCCGGTGGTACGACTCGACCGTCTGCGAGGCGTTCTGCTTCGAGCCGTACGCCTTCTGGCGGATCTTGGCGAGGTCGTCGAGCTGGTTGGCGAGGCCGACGAGCGCGTCCCGCACGCCCTGGAGGTTGCCGTTCTTGCTCGCCGCGTCGATCTCCTCGGAAGCGTCGAGGAAGTTGTCGCGGGCCCGGTCGCTCTTCTGCTGGTACGCCTTGATCTGGTAGTCGTTCGTCTTCAGGCCGCCGTGGGCCAGCGGGCCGGCGGACTGGTCACGCTCGTCCTGGAGCGCCATGGCCAGCTCGGTGGCCTGCTTGGTCATCTCCGTCAGCAGCTTCATGTTGTCGAGCTGCTGGATGTCGTTCATGTTCTCGTTGATGCGCAGCGCGCCCAGCGAGGTGGCCGCGACCACGGGCAGCGCGAGCAGCGAGACCAGGCGGGTGGAGATGCGCCAGTTGCGCAGGTGCAGCCGGGAGCCGGGGCCGGTGGGTCCCTGCACGGGCTTGACCGTGGGCGTGGGGGTGCCCGCGGGGGTCGCCGTGCCGGACGCCGAGGAGGCCGCCGCGCCCGGACGTCCGCCCCGGTCGCCGCCGTCGCCGGCCGGGGCCTGGCCCGGCTTCTGGGCGTGCTGGGGCGAGGAGCCGACGGCCTTGGGGCCAGTCCCGCCCTGCGGCTCCGGCTCCGCCGAAGCGCTGCCATCCCTCTTGAAACGTCCCTGCACTAGCGTCGCAACCTCTGGACCAGGCACCCCTCCGCGTGAACGGAGGGACACGGTGTCGGCGTTGTGGAGAGCGCCCTGAATGCGCCCCCCGGTGGTCTTGAGTGACCGGCGCTGGTTCCCCCTATCTCGCCGCCGCTCGGCGCGGTGTCGCGCTCGCTGTGCGCCGGCTCGATCCTGCGGCGGTCCGTGAGATTCCAGCACAGTGCCGGATCTCCAACAAGGGCAGTGGGCCGAGCTGTGACCTACGTGACGGGGTGTGAGGGGCGGACTACCAGCCGTGGAACCGGTTTCGGCCAATAACGGGCATACCTTGGCGAGTCGTCGGCCGGTGCCTGGTGTCCCAGTCGCCATGATCAGGAGCGGAATGATGGCTTCAGTAGGTCAATGTCCGTTTCGTTAAGGCCGGTTGGCGGCCGGAATTGACCGGTTTGCCGGTGAGTTCGTGAGCAAACTCACAGGGATCGCGGGGGCAGTTGGCGGCTTCGTCGGGGAATCGGATGTTTAGCCTGACGCTTTACACGAGGGACGACTCTGCCAACCCCACTCGACCAGAGGCCACAGGACGACAACGGTGAAGACGACGATGATGTTCCACAAGATAGCCAACCCGCGACGCACGACCCTGGCGCACCTCAAGGACGCCGGCGAGCTGCACACGCCCCCGGTTCCGGAGCACACCGCCGACCTCCCGGCCCAGACGGCCAACCCCCGGCGCACCATCCTGATGGAGATCCCGGCCGGCGCGGGCGCCCCGGCCGGCGAGTGACCGACGGCTCCACCGGGCGCGGCGGACGGGACGGCACGAGCGTCCCCCCGGCCGCGCCCTCGTCGTATCCGGCCGCGCCGGTCTCCCTCCCCGGTTCCCTTCATTCCCTTCATTCCCCTCATTCCCTTCATTCCCTCCCGGCCCGCCCCTGACCCGCCTCTGACCTGCGGCGACACCCCGGCAGCGGAGAAGCGCGTATAGCTCCGATAACCTGGGGCGTCAATACGCCGGTTCTCAGTGAGGGGCGCAGGAATCCCGTGCGCATCGCCAGGTTCTCCATCGACGGGAACGTAGCCTTCGGCGCGGTCGAGGGCGACAAGCAGGACGAACTCGTCCTCGACATCATCAAGGGCATCCCGTTCGCGGACCACGAGCTGTCCGGCACCAAGGTGCCGCTGAGCAAGGTCAGGCTGCTGCCGCCGGTCCTCCCCAACAAGGTCGTCGCGTTCGGCCGCAACTACGCCGAGCACGCGCGCGAGCTGGGCAACGAGGTGCCCGAGGCGCCGTTCGCCTTCTTCAAGCCGTCCACCTCGGTGATCGGCCCCGGCGACGCCATCCAGTACCCCGCGTTCACCCGGGAACTGCACCACGAGGCCGAGCTGGCCGTCGTCATCGGCCGGATGTGCCGCGAGGTCCCGCGCGACCGCGTCAAGGACGTCATCCTCGGCTACACCTGCGCCAACGACGTCACCGCCCGCGACGTGCAGCGGCGCGAGAAGCAGTGGGCCCGCGCCAAGGGCTTCGACAGCTCATGTCCGCTCGGCCCCTGGGTGGAGACGGACCTCGACCTGGAGCGCGCGAACGACCTGACCATCCAGCTCACCGTCAACGGCGAACAGCGCCAGCTCGGCCGGACGAGCGAGATGATTCACCCCATCGAGGACCTGATCGTCAACATCTCGGAGGCCATGACCCTGCTCCCCGGCGACGTCATCCTCACCGGCACCCCCGCGGGGGTCGGCCCCCTCGGCGTCGGCGACGAGGTCGCCGTCACCATCGAAGGCATCGGCACTCTCACCAACAAGGTTGTCAAGCGTGGCTAGCGCACCCTCCCCCCAGCTCTCGACCCCGCTCGGGCAGGGGGTACCCCCCCGCGTCCGTTTCTGTCCCTCGCCCACCGGCAACCCGCACGTGGGCCTGGTGCGCACCGCCCTGTTCAACTGGGCGTTCGCCCGGCACCACCGGGGCACCCTGGTCTTCCGCATCGAGGACACCGACGCCGCCCGCGACTCGGAGGAGTCCTACCAGCAGCTCCTCGACGCGATGCGCTGGCTCGGCTTCGACTGGGACGAGGGCCCCGAGGTCGGCGGCCCGCACGCGCCGTACCGCCAGTCGCAGCGCATGGACCTCTACGCCGACGTGGCGCGCAAGCTGCTGGACGGCGGCTACGCCTACCACTGCTACTGCTCCCAGGAGGAGCTGGACAGCCGCCGCGAGGCCGCCCGCGCCGCCGGCCGGCCCTCCGGCTACGACGGCCACTGCCGCGAGCTGACCGCCGCGCAGGTCGAGGAGTACCGCGCCCAGGGCCGCCAGCCGATCGTCCGCTTCCGCATGCCGGACGAGACGATCACCTTCACCGACCTGGTCCGCGGCGAGCTGACCTTCACCCCGGAGAACGTGCCCGACTACGGCATCGTCCGGGCCAACGGCGCCCCGCTGTACACGCTGGTCAACCCGGTGGACGACGCCCTGATGGAGATCACCCACGTGCTGCGCGGCGAGGACCTGCTGTCCTCCACCCCGCGGCAGATCGCCCTCTACAAGGCGCTGACCGAGCTGGGCATCGCCAAGGGGACCCCCGCCTTCGGCCACCTGCCGTACGTGATGGGCGAGGGCAACAAGAAGCTCTCCAAGCGCGACCCGCAGGCCTCCCTCAACCTCTACCGCGAGCAGGGCTTCCTGCCCGAGGGCCTGCTCAACTACCTGTCGCTGCTCGGCTGGTCGCTCTCCGCCGACCAGGACATCTTCACGGTGGAGGAGATGGTCGCGGCCTTCGAGATCTCCGACGTGAACCCCAACCCGGCCCGTTTCGACCTCAAGAAGTGCGAGGCGATCAACGGCGACCACATCCGTATGCTGACGGTGGAGGACTTCACCGAGCGCTGCCGTCCGTGGCTGCGGGCGCCGTTCGCCCCGTGGGCGCCGGAGGACTTCGACGAGGCCCGGTGGCAGGCCGTCGCCCCGCACGCCCAGACCCGGCTGAAGGTGCTCTCCGAGATCACCGCCAACGTCGACTTCCTGTTCCTCCCGGAGCCGGTCTTCGACGAGGCCTCGTGGACCAAGGCGATGAAGGAGGGCTCCGACGCCCTGCTGCGCACGGCCCGCGAGAAGCTCCAGGCCGCGGACTGGACCTCGGCCGAGTCGCTGAAGGAAGCCGTCCTGGCCGCCGGCGAGGCGCACGGTCTGAAGCTGGGCAAGGCCCAGGCGCCGGTCCGGGTGGCCGTCACCGGCCGCACCGTCGGCCTGCCGCTCTTCGAGTCCCTGGAGATCCTGGGCAAGGACAAGACGCTGGCCCGCATCGACGCGGCCCTGGCGAAGCTGACCGCCTGACCGCCCGACCGGCCCGTACGCGCGGGGCGGCACCCGGACCCCCGGGCGCCGCCCCGCACGCGTTCCCGCACCCCGCACGCGTTCCCGCGCCCCGCGCGCGTTCCCGCGCCCCGCGCGCGTTCCCGCGCCCCGCGCGCGTTCCCGCGCCCCGCGCGCGTTCCCGCGCCCCGCGCGCACCGGCCGCGCCGGGGCCTGCACGGGGCCGGTCCCGCGGCGGTACCGTCGGGGCATGACGATCAGAGCCGTGGTCTGGGACGTCGACGACACCCTCTTCGACTACACGACCGCCGACCGGGCGGGTATGCACGCCCATCTGCTGGCCGAGGGGCTGCTCGCCGCGCACGGCGGCGTGGAGCGGGCCCTGCCGCGCTGGCGGGAGATCACGGACGCCCAGTGGGCCCGGTTCGCCGCCGGCGAGGTGGACTTCGTCACACAGCGCCGCGACCGGATCCGCGTCTTCCTGGGCCGGGAGCTGGCCGACGAGGAGGCCGACGCCTGGTTCGCGCGCTATCTGGTCCACTACGAGGCCGCCTGGAGCCTGTTCCCGGACGTCCTGCCCGCCCTGGACGCCCTCGCGGCCGGCTACCGGCATGCCGTGCTGTCCAACTCCAGCCTCGTCGTCCAGGAGCGCAAGCTGCGCGCCCTCGGCCTGCACGACCGTTTCGAGACCGTCCTGTGCGCCGCCGAGCTGGGCGTCTCCAAGCCGGCGGCCGGCGCCTTCCTGGCGGCCTGCGAGGCGCTGGACCTGCCCCCGCACGAGGTGGCCTACGTCGGCGACCACCCGGAGATCGACGGGCGGGGCGCCGCCGAGGCCGGGCTGCTGTCCGTGTGGATCGACCGCGGGACGGTCCCGGCGCGGGCCGCCGGACAGGCCCTCGCGCACCGGATCGCGAGCCTCGCCGAACTCCCGGCGCTCGTCCGCGCGGATACCCGTTTTGGAGCCCCGTCCACCTTCGGGTAATGTTCTTTCTGCGCCGAGGGGCGCGGGCCGGAAGGCCGAAGCCCCGAGGAGCGAACTAGAACGAGAACCCCGCAGGGGGATTGAGTTCCAGTGGCCTATGGTGTAATTGGCAGCACGACTGATTCTGGTTCAGTTAGTCTTGGTTCGAGTCCAGGTAGGCCAGCTCGCAGAGCTCATCTGCAAAGCCCCCGTTGTGTAGCGGCCTAGCACGCTGCCCTCTCAAGGCAGTAGCGCCGGTTCGAATCCGGTCGGGGGTACGGATCTCGATCATGTCGGGATCGCTAGGGCCCCCGTTGTGTAGCGGCCTAGCACGCCGCCCTCTCAAGGCGGTAGCGCCGGTTCGAATCCGGTCGGGGGTACTGACTGGTCTAAACCATCATTGGTCTATGGTGTAATTGGCAGCACGACTGATTCTGGTTCAGTTAGTCTTGGTTCGAGTCCAGGTAGACCAGCTCGGATCTGCGGAAACGCAAGATCCTCGCCCCCGTTGTGTAGCGGCCTAGCACGCCGCCCTCTCAAGGCGGTAGCGCCGGTTCGAATCCGGTCGGGGGTACGTGCATACGGAAGCCTCTCAGTTATCTGGGAGGCTTCCGTCGTCTCGGATGCGCCAGCGGTCATCAGGTGGGGAGCCTCGATGACGCACGTGGCAGGGGCAGGGGGGGTGCGTGGCCGACTTTCAGGGCGTGGCCGGAGTGCGCGCGGCGGAAGCCAAGGCGCTGGCTGACTCGGGTCACTACCTCGGAGCCGTCTACTTGGCCGGCTACGTGGTCGAGTGTCGCTTGAAGACCTACTTGCAACTCAGCGGTATCCGCTTTCCACGGGGCGGCAGCGAGGGGCACAACCTGCGAGGGTTGTGGCGGTCCGCCGAGTTCCCGCCACCGCGCGGCCATGCCGGCCTGTTCATCGCCCACTGGGGTACGGAACTGCGCTACGAGACCCGTTTGCCCGCCGAGGTGGACCCGAAAGACCTGCTCAAGGGCGGAAGGGAGCTGGCAAGCTGGGTGGCGACGCGTATCCGGCAGGCGAGCTCCCGACGAGGGACCGCCGGTCGTAGGTGGAACGAATCAGGAAGGCCGATGTGATGTCCGACCATGACTCCACTGAGAAGATCACGGCAGCCGTACGAGAGGTTGTTCCGTCGGCAGTGGTTCACGTGGTCCGTGACGCCGGAGGTCTCCTGGTGCGCGCCGAGAGTGACGGCTTCGGCCCGTGGACACCCGACGAGCGGAAGGCCAGGGTGGAGGCACAGCTCGACGGTGATGTGGTGCGCGAGGTGCACACCTGGGAACTGATCACGTCGGCGGAAGCCGAGTGGTACGGCGACTTGGGCCACACTGATGCCGATGATCGCGTGCCACACTGGACGTCCGCTCTGGAGCGCGCCCAGGATGCGAACCGCGCCCTGTCCACCGTGACCTTCGCCAGCGATCTGGACGAGGACCTCGACTCCGCGCCGGTCGTCACCTTCTACAGCCTGAAGGGCGGAGTCGGGCGCAGCACGGCACTGGTGTCGGTAGCGCGCCGTCTGAGCAGCGATCACGGGCTCACCGTCGTCTGCATCGACATGGACCTGGAGGCGCCCGGTCTCGACTCTCTCTTCGGGATCGAGAGCCAGGTCGACACCGACCAAGGCGTGGTGTCGGCTCTGCTGCACTACGAGTTCGGGGAACAGGGATCGGTGCTCAAGCACCTCATCCCGGTGGACGACGCGGGACGGTTGTACTGCATGCCCGCCGGCCGGATCGACAGTTCCTACGCCGCGCAGTTGCGGTCGCTTGAACCGGAGATCTGGTACCGGGAGCGGACCAACGCTCTGCATCGCCTCATCGACGAAGTACGTGAATCCAACCTGGGGCCCGATGTCATCCTGATCGACTCGCGCACCGGTGTGAGCCCTGTCGCCGCTCCTCTGCTGTTCGACGTGTCGGACATGGCGGTGATCTGCTTTCATCCGCATGCGCAAGCCCGGGCAGGCACCGAAATGCTGACCAAGGCCCTCTTGGGTGCCACCACGCGGCGCAGCACCGCCGACCGCGTCCTGACGCCCGAGCCGCGTTTCGTCGTGTCGCCGATGCCGCCCGGCATCAGCGCGACGCGCCTGGCCGAACGCGCCAAATCCTGGGTCGAGACGTGGACGGCGACCGCAGGCTCCCAGCGGCAAGATGCGCAGGCGCTGTCGGCCGAAGAGATCACGCACATGGTCCCGTACAACGCCGAGGTGGCTTTCGCCGACACGGTGAGCCCCTCCGGCAGTCGGCTGACCCCCTACGCACGTATCGCCGACTGGATCGTCCAGATCGTGCCCGAGCCCACGCCCACGCTGGCCATCCAGAACCAGACCTCCGCCAGCAAGGCCGAGGCGCTGCGGCAGCTGTCGTTCTCCACGGGTACGGCCGAGATCCTAGATCACGACGAGTTCTTGCAGGACTACGTCGTGACACGCCAGGTCAACGAGACGGCCGCCCCGGACGTGCCTTTGATCCTGGGCCGGAAAGGCACGGGCAAGACGGCCCTGTTCCGGTGGCTGGCGGCTGGAAAACTGGTCGGCTGGGAACCGGTGCTGGTGACGACGCCGAACCAGTACAAGGATCGCCCGGCCTGGTCCTTCGGGCCGGACAACTACGCGGCTGTCGGTGGTGCACTCGAACAGCGAGGTCTGGACTGGGGTTCCTTCTGGCAGGTGCTCATGGCTCTTGCCATCTACCGGTCCTACGCCCCGGCCTTGGAACACGGGGCTCCGCACCCGGCTCTCGCTGAACTGGGGGACGGTGACTTCGCGGTGACGCAGGCGGTCTTCGACGTTCTCGACGACCCCATGGGCCCGCTTCGGTGCGGAGACTGGCTGCGTCGTGTGGACGTCAACGGCGACCAGGGCCTCCTCCTGCTCTTCGACGGCCTGGACACGGCTTTCGGTCACTCGCCGGTTCAACGCTCGCGCAGGTCGGCCGCCATCGCCGGGCTGCTCACGAAGCAGGCAGACCTCGCGTCCCGCCTGCACAGGATTCGTCTCAAGGTTTTCGTAAGGCAGGACATCTGGCAGGGGCTGCGCTTCGAGAACAAGAGCCACTTCTTCGGTCTGTCCCGCCGTCTTCAGTGGGAGGACCGGGAGGACTACTTCAAGGTCGTGCTCAAGCGTGCCGTACGCGCCTCCGCCTTCGCGGATGTACTGGCTGTGCTCGATCCCGCTCTGTCCACGACGGAGGTGGCGGCCTGGAGCCCTGAACAGGTGGTCGTCGCCTGGAGTGCCCTGGTGGGCGAGCGCATGCGAGGCGAGCGCACGGCTTTCACGGCCAACTGGGTCTGGAACCGGCTCGCGGACGGCAACGGGGACCATTCGCCGCGTGCCCTGCTACAGCTCTTCGCGGCCGCGCTGGACTGGGAGAGGGCGGAGGAGAAGCGCAGTGGTTACGACCGTTCCGTTCTCCGGCCACGCAGTCTCGCACTCAGCCTGGAGAGCGTGAGCGACAAGGCTCTGTCCGCCCTGCTCGACGAGGAGTTCCAGGAGCTCAGGGAGATGGCCGAGGCCTTGCGGGAGTACGGCCGGACGCCCGTCAGCGAGGATGCCCTGGGTGACATGGAGGAAGACCTCGTCGTGCTGGCTCAGGAGGCGGGACTGCTGGAGGCCCTCGACGGCGATGGGTCGGAGCGGTTGTTCAAGGTTCCGGATCTGTACCGGTGGGCACTTGGTGTGACCCGTCGCGGGCCGATGTAGGGGCTCGCGGCAGCGGCACGGGCGAGAAACAACGGGCCGGACACGTGCGCGGTGAGGGCGGAAGCAGCCCTCACTCGAAGCCGTACCGCCGGGCCGACTCCTCCTCCTGGGCCAGCCGGCGCAGCGCCTGGAGCATCGGCTCGGTCAGCACGGCGCCGAGCACGGCCGTCTCCGCCTTCTCCGCCTCCGTGCGGTGCGTCTCCACGAAGTCCAGGTCGAGCCGGGCCGCCTCGTGCATCAACCGGGCGTACGAGGCGAGCAGTTCGGTGTCCCAGGCGTAGCCGATCCGGCGCAGCGCGGCGATCGCCACCACCAGCGAGCGGTAGGCGGGGGAGATCGTGGTCAGCAACTTCGCGCGGGACCACTCCAGCCGGTCCAGCAGCGCGTCCGCCTCCCGGTGCGCCGCCCGGACGAACTCGTCGTCCTCGTCCGGCTCCGGGATCTGCGGCAGCGCCCACAGGGCCGCGCCGAGCCGGAGGGTGCGGCCGAGGGAGTCGTCGTCCACGTGCCCCAGCACCTCGCGGACCGTCGCCACCGGCAGCCGGCCGACCTGGATCATCGCGCGTACCAGACGGAGCCGGCGCAGGTGCTCCTCGTCGTACTCCGCGGTCGTCGCGTTGACCTGGCGGCCCGGCGGCAGCAGGCCCTCGCGCAGGTAGTACTTGATCGTCGCGGCGGACACCCCGCTGCGTCTGCTGAGTTCGGCGAGCCGCATCCCTTGCGTCCCTTCTCGGATAGCGGCACTATCCAAGCATCGGTCGTTGGATAGCGCTGCTCACCGATAAGGAGGGAACCCATGGTGTCCCGTACGACCGCCGACGCGCGGGGCGAGGTCGTCGTCCTGCTGATCGGCATGCGCGTCAACCGTTTCCGGGCCGTCCACCTGTGGCTGCCCGTGCTGATCGCGATGATCCGCATGCTGCGGGAGCTGGAGCGCGACCCCGCCCGGGGCCTGCGCGCCAAGGTTCTGCTGACGGCCTCGCCGCGGACGTACTACGCCGTGCAGTACTGGGAGTCGAAGGAGAAGCTGTACGCCTACGCGACCGCGCCGGACGCCCTGCACCACCGGGCCTGGGCCCTGGTCAACCGCAAGGAGCGGCAGGGCGGGCTGCGCGGACAGGTCGGAATCTGGCACGAGACGTACGTCGTGCCGGAGGGCTCGTACGAGGCGGTCTACGGCGACATGCCGGCGTTCGGGCTGGCGGCGGCGCACGGACAGGTGCCGCTCGCCGCGCGGGGCCGGTACGCGAAGGACCGGTTCGCCCACCGCTCGGGAACGGACACGCGCCTCTAGAGACGGCTGGCCGCGGACGGACCCGTACCGGGGGAGGGTCCGCCGCGGCATCGAGACAGGTTCCTTCCCGGCGGGGCCGTCCGCGCGGGCGGGGCCGGCCGTGCGCTCAGGGCCCGCCCTCCGTCGATGCCGGTGGTGGCGCCCGGAGGGGCCGGGCGCACGGGCGGGGGCGGGCCTCCGGCGGGGCCGGTGGGGGGCGTGCGGGGTGACGGTTCGGTCGGGCGCGCGGCCGGCCCCCGGTGGTCAGCCCGAGCGGCGTAGGGCCTCGGAGAGGCGGGTGGCCGCGTCGATGACCGCCTGGGCGTGCATCCTGCCCGGGTGGCGGGTCAGCCGCTCGATGGGACCGGAGACGGACACGGCGGCCACCACGCGGTTGGAGGGACCGCGCACGGGCGCGGAGACGGACGCGACCCCCGGTTCGCGTTCGCCGATGGACTGGGCCCAGCCCCGCCGCCGTACGCCCGACAGCGCCGTCGCCGTGAAGCGGGCGCCCTGGAGGCCCCGGTGCAGCCGCTCGGGCTCCTCCCAGGCCATCAGGATCTGCGCCGAGGAGCCCGCCTTCATCGTCAGCGTGGAGCCGACCGGCACGGTGTCCCGCAGCCCGGAGAGACGTTCCGCCGCGGCCACGCAGATCCGCATCTCGCCCTGGCGGCGGTAGAGCTGCGCGCTCTCGCCGGTGACATCACGGAGGTGGGTGAGCACGGGGCCCGCCGTCGCCAGCAGGCGGTCCTCGCCCGCCGCGGCCGCCAGCTCCGCCAGGCGCGGGCCGAGGATGAACCGGCCCTGCATGTCGCGTGCCACCATGCGGTGGTGTTCCAGGGCCACGGCCAGGCGGTGGGCCGTGGGTCGTGCCAGTCCGGTGGCTCCGACCAGACCCGCGAGGGTGGCCGGACCGGACTCCAGGGCGCTCAGGACGAGGGCCGCCTTGTCCAGAACGCCCACGCCGCTACTGTTGTCCATGCAACGATACTCACGTCTCACTCTGTGAAACGCAAGTTCAATTTTCCGTGGAACGCGCCACCCTGGAATCACACGACGGCCCGACGACCAGCGGGCCCGGCGGTGGACGCCCGGAATCACGACGTTCAGGGGCCCCAGGCAGGGCAGCCACCGCCCCTCAAGATCTCTAGTTGGGTCGGTGGACGCTTGCCGGCCGGAGGGAAAGCGATGGGTAGGACACTCGCGGAGAAGGTCTGGGACGACCATGTCGTCCGGCGCGCCGAGGGCGAGCCCGACCTCCTCTACATCGATCTGCACCTGCTGCACGAGGTGACCAGCCCCCAGGCCTTCGACGGGCTGCGCAAGAGCGGGCGGAAGGTGCGCCGTCTCGACCTGACCATCGCCACCGAGGACCACAACACCCCGACCCTCGACATCGACAAGCCCATCGCGGACCCGGTCTCCCGCGCCCAGCTCGAGACCCTGCGCAAGAACTGCGCCGAGTTCGGCGTGCGGCTGCACCCGCTGGGCGACATCGAGCAGGGCGTCGTGCACGTCGTCGGCCCCCAGCTGGGCCTGACCCAGCCCGGCACCACCGTCGTCTGCGGCGACTCTCACACCTCCACGCACGGCGCCTTCGGCGCGCTGGCGTTCGGCATCGGCACCTCCCAGGTCGAGCACGTGCTGGCCACCCAGACGCTGCCGATGGCCCGCCCCAAGACCATGGCGATCACCGTCGAGGGCGAGCTGCCCGACGGCGTCACCGCCAAGGACCTGATCCTGGCGATCATCGCGCGGATCGGCACCGGCGGCGGCCAGGGCTACGTCCTGGAGTACCGCGGCCCCGCCATCGAGAAGCTCTCGATGGAGGCCCGGATGACCATCTGCAACATGTCGATCGAGGCCGGCGCCCGCGCGGGCATGATCGCCCCGGACGAGACGACCTTCGCCTACCTCCAGGGCCGCCCGCACGCCCCCGAGGGCGCCGACTGGGACGCGGCCGTCGCGTACTGGAAGACCCTGCGCACCGACGACGACGCCGTCTTCGACGCCGAGGTCGTCATCGACGCCACGGAGCTGTCGCCGTTCGTCACCTGGGGCACCAACCCCGGCCAGGGCGCGCCGCTTTCGGCGTCCGTCCCCGACCCGGCTTCGTACGAAGACGCTTCGGAGCGCCTGTCCGCCGAAAAGGCCCTGGAGTACATGGGGTTGGCGGCCGGACAGCCGCTGCGCAGCATCAGCGTGGACACCGTCTTCGTAGGCTCGTGCACCAACGGCCGCATCGAGGACCTGCGCGCCGCCGCGGACATCCTGCGGGACCGCAAAGTCGCCGACGGCGTACGGATGCTGGTCGTGCCGGGCTCCGCGCGGGTCGGTCTCCAGGCCGTCTCCGAGGGCCTGGACGTGGTCTTCAAGGAGGCCGGCGCCGAGTGGCGGCACGCGGGCTGCTCGATGTGCCTCGGCATGAACCCCGACCAGCTCGCCCCGGGCGAGCGCTCCGCCTCCACCTCCAACCGCAACTTCGAGGGCCGGCAGGGCAAGGGCGGCCGTACGCACCTGGTGTCGCCGCAGGTCGCGGCGGCCACCGCCGTCCTGGGCCACCTGGCCTCCCCGGCCGACCTGACCGACGTCCCCGCTGGAGTCCGATAACCATGGAAGCCTTCACCACCCACACCGGCCGGGCCGTCCCGCTGCGCCGCAGCAATGTGGACACCGACCAGATCATCCCCGCCCACTGGCTCAAGAAGGTCACCCGCGACGGCTTCGAGGACGGGCTGTTCGAGGCCTGGCGCAAGGACCCGGAGTTCATCCTCAACCGGCCCGAGCGGCAGGGCGCCACGGTCCTGGTCGCCGGCCCCGACTTCGGCACCGGCTCCTCCCGTGAGCACGCCGTCTGGGCGCTGCAGAACTACGGCTTCAAGACCGTGATCTCCTCCCGCTTCGCCGACATCTTCCGCGGCAACTCGCTGAAGAACGGCCTGCTCACGGTGGTGCTGGAGCAGCGCACCGTGGACGCGCTGTGGGAGCTGACCGAGCAGGACCCCACGGTCGAGGTCACCGTGGACCTCCAGACCCGTGAGGTGCGCGCCCCGGGCATCACCGCCTCCTTCGAGCTGGACGAGAACGCCCGCTGGCGGCTGCTGAACGGCCTGGACGACATCTCCCTCACGCTCCGGAACGAGGCGGACATCGCCGCCTACGAGTCCGGGCGCCCCGCCTACAAGCCGCGGACGCTCCCGGTCTGATCCGGCCGCCGGCCGGACCCGCGAGGGTCGGGTTTCGGCCACCCCAACACTCCGTCTGTACCCCCGATCGCCACGATTGGGGGTACAGCCATGTCTGCCCCCGGACGGACCTGCGGTGATCTCCTCGCAGAGGCAACTCCCCACGTTAAAAAGGCCGTTGGCTGGGTAGGTGAGTAGTGCGTTCCGACCCTCCGCAAGTGCCTGGAAGGCCATTTGAGGCGGCAGTTACCACCCTGCGCAGGCGACAACTCGCCCCAGATGGCACAATCTGTGCATGGGACACGACGGCCAACTCCAGCTCTATACGGCGGTCGCGAACCAGCTCAAGGAAGCGCACTCCAAAGTGCGCGCACTGCAAGTCCCGGAGGGCGTACGGATGGCGCTGACCCGGAAGCTGCTGGTCATTACGGCCGCGGCCAAGCACGACCTCGCCGACGCGGCAAGGCGGCTCGACCGGTTCACGGCGGACCTCGACGCGGGTCGGATCCCCGGAGAGGACCACTGAACCGTCCGGTGCGGCCGAGTCCGTTGCGGCACAAGGGTGATAAGCCCGTTTCGTGTTTGATTTGCGGTATATATCTGCCTAACGTGCGAAAACGCTTGAACACTTTCGTTCTGGCAATGTCTCCGAAGGGGAAGACGTGAACAAGGCGCAGCTCGTGGAAGCGATTGCCGACAAGTTGGGGGGCCGCCAGCAGGCCGCCGACGCTGTCGATCATGTCCTGGACGCCATCGTCCGCGCGGTCGTCGCGGGCGAGCGGGTCTCGGTCACCGGCTTCGGGTCCTTCGAGAAGGTGGACCGCCCCGCCCGTTACGCCCGCAACCCGCAGACCGGCGAGCGGGTTCGGGTCAAGAAGACCTCCGTGCCGCGCTTCCGCGCCGGTCAGGGCTTCAAGGACCTGGTGAGCGGCTCCAAGAAGCTGCCGAAGGGCGGCGAGGTCGCCGTGAAGAAGGCGCCGAAGGGCAGCCTGTCCGGCCCGCCGCCCACCATCGCCAAGGCCGTCGGCAAGAAGGCCGCCGCCAAGAAGACGGCGGGTGCGGCGAAGAAGACCACGGCGAAGAAGGCGCCCGCCAAGAAGACCACGGCCGCCGCCGCCGCGAAGCAGACCCAGGCCCCGGCGAAGAAGGCACCCGCCAAGAAGGCCCCGGCGCAGAAGGCCACCGCCAAGACCACCGCGGCCAAGAAGACCACCGCCAAGAAGGCCCCGGCGCAGAAGGTCACCGCGAAGAAGGCCCCGGCCAAGAAGTCGACGGCCCGCAAGACCACGGCCAAGAAGACGACCGCCCGCAAGGCGACGTCGTAAGGCCGCCAGGCACTCACGCGCCGGGCCGGACTCCCGTGGGGAGCCCGGCCCGCGGCGTGTGCGGGGACGGTTACAGGGTGTGCAGGGTGACGAGGGTGACCCGGGCGGCCTCGCCCTCGCCCTCGGTCTCGATCCGCACCCGCTGCCCGGGACGCAGCAGCAGCAGACCGCCGGCGTCGAACGCGGCGGCGCCGAACGGCACCGGGGTGCCGTCGTCGAGCAGCACCTGACCGCTGCGGGTCTGCGGGTCGTACGTGTACGCGGTCGCCTGCATGACGGCCAGCGTAGTGCCTCCCGCTGCACCCCGCCGGGCCCGCTCAGGGGCGCCCGCTCCCGTCACGGCCCCGGAATCAGCAGCCCCGCCGAGACCTTCGCCGTATACGGTCCGACGCCCAGCGCCAGCGCGGCGCGCAAGTCGTCCCCGGTGTCCACGTCCTGCCGTACCGAACCGACGCCCGCCGGCGAGAGTTCCCTCGCGCCCGACGCCCGGTGCCGGATACGGGAATCGGCGCCGAACGCGGGCCGCAGGGCCTGATCGCCGGCCGCCGTCAGTAAAGTCGTGCCCACTTCCGCGGCGTCCGGGAGAAATGCGCGCGGGAATTGCGCGGCCGAGTCCAGCACCCGGAACAGTTCGGTGGCGCGCAGTGCCGGCAGATCGGCGTTCAGGGCCGCCACCGCGGCGCCGGGACGGCCCTGGCGCACGGCCGCCGCGCCATGGGCCAGGGCGGCGTTCAGACCGGCGCCCGGAACGTCCGGGACGATCCGCGCGCCGAGCGCCGCCAGCTCCCGGCCGGCGAGTTCGTCGTCCGTGACGACCACCACATCCGACACCGCCGCGCAGGCCAGCGCCGCCGCCACGGTGTCCTGCGCGAACGCCAGCGCCAGAGCCGGGCGCACCCCGTCGTCCGCGGTGTCCGCCAGCCTGCTCTTCGCCCGGGCCAGGGGCTTCAGGGGGATGACCAAGGTCCACTGCACCGGCGTACCGTCCCTCTCTTGTCGCGTTCATTGTCCCCCGGGCCATCCGGTCCGACGGGAGGCGGGGCGTACGGTGTTCTCGACAGACCGGCGGCCCGGGGCCAGACTTGTGCGGCCCCCGCCGGGGTGGCAGTCCTAGAGGAAGGTGTCCTTGTGCCCCGCCGCAGAATCGGCTTCTGGTACCGCTTCGCCGCGGTGATCTGCAAACCACTGCTGGTGGTTCTGATCAAGCGGGACTGGCGTGGAATGGAGCACATTCCGGCCGAGGGCGGATTTATCACCGTGGTGAACCACAATTCCCACGTGGACCCCTTCGCATACGCGCACTATCAGTACAACACCGGACGGGTTCCGCGATTCCTGGCGAAGAGCGGGCTTTTCAAGAAAGGATTCGTCGGCGCCGCCATGCGCGGCACCGGACAGATCCCCGTCTACCGCGAGTCCACGGACGCGCTCAGCGCCTTCCGGGCCGCCATCGACGCCGTGCAGCGCGGCGAGTGCGTCGCCTTCTACCCCGAGGGCACCCTCACCCGCGACCCGGACGGCTGGCCCATGACCGGCAAGACCGGCGCCGCCCGGGTCGCCCTGGAGACCAGGTGCCCGGTCGTCCCGGTCGCCCAGTGGGGCGCCAACGAACTGCTGCCGCCGTACGCCAGGAAGCCGGACCTCTTCCCGCGCAAGACCCACCGCGTGCTGGCCGGCCCGCCGGTGGACCTCTCCCGTTTCTACGGCCGGGAGATGACCCCGGACGTGCTGAGGGAGGCCACCGAGGTCATCATGGCGGCCATCACCCGCCTGCTGGAGGAGATCCGGGGCGAGAAGGCGCCCGACGAGCCGTACGACCCGCGCCGGGAACGGATCGAGCAGCGGCGCCGCACCCAGGCGCAGGCGCGGGCCCAGGCCCGGGCACGGGAACAGGCGCGGACCCAGGCCAGGCAAGCGGAAGGGCAGAGCAAGTGAGCGAGCCTGTGCGGGCGGCCGTCATGGGCACCGGATCGTGGGGCACCGCCTTCGGCATGGTGCTCGCCGACGCCGGCTGCGACGTGACCCTGTGGGCCCGCCGGCCGGAGCTGGCCGAGGCGGTCAACTCCACCCGGACCAACCCCGACTACCTGCCCGGCGTGGCCCTCCCGGAGAACCTGCGCGCCACCGCCGACGCGGCCACGGCGCTGCGGGACGCGGACTTCACCGTGCTCGCCGTCCCCTCCCAGACGCTGCGCGCCAACCTCGCCGGCTGGGCCCCGCTGCTCGCGCCGGACACCGTCCTCGTCTCCCTGATGAAGGGCGTCGAACTCGGCTCCACCATGCGCATGAGCGAGGTCGTCGAGGACGTCGCCAAGGTCGGCGCCGACCGCATCGCGGTGGTCACCGGACCCAACCTGGCCCGCGAGATCGCCGCCCGCATGCCCGCGGCGGCCGTGGTGGCCTGCACCGACGAACAGGTCGCCCGGCGGCTCCAGACCGCGTGCCACACGCCGTACTTCCGGCCGTACACCAACACCGACGTGGTCGGCTGCGAACTCGGCGGCGCGGTCAAGAACGTCATCGGGCTCGCCGTCGGCATCGCCGACGGCATGGGGCTCGGCGACAACGCCAAGGGCTCGCTCATCACGCGCGGCCTCGCCGAGACCACCCGGCTCGGCCTCGCGATGGGCGCCGACCCGCTGACCTTCTCCGGACTCGCGGGCCTGGGCGACCTGGTGGCCACCTGCTCCTCGCCGCTGTCGCGCAACCACACCTTCGGCACCAACCTCGGCAAGGGCATGACCCTGGCGGAGACCATCGCGGTGACCCGGCAGACCGCCGAGGGCGTCAAGTCCTGCGAGTCCGTGCTCGATCTGGCCCGCCGGCACGGCGTCGACATGCCCCTCACCGAGACGGTCGTCGGCATCGTGCACGAGGGCAAGTCGCCGGTCGCCGCGGTCAAGGAGCTGATGGCGCGCAGCGCCAAGCCCGAACGGCGCTGACCGGCCCGCCCGGGCCCGCCAGGGGGCCGTCCGCGACGCTGCGCGACCATCCGTGCGACGCTGAGCGACGGCCCCGCAGCGCGCGCTGACTTGCCGCCTGCCTCCGGGTACTCTCAACCCGATATGAGCACCGAGAACCTTCCCCAGAGCCCCGAGCAGCCGTCGCGCAAGCCGCGCGTGGCCGTCGTGTTCGGCGGACGCAGCTCCGAACACGGCATCTCCGTGGTCACCGCCGGCGCCGTCCTCAAGGCCATCGACCGGACGAAGTACGACGTCCTGCCGATCGGCATCACCACGGACGGCCGCTGGGCCCTGACGGCCGACGAGCCGGAGCGGATGGCCATCACCGACCGCCGCACGCCCAGCGTGGACCAGCTCGCGGAGTCCCACGACGGTGCCGTGGTGCTCCCCGTCGACCCCACCAGCCGCGAGGTCGTCTACAGCGAGCCCGGCTCGGTGCCCAAGGCGCTCGGCGAGGTCGACGTGGTCTTCCCGGTGCTCCACGGCCCCTACGGCGAGGACGGCACCCTCCAGGGCCTGCTGGAGCTGTCCGGCGTGCCGTACGTGGGCTCGGGCGTGCTCGCCTCGGCCGTCGGCCAGGACAAGGAGTACATGAAGCGGGTGCTCGCCTCCTTCGGGCTCAAGGTCGGCCCGTACCTGGTGATCCGGCCCCGCGAGTGGCAGCGCGACGAGTCCGCCGCCCGCAAGCGGATCGTCGACTTCGCGGGCGAGCACGGCTGGCCGCTGTTCGTGAAGCCGGCGCGCGCGGGCTCCTCCATCGGCATCACCAAGGTCGACGGCCTCGCCGGACTGGACGAGGCGATCGCCGAGGCCCAGCGCCACGACCCGAAGATCCTGGTCGAGGCCGCCCTGCGGGGCCGCGAGATCGAGTGCGGCGTCCTGGAGTTCGAGGACGGCCCGCGCGCCTCCGTGCCGGCCGAGATCCCGCCGCCGGACGCGCACGCGTACTACGACTTCGAGGCCAAGTACATCGACTCCACGCCCGGTGTCGTCCCGGCCCCGCTGACCGCGCAGGAGACCGCCGAGGTGCGCCGGCTCGCGGTCGAGGCGTTCGAGGCGGCCTCCTGCGAGGGCCTGGTCCGCGCCGACTTCTTCCTCACCGAGGACGGCGAGTTCGTGATCAACGAGATCAACACCATGCCCGGCTTCACGCCGATCTCGATGTACCCGCAGATGTGGCAGGCGGCCGGGGTCGCCTACCCCGAGCTGATCGACCGCCTGGTGCAGTCGGCGCTGAACCGGCCGACCGGGCTGCGCTGACCGCCCGCCGGTCAGTGCCGCATGGAGGCGAGCCCCTCGGGGATCGCCTTCTGCACGGCCGGCGCCAGGTCCTGCAGCACCTGCGTGCTGTCGTCCGCCCCGGACAGCTCCTTGTCCAGCGTCACCTGCACATACGCGCGGCGTCCGGACGTGGTGAACCGCCACGTCCCGTCGTCCTGCTTCTCCATCAGCCAGTCGACGTCGCCGACCCCGCCGCCGATGGCGTCCGGGTCCTCGCCCCGGGCCACCTTCGGATCGACCATCTTCGGCGGCCGGACGATGCCGCAGCGCAGTATGATCGCCGGGCTTCCCCAGCCCGCCGTGTAGGCGGACCGGGGCTCGGGGTCCCGGCGGGCCCGCCCGTCCACCTTGCGGGGCAGCACCTTCGCCAGGTCCCGGCAGAGCGGGGCGGTTCTCGCGTCGGGGGTGGGTACCGGCACGGTGTCGCCGTGGTCCGCCGCGGAGCAGCCGGCGACCGCGAGGAGCAGCGCCGGCGCGAGCAGGCCGAGAGGCCGGTGACGGAAGATGTTCACCGGCCAAGCGTAGACGGGGGCTACAGATGCACGACCGGGCAGGTCAGGGTGCGCGTGATGCCGTCCACTTGCTGGACCTTGGCGACCACCATGCGGCCGAGTTCGTCGACCGTCTCGGCCTGGGCGCGCACGATCACGTCGTACGGACCCGTCACGTCCTCGGCCTGGAGCACTCCAGGGAGCTTGCCGATCGTGTCGGCGACGGTCGACGCCTTGCCGACCTCCGTCTGGATCAGGATGTACGCCTGTACCACGGAACCTCCAGGGCGGCCACGAGGATCATGTGGGGGAAAGGAACGCCACGGTATCGCGTCGCCGCCGCCCGCGGGGAGACCCGCGGGACGCGGGCTTGCGCGCCCGGGTCCGGGCACGGCGGACATTGACGGTCACCTGGACCGTACGGACGGTCGTCACGTCCGCGCCGGCGGCCGGCGCGACCACGACGACGGACACCTCGACCGTATCGGGGACACTGAAGACGCGCGACCGGGCACGGCACGGGAGAGAAGGGGAGCCAAGGCACATGAAGGGCACTGTCGGTGAGCTAGGGGAGTTCGGGCTCATCAGGGAGCTGACCTCCCGTCTCACCACCACCGCGGCGGTCCGGGTCGGCCCCGGAGACGACGCCGCCGTGGTGGCCGCGCCCGACCGCCGGGTGGTGGCGAGCACCGACATCCTGCTGGAGGGCCGGCACTTCCGCCGCGACTGGTCCACGGCCTACGACGTCGGCCGCAAGGCCGCCGCGCAGAACCTCGCCGACATCGCCGCGATGGGCGCGGTGCCGACCGCGCTGCTGCTCGGCCTGGTCGTCCCGGCCGAACTGCCCGTCGCCTGGCCCACCGAGCTGATGGACGGCCTGCGCGACGAGTGCCAGGTCGCCGGCGCCTCGGTGGTCGGCGGCGACGTCGTACGCGGCGACACGATCATGGTGTCGATCACCGCGCTCGGCGATCTGCGCAACCACGAGCCGGTCACCCGCGCGGGCGCCCAGCCCGGCGACCTCGTCGCCGTCACCGGCTGGCTCGGCTGGTCCGCGGCCGGGTACGCGGTGCTCTCCCGCGGCTTCCGCTCGCCGCGCGCCTTCGTGGAGGCCCACCGGCGCCCGGAGCCGCCGTACCACGCCGGGCCGGCCGCCGCCGCGCTCGGCGCCACCGCGATGTGCGACGTGAGCGACGGCCTGATCGCCGACCTCGGGCACATCGCCGAGTCCAGCAAGGTCCGCATCGACATCCGGTCCGCCGCGATCGACATCCCGACCCAGATGCACGACATCGGCCAGGCCGTCGGCGTCGACGCGCTCCAGTGGGTGCTGACCGGGGGAGAGGACCACGCGATCGTGGCCACCTTCCCGCCGGACGTGAAGCTGCCGGCCCGCTGGAAGGTCATCGGCGAGGTCCTCAACCCCTCCGCGCTGCCCCAGGTGACGGTCGACGGGGCGCCCTGGACCAGCAAGGGCGGCTGGGACCACTTCGGGGACATCGAGTCGTGATCCCCCGGGTGCTCACGGTGGCGGGCTCGGACTCCGGCGGCGGCGCCGGCGTCCAGGCCGACCTGAAGACGATGCTCGCGCTCGGCGTGCACGGCATGAGCGTGCTCACCGCGGTGACCGCGCAGAACTCCCTGGGCGTCCAGGGCGCCTGGGAACTCCCGGTGGCGGCGGTCCGGGCGCAGTACCGCAGCGTCGTGGACGACATCGGCGTGCAGGCCGTGAAGACCGGCATGCTGGCCTCCGCGGAACTGGTCGAGGAGGTCGCCGACCTGATCGCCGGCACGGACGCGCCGGCCGTGGTGGACCCGGTGGGCGTCTCCAAGCACGGCGACGCGCTGCTGGCCGCCTCCGCCCTGGACGCCGTACGCACCAGGCTGCTGCCGGCGGCGACCGTCGCCACCCCGAACCTCGACGAGGTGACCCAGCTCACCGGGGTGCGCGTGCGCGGCGAGGACGACCTGCGGCGGGCCGCGGCGGCCGTGCTGGCGTACGGGCCGCGCTGGGTGCTGGTCAAGGGCGGACACCTGTCCGGGGACGCCGTGGACCTGCTCACCGACGGCAGCGCGGAGTACCTGCTGCGCGCGCCCCGCTACGACAACCGGCACACCCACGGCACCGGCTGCACCCTCGCCTCCGCGATCGCCTGCGGCCTGGCCCGGGGCCGGTCCGTGCCGGAGGCGGTCACGGCGGCCAAGGAGTACGTCACCGGGGCGATCGCCGCCGGGTTCGCCCTCGGCGCCGGCATCGGCCCGGTGGACCACGGCTGGGCGCTGCGCCGGGACCCGTCCTGACGGCACGGCAAAAAGCCGGCCCACCTCTCGGTGGACCGGCTCAGTGCAGCGAACCAGCAGGCAGTGGCCGCGCGCTCAGCTGTAGCGTCAGCGCGAGACCTTGCCGGCCTTGATGCACGAGGTGCAAGCGTTCACGCGCTTCGGCGTCCCGCCGACCACGGTACGCACACGCTGGATGTTCGGGTTCCAGCGGCGGGGCGTACGGCGGTGCGAGTGCGAGATGTTGTTGCCGAAGCCCGGCCCCTTGCCGCAGACGTCGCAGTTGGCAGCCACGGGTCACTCCAAAGACTTCAGATGCACTTACGGTTGATCCCGGCATGCCGGGATCAAGAACCCACGAATGGGATCTGAGTGGCGGTGCCAGGGGAATGGCCCGATCGGATCGGGCAACCGGAGCAGCATACAACGACTGCGTCCGTTCAACGAAACTACCATGTCGGCCCAGGTCCCCGCCCCGGCCCGCTTCCGGAAGCCACCGGTCCGGGGTCTACGCTGCGTCCACGTCCAGCCAGCTCAGGGAGGCGCAGGTGGCGCAGGTGCCGCAGACATTCCTCGACGCTCCCGCGGTGCGCACCTGGTGCGGTCTGGCGCTGAGGGAACTGGGCCGGGCCCGCGAGGAGATCGACGCGATCAACGTCTATCCGGTGGCGGACGGCGACACCGGGACGAACCTGTACCTGACCGTGGAGTCGGCGGCGACGGCCGTGGAGGCGGTGTTCGCCGGGTACGGCACCGGCGGCGCGGAGCCCTCCCTCGCGGACGCGGTGCGCGCGATGGCCCACGGGGCGCTCATCGGGGCCCGGGGCAACTCCGGGACGATCCTCGCGCAGCTGCTGCGCGGGATGGCGCAGGTGCTCGCCGCGTCCGGTGACGCCTCCCGCGCCGACGGCCCGGGGCTGCGGCTGGCCCTGCGCCGGGCCGCCGACTCCGCCCGGCAGGCCGTGGCCCACCCGGTCGAGGGCACCGTGCTCACCGTCGCCTCGGCCGCCGCCGACGCCGCCGGGACGGCCGACGGCGACTGCCGGACGGTCGCGCGGGCCGCCTACGAGGGCGCGCGGACGGCCCTGGCGGCGACACCGGACCAGCTGACCGTGCTGCGGCGGGCCGGCGTGGTCGACGCGGGCGGCCGGGGGCTGGTGGCGGTGCTCGGGGCGCTGGTGGAGGCGTGCACGGGAGAGGCGGTGGGCCCCGCTCCGTCCCGGGGCGGGAGCGCCGGGCACGCGCGCGTGCCGGAGCTGTCCGCCGCCGGGCCGGAGGACACCGGCGCCGGAGGGACCCGCGCCGAGGCGGCCCACGGCCTGGCGGAAGCCGACGTAGCCGGGTCCGACTGCGCCGGGGCGGCCGGGACCGGCGGGCCCGCCTTCGAGGTGATCTACCTGCTGGAGGCCGGCGACGCGGCCGTGGCCCGGCTGCGCGCCCGGCTCGACGCCCTGGGCGACTCGCTGGTCGTGGTCGGCGGCGACGGCCTGTGGAACGTCCATGTGCACGTCGACGACGCCGGCGCCGCCGTGGAGGCCGGGGTGGAGGCGGGACGGCCGTACCGGATCAGGATCACGCACTTCGGGCACGGCGACGCGCACACCGGCCGCGAGCGCCCGCCCCGCGAACGCGCCCAGCGCGCGGTCGTCGCCGTCGTACCCGGCGAGGGCCTGGCCGGGCTGTACGCCGAGGCCGGCGCGACCACCGTCCTCGCCCGCCCCGGCGAGCCGCCGGCCAGCGGAGAGCTGGTGCAGGCGCTACGGCGGGCCCACGCCCGCGAGGTGGTGCTGCTGCCCAACGACGCCGAACTGCGCCACACGGCCGCCGCGGCGGCCGAGCAGGCCCGCACCGAGGGCATCCGGGTGGCCCTGATCCCGACCCGCTCGGCGGTCCAGGGCATCGCCGCGCTCGCCGTGCACGAGCCGGGGCGCCGGTTCGACGAGGACGTGGTCCAGATGACCTCGGCGGCGGGCGCCACCCGGTACGGCGAGGTCGTCGTCGCCGAGCACCAGTCCTGGACGACGGCCGGCATCTGCCAGGCCGGGGACGTCCTCGGGCTGATCGACGGAGACGTGGCGGTGATCGGCGCGGACGTCACCGCCACCGCCCGCACCGTCCTGGACCGCATGCTCCAGGCCGGCGGCGAACTGGTCACGCTGGTCGTCGGCGAGGAGGCACCGGACGGCGTCGCCGGGCATCTGGAGGCCCGGGTGCGGGATTCCTACCTGGCGGTGGACACGGTGGTGTACCACGGCGGCCGCCAGGGAGCGCTGCTGCTCGTCGGCGTGGAGTGAGCGCGCGGCGCTCCCGCCCGCACGCTCACTCCCGCAGCCCGTCCCCCGCGTCCGCCGCCCCCTCTCGCGCCGCCTCCAGCATCTGGACGGCCTCCTCCCGCCGCGCCCGCACCGTCTCGTCCCCGTCGCCGGCGTCCGCGTAGGCCGCGAGCACCGCCCGCGCGCGTGCCTCCGCCCGCGCCGGACGCCCGAGGTCGGCCTCCAGCCAGCCCGCGCCCAGCTCCGCGCCGGTACGGCTGTGCAGCCCGGCCGCGCCGAGCCCGGCGAACACCGCCGCGGCCCGGGTCATCTGCTCCAGCGCCGCCTCGAACGCGGCCCGGATCGCCGCGTCCTCGGCCTCCTCGGACGCCGAGCGGGCCAGCAGCTCGGCGAACTGCCGGTGGGTGCCGCCGAGTTCCTCGGCCAGCTCCGCGCGGTCCGCCTCCGGCGCCGCCGTGAGCGCCGTCTCGCACTCGCGCACCGCCGCCGCCATCAGCGTCCGCGCGGGTGCCGCGCCGGCCTCGCCGCCCAGCGCCAGCCAGGCGCGGGCGCGCAGCGAGCGGACCAGGAACGGCGCGTTGCCGAGCGCGCGCCACAGCTCGCCCGCCCGCGCGTACGCCCGGTCCGCCTCCACGGTCAGGCCGGCCTGGCCCAGCGACTCGGCGGCGAGATGGGCGAGCGTGGCGTGGTCCTGCTTCTCGGGCCAGTGCCGGGCCAGCTCGGCGGCCTGGAGCCGCTGTTCGGCGGCGGCCCGGTGGTCGCCCAGCTCGCCCAGGCAGTCCCCGAGCCACCAGCGGGCCTGGACGACCGCGCCGTCGCCGTGCGTGCCGGCGTCCAGGTCGGCCAGCGCGGAGTCCAGCACCTCGGCGGCCTCGGCGTACCGGCCCCGGCGCAGCAGGAAACCGCCGAGCTGCTGGCGGGCCCAGGCACCCAGCGTGCCGCCCTCGCCGGCCTCGTCGGCCCAGTGGGCGGCCTCCCACGCGTGCTCGGCCGCCTCGCCGGGCTGGTCCAGGGCGCCGAGCACCTCGGCGAGCTGGAGATGCAGCTGGGCCCGCCCGACCGGCTCCACGTACGGCCCGCCGTGCGCCAGCGCCGCCCGCAGCGCCCGCTCGGCGCCGTCCAGGTCACCGGCCTGGTGGGCGAGGGCGGCCACCTGCACCCGGTACTCGACCGCGAACCACGGCAGCCCGGCGGCGACGTAGGCGTCGGCGGACCGCCGGAACAGCTCCGCCGCCCGCCTGGCGTCCCCGGTGAGCCCGGCCAGCTCGGCGAGCATCCCGTGCGCCTCGGCGGCCCGCGCCGCCAGCCGCACGTCCTCGTGCCCCCGTCCCCCGACGAGCGCCAGCACCTCCCGCACCGCGGCCTCGGCCTCCGCCACGGCCCGCCCGGCGTCCAGGCCGCCCGCGCCGGCCGTCGGCCCGCCCTCCTCGCCCGGCGTCCCGGCGGCCTGGTGCACCCGGCGCATCAGGATCCGGGCCCGGCTCATCACCACCGACGCGGTCTGCCGCACTCCGGTGCCCTCGTCGGCGTACAGCGCGAGCGCCTCGTCGTACAGGTCCGTGACCTGGGCCAGGGCCGCGTCGACGGCACCCGACAGCGCGCGGACGTACGCGCCGCGCGCACGGGCCGCGAGGGCCTCGCCGGGGTCGCCCGCCTCCGCGTACAGCCGTGCCGCCCGCTCGAACAGGGCGAGCCCCTCCGGACCGCGGGCCATCGCCTCGTGGTCGGCGATCTCCGCGCGGTCGCGCGGTTCGAGACCGGTGTCCCCGGCGGCCCGGGCGACCGCCGCCCAGGCCTCCAGCGCGTGCGGCCGCAGGCCCTCCGACTGCCGCCGCGCCTCGGCGAGCAGGGCCGGCAGACCGGGCTCCCCGGGACCGTCGTCCGCCGCCACGGGCGCGGGTGCGGGCGCGGGCACGGGGGCCGGCGCGGTCCGTGCCGCCCGTACGCCCAGCGGCAGCCGCTCCGCCAGCGGGCGCTGGTCCATCCGCGCGCGGACCCGGTCGCCGACGGCCCGGGTGCCGTTGCGGCGGTCGAACCGCTCGGCGAGGCCGGTCGCCTCCGCGCGGGCGTGCGCCGCCAGCTCCCCCGCGGTCCAGGTCCGCCCGGCCGGCCCCGGCACCCGCTGCCCGCCGAGCCCCAGCGCGGTCAGCCGGTCCATCAGCAGGGCCACCACGGCCAGGAACTCCAGCCGGCTGCGCGGATCCCCGGTGTCCGTGAAGTACGCCGGCCGCTCGGCCAGCAACTCCAGGGCGCGCGCCTCGTTGCCGGTCAGCGCGCAGAACTCCACGTGCTCGGCGTACGCGCCGCGCATGCTCTCCATCGGGCGGACCAGCCGGAAGCCGCGCAGGTGGTGCGCGCGGGCCTCGTCCAGGCGGCCCAGCCGCAGCAGCGGCGCCAGCGAGGAGGCCAGCACGGAGTGCGGCTCGTGCGCGCAGGCGAACTCGCCCTCCAGCACCGGCTGCCACAGCCGCAGCGCCTGGGCGTCCCGGCCGCACCGGACCTGCCAGACGCCCTGCCCGTGCAGCTCGCAGGCGTGGCAGTCGGCCATCTCGTCCCGGTCGGCTGCCAGCCACGCGGCGTACGCCCGCTCCGCGCGCGGCAGGTCGCCGATGTGCGCGGCCACGCTGAACTCGGCGCTGCGCACGGCCCGTTCGGAGTGCCCGGCGAGCCGGTAGCGGTGCTCCATCTCGCCGAGCCACTTCTCGATCGAGGACAGCGGGATGTGCGGCTGGTCCAGCATGCCCGCCGACATCCACTTGAAGACCCAGTGCAGCGTGTGCGTCTCGTACGCGTCGAAGACCTCCGGCCGTTCGTCCCACAGGCGCAGCAGCCGCGCGAACGGGACGAACATCCGGTCCTTCTCGGAGCTGTAGTTGTAGACCTTCAGCTGGTGTCCGAGCGCCTCGACCACGGCGAGCGGGACGTCCAGCCGCTCGGCCTCGGCGAGCAACTGCTCCGCGCGCGCGTTGCGGGCCGGGCCCTCCGGCCGCTCGGCGTTCTCCGCCAGCGCCCGGCGCAGCGCGTCGATGTCCGTGATCTCACTCATCTTCCGTCCCCCTCCCCGTGGGTCGCCCAGGCGAGCAGCCCCATGAACGCCCGGTTGAGCAGCGCCGAGTCGGCGGGCCGCAGCGGGCGCTGCGCCCGCAGCAGCGCCTGCCCGTACAGCGACTCGGTCGCGGTGCCGATCAGCTCCGGATCGCCGAGCGAACCGATCCGCCGGACCAGCGGGTTGAGCTGGTTCAGTACCAGACGCGCGCGCGGGGCGCTGCCGCGCAGCGAGCCCAGGATGCCCGCCCACAGGTCGTCGGCCCGCTCCTCGGCCGCCGCGCGGGCCTGCTCGTGCCGGGTGCCCCGGTCGTCCAGGTGCAGCGCGGGCACGGCCGGCGGGTGGAAGGCACGCAGGACGACGTCGCAGCCCAGCGGCTCCAGCCGGTCGCGCGCGACGGCCAGGAACCCGGCCAGCGCCAGCTCCTCGGCCGGGTCGACGGTGTCCAGGTGCGCGGTCACGGTGTCCGCGTCCAGCTCGGCGACCACCGTGCCCGGCCGCACCCGCGGCAGCGCCTCGACCAGCTCGCTGTCGTAGGTGTAGCCGCCGTTGACCACGCCGACGCCCTGCGCCGAGGCGATCGGCGCGACCTGCCGGTACTCCTCGACCGTCCGCGTGAAGTGCACCACCGGGTGCCGCCGCGCGAACTCCTCCAGCGAGAGCTGCCCGTCGGTCGTCTCGAACGGCAGCCAGGGCAGCATCGTGCGCAGCATCTCCGCGTCGTGCCGGGCGAGCGACTTCACGCCCAGGTGGTGCACGGCGAGGAACGCCGACAGCCGCTCCGGGTCACCGGCCGCGAGCCCCGACAGCCAGGACCGGATCCGGCCGCCGAGCGCCTCCCGGACGGCGGCCAGGGTCTCGTCCTCGTACAGCGCCTCGCGGGAGGCGGTGGGGCGCAGGCTGTCGGTGTCCAGGACGCAGCGCACGAAGAACGCCCAGTCCGGCAGGAGCTGTTCGGCCCGCTCGGTGAGCAGCATGCCCTTCAGGTGCACGCGGTGGGTCGCCCGCTGCGCCGGGCTGACCGCCGACGGCAGCACGTACGCCATCCCGCGGATCCCGGCCAGCGGCACGTCCAGGTCGATCGCGTCCAGCGGGGCGAAGCCGAACAGCTCCTGGCAGTGCCGGGCCAGCGCCGCCCGGCGGGCGCCCGGAGATGGATAGGCGCGGTCCCAGGGCGCGGGCCGCTCGGTGACCGGCTCGTCGCCGACCCGGACGTCGTACGGCAGCAGGGAGCCGAAGTCCCGGGCCAGCGCGCGCACCCGGGCGGGCGCCAGCCACTCGGCCGCGCCGGCCCGCGCCGTCAGGTACACGGTCGTGCCCGGCTCGGGCCGCGCCGAGGCGGGCAGCGTGCGCACGGTGTACGACCCGTCGTCCCGGGCCGTCCACTCCACCGGCGGGGCGCCGGGCGTACGGGCGCTGCGGCTGACCACCCGGATGCGCTCGGCGACCACGAAGCAGGCGAGCAGGCCGATGCCGAACTGGCCGAGGAAGTCCGAGCGGGCCTCGTGCAGGCCGTCGGCCCGCTTGGAGCTGCGGCCGATGGTGGCCAGCAGGCCGTGCACCTCCGGCTCGGTGAGGCCGACACCGGTGTCCTCCACCCGCAGCCCGCCGTCCACCGCGTGCAGCCGGACCCGCGCCGGGGCGTCCGGTTCGCCGGCCCGCCGGGCGGTGATGGCGTCCACGGCGTTCTGCAGCAGCTCGCGCAGATAGACCCGGGGGCTGGAGTACAGGTGATGGGAGAGCAGGTCCACCAGACCGCGCAGGTCGACCTGGAAGGTATGGGGCTGGTGGGGCGGCTGGGGCGGCTGGGATGCCTGTGAGGTCTGGGAGTCCATCGTCACTGCGCCGGCAGAGGGGGAGCGCGTGCGGCGCGGGGTCGGGCGGTCCCGGCGGGGCGGTGACCGCGAAGGATGGCCGGAGCCGGTCATCCTAGGGCCGCACCAGCCCGTCTGACCAGGAGTTTCCCTGATGTTTACAGCGTCACGGCGGGAACCGTCCGGCGGCGGGTCCACAAACCGCCAGGGCGGCGGCTACGGCATTGTCAGTGCCGTGGTGTGCAATGGATCTCGTGCCCGCACTGCAAGAACCGCTCAAGAAGGTGCTCGGCCCCGCCACCGCGAAGGTGATGGCCGAGCACCTCGGCCTGCACACCGTCGGCGACCTCCTGCACCACTACCCGCGCAGATACGAGGAGCGCGGCCAGCTCACCCACCTCGCCGACCTGCCCATGGACGAGCACGTCACGGTGGTCGCCCAGGTCGCCGACGCCCGCCTGCACACGTTCGCCTCCGCCAAGGCCCCGCGCGGCAAGGGCCAGCGCCTGGAGGTCACGATCACCGACGGCAGCGGCCGGCTCCAGCTCGTCTTCTTCGGCGCGGGCGTGCACAAACCCCACAAGGAGCTGCTGCCGGGCACCCGCGCGCTGTTCGCCGGCAAGGTCTCCGTCTTCAACCGCCGCCTCCAGCTCGCCCACCCGGCGTACGAACTGCTGCGCGGTGACGGCGAGGAGACCGTCGAGACCTGGGCCGGCGCGCTGATCCCGCTGTATCCGGCGACCGCCAAACTGGAGTCCTGGAAGATCGGCAAAGCGGTCCAGACGGTGCTGCCCAGCGCCCAGGAGGCCGTCGACCCGCTCCCGGAGTCGCTGCGCGCCGGCCGCGGCCTGGTGTCCCTGCCCGAGGCCCTGCTCAAGATCCACCGGCCGCACACCAAGGCCGACATCGCCGACGCGCGCGCCCGCCTGAAGTGGGACGAGGCGTTCGTGCTCCAGGTCGCCCTGGCCCGCCGCCGGCACGCCGACACCCAGCTCGCCGCCGTGCCCCGCGTGCCCCGCCCGGACGGCCTGCTCACGGCCTTCGACGACCGCCTCCCCTTCACCCTCACCGACGGCCAGCGCAAGGTTTCCCAGGAGATCTTCGACGACCTCGCCACCGCCCACCCGATGCACCGCCTGCTCCAGGGCGAGGTCGGCAGCGGCAAGACCCTCGTCGCCCTGCGCGCCATGCTCGCCGTGGTCGACGCGGGCGGACAGGCGGCCCTGCTGGCGCCCACCGAGGTCCTCGCCCAGCAGCACCACCGCTCCATCACGGAGATGATGGGCGACCTGGCCGAGAAGAACATGCTGGGCGGCGCCGAGCACGCCACGAAGGTGGTGCTGCTCACCGGCTCGACGGGCACGGCGGCCCGCCGCCAGGCGCTGCTCGACCTGGCCACCGGCGAGGCCGGTGTCGTCATCGGCACCCACGCCCTGATCGAGGACAAGGTGCTCTTCCACGACCTCGGCCTGGTCGTGGTCGACGAACAGCACCGCTTCGGCGTGGAACAGCGCGACGCCCTGCGCGGCAAGGGCAAGCAGCCGCCGCACCTGCTCGTCATGACGGCCACGCCCATCCCGCGCACGGTCGCCATGACGGTCTTCGGCGACCTGGAGACCTCGGTCCTGGACCAGCTCCCGGTCGGCCGCTCGCCGATCGCCAGCCATGTCGTCCCGGCCGCCGACAAGCCCCACTTCCTGGCCCGCGCCTGGGAGCGGGTCCGCGAGGAGGTCGCGGCCGGCCACCAGGCGTACGTGGTCTGCCCGCGGATCGGGGACGAGGAGGACGACCCGAAGAAGGCGGGCAGGAAGAAGCCCGCAGCGGACGAGGCGGACCGGCGCCCGCCGCTGGCCGTGCTCGACGTGGCCGCCGAACTGGGCCGCGGGCCCCTGAAGGGCCTGAAGGTGGAGGTCCTGCACGGCCGGATGCACCCGGACGACAAGGACGCCGTGATGCGCCGCTTCGCGGCCGGCGAGACGGACGTCCTGGTCGCCACCACCGTCATCGAGGTCGGCGTCAACGTCCCGAACGCCACGGCCATGGTCATCATGGACGCGGACCGCTTCGGCGTCTCCCAGCTCCACCAGCTCCGCGGCCGGGTCGGCCGCGGCTCCGCGCCGGGCCTGTGCCTGCTGGTCACCGAGGCGCCCGAGGCCGCTCCGGCCCGCCAGCGGCTGAGCGCGGTCGCCGCCACCCTGGACGGCTTCGAGCTGTCCCGCATCGACCTCGAACAGCGCCGCGAGGGCGACGTCCTCGGCCAGGCCCAGTCCGGCGCCCGCTCCAGCCTGCGGGTGCTGGCGGTCATCGAGGACGAGGAGGTCATCGCCCAGGCCCGCGAGGAGGCGGCGGCGGTGGTCGCGGGCGACCCGGAACTGACCGGCCTGCCGGGCCTGCGCACGGCCCTGGACGCCCTGCTGGACGAGGAGAGGGAGCAGTATCTGGAGAAGGGGTGAGGGAGACTCCTAGGGGCTCTGGGGCGCGGGGAACCGCGCGACCGGCCACACTGAACCCGAAGACGCTCACCAGCAAGGACCGAAGATGACCCGCGTGATCGCCGGCGCAGCCGGCGGACGTCGCCTCGCCGTCCCGCCCGGCACCGGCACCCGCCCCACCTCCGACCGCGCCCGCGAAGGTCTCTTCTCCACCTGGCAGTCCCTGCTGGGCGGCCCGCTGGCCGGCGAGCGCGTCCTCGACCTCTACGCCGGCTCGGGTGCCGTGGGCCTGGAGGCCCTGTCCCGGGGCGCGGGCCACACCCTCCTGGTCGAGGCGGACGCCAGAGCCGCGCGGACCGTCCGGGAGAACGTCAGGAACCTGGGCCTGCCCGGCGCGGAGGTCAGAGCGGGCAAAGCGGAACAAGTCATCCGGACCGCACCGCCCGCCGAGCCGTACGACCTGGTCTTCCTCGACCCGCCGTACGCCGTCTCCGACGACGATCTTCGGGAGATCCTGCTCACACTCCGCTCGGAACGCTGGCTAGCCGACGGCGCCCTCGTCACCGTGGAGCGCAGCACCAGAGGCGGCGAATTCCGCTGGCCGGACGGCTTCGAGGCGATCAGGTCCCGTCGCTACGGCGAGGGAACGTTTTGGTACGGTCGCGCCGCCTCTACGTGCGAAGACGCACGATGACCGGACCGGAGAGCGAGGGATCACAAGTGCGCCGCGCCGTCTGTCCCGGGTCGTTCGACCCGATCACCAACGGACATCTCGACATCATCGCCCGAGCCTCCCGTCTCTACGACGAGGTGTACGTCGCGGTGATGATCAACAAGTCCAAGAAGGGCCTGTTCGACATCGACGAGCGGATCGAGCTGATCCGCGAGGTCACGTCCGCGTACGCCAACGTCCGCGTCGAGGCGTTCCACGGCCTCCTCGTGGACTTCTGCAAGCAGCGCGAGATCCCCGCCATCGTCAAGGGCCTGCGCGCCGTCAGCGACTTCGACTACGAACTCCAGATGGCCCAGATGAACAACGGCCTCACCGGCGTCGAGACGCTGTTCGTGCCCACCAACCCCACCTACAGCTTCCTCTCCTCCTCGCTCGTCAAGGAGGTCGCGGCCTGGGGCGGCGACGTCTCGCACCTGGTGCCCGCCCCGGTCCTCCAGGCGCTGAACCAACGCCTCGCCAAGGGCTGATGGGGCTACAGTCGTCCCGTCCGTTGCCCATCCGGCCGTAGAGAGTGGCGAGCACAGGTGGACGTGCAGAAGAAGCTGGACGAGATCGTCTCCGCGGTCTCCGGCGCCCGGTCCATGCCCATGTCGGCGTCGTGCGTGATCAACCGCGCCGAACTGCTCGCGCTGCTCGAAGAGGTGCGTCAGGCGCTGCCCGGTTCCCTCGCCCAGGCGCGGGAGCTGATCGGCGACCGCGAGCAGATGGTCGAGCAGGCCCGGCAGGAGGCCGAGCGGATCATCGAGAGCGCGCACGCCGAGCGCGGCTCGCTGATCTCCGGCACCGAGATCGCCCGCCGTTCCCAGGCCGAGGCCGACCGGATCCTCGCCGAGGCCCGCAAGGAGGCCGAGGAGATCCGCGCCGAGGCCGACGACTACGTCGACTCCAAGCTGGCCAACTTCGAGGTCGTCCTCACCAAGACCCTGGGCTCGGTCGGCCGGGGCCGCGAGAAGCTGCTCGGCACGGGCCCCGGCCTGGACGAGGCGGGCTACGCGGACGAGGACGCCCCCGAGCGCAGTCACGACCCGGAGACCCTGCGCCGCGACGCCGACGCCTACGTGGACGCCAAGCTGGGCGCCTTCGAGGCGGTCCTCGCCAAGACCCTGGAGGCCGTCGGCCGGGGCCGGCAGAAGCTGCACGGCCGGATCGCCACCGACGACCTCGGCGCGCTCGCCGACGACACCACCACCTACCAGCACTCCAGCGACGCCGACTACCTCGCCGACCTCGCGGCCCTCGCCGACAGCGACCGCGCCGGCCGGCAGCCCGAGCGGCCCGCGCTGGACCGGCCCGCCTACGCGCCGCAGCCCGCCTACGCGCCCGCCGCCGGCTACGACCCGCCGGCCGGCGCCGTCCCGCAGCAGCCGGACCCGTACGGGGGCTATCCCCGGCAGCCGGAGTACGCCGCGCCGCAGGACCCGTACGGCTACCAGCAGGCCGACCCCTACGCCTACCAGGGCTACGACCCCCAGCAGCCCGCCTACGACCCCCGGCAGGCCGCGCACCAGCCGCAGCCCCACGGCCAGGCGCCCGCGCAGGCCCCGGCCCGGCAGGACTACGCCCTGGACGAGACCAGCCTCTTCGACACCGGCATGATCAGCGCGGAGCAGATGCGGGCGTACGAGGAGGGCCGGGGACGGTAGCCGGGAGCCCGATTGGGCGCTGAGCGAAAGGTCCAGTATCCTGGCTCTTCGGTCGCGCGTATGTCCGCGATCAGCGCTGCCCGCACCACCGAGGGGCGGCGTCCCTCCGAGTTCGCAGATCGAAAGCAGGAATGGCTCCCAACGCCCGCCTCGACCACCGCAACCCCCTCGTGATCGACACGCACGAGCTGGGCCGGCGTCCTGGCGCGCTGCAGCGCCTGACCCGCGAGATCGACGCTCCCCGGGATCTCGGCATCCAGGGAGTCATCGGAGTGCCGGAAGGCACCCCGCTGGAACTCGACCTCCGCCTGGAGTCGGTCTTGGAAGGGGTGCTTGTCACAGGCACCGCCCGTGCCACGGCCGAGGGGGAGTGCGTAAGGTGTCTGGAGCCGGTCGGGCTGGAGCTCGAAGCGGACTTCCAGGAGATGTTCTCGTACCCTGACGCCGACGACCGGGGCCGCGTGATCGCGGAACCGGGCGACGACGCCGAGGACGACGAGGGCAGGCTCTTCATCGAGGACGGTCTGATCGACCTCGAGCCTGTGCTGCGTGATGCGGTGGTGCTCGCACTGCCGATGCAGCCGGTGTGCCAGGACGACTGTCCGGGCCTGTGCTCCGAATGCGGAGTGCGGCTCGCGGACGACCCGGACCACCACCATGACGCCGTCGACATCCGTTGGGCGGCTTTGCAGGGACTCGCCGGCTCCACGAAGGACGGCGAGAAGGACGAGATGAGCGGCGCCGAAGCGGGCGTCGACGAGAAGCAGGAGAAGTAGCCGTGGCTGTTCCGAAGCGGAAGATGTCGCGCAGCAACACGCGCCACCGCCGGTCGCAGTGGAAGGCTGCGGTCCCCACCCTGGTTGCGTGCGAGCGCTGCCACGAGCCCAAGCAGCAGCACATCGCGTGCCCGTCTTGCGGCACCTACAACAAGCGCCAGGTCCTCGAAGTCTGAGTGGCTGGTGAGAGGCCCGATGACTGACGCGAAAGCAGCTAGTCCCCGCCAGCGCGGGGGTAGTCCGCAGGCCTCGTCCCACACGCTTCTGGAAGGGCGGCTCGGCTACCAGCTCGAGTCCGCCCTTCTGGTGCGTGCGCTGACCCACCGTTCCTACGCGTACGAGAACGGCGGTCTGCCGACGAACGAGCGGCTGGAGTTCCTCGGGGACTCCGTGCTCGGCCTCGTCGTCACGGACACGCTGTACCGCACCCACCCCGACCTGCCCGAAGGCCAGCTGGCCAAGTTGCGGGCCGCGGTGGTCAACTCGCGTGCGCTGGCGGAGGTCGGCCGTGGCCTGGACCTGGGCGCCTTCATCCGGCTCGGCCGGGGTGAAGAGGGCACGGGCGGCCGGGACAAGGCGTCCATCCTCGCCGACACCCTCGAAGCGGTGATCGGCGCGGTCTATCTCGACCAGGGCCTCGACGCGGCCTCCGAACTGGTGCACCGCCTGTTCGACCCGCTGATCGAGAAGTCCTCCAACCTCGGAGCCGGCCTGGACTGGAAGACCTCCCTCCAGGAGCTCACCGCGATGGAGGGACTCGGCGTGCCCGAGTACCTGGTCACGGAGACCGGCCCCGACCACGAGAAGACCTTCACTGCTGCCGCCCGCGTCGGAGGCGTCTCGTACGGCACCGGCACCGGCCGCAGCAAGAAGGAGGCGGAGCAGCAGGCCGCCGAGTCCGCCTGGCGGTCCATCCGGGCCGCGGCGGACGAGCGCGCCCACGTGGCGAAAGAGCCTGTGAAGGAGACGGCCGACGCGGCCGTCAGGGACGGCGACACGTCGTCCGCCACCGCCTGACCCGCAGTATCCGAGCGCCCGCTCCGGCCGTCCACGCCGGCGCGGGCGCTCACCTCATCCACCGGTCCGTACGGTTCTCACGGGGGTCCCGATGCCCGAGCTGCCCGAGGTCGAGGTCGTCCGGCGCGGCCTGGAGCGCTGGGTCGCGCACCGGACCGTCGCCGCGACCGAGGTGCTGCACCCGCGCGCCGTCCGCCGGCACCTCGCCGGACCCGACGACTTCGCGCACCGGCTGGAGGGCCACCACATCGGCACCCCGCGGCGGCGCGGCAAGTACCTGTGGCTGCCGCTGGAGGAGACCGGCCAGGCGGTCCTCGCCCACCTCGGCATGAGCGGCCAGCTCCTGGTCCAGCCGCACGACGCGCCGGACGAGAAGCACCTGCGCATCCGCGTCCGGTTCGCCGACGCGCTCGGCACCGAACTGCGCTTCGTCGACCAGCGCACCTTCGGCGGGCTGTCGCTGCACGACACCACCGACGACGGCCTGCCCGACGTCATCGCCCACATCGCCCGCGACCCGCTGGACCCGCTCTTCGACGACGAGGCCTTCCACCAGGCACTGCGCCGCAAGCGGACCACGATCAAGCGGGCCCTGCTGGACCAGTCGCTGATCAGCGGCGTCGGCAACATCTACGCCGACGAGGCGCTGTGGCGCTCCCGCGTCCACTACGAACGCCCGACGGCCCACTTCACCCGCCCGGCCACGACGGAACTCCTCGGCCACGTCCGGGACGTGATGAACGCGGCCCTCGCCGTCGGCGGCACCAGCTTCGACAGCCTGTACGTCAACGTCAACGGCGAGTCGGGCTACTTCGACCGCTCGCTGGACGCGTACGGCCGCGAGGGGCTGCCCTGCAAGCGCTGCGGCACACCCCTGCGCCGCCGGCCCTGGATGAACCGCTCCAGCTACTTCTGCCCGAAGTGTCAGAGGGCGCCGCGCGTCTCGTCGTAGCGCGCGCGGGCCGCGAGGACGTCGTCCATCGCGCCCTCCACACAGTGGATGAGCGACAGCAGCCGCTCGGCGACCCGGTGGCCCAGCGGCGTCAGTTCGTAGTCCACGCGCGGCGGGTTCGTCGGCTGCGCCTCGCGGTGCACCAGCCCGTCGCGCTCCAGCGCGTGCAGCGTCTGGGACAGCATCTTCTCGCTCACCCCGTCCACCCGCCGGCGCAGTTCGTTGAAGCGCAGCGAGCCCTCGTGGAGCGCGCCGAGCGTCAGTCCGCCCCAGCGGCCCGTGACGTGCTCGAGCGTGCCGCGCGACGGGCAGGCCTTGGCGAAGACGTTGTACGCGAGGTCGTCGTGGTCCTGGGTGATGGCGGTCATACCCCGAGGATACGCCTCCACAGCGCTGACCGCAGGGTTGCACTAACTTCTGGTTAGTGCTTTCCTTTGGTCATCGCCAGTGAGTGACACGCCTTCAAGGAGCCCCGTATGACCACGCCCGTGGTGTCCATCGCCTACCACTCCGGTTACGGCCACACCGCCGTCCTCGCCGAGGCCGTCCGCGCCGGTGCCGCCGACGCGGGTGCCGACGTGCGGCTGATCAAGGTGGACGAGATCACCGACGAACAGTGGGAGGCGCTGGACCGCTCCGACGCGATCGTCTTCGGCTCGCCCACCTACATGGGCACCGCCTCCGGTGCCTTCCACGTGTTCGCGGAGGCGACCTCCAAGCGCTGGTTCGGCCAGGACTGGCGGGACAAGCTGGCCGCCGGCTTCACCAACTCCGCCTCCAAGAGCGGCGACAAGCTGCACACCCTGCAGTTCTTCCAGACGCTCGCCGCCCAGCACGGCATGCACTGGGTCAACCTCGGCCTGCTCCCCGGCTGGAACAGCACCACCGCCTCCGAGAACGACCTCAACCGCCTCGGCTTCTTCGCCGGCGCCGCCGCCCAGTCCCCGAGCGACCAGGGGCCCGAGGGCGTCCACAAGGCGGACATGGCCACCGCCGAACACCTGGGCCGCCGGGTGGCGGAGACGACGCGGACCTTCCTCCTCGGCCGCACCGCCGCCTGACGGCCGCACCGCACGGGCCGCGCGCGGGCGCCCCGCGCCGGACGGCGGTCTCAGGACCCGTCGGACGGCGGTCTCTGGTCTCAGGACCCGAAGTCCACGGTCCACCACGGCCCGCCCGGACCGAAGTGGACACCGGCGCCGACCGTCTGGAAGCCGCAGTTCAGGATGTTGGCGCGATCGGCGGCACTGTTCATCCAGGCCGTCACCGCGGCCGCCGCGCCGGCCTGGCCGCGGGCCGTGTTCTCGCCGCCCAGGCCGGTGATGCCGGCCTGGGCCGCCCGGTCCCACGGCGTGCGGCCGTCCGGGTCGATGTGACCGAAGAAGTTCCGCGCGGCCATGTCGTCGCTGAACGCCTCGGCCAGCCCGGTCAGCGCGGAGTTCGCCGCGAGCGGGGTGCAGCCGGCCTTCGCCCGCTCGCCGTTGACCAGCTTCAGCATCTCGGCCTCGGCGGCGGCCTCCCGCGACACCGTCACGGGCCCGGAGCTGGGCACCGGCGCCTTGGTGGCCGTACGGGACGGGGTGGGCTTCGGGGCGGGGGCGGCCGTATGGGACGGGGTCGGCTTGGGCTTGGCGGGGGTGGCCTTCGGCTTCGTGGGAGTGGGCTTCGGCTTGGCCGGGGTGGGCTTCGGCTTCGGGGTGGGAGCGGAGGCGGAGGGCTTGGCGGGGGTGGGTCTCGGCTCGGCCGGAGTCGCCTTCGGCATGGCAGGGGTGGGCTTCGGCTTGGCCGGGGTGGGCTTCGGACCGCTCGGGCTCGTCTTCGATCCACCCGGGGCCGTCCCCGAACCGCCCGGCGTGCTCCTCGCGGGCGCGGGCGTCTGCGTGGCCGTCGCCGTCTTCGGCGGGGCGGCGGCCGGCTTCGAGGCGGAGGGAGAAGGGGAGGAGGCGGACGGAGAAGGGGACAGGGAGGCGGACGGGCTCGCGGAGTCGGTGGGGGTCGCGGTGCCGCCCTGGGCGGAGCCCGCGGTGGAGCCGCCGATACGGGGTTCCGCGCCGCCCGAGGTGCCGCCCTGCTCGCTCGCCGTGTTGCCCGGGGATGCGACGGCCGTCGTCTGCTCGCCGCCGGTGGTGTGCGTGCCGCCGCCGAGCTGATAGTGCTCCAGACCCGGCACCACGGCGGGCACCACACCGGTGACCGTCGCGACCGTGCCCAGGGTGACGGCCACGGTCAGCCCGAGCAGACCCGCGCGCACCGGCCGTGCGGCCCCGCTTCGACGCTCCCGGGCGGAGACCGGTCCGTCAGCCGGACCGGCCGCGGGTGCGGCCGGCGCCTGGCCGTCGTCCGGCGTCTCGTCTGATGCGTCGTCCGGCGTGTCGTCCGACGCGAAGAGGTACGCCTGCGCCTTCGCGGTGGCCTCGGCGTACGCCTCCGGGTCCGGGCCGGGCGCGACACCCAAGGGGACGGTGCGCGGACCGTCACTGCCGGTGCTCGTGCCGGTGCTCGTGCTCGTGCCGGTGCCCTGGCCGGTGTGCCGGCCGGCGTCGGCGGCCGTGGCGCGGCCCGTGGCGGCGCGGCCGGCGGCGGAGCGTCGGTGGCGTCCCATGTCCTTGCCCTCTTCCTCGTGCATGCGGCCGGCCGGCGTGGCCCCCCTTGATCAACCCGGCCCAACCCGACTCACTCGATCGAGTGAGTTTCCCGCTGCGGTTCACCGCTTCCGGACCGTACCCGATGAAGCGCCGGGGCGATGTGTCCCGAATGACACCGGCCGGTTAGGTTGCAGCCATGAGCGAGGACGTACGACTGGTCGCCTGGGTGCGCGGACGCGTGCAGGGCGTGGGTTTCCGCTGGTTCACGCGGGCCAAGGCGCTGGAGATCGGCGGATTGAGTGGTTTTGCTCTCAATACGGCCGACGGTCGGGTCCAGGTGGTCGCGGAGGGGTCACAGGAGGGGTGCGAGAGGCTGCTGAGCTGGCTCCAGGGTGGCGACACGCCCGGGCGCGTGGACGGTGTGACCGAGATCTGGGACACACCGCGCGGCGGCTACGACGGCTTCGCCATCCGCTGATCCGGCCCCCAGGGCCCTCCGCGGCGGCGGCCTCCACGGCGCCGAGGTCGCGTGCCGGAGTGGAAACGCCCAGGTGGTTGCCAATCCGGGCGGGTCATGGCAGGCTCCGCTGGTACTGCTGGCCGCCGCGCCCCGAGGGGCCCGGGCAGGCGCCGCACCGCCGTGTTCCCGGCCGTGCGCCCCGGTTCGCCCCCGATACAGGGCGTGATCGTGTTGACCGTCAAACTTTTTGGTGAGACGCTGAAAGCCCCGCGCACCTTAGCTGTTTGGCATGGAACAACAGCAGAGCACCACCCCGTGCCAAGCACCGCGGGTGCGAATCCCTCACGACCCAACCGCATCGGTCGGTCACTCATTGTGGAGGACCATCCATCATGGCAAAGGCGCTTCTCGGTTACGTCGGCGGCTCCGACCCTCGACTCCTCGCCGAGATGCGACGGCTGCAACAGCGCGTTCAGGACCTGGAGTCCGAGCTGGTCCGGATCCAGGCGGAGAACCAAGCGCTGACGGCTGCCGCCTCTCAGGACAGGATCATGGAGAGCATCGACGCACACCAGGCGGAGCCTGCGCTCACCTGATCACTGCCAACGCTCCACAACAGCAGACACAGCGATCGGGCTGTCCGTATCAACCGCTCAGTTGATCGGACGACTGCGATCCAGTCGTCAGAGTTGCAAGGGACGCTTCGGCGTCCCTTCGTTCTTTCCCCCCGGCATCCTTTCACCTTCTTCATCATCTGGTGTGCCCTGCGTGCCTGGTGACGAAACCGCGCGGCCACCAGGGTTCGTGGAGCGGGGCATCGGCGGCGGGTAAAGTCCGGCGGCGTGCACCTCAAGGCCCTGACCCTGCGTGGTTTCAAGTCCTTCGCCTCGGCGACCACGCTCCGCTTCGAACCGGGCATCACATGTGTCGTCGGCCCGAACGGCTCGGGCAAGTCCAATGTCGTGGACGCGCTCAGCTGGGTCATGGGCGAGCAGGGTGCCAAGTCGCTGCGCGGCGGCAAGATGGAGGACGTCATCTTCGCCGGCACCACCGGCCGCCCGCCGCTCGGCCGCGCCGAGGTGTCCCTGACCATCGACAACTCCGACGGGGCCCTGCCCATCGAGTACGCCGAGGTCACCCTCACGCGGATCATGTTCCGCAACGGCGGCAGCGAGTACCAGATCAACGGCGACACCTGCCGTCTGCTGGACATCCAGGAACTCCTCTCCGACTCCGGCATCGGCCGCGAGATGCACGTCATCGTCGGCCAGGGCCAGCTCGACTCCGTCCTGCACGCCGACCCCATGGGCCGCCGCGCCTTCATCGAGGAGGCGGCCGGAGTCCTCAAGCACCGCAGGCGCAAGGAAAAGGCGCTGCGCAAGCTGGACGCGATGCAGGCCAACCTCGCGCGCGTGCAGGACCTCACCGGCGAACTGCGCCGCCAGCTCAAACCGCTGGGCCGGCAGGCGGCGGTCGCCCGCCGGGCCGCCGTCATCCAGGCCGACCTCCGCGACGCCCGGCTGCGGCTCCTGGCCGACGACCTCGTACGGCTGCGCGAAGCCCTCCGGGCCGAGATCGCCGACGAGGCGGCCCTGAAGGAGCGCAAGGAGAGCGCCGAGCAGGCACTGAAGCAGGCCCTGCACCGCGAGGCCCGGCTGGAGGACGAGGTGCGCCGGCTCAGCCCGCGCCTGGCGCGCGCCCAGCAGACCTGGTACGAGCTGTCCCAGCTCGCCGAGCGGGTCCGCGGCACGGTCTCGCTGGCCGACGCCCGGCTCAAGAGCGCCACCTCCGCCCCGCCCGAGGAACGGCGCGGCCGGGACCCCGAGGACCTGGAGCGCGAGGCCGCCCGCGTCCGCGAGCAGGAGGCCGAGCTGGAAGCCGCGCTGGAGGCGGCCCGGCGGGCCCTGGACGACACCGTCGCCCACCGCGCGGAACTGGAGCGCGAGCTGTCCGCCGAGGACCGCCGGCTGAAGGACGCCGCCCGGGCCATCGCCGACCGCCGGGAGGGCCTGGCCCGGCTGTCCGGGCAGGCCGCCGCGGCCCGCTCGCGCGCCGCCTCCGCCCAGGCGGAGATCGACCGGCTGGCCACCGCCCGCGACGAGGCCCGGCAGCGGGCGGAGCAGGCGCAGGAGGAGTACGAGACCCTGCGGGCCGAGGTCGACGGCCTGGACGCCGGCGACGCCGACCTGGCCGGACAACACGAGGCCGCCAAGCGGCGGCTCGCCGATGCCGAGGCCGCCCTCGGCGCGGCCCGCGAGGCGGCCGGCGCCGCCGAACGCCGGCGCGCCGCCACCCAGGCCCGGCACGAGACGCTGTCGCTGGGCCTGCGCCGCAAGGACGGCACCGGGATACTGCTCGGCGCCCGGGACCGGCTCACCGGAGTCCTCGGCCCGGCGGCGGAGCTGCTGACGGTCACCCCGGGCTACGAGATCCCCGTGGCGGCGGCCTTCGGCGCGGCGGCCGACGCCCTCGCCGTGACGAGCCCCGCGGCGGCGGCCGAGGCGATCACCCTTCTGCGCAAACAGGACGGCGGCCGGGCGACCCTGCTCCTGGCGGATGCTCCCGAACCACCCCGGGAGGGCGCGGAGGAAGGCGGCGACGCGGCAGCCGCCCGCCCGCCCGGCGCCCCTCTCTTCGCCGCCGGTCTCGTCCGCGGTCCCGCCGGCCTCCTGCCCGCCGTACGCCGGCTGCTGGCGGACATCGTCGTGGTGGACACCCTGAAGGACGCCGAGGCCCTGGTCTACGCCCGTCCAGAGCTGACCGCCGTCACCGCCGAGGGCGACCTGCTCGGCGCGCACCTCGCGCACGGCGGCTCCGCCGGCGCGCCCAGCCTGCTGGAGGTCCGGGCCGCCGTGGACGAGGCCGCCGCCGAGCTGGCCGGGCTGGCGGTCCGCTGCACCGCGCTGGCCGAGGAGGAGCGGACCGCGGCGCAGCGCCGCGCCGAGGCCGCGGCGCTCGTCGAGGAGCTGGGCGAACGGCGCCGCGCCGCCGACCGCGAGAAGTCGGCCGTCGCCCAGCAGATCGGGCGGCTCGCCGGACAGGCACGGGCCGCCGCCGGCGAGGCCGAGCGGTCCGCCGCGGCGGCGGCGCGTGCCCAGGAGGCGCTGGACAGGGCCGTACAGGAGGCCGAGGAGCTGGCCGAGCGGCTGGCCGTGGCCGAGGAGGCGCCGGTGGACGAGGAGCCGGACACCTCGGTGCGGGACCGGCTCGCCGCCGACGGGGCCAACGCCCGGCAGACCGAGATGGAGGCCCGGCTCCAGGTCCGTACGCACGAGGAGCGGGTCAAGGGGCTCGCCGGCCGCGCCGACGCGCTCGACCGGGCGGCCCGCGCCGAACGCGAGGCCCGCGCCCGCGCCGAGCAGCGCCGGGCCCGGCTGCGGCACGAGGCGGCCGTGGCCGGGGCCGTCGCCTCCGGCGCCCGGCAGCTGCTCGCGCACGTGGAGGTGTCGCTCGGCCGCGCCGAACGCGAGCGCGCCGCCGCCGAGGCCGCCAAGGCGCGGGGCGAGCGGGAGCTGACCGCCGCGCGGACGGCCGGCCGTGAACTGAAGGCAGAACTCGACAAGTTGACTGATTCGGTTCACCGCGGCGAGGTACTAGGAGCAGAGAAGCGGCTGCGCATCGAGCAGCTCGAGACCAAGGCGCTGGAGGAACTGGGTGTCGAACCGGAGGGGCTGGTGGCGGAGTACGGTCCGCACCGGCTCGTGCCGCCCTCGCCCCCCGCCGAGGGCGAGCGGCTGCCGGACGACCCGGAGGACCCGCGCCACCAGCCCCGTCCCTTCGACCGCGCCGGGCAGGAGAAACGGCTCAGGGCCGCCGAGCGGGCGTACCAGCAGCTCGGCAAGGTCAATCCGCTGGCGCTGGAGGAGTTCGCCGCGCTGGAGGAGCGCCACCAGTTCCTCAGCGAGCAGCTTGAGGACCTGAAGAAGACCCGCGCCGACCTGCTCCAGGTGGTGAAGGAGGTCGACGAGCGCGTGGAGCAGGTGTTCTCCGAGGCCTACCGGGACACCGCCCGCGAGTTCGAGGGCGTCTTCGGCCGGCTGTTCCCCGGCGGCGAGGGCCGTCTCGTGCTGACCGACCCGGACGACATGCTCACCACGGGTGTGGACGTGGAGGCGCGTCCGCCGGGCAAGAAGGTCAAACGGCTCTCCCTGCTCTCGGGCGGCGAGCGCTCGCTGACGGCGGTGGCGCTGCTGGTGTCGATCTTCAAGGCCCGGCCGAGTCCGTTCTACGTCATGGACGAGGTCGAGGCCGCGCTCGACGACACCAACCTCCAGCGGCTGATCGGGATCATGCGGGAGCTCCAGGAGACCTCGCAGCTCATTGTGATCACGCACCAGAAGCGCACCATGGAGGTGGCGGACGCGCTCTACGGCGTGTCCATGCAGGGCGACGGCGTGTCCAAGGTCATCTCCCAGCGGCTGCGCTAGCGCCTTTTACGCGTCCCCTACAAGATCATCTGACTCGGTGTTCAGTTCTTGAACGCAGATCGTTAAGTCGTATCTGAAAACTCACAGTCGTTGAACTATTGACTTCGAAACTTGAAGGCATAGTCTCTGCAACGTTGCTTTTACCTTCAGGTGTAAGCGGCGCCTCCGTATGCGCCACTGGAGACCTGGAAGGGCTCGCCCCCACCCGGCAGCGTTGCCGTGGCCCGAGGAGTTACACCGTGACCAGCACAGCGCAGGCACCTCAGTCAGGAGCCAGAACGGCTCACCCCGAACATCTCGGGCACGTCATCTTCATCGCGGCGGCTGCCGCCATGGGCGGCTTCCTCTTCGGCTACGACAGCTCCGTGATCAACGGCGCCGTCGAGGCCATCCGCGGCCGTTACGACGTCGGCTCCGCGGCCCTCGCCCAGGTGATCGCGATCGCGCTGATCGGCTGTGCCATCGGCGCCGCCACCGCCGGCCGGATAGCCGACCGGATCGGCCGTATCCGCTGCATGCAGATCGCCGCGGCCCTGTTCACCATCAGCGCCGTCGGCTCCGCGCTGCCCTTCGCGCTGTGGGACCTCGCCTTCTGGCGCATCGTCGGCGGCTTCGCCATCGGCATGGCCTCCGTCATCGGCCCGGCCTACATCGCCGAGGTCGCCCCGCCCGCCTACCGCGGCCGGCTCGGCTCCTTCCAGCAGGCCGCGATCGTCGTCGGCATCGCCGTCTCCCAGCTCGTGAACTGGGGCCTGCTCAACGCCGCCGGCGGCGACCAGCGCGGCAAGCTGATGGGCCTGGAGGCCTGGCAGGTCATGCTCGGCGTGATGGTCGTCCCGGCCGTCCTCTACGGCATGCTGTCCTTCGCGATCCCCGAGTCCCCGCGCTTCCTGCTCTCCGTCGGCAAGCGTGAGCGCGCCCGCGCGATCCTCGCCGAGGTCGAGGGCAAGGAAGTCGACCTCGACGCCCGCGTCGCCGAGATCGAGCACGCGATGAAGAGCGAGCACAAGTCCAGCTTCAAGGACCTGCTCGGCGGCTCCTTCTTCTTCAAGCCGATCGTCTGGATCGGTATCGGCCTGTCGGTCTTCCAGCAGTTCGTCGGCATCAACGTCGCGTTCTACTACTCCTCGACGCTGTGGCAGTCGGTCGGCGTCGACCCGACGGACTCGTTCTTCTACTCCTTCACGACCTCGATCATCAACATCGTCGGCACCGTGATCGCGATGATCTTCGTGGACCGCGTCGGCCGCAAACCGCTGGCCCTCATCGGCTCCGTCGGCATGGTCGTCGGCCTGGCGCTGGAGGCGTGGGCCTTCAGCTACCACCTGGTCGACGGCAAGCTGCCGGCCACCCAGGGCTGGGTGGCCCTGATCGCCGCCCACATCTTCGTCCTCTTCTTCGCCCTGTCCTGGGGCGTGGTGGTCTGGGTCTTCCTCGGCGAGATGTTCCCGAACAGGATCCGCGCCGCCGCCCTCGGTGTCGCCGCCTGCGCGCAGTGGATCGCCAACTGGGCCATCACGGCCAGCTTCCCGTCGCTGGCCGACTGGAACCTGTCCGGCACGTACGTGATCTACACCGTGTTCGCCGCGCTCTCCATCCCGTTCGTCCTGAAGTACGTCAAGGAGACGAAGGGCAAGTCCCTGGAGGAGATGGGCTGACCCGCACGACGCGGCTCCCCGAACTCGGGGAGAAGGGCCAAGTCCCCGCTGCCCCTCTCCTCGTACCCTCCGCCGCCCCCGGCCCGGCCACTGCCCGGACCGGGGGCGGCGGTGTTGTACCCGGCCCAACGGGCCCGCCGCGATCTCGGCCCACGCCCACCCCCGCCCGCGGCCCCGCGGCCGCCCACCGACTACGGCACCGGGCGCGCACCGCCGTCGGCTACGCCGGGGTTGGGGGAGGGGCGGTGGTGGAGTTCCGGTGTCTGGTGCCCGGTGCCGTGCTGCGGAGGCGTCCGGCCGTTAGGGGCCTGGTCCCGGCTTGCTGCGGTGGCTGTCCGCCGTACTCGACTCGTGGCGGGTTCGGGAGCCGGGTGTCTGACACCTGATGCCGTACTCGCGGAGGCGTCCGGCCGTCGAGGGTCCGCCGTACTCGGCTCGCGGCCGGTGTGGTGGCGGGGTTCCAGGGGCCGGTGTCTGGTGCCGTGCTGTGGGGCCGCGGGGGCGGGTGCCGGTCCGGAGTTACCGGGGCGGCCTCGGTGCACGACCGGCCGGGGCGATCGGCGTGGGTTCCCGGCGCCGGTGCCGCCCTCACGGACCTGGGGACCGTCTGACCATTCCCATCTGCCGCGCGACGCCATTCACGCCCGCGGTGACCCCAGATCCGAGTAGGTCCAGTACGAGCGCCTGAGGCCGGCACGCCAGAGCACGCCGCGGCCCGGGAGGCGCCGCCCGCGGCTCTCACGAGGCGGGTGCTCGCCGCACAGGCGGCGCGGCCCCGGCGGCCGACGGGACCGGTGCCCGGCCCCCGCCTTGCCGCCCGCAGACACCGATTCGAGCGCGGTGCGGCGGCGGGTACCCGCCCGGCCCGGGTGCCGTGCCCGGTGAACCCGTCGAAGGCCGCTGCCCGCTGGTGAGCCGGTCGCGTCACCGCCGGGTGGCGTGGGGCAGGGCGTAGTGGTGGCCGAGCCCGGTCGCCCGGTGCGGTGCCGGGTGCGTCGGCGGCGTCTCGGCGGCCGGCGGCGGCGTGCAGCTCCCGGTGCCGTGCCCGGTGAACCGGTCGAAGGCCGTTGCCCATCGGTGGGCCGGTCGTGTCACTGCCGGGTGGCGTCGGGCAGGGCCTAGTGCTGGGCGAGCCCGGTCGCCCGGCCGGTCGCGGCGGGCGGTCAGCGCCGGCACCGTCCGGCCGGGCCGGGGCACCGGTCGTACCGGCGCCACGCGCCGCTGGGCAGAGTGCAGTCCTCGGGGTGGTGGGGAGTTTGGCCGCCCGGCCGGTCGCGGCGGGCGGTCAGCCCTGGCACCGTTCGGCCGGGGTCGTGGAACCGGTCGTACCGCCGCCACGCGCCGCCACGCGCCGCCACGCGCCGCCGGGCAGGGCGTGTGGGGGCCGAGGCTGGCCGATCGCGGCGGGCGGTCAGCGCCGGCGCCGTCCGGCCGGGGCTGGGGAGCATGTCGTATCGCCGCCACGCGCCGCCGGGCAGGAGTAGTCCTCGGGGCGGTGGGGAGTTGGGCCGCCCGGCCGCCCGGCCAGTCGCGGCGGGCGATCAGCGTGGGTCCCGTTCGGCCGGGGCGGGCAGCCGGCCGCGTCGCTGCCGCCACGCGCCGCCAGGTAGGGCGTGGGTCTCGGGGGCGTCGTGGACTGCCTGGGTGTGCGGCGTCCCCCTCCGGTGTGGCTCGGTGGAGGGGGACGGCAGGGGTGGTCCAGGTCAGACGCCGGCGGGCGCCGGGCGGTCCGCGGGGTCGGCGGCCGGGGCCGGTGTGACCGCCGGCTTGGGCAGCACCAGGTACAGCACGCCCGAGATCACGATGGTCGCGACCCAGCCGAGGCCATACTCGCCGATCACGTTGTTCGTCGCCAGCGGGCCGGTGAACCAGTCGGACGTGGTGAACATCAGCCCCGCCACCAGACCGGCGGCCCAGGCGGCCACGGCCGCGGGGGAGAAGCCGCCGCGGTACCAGTAGGCGCTGGTGCGCGTGGTGTCGGCCATGGCCCGGCCGTCGTACTCCGTGCGCCGCAGCATGTCCGCGCCGAACACGCCCACCCACGCCGAGAAGGCGACCGCCAGCAGCGACAGGAAGGCGATGAAGGAGCCCATGAAGCTGGTGGCCACGAGCATCAGCACGCCGCCGAAGGCCAGCGAGATCACCGCGTTGACCGAGACCGCCCAGTGCCGCGGCACCTTGAAGCCGAGCGTCTGCGCGGTGAAGCCCGCCGAGTACATCGACATCGAGTTGATCAGCAGCATGCCGATGAGCGCGATGAACAGGTACGGCACCGCGATCCACGTCGGCAGGATCTCGCCCAGGAACGACACAGGGTCGCTCGCCGAGGCCAGGTCCGGCGTGGAGACCGCCATCACCGCGCCCATCAGCACCATCGGCAGCACGACGACACCGGCGCCGCCCACCGCCGTACCCACGATCGTCTTCGAGGACGCCGTACGCGGCAGGTAGCGGGTGAAGTCCGGCGCGGTCGGGATCCAGCTGACACCGCCCGCCGCGATCATGCCGATGCCGGTGATCACCGCGGCCGTCGACCCGGCGCTGTGGTCCAGCACCTCGGACCAGTCGGTGTTCGCCACCAGATAGCCCAGCACCAGCACCGAGAAGAGCCCGAAGAGGTAGGTCGCGTACTTGTTGCACTTCTGCACGGCGTTGATGCCGAGCCCGGAGATCGCGAACGTCGCGACCACGAACACCAGCAGCGTCACCATGTCCAGCACGCTGTTCGCCTTGATGCCGAACAGGATGTCCAGGATGGTGAGCAGCGCGTACGCGCCGGTCACCGCGTTGATCGTCTCCCAGCCCCAGCGCGCGACCCAGATCAGCGAACCGGGCAGCAGATTGCCGCGCTGTCCGAAGACCGCGCGCGACAGCGCCATGCCGGGCGCGCCGCCCCGCTTGCCCGCGATGCCGATCAGACCGACGAGGCCGTACGACACGACCGGCGCGGCCACGGCGACGACCAGGGCCTGCCAGATGTCGAGGTGATACGCCACGACCAGGCTCGCGCCCATGGTCAGCAGCAGCACGCTGATGTTGGCGCCGACCCACGTGGGGAACAGCTCGCGGGCGCGCCCGGTGCGCTCGTGGTCGGGGACCTGCTCGATGCCGCGGGTCTCGAGAGCGCCTTCGGTCTCGACGGATGTGCTCATGAAAGAGGTGCCAGACATGGGGGGACAGGGGGACGTGGGGACTCTACGCGCGTGGACAGACGTGCCACCATCGTACTTTGCTCCGAGTCCTCGCCTTACGTGGCGTTTGTCTCTCAGAGGAAGCCACAAACGGGCCCCCGGCGGACCCCATGGCCGATACTGGTCGGGTTATGGAAACCGTCATCCTTGCTGTAGTCATCGCCGTGGTCGTGCTCGGCGCGCTCGGCGGGCTGATCGTGGGCAGCCGGCGCCGGAAGCCGCTGCCCCCGCCGCCCCCGAAGGCGCCCGACATCACCGCGCCCCCGGCCGAGCCGCATGTCGGCGACGAGGCCGAGACGCCGCGCGACGAACCGCGCCGGACGATCGAGGAGGTGGATCTCCCTGGCGGCCCCGCACCGGTCGTCGTAGAGGAGCCCCCCGTTGTCGAGGCTCCCGAGATCGAGATCCCGGAGCCCACCGCAGGCCGGCTGATCCGGCTGCGCGCCCGCCTGTCCCGCTCGCAGAACGCCCTGGGCAAGGGCCTGCTCACGCTGCTGTCCCGCGAGCACCTCGACGAGGACACCTGGGAGGAGGTCGAGGACACGCTGCTCACCGCCGACGTCGGCGTGCAGCCCACCCAGGAACTGGTCGAGCGCCTGCGCGAACGCGTCCGGGTGCTCGGCACCCGCACCCCGGAGGAGCTGCGGGCCCTGCTCCGCGAGGAACTCCTCCACCTGGTCGGCACCGACGTCGACCGCGCGGTGCGCACCGAGCCCGAGGGCCGCAAGCCCGGCATCGTGATGGTCGTCGGCGTCAACGGCACCGGCAAGACCACCACCACCGGCAAGCTGGCCCGGGTCCTGGTGGCCGACGGCCGCAGCGTCGTGCTGGGCGCCGCCGACACCTTCCGGGCCGCCGCCGCCGACCAGCTCCAGACCTGGGGCGAGCGCGTCGGCGCCCACACCGTGCGCGGCCCCGAGGCCGGCGATCCCGCCTCCGTGGCGTTCGACGCGGTGAAGGAGGGCAAGGAGATGGGGGTCGACGTGGTCCTCATCGACACCGCCGGGCGGCTGCACACCAAGACCGGCCTCATGGACGAGCTGGGCAAGGTCAAGCGCGTGGTCGAGAAGCACGCGCCGCTGGACGAGGTGCTGCTCGTCCTGGACGCCACCACCGGTCAGAACGGCCTGGTGCAGGCCCGTGTCTTCGCCGAGGTCGTGGACATCACCGGCATCGTGCTGACCAAGCTGGACGGTACGGCGAAGGGCGGCATCGTGATCGCGGTCCAGCGCGAGCTGGGCGTGCCGGTGAAGCTGATCGGACTCGGCGAGGGCGCGGACGACCTCGCGCCGTTCGAACCGGAGGCGTTCGTGGACGCCCTGATCGGCGACTGACCGGACCCGCTGACCGGACCCGCCGGCCGGACACCGGAAAAGCGCCCGCCCCCTCGCATCCGAGGCGGCGGGCGCTTTCGTGTCACGGCGCTTCGCGCGCGGCGGCCCGCTTCCCGCACGCACCACGCCTCTCCCCTACGGCGCCCACCCCGACCGCAGCGGCCGTCCGGCCGTCCCGCCGACGTCACCGGCCCCGCGCCGCCGTCCGGTCAACGGCCCCCGGCGCCCGCCCCCGGCCGCTCAGTCCCGGCTGCGGGACCGGTGGGCCACGTACGCCAGGGTGCCCAGCAGCAGCCGGGCCGGCGGCGGCCGGGTCGCCGAGTCCAGCGCGGGCGGGCGCAGCCAGCGCACCGGGCCCAGGCCGCCCCGGTCGGACGGTGGCGCGGTGAGGTACGCGCCGGGGCCGAGGCCGCGCAGGTCCAGCGCGGCCGGGTCGTCCCAGCCCATGCGGTAGAGCAGCCGGGGCAGCTCGGCGGCGGCGCCGGGGGCGACGAAGAAGTGGACGCGGCCGTCCGGGCCGGCGGTGACCGGACCGAGCGGCAGACCCATCCGCTCCAGCCGGACCAGGGCGCGGCGGCCGGCCGTCTCCGAGACCTCGACGGCGTCGAACGCCTGGCCGGCCGGCAGCATCACCGAGGCGCCCGGGAACTCGGACCAGACCTTGCTCACCTCGTCCAGCGTGGCCCCGGCCGGGACCGCCGGCGCGAACTCCAGCGGATGCGCGCCCGGCTCCGGGCAGCCGGCGCGCCCGCACGAGCAGACGCCCCCGGCGGCCCGCGCCCCCGGCAGCACGTCCCAGCCCCACAGCCCGGTGAACTCGGCGACGGCGGTGACCTCCGCCGCCCGCCCGCGCCGGCGCGTGCCGGAACGGATCTCGCGGATGCCGCCGATCGTGAAGCCCATGCCCCCTCCAACGGGTCGTGCGCGCCGGTGGTTACGACACGGAACGAGACGGAAGCGGAACGTAACGCTACGGCTCCGCCTGCCCGAGTGGCCCGTGATCAAGGCGGCGCCTTGAAGCGTTCGGGGTGGCACATCCGGAACCGTGCGCCCCTGTATGCCTCAGTCCGCCGACGTCCGCTCGCTCTCTGTCAAGTCAATCGCGCCTGGCTGGTCGTGAGTTCATTCGAAGGGGTGGCGAATGGTGGCGTTTCCGTGATGCAGGTGGTTGATGGGTAATCGTGGGGTTACTCTGAGTGTGCGAGTCCTGGGGGTGCGTGCACCCGTGGGTATGCCGGAGGCAAGCCGCCGGCGCGTTCGAAGGGTGAGAACCGGCGGACGGAAGGCCGTAGGCACCGGCATGCTGATAGGGCTTGGGTACCGGCGGCAGCGCACAGGCGACAAGTGGTCTCAGAAATGGGGGCGTTCCAGTGGGCGGCAACGGCGGAGGCGGGACGAACGCTGACAAGCGCCCCAACGAGCTGCTCGGCTCGTGGTTCGTGCGCAGCGGCTGGTCCAAGGGTGAGCTGGCCCGCCAAGTCAACCGCCGGGCACGCCAGTTGGGTGCCCACCACATCTCCACCGACACCTCGCGGGTGCGCCGCTGGCTGGACGGGGAGAACCCGCGCGAACCGATCCCGCGCATCCTCTCGGAGCTGTTCTCGGAGCGCTTCGGCTGCGTGGTCTCCATCGAGGACCTCGGTCTGCGCGCCGCCCGCCAGCCGCCCGCCGCCTCCGGGGTCGACCTGCCGTGGACCGGCCCGCAGACCGTCGCCCTGCTCGGCGAGTTCTCCCGCAGCGACCTGATGCTCGCCCGGCGCGGCTTCCTCGGCGCCTCGCTCGCCCTGTCCGCCGGCCCCTCGCTCATCGAGCCCATGCAGCGCTGGCTCGTGCCCGCCCAGGCCGCCGCGGCCCAGGCCGGGCCCGAGCCCGCGCCGGACCCGCGCAGGCCCGGCCGGCTGTCCGGGCCCGAGCTGGACCTGCTGGAGTCCACCACGCGGATGTTCCGCCTGTGGGACGCCCAGTGCGGCGGCGGACTGCGCCGCAAGGCGGTCGTCGGCCAGCTGCACGAGGTCACCGACCTGCTCCAGGAACCCCAGCCCGGGGCCACCACCCGCAAGCTGTTCCAGATCGCCGCCGAACTGGCCGAACTGGCCGGCTGGATGTCGTACGACGTCGGTCTCCAGCCCACCGCCCAGAAGTACTTCGTGCTCGCCCTGCACGCGGCCAAGGAAGCCGGCGACAAGCCGCTCGGGTCGTACGTCCTGTCCAGCATGAGCCGCCAGATGATCCACCTCGGCCGGCCCGAGGACGCCCTGGAGCTGATCCACCTCGCCCAGTACGGCAGCCGTGACTGCGCGAGCCCGCGCACCCAGTCCATGCTGTATGCGATGGAGGCCCGCGCGTACGCCAACATGGGCCAGCCCGCCAAGACCAAACGCGCCGTCCGCATGGCCGAGGACACCTTCGCCGAGGCCGGTGAGTGGGACGAGCCGGACCCCGACTGGATCCGCTTCTTCTCCGAGGCCGAGCTGTACGGCGAGACCTCCCATTCCTTCCGCGACCTCGCCTATGTCGCCGGCCGCAGCCCCACCTACGCCTCCCTGGCCGAGCCGCTGATGCGGCGGTCCGTGGAGCTGTTCGCCAAGGACGGCGACCACCAGCGGTCGTACGCGCTCAACCTGGTCGGCATGGCCACCGTGCACCTGCTCCAGCGCGAGCCCGAGTGCGGCACGCAGTGCGTCTCGCAGGCCATGGAGGTCGCCAAGAGGGTCCGTTCCGAGCGGGTGAACACCCGTATCCGCAAGACGGTCGACACGGCCGTGCGGGACTACGGCGACCTCGCCGTCGTAGCCGATCTCTCCGACAAGCTGGCCGTCGAACTGCCGGAGGCCGCCGAGGCGAGCTGATCCGGCACCACCCCGAACCCCGGCCGCGGCCGGGCCTCCCGAACTGCCCGACTCGGCTCCCCCATGCCAGGTCATCGAGAGGCCCGCCGCGGCCGGCCTGTTCCCCGCCGCGGGCATCGTCCGCGCGAGGTTGCGCCACGATAACGATCGCGCGACCCGGTATCCGGCGCTTCACCGACGCGTAACACGCAGGACGCCTTCGTCACCCGGGCGAAACAACGAGGGGCCTCCACCGAAACCGCGCTGCGTCAGTCTCGTGGCGCATAACCGGCCACCCCTCACCCCGACCGGACCGCTCACGCACCGCCCGCACGGGGCCGTACCAACCGACGAGGAGACGCCGATGGCACCAGCCATCATGCTTGCGGCGGACACACCCAGACTGTCGTCCGCCAACACCGGCTTCATGCTCATCTGCTCCGCCCTGGTGATGCTCATGACCCCGGGCCTGGCCTTCTTCTACGGAGGCATGGTCCGCGTCAAGAGCACCCTGAACATGCTGATGATGAGCTTCATCAGCCTCGGGATCGTCACGATCCTGTGGGTGCTCTACGGCTTCTCCCTCGCCTTCGGCAGCGGCAACAGCCTCCTCGGCTACAACGCCCACTGGATCGGCCTCAGCGACATCGGCCTCACCGAACTCTGGGACGGCTACACCATCCCGGTCTTCGTCTTCATGGTCTTCCAGCTGATGTTCGCGATCATCACCCCGGCCCTGATCAGCGGCGCCCTCGCCGACCGGGTGAAGTTCTCCGCCTGGGCGCTCTTCGTCGCCCTGTGGGTCACCGTCGTCTACGTCCCGGTCGCCCACTGGGTGTGGGGCGCCGACGGCTGGGCCTACAAGCTGGGCGTGATCGACTTCGCGGGCGGCACGGCGGTCCACATCAACGCCGGCGCCGCGGCGCTCGGCGTCATCCTCGTCATCGGCAAGCGCGTCGGCTTCAAGCGGGACCCGATGCGCCCGCACAGCCTCCCGCTCGTCATGCTCGGCGCCGGTCTGCTCTGGTTCGGCTGGTTCGGCTTCAACGCCGGCTCCTGGCTCGGCAACGACGACGGCGTGGGCGCGCTGATGTTCGTCAACACCCAGGTCGCCACCGCCGCCGCCATGCTGGCCTGGCTCGCCTACGAGAAGATCCGGCACGGCGCGTGCACCACGCTGGGCGCCGCCTCCGGAGCGGTCGCCGGCCTGGTCGCCATCACCCCGTCCGGCGGCGCGGTCTCCCCGCTCGGCGCCATCGCCGTCGGCGCCATAGCCGGCGTCGCCTGCGCCGCGGCCGTCGGCCTGAAGTTCCGCTTCGGCTACGACGACTCCCTCGACGTCGTCGGCGTCCACATGGTCGGCGGCATCCTCGGCTCCCTGCTCATCGGCTTCTTCGCCACCGGCAAGGGCCAGTCCGCGGCCACCGGCGTCTTCTACGGCGACCACTCCTTCACCCAGCTGTGGAAGCAGTGCGCGGGCGTCTTCGCCGTCCTCGCCTACTCGCTGGTCGTCTCCGCCGTCCTCGCCTTCCTCCTCGACAGGACCCTCGGCATGCGGGTCGCCGAGGACGAGGAGATCTCCGGTATCGACCAGGCCCAGCACGCCGAGACCGCATACGACTTCAGCGGCGCCGGCGGCGGCGTCGTCACGACCGCCGCGCAGGCCCCGGCCGCCGTGCAGACCAGGAAGGTGGACGCGTGAAGCTCATCACCGCCGTCGTCAAGCCCCACCGGCTCGACGAGATCAAGGAGGCCCTCCAGGCCTTCGGCGTCCACGGACTGACCGTGACCGAGGCCAGCGGCTACGGCCGCCAGCGCGGCCACACCGAGGTCTACCGTGGTGCCGAGTACACCGTCGACCTCGTCCCCAAGATCCGCGTCGAGGTGCTGGCCGAGGACGACGACGCCGAGCAGCTGATCGAGGTCATCGTGAAGGCGGCCCGGACCGGGAAGATCGGAGACGGCAAGGTGTGGTCCCTGCCGGTGGAGACCGCCGTACGGGTCCGCACCGGCGAGCGCGGTCCGGACGCGCTCTGAGCCGTAGCAACAGAACAGGAGTCGCCGGGTGACGGGTACGGATGGGCACACAGGGACGCAGGACTCGGGACCCGGCGGCTACGCGGCGGCGCGGCTGCGCCTCCTCACCGAGGAGGCGCGGTCCGGGCCGCCGCGCCGTGCCGCCCTCGCCGGGCTGACCGACGACTGGCTCGCGGGACTGTTCGGCGCGGCGGCGGGGGAGCGGACGGCGGCGCAACGCTCCGGGCGGCAGGACGGCGGAGGGCGGCGGAGCGGCCCCGCCGGCGTCTCGCTCGTCGCCGTCGGCGGCTACGGCCGCGGGGAACTCTCCCCGCGCAGCGACCTCGACCTGGTCCTGCTGCACGACGGCTCCGACCCCGCCGCGGTCGCCGCCCTCGCCGACCGGCTCTGGTACCCGGTCTGGGACCTCGGCATCTCCCTCGACCACTCCGTCCGCACCCCCGCCGAGGCCCGCAAGACGGCCGCCGAGGACCTGAAGGTCCACCTCGGCCTCCTGGACGCCCGCCACCTCGCCGGCGACCTCGGCCTCACCGCCGGGCTGCGCACCGCCGTCCTCGCCGACTGGCGCAACCAGGCCCCCAGGCGCCTGCCCGAACTCCGCGACCTGTGCGCCGAGCGCGCCGCCCGCCAGGGCGAACTGCAGTACCTGCTGGAACCCGACCTGAAGGAGGCCCGCGGCGGCCTCCGCGACGCCACCGCCCTGCGCGCCGTCGCCGCCTCCTGGCTCGCCGACGCCCCGCGCGAGGGCCTGGCCGACGCCCGCCGCCGGCTGCTCGACGTCCGCGACGCCCTGCACCTGGCCACCGGCCGCGCCACCGACCGGCTCGCCCTCCAGGAACAGGACCAGGTGGCCGCCGCCCTTGGCCTGCTCGACGCCGACATCCTGCTGCGGCAGGTCTACGAAGCGGCGCGCGTGATCGCGTACGCCAGCGACGTCACCTGGCGCGAAGTGGGGCGCGTCCTGCGCTCGCGCGCCGTCCGGCCGCGGCTGCGCGCCATGCTCGGCGGCGGCAAACCCGTGACGGAACGCTCCCCGCTGGCCGAGGGCGTCGTCGAACAGGACGGCGAGGTGGTGCTCGCCCGCGCCGCGCGCCCCGAACGCGACCCGGTGCTCCCGCTGCGCGCCGCGGCCGCCGCCGCACAGGCCGGCCTCCCGCTCTCCCTGCACGCCGTACGGCGCATGGCCGCCACCGTGCGCCCGCTGCCCACGCCCTGGCCCGCCGAGGCCCGGGAACAGCTCGTCACCCTGCTCGGCTCCGGCGCCCCCACCATCGAGGTCTGGGAAGCCCTGGAGGCCGAGGGACTGATCAGCCGCCTCCTGCCCGACTGGGAACGGGTCCGCTGCCGGCCCCAGCGCAACGCCGTCCACCTCTGGACGGTCGACCGGCACCTGATCGAGACCGCCGTGCGCGCCTCCGAACTCGCCCGCCGCGTCAGCCGCCCCGACCTGCTCCTGGTCGCAGCCCTGCTGCACGACATCGGCAAGGGCTGGCCCGGCGACCACTCGGTGGCCGGCGAGATCATCGCCCGGGACGTCGCCGCGCGCATCGGCTTCGACCGCGCCGACGTCACCGTCGTCGCCACGCTGGTCCGCCACCACCTCCTCCTCGTCGAGACGGCCACCCGCCGCGACCTGGACGACCCGGCCACCGTCCGCGCGGTCGCCGAAGCCGTCGGCGGCCAGAGCACCCTGGAACTGCTGCACGCCCTCACCGAGGCCGACGCCCTCGCCACCGGCCCCGCCGCCTGGTCCTCCTGGCGCGGCTCCCTCGTCGCCGACCTCGTCCGCCGCGTCCGCGCCGTCCTCACCGGCGACGCGCCCGGGGAACCCGAGCCCGCCGCGCCCACCGCCGAGCAGGAGCGCCTCGCCATCGAGGCCTTCCGCACCGGCGGCCCCGTCCTCGCGCTGCGCGCCCAGACCGAACCCGCGGCCGGCGCGGAACAGCCCGGCGACCCGGAACCGCTCGGCGTCGAACTCCTCATCGCCGTACCCGACCAGCCGGGCGTCCTGCCCGCCGTGGCCGGCGTCCTCGCCGTGCACCGCCTCACCGTCCGCACCGCGGAGCTGCGCGCCGTGCCGCTGCCCGAGGACGTGGACGACGACGGCGCGATCCTCCTGCTGAACTGGCGGGTCGCCGCCGAGTACGGCTCCCTGCCCCAGGCCGCCCGGCTGCGCACCGACCTCGTGCGCGCCCTGGACGGCTCCCTGGACATCGCCGGACGGCTCGCCGAACGGGACGCGGCCTACCCGCGCCGCCGCGGCTGGACCGCCCCGCCGCCCCGCGTCACGGTGGCCCCGGCCGCCTCCCGCCACGCCACGGTGATCGAGGTCCGCGCCCAGGACGCGCCGGGCCTGCTCCACCGCATCGGCACGGCCCTGGACAAGGCGGGCGTGCGGGTGCGGAGCATGCACGTGTCGACCCTGGGCTCCAACGCGGTCGACGCCTTCTACGTCACGACGGGCACGGGCGCCCCCCTGCCCACCGGGGACGCGGGCACCTTGGCGGGCGCGCTGGAGGAGACGCTGCGGGCGTGACGCCCGGGCCCCGGCCGCCGCCGGCCCGCTGTGGTCCCGGCGGTCGCCGGGGCGGGACCCGTCCGCCGAATGCGGCGGGCGGGAACCGTCGCCTTGCCGGGCCGGATACCCTGGAAGACGCTCAGACCGCCCCCGACTCCGAGGACCGAAGCCGCCGTGTTCGATACTCTCTCCGACCGCCTCAGCGCGACTTTCAAAAACCTCCGCGGGAAAGGCCGGCTGAGCGAAGCGGACATCGACGCCACGGCGCGCGAGATCCGCATCGCGCTTCTCGAGGCCGACGTCGCCCTGCCCGTGGTCCGCACGTTCATCAAGAACGTCAAGGAGCGGTGCCTCGGCGTCGAGGTCTCCAAGGCCCTCAACCCCGGCCAGCAGGTCCTCAAGATCGTCAACGACGAGCTGGTCACCATCCTCGGCGGCGAGACCCGCCGGCTCCGCTTCGCCAAGCAGCCGCCCACCGTGATCATGCTGGCCGGTCTCCAGGGCGCCGGCAAGACCACCCTCGCGGGCAAGCTGGGCAAGTGGCTCAAGGAGCAGGGCCACTCCCCGCTGCTGGTCGCCTGCGACCTCCAGCGCCCGAACGCGGTCAACCAGCTCAGCGTCGTCGCCGAGCGCGCCGGCGTCGCGGTGTACGCGCCGGAGCCGGGCAACGGCGTCGGCGACCCGGTCAAGGTCGCCAAGGACTCCATCGACTTCGCGAAGTCCAAGGTCCACGACATCGTGATCGTGGACACCGCCGGCCGCCTCGGCATCGACGCCGAGATGATGCAGCAGGCCGCGGACATCCGCGACGCGGTCTCGCCGGACGAGATCCTCTTCGTCGTCGACGCCATGATCGGCCAGGACGCCGTCAACACGGCCGAGGCGTTCCGTGACGGCGTCGGCTTCGACGGCGTGGTGCTCTCCAAGCTGGACGGCGACGCCCGCGGTGGTGCCGCCCTGTCCATCCGGCAGATCACCGGCAAGCCGATCATGTTCGCGTCGAACGGCGAGAAGCTGGACGAGTTCGACGCGTTCCACCCGGACCGGATGGCCTCCCGCATCCTCGACATGGGTGACCTGCTCACCCTGATCGAGCAGGCGGAGAAGACGTTCAGCCAGGAAGAGGCCCAGAAGATGGCCTCGAAGCTGGCGTCCAAGAAGGGCCAGGACTTCACCCTGGACGACTTCCTGTCCCAGATGGAACAGGTCAGGAAGATGGGCAGCATCAGCAAGCTGCTCGGCATGCTCCCGGGCATGGGCCAGATCAAGGACCAGATCGCCAACCTGGACGAGCGGGACGTCGACCGCACCGCCGCGATCATCAAGTCGATGACCCCGGCCGAGCGGCAGGACCCGACGATCATCAACGGCTCCCGCCGCGCCCGTATCGCGCGGGGTTCCGGTGTCGAGGTCAGCGCGGTGAAGAACCTGGTCGACCGGTTCTTCGAGGCCCGCAAGATGATGTCGCGCATGGCGCAGGGCGGCGGTATGCCGGGCATGCCGGGGATCCCGGGCATGGGCGGCGGGCCCGGCCGGCAGAAGAAGCAGCAGAAGAAGGCCAAGGGCAAGCAGCGCTCCGGCAACCCGATGAAGCGCAGGCAGCAGGAGCTGGAGGAGGCCCAGCGCCGCGAGGCCGCCGCCGCGCAGGGCGGGAACGCCTTCGGGCTGCCGCAGCAGGGCGCCCAGGACTTCGAGCTGCCGGACGAGTTCAAGAAGTTCATGGGCTGACCCGGTCCGTACACCGCGGGGGGCGCTCTTCCACCGGAAGGGCGCCCCCTGCGCATGCCGGTGCCGGAGCCGTGTCGTACCGTCCCCGTATGACCAACCCTGCTCCGCCGCGCAAGTCGCCGGACCAGCCATGGCGTACCGAGGGCGCCCCGGAGGAGCCGCCGCAGCCGCCGCCCGGCGGGGGCAGGATGCGGGGCGGCTGGTGGCGGCTGGTCCTCACCGCGCTGGTCGTGTACCTGATCGCGAACCTGGTGCTGTCGTACGTCGACCAGGCCAACGAGCCGACGATCTCGTACACCGAGTTCAGCAGGCAGGTGAACGACGGCAACGTCGCCAAGATCTACGCCAAGGGCGACTCCATCCAGGGCCAGCTCAAGAAGGAGCGGAACAGCCCCGGGGGCGGCGGCGCCTACACCAAGTTCAACACCGAGCGGCCGTCCTTCGCGCACGACGACCTGTGGGCCAGCCTGACCAGGAACAAGGTCACGGTCACCGCCGAACCGGTCGTCCAGCACCGCAGCTTCCTGTCGAACCTGCTGATCTCGCTGGCGCCGATGCTGCTGCTGATCGCCGTGTGGGTGTTCATCGCGCGCCGGATGAGAGCGGGGCTCGGCGGAGCGGGCGGCATGCTCGGCCGCAAGGCGCCGCCGAAGCCGGTGGAGCTGGTGCCGGGGCAGAAGCGCACCACGTTCGCCGATGTGGCCGGCATCGACGAGGTCGAGGGCGAACTGAACGACGTCGTGGACTTCCTGAAGAACCCCGACGCCTACCGCCGGATGGGCGCCAAGATGCCGCGCGGTGTGCTGCTCGCGGGTCCGCCCGGCACCGGCAAGACGCTGCTGGCGCGGGCCGTGGCCGGGGAGGCGGGCGTGCCGTTCTTCTCCGCCTCGGCCTCCGAGTTCATCGAGATGATCGTGGGCGTGGGCGCCTCCCGGGTGCGGGAGCTGTTCGCGGAGGCCCGCAAGGTGGCGCCGTCGATCATTTTCATCGACGAGATCGACACCATCGGGCGGGCGCGCGGCGGCGGCGCGTCGATGGGCGGGCACGACGAGCGCGAGCAGACGCTGAACCAGATCCTCACCGAGATGGACGGCTTCTCCGGTGCGGAGGGCGTCATCGTGATCGCGGCGACCAACCGCGCCGACATCCTCGATCCGGCGCTGACCCGTCCCGGCCGTTTCGACCGGGTGGTGCAGGTCTCGCCGCCGGACCGCGGCGGGCGCCAGGCCATCCTGGAGATCCACACCCGGGAGATCCCGCTCGCGGACGACGTCGACCTCGCGCAGGTGGCCCGTACGACGCCGGGCATGACGGGCGCGGAGCTGGCGAACCTCGCCAACGAGGCCGCGCTGCTCGCGGTCAAGCGGAAGCAGTCGCAGGTGACGCGGTCCGACCTGTCCGACGCGCTGGAGAAGGTCCAGCTGGGCGCGGAGCGTCCGCTCGTGATGCCGGAGGAGGAGCGCCGGCGCACCGCGTACCACGAGGGCGGGCACGCCCTGCTGGGCATGCTGCAGCCCGGCGCCGACCCGGTCCGCAAGATCACGATCGTGCCGCGCGGCCGGGCGCTGGGCGTCACGCTGTCCACTCCGGAGTCGGACAAGTACGCGTACACCGAGGAGTATCTGCGCGGCCGGATCATCGGCGCGCTGGGCGGCATGGCGGCCGAGCAGGTGGTCTACGGCGAGATCACCACGGGTTCCGAGAGCGACCTGGAGCAGGTCACCCGCCTGGCCCGGGGCATGGTGTCGCGCTGGGGCATGAGCGAGCGGGTGGGCCGGCTGTCCGCGCTGCCGAACGACGCCCAGCAGGCGTACGGCCTCGCCGCGGCCCCGGGGACCCTGGACGTGATCGACGCCGAGATGCGCCGCGTCGTGGACGAGTGCTACGCGGAGGCGTGCCGCAAGCTGCGCGACCACCGGGCCCAGCTCGACGCGCTCGCCCACGCCCTGCTGGAGAACGAGACGCTGGAGGAGGCGGACGCGTACCGGGTCGCCGGCATCACCCGCCTGTCCAAGGACGCCGAGAGCTAGGACCTCGATCCCTGCCCGATCCCGGCGAGAGAGCCTAGGGAACCCGGGCGATCAGGTAGCGGAAGACGTTCGGCATCCACACGGTGCCGTCCGGACGCAGGTGCGGGTGCAGGGCCTCGGTCAGCTCCTTGCCGACCTGCTGGGCGTCGCCCGCCTCGATCGCCGCGTCGAACAGGCCGGTCGACAGCAGTCCGCGTACGGCGCTGTCGAGGCCGGCGTAGCCGAACGGGCAGGCGACCCGGCCCGAGCCGTCCGGTCGCAGCCCGGCCCGCGCGGCGGCCTCCTCCAGGTCGTCGCGCCGGGCGGCCCGCCAGCCGGGGGCGCCGGGCGGCGTACCGGCGAGACCGGCGGCCGCGCGCAGCACCGAGGAGGTCGCGCAGCGCTCGGGCGGACCCCAGCCGGCCAGCACGACGGCGGCCCCGGGCGCCGCCAGCGGCAGCACTCCGGCGAGCAGCGCGCCGAGCCCCTCGGGGTCGTCCGCGTGGCCGCCGACCGGTTCGAAGACGGTCACCAGGGTGTACGGGTCCGCCCGGGTGGCGGTCGAGGGCGCGGGCGGTGCGCCGAGGAGTCCGGGCGTGGTCCGCGCCCGCCCGCCGCCGGCGGGTCCGCGGCCGCGGGGCGCGTCCGGCGCCAGGCGCTCGCGCGCGAGGGCCAGCCGTTCGGGCGAGGCGGAGTCGACTCCGGTGACGGCGGCGCCCCGCGCGGCCGCCATCAGCAGGGCGAGCCCGGAACCGCAGCGCAGGCCGAGCAGCCGGCTGGCGGGGCCCACGTCGAGCCGGTCGTACACGGCTTCGTAGAGCGGCACCAGCATCCGTTCCTGGATCTCGGACCAGTCACGCGCGCGTGCGCCCGGGTCCACGCCGGACGCGGAGGCCGTGGGGGACACGTGCTGCCGCACGAGCGTAGGTGTCATAGAAGCGCCCCAATCCGCCGACGGTTCGTCGCCGCGCCCGGTTGCGTGGCCCCCGTGCCGTGCGCGCGCCCTTGCACCTATGCCAGGTAACTCCCGGCTGGCGGTGCCGTCCAGGGGTTGTGGCGCCCGGCTTGGGCCGCGGACACGGGAGTGGCGAGAATTCACCTGCCGGCAATCTGCGCGGCCGTACGGTGGGCGCACACGGGGACGGGGCGGTGGCGGGGGGCCGGACGGCACCCGGTAACCTCACGCGGACCGGCGGCGCCGGCCTGGACGGGACGACGGGCCGAGAGCGGCCGAAACACCCCTTGCGCATGGGCCGGTCATCGTCACCGGGGCGCTCGCCACGGGACGCGCGGCGGGGCCTACGCACCAGCTTGGGCGGAGCTGCGCGCCTTCTGGGCAGATCAGCGCACCCGCCCTCGTCAGGGCACATCAGCGGCAACTGACGGGTACGTGCAAATTATTTGAGATGCCCCGGAATAGGAACACGGAGGTACCTCCGCTCGTTGTGATTACGTGAGCACGACACAGACACCACCTGTTCTCGCCGCAGAGCTGGCGCAGGCGTGGGCCGACATTCAGCGGTACCACCCCGAGCTGCCCGACCTTGCCGCACCAGAGTCCCTGATCGGGGAGTCGTCGTCCGCGTGCGGGCACGAGCTCTCCTTCGAGCGACTGCTCCACGAAGCAGTCCACGGCATCGCCGCCGCCCGGGGCGTCCGTGACACCTCCCGGGCCGGCCGCTACCACAACCGCCGTTTCCTCGCGATCGCCGAGGAACTGGGCCTGGACCACTCCGAGGAGCCGCACCCGAGCAGCGGTTTCTCGCTGGTCACGCTCAATCCCGAGGCGAAGCGGCGCTACCGCCCGACCATCGACCGGCTCCAGCGCGCGCTGAAGGCCCACACCGTGGCCACCTCGTCCGACACCTCGCGCACCTTCCGCGGCCCGGCCGCCCGGCACGGCTCCTCCGGGGGCGGCGTGCGGGTCAAGGCGGTGTGCGACTGCGGGCGCAACGTCCGCGTCGTGCCGTCGGTCCTGGCCCAGGCACCCATCGTCTGCGGCGGCTGCGGCAAGCCCTTCCGGATCCCGGACGTCGTGGGAGCGGCCTAGGCCTGCCCGGCGCTTCCCCTCCGCCCCGAAGGGCCGGACAAACCCCGGGCGCGGCCGGCGGCCCCGGCACCGGACGGCGCACCCGACGTGACCTCACCTCCACGCCGGGTGCCCCGCCGGCCTGCCCGGGGCGCCCGCCCGGCGCCCCCGGCCGGAAGCGGGGCGCGGGTGTGGCAGAATGGCTAGCTGTACTCGACAGCCGCACAGGACCCCTCTCTCCTCCGGCTGACGCGTCCATCGGGCACTCGGGTACCGCAACCCCACGCGGCGTCTCGCCGTGCCCAACCACGTCAAATCCAGGAGAACCCACTCCAGTGGCAGTCAAGATCAAGCTGAAGCGTCTGGGCAAGATCCGTTCGCCTCACTACCGCATCGTCGTCGCCGACTCCCGTACCCGCCGTGACGGCCGGGCCATCGAGGAGATCGGCAAGTACCACCCGACCTACCACCCGTCGGTCATCGAGGTGGACGCCGAGCGGGTGGCGTACTGGCTGGGTGTCGGCGCGCAGCCGACCGAGCCCGTGCTCGCCATCCTGAAGAAGACCGGCGACTGGCAGAAGTTCAAGGGCGAGCCGGCCCCCGCGCCGCTGCTCACCGCCGAGCCCAAGCCGGCCCGTCCGTCGTTCGAGGCTCTCGGCGGCGACGACGAGGGCAAGGGTGAGGCCATCACCCAGAAGAAGAAGGCCGAGAAGAAGGACGAGGCGGCTGCTGAGTCCTCTGAGTCGACCGAGGCCTGAGCAGCATGCTCGAAGAGGCGCTTGAGCACCTCGTGAAGGGCATCGTCGACAACCCTGACGATGTGCAGGTCGCCTCGCGTGATCTGCGCCGCGGACGCGTGCTGGAGGTCCGGGTGCACCCGGACGACCTCGGCAAGGTGATCGGCCGCAACGGCCGGACCGCGCGCGCTCTGCGTACCGTCGTGGGCGCCATCGGCGGCCGCGGTGTCCGCGTCGACCTGGTCGATGTGGACCACGTCCGCTGACGCTTCATCGCAACCGGCTCGGGCCGGGGAGGGCCACTGGGCCGTCCCCGGCCCGCAGTCGTATGACAGGAGATTTGTACAGGTGCAGCTGGTAGTCGCACGGATCGGCCGTGCCCATGGCGTCAAGGGCGAGGTCACCGTCGAGGTACGTACCGACGAGCCGGAGCTGAGGCTGGGCCCCGGCGCCGTACTCGCCACCGATCCCGCCGCCGCGGGACCGCTGACCATCGAGACCGGGCGGGTGCACAGCGGCCGTCTGCTGTTGCGCTTCGCGGGCGTCACCGACCGCACCGGCGCCGAGGCCCTGCGCAACACCCTGCTGATCGCGGAGGTGGACCCGGAGGAACTGCCGGAGGGCGAGGACGAGTACTACGACCATCAGCTCGTCGACCTCGACGTGGTCACCGCGGACGGCACGGAGGTCGGCCGGATCACCGAGATCTCCCACCTGCCCACGCAGGACCTGTTCATCGTGGAGCGCCCGGACGGCAGCGAGGTGCTGATCCCCTTCGTGGAGGAGATCGTCGCCGAGATCGACCTGGAGGAGCAGCGGGCCGTCATCACGCCCCCGCCGGGCCTGATCGACGACCGCGCCGAGATCGCGTCCACCCGGGACGCCGGGGACGAGGCGTGATGCGTCTCGACGTCGTCACCATCTTCCCCGAGTACCTGGAACCGCTGAACGTCTCCCTCGTCGGCAAGGCACGCGCGCGCGGACAGCTCGACGTCCACGTGCACGACCTGCGCGGATGGACGTACGACCGGCACAACACGGTCGACGACACCCCGTACGGCGGCGGCCCCGGCATGGTGATGAAGACCGGCCCCTGGGGCGACGCCCTGGACACCGTCCTCGCCGACGGCTACGAGACCGGCGCACGGACCCCCGCGCTGATCGTGCCCACGCCCAGCGGCCGGCCCTTCACCCAGGAACTCGCCGTCGAGCTGTCCGAACGCCCCTGGCTGATCTTCACACCGGCCCGCTACGAGGGCATCGACCGGCGCGTCGTGGACGAGTACGCCCAGCGGATGCCGGTCTACGAGGTCTCCATCGGCGACTACGTCCTCGCCGGCGGCGAGGCGGCCGTCCTGGTCGTCACAGAGGCCGTCGCCCGGCTGCTGCCCGGCGTCCTCGGCAACGCCGAGTCCCACCGCGACGACTCCTTCGCGCCCGGCGCGATGGCCGGCCTCCTCGAAGGGCCCGTCTACACCAAGCCGCCCGTCTGGCGCGGCCGGGACATCCCCGAGGTGCTGCTCAGCGGCCACCACGGGAAGATCGCCCGCTGGCGCCGCGACGAGGCCCTGCGGCGTACGACGGCCCACCGGCCCGACCTGATCGAGCGCTGCGACCCGAAGACCTTCGACAAGAAGGACCGCGAGATGCTCTCCATCCTGGGCTGGGAACCGGACCCGGACGGCGAGCCGTACGGCCGATTTTGGCGTCGGGCCGAGGGCGTGGAAGAATAGGCCGCTGCTGTGCGCCGTCCGGCGTGCGCCCCTGCCACAGGGGGACACGACGCCCGCCCCGATCCGCACGGCACTCCTCCTGGAACCCCTAGTTTCCGTTGATGACCTGTGGCATCAGCGAGGAAAGCAGACGAAATGTCCCACCTGCTCGACACCGTCGACTCCGCGTCGCTGCGCAGCGACGTCCCGGCCTTCCGCCCGGGTGACACCGTCAACGTCCACGTGCGCGTCATCGAGGGCAACCGCTCCCGTGTGCAGCAGTTCAAGGGCGTGGTGATTCGCCGCCAGGGCTCCGGCGTCCGCGAGACCTTCACGGTCCGCAAGGTCTCGTTCTCCGTCGGCGTCGAGCGCACCTTCCCGGTGCACACCCCGATCGTCGAGAAGATCGAGCTGGTCACCCGCGGTGACGTGCGCCGCGCCAAGCTGTACTACCTCCGTGATCTGCGCGGCAAGGCCGCGAAGATCAAGGAGAAGCGCGACAGCTGACGCTTGTCCCTCGGTCACAGCGGAGCCGGATAGCATCTGGCCCCGATGGACACCGAAGCACAGCAGACGGAACGCGACCGCTCCTCCCCTCCCGGTTCCCCGGGGGCGGAGAGACGGTCGCGTTTCGCGTGGGCGGCCCGGGCCGCCCACTGGCTCCCGGGCGGCCGGATCACCCTCTGTGTGCTCACCGGCCTGACGTTCCTGCTGCTCCTGAACGCCTTCGTGGCGCAGCCGTTCGAGATCCCGAGCGGATCCATGGAGCAGGGCTTGAGGATCGGCGACCGCATCCTCGTCAACAAGGTGGCGTACCGTTTCGGTGCCCCGCCGCGCCGCGGTGACGTGATCGTGTTCGACGGCACCGGGTACTTCGGGGACGCCGACTACGTCAAGCGGGTGGTCGGGGTGGGCGGAGACCATGTGACGTGCTGCGACACGAGGGGGAGGATCGAGGTGAACGGCCGGCCGGTGGACGAGACCGCGTTCCTCTACCCCGGGGACAGCGCCTCCAGCGTGCCCTTCGACGTCGTCGTGCCGCCGGGCCGCCTGTTCGTCCTCGGCGACCACCGCGACGACTCCAGCGACTCCCGCGACCACCTCGGCTCGCCCGGCGGCGGCATGATCCCCGTCGGGGACGTCATCGGCCGCGCCGACTGGATCATCTGGCCGTACCCCCACTGGACGCGGCTGACCCGGCCGTCCGCCTACGCGCGCGTGCCCGCCGCGGCGGAGGGCGCGCATGGGTAGCCGCGGCAAGCCGCGCGGGGTGCCCGCCGGACCGGCCGGCAACCTGCTGCCCACCGGGGCCCGCCGCGCCCCCGCGCCCGGCGGCGGCCGCACGCGCGCGGAGCGCCGCAGGCTCCAGCGCAAGGTCAAGCGCAAGCGCAGACGTTCCGCCGTCCGGGAGATCCCCCTGCTGGTCGGGGTCGCCGTCCTCATCGCGCTCGTCCTGAAGACGTTCCTGGTCCAGGCGTTCGTGATCCCGTCCGGGTCCATGGAGCAGACCATCCGGATCGGCGACCGGGTGCTGGTCGACAAGCTCACGCCCTGGTTCGGCTCCGAACCGCGGCGCGGGGACGTCGTCGTCTTCCACGACCCGGGCGGCTGGCTCCAGGACGAGCAGACCGCCGGGAAGTCCGCTCCCGTCGTCGTCAAGCAGCTCAAAGAAGGGCTCAGCTTCATCGGGCTGCTGCCGTCCGACAACGAGAAGGACCTGATCAAGCGGGTCATCGGAGTCGGCGGCGACCACGTCAGATGCTGTGACGCCCGGGGCCGCGTCACCGTCAACGGCGTGCCCCTCACCGAGGGCGGCTACCTCTACCCGGGCGACGTCCCCTCCGCCCAGCCCTTCGACGTCACCGTGCCCAAGGGCCGGCTGTGGGTGATGGGCGACCACCGGGGCAACTCCGCGGACTCCCGCTTCCACCAGGACACGCCTTACGGCGGCACGGTCTCCGTGGACTCGGTCGTCGGCCGGGCCATGGTCATCGGCTGGCCGGTCGGCCACTGGACGCGCCTGGAGGAACCTAAAACCTTTGCAAGCGTCACCGACTCGGCGCCGGGGACGGCCGCCGTTTCCCGGCCGTCGCATAGGGTTGCCCCCGAGAACCGGAACGGAATGACCCAGCTCCCGACCCCTGCGGAACTCCCGCTCGTTATGGGAGTGGTGGGCCTGCGCCGAGTCTGGGGCAGGCGGCGGCACGGAGTGAGGAGTTGGCGTGGGGGATGTGGCGGTTGGCGCACGGTCGGGACACGACGGCGAGGAGAACCGCGGGCACCCCGTGGCCCCGGACGGTCCCGTACCGGACGGCGGCATGACCTCCCGCAGCGACGGGACGGCGGGTGACGAGGGCGCCCCGCAGGACGAGCGGCCCGGCGCCGCGGACACGGACGAGGGGACGCGCCGGCCGAAGAAGCCGCGGTCCTTCTGGAAGGAACTGCCGATCCTGATCGGCATCGCGCTGGTCCTGGCGCTGCTGATCAAGACGTTCCTGGTGCAGGCGTTCTCGATCCCGTCCGACTCGATGCAGAACACCCTCCAGCAGGGCGACCGCGTCCTGGTCGACAAGCTCACCCCCTGGTTCGGCTCCAAGCCCGAGCGCGGCGAGGTCGTCGTCTTCCACGACCCCGACGAATGGCTGGCGGGCGAGCCGACCCCGACGCCGAACCCGGTGCAGAAGTTCCTCAGCTGGATCGGCCTGATGCCCTCGGCGGAGGAGAAGGACCTGATCAAGCGGGTGATCGGAGTCGGCGGCGACACGGTCGAGTGCAAGAACAGCGGCCCGCTGAAGGTCAACGGCAAGGCGCTGAACGAGCCGTACGTCTACCCCGGCAACACGCCGTGCAGCGTGGACGACCAGGGCGGCCAGTTCAAGGTCAAGGTGCCCAAGGGCTTCATCTGGGTGATGGGCGACCACCGCCAGAACTCCCGTGACTCCCGCTACAACCAGTCCGACGTGAACCACGGCATGGTCCCGGTCGAGAAGGTCGTCGGCCGCGCGATCGTCAAGGCGTGGCCGGTCAACCGCTGGGGCACCCTGCCGGTCCCGGACACCTTCGACCAGCCCGGCCTCGACGAGCAGACCTCCGCCGCCGCGTCCCTGCCGGTGGCCCCGCAGGGCGTGGCCGTCGCCGCGGTGCTGCCGGTGGTGGTGTGGCGGCGCCGGCGCACGGCCCGCGCGGGCGCCGGGAAGCAGTAGACCCGCCCGCCGCCGCCCCGGCCGCGGGGCGAGGGCTCCCGCGCGCGACGAGCCGCTGGCGGGGGCCGCGGAAGAGGGGCTGCCCCCGCTCGGTACCGCCGGGTAGGGTGCGGGTCCATGGGTGGCGAGAGCATGACGCGTACGGCCCCGCACGGCGGCGGCACCGGCACGGCACCGGCCGGCGGCGGCCGGCTCGGGCAGCGGATCTCCGGACTGGCCGTGGCGCTGGGCCTGGTGCTGTTCCTGGGCGGCTTCGCCTGGGGAGCGGTGGTCTACCGGCCGTACACCGTGCCCACCGCCTCCATGTCGCCCACCATCGGCGTCGGCGACCGGGTGCTGGCCCAGCGAGTCGACGGCGACGAGGTGCGCCGCGGTGACGTGGTCGTCTTCGAGGACCGGGACTGGGTCAGCGACGCCAAGGTGGTCAAGCGGGTGGTCGCCGTGGGCGGGGACACCGTCTCCTGCTGCGCCGACGGCAGGCTGACCGTCAACGGCAAGCGGATCGAGGAGCCGTACCTGCCCGCGGACAGCCTGGCCGGGAACAGGAAGTTCGCCGCGGTGACCGTCCCGGAGGGCCGGCTGTTCCTCCTCGGCGACGAACGCCAGAACTCCCTGGACTCCACCGCCCACCTCACCGACGCGGCCCAGGGCACCGTCTCCCGGGATGCCGTCTCCGCCCGCGTGGACGCCGTCGTCTGGCCCTGGAAGGGCGGGCTCCAGCGCCCCACCGGCTTCGAGACGCTCGGCGCGCTCTCCCGGCCGGGCCCGCTGCGCACCATCGAGCTGCTGATCCTGGCCGGCGCGGTCCTGGTCCTCGGCGGCGGCGCCTACGGTCCGGTCGCCGCCCGCCTCGGCCGCTCCCGCACCGCCACGACCCGCCCGGAGGCGGCCGGTGCCCGCTGAGCCGGGGGACGAGGTCTTCGAAGGCGGGGGCCCGGGCGGCCCGGGCGCCGGTGTGCGCAAGGTGGCCCGGGTGGTCCTGCTCGACCCCGCGGACCGCATCCTGCTGCTGCACGGCCACGAGCCCGACGACCCCTCCGACGACTGGTGGTTCACGCCCGGGGGCGGCCTGGAGGGCGCCGAGACACGCGAGGAGGCGGCGCTGCGCGAACTCGCCGAGGAGACCGGCATCACCGATGTCGAACTGGGCCCGGTGCTCTGGCGGCGGCGGTGCTCGTTCCCGTTCGCGGGCCGCCGCTGGGACCAGGACGAGTGGTACTACCTGGCCCGTACGAGCCAGACGGCGACCACGGCCACGGGACTGACGGAGCTGGAACGGCGCAGCGTCGTCGGAGCGCGCTGGTGGACGTGTCGGGAACTGGCCCGGGCACGTGAGACGGTGTACCCGACCAGACTCGCCGGGCTGCTGCGCACGCTGCTCGTCGAAGGTCCCCCCGCCAGACCCGTGACCCTTGACACGGAAATCGTCTGAGGGCCCCCAGGACTGGCGCACAATGGTGGGATCGCACGGCTGAAGGGGAACATGCCATGAGCGCCGAGGACCTCGAGAAGTACGAGACCGAGATGGAGCTGAAGCTCTACCGGGAGTACCGAGATGTCGTCGGTCTGTTCAAATACGTGATCGAGACCGAGCGGCGTTTCTATCTCACCAACGACTACGAGATGCAGGTGCACTCGGTGCAGGGCGAGGTCTTCTTCGAGGTGACGATGGCCGACGCCTGGGTCTGGGACATGTACCGGCCGGCTCGCTTCGTCAAGCAGGTCCGCGTCCTCACGTTCAAGGACGTGAACATCGAGGAGCTGAACAAGAGCGATCTGGAGCTGCCGGGCGGCTGATGACGTGCGGTTCCGTGGCCGGTGACCTGCGGTTCCGTGGGCCGCCCGGGGTGGTTTCACCCGCCCGGGTGAGGCAGTTCTCCACAACCGCCGGGTAGTCCACGAAGATCAACTTCGCGGGCCGGGATGCGTGACGGTGGGCGCCGGAGGTGGTGCCGACATGAACGCACGAGAGGCAATCGGCAAGTACGGCGAGGACCTGGCCGCGCGCCGGCTCGCCGAGACCGGCCTGACGATCCTGGAGCGCAACTGGCGCGGCGGACGGGCCGGCGAGATCGACATCGTCGCGCGGGACGGCGACACACTGGTCGTCTGCGAGGTGAAGACCCGCACGGGCGGGGCGTACGAGCATCCGATGGCCGCGCTGACCCCGGAGAAGGCGGCCCGGCTCCGCGCTCTCGCCGAGCACTGGATCCAGGCCCACGGCGGAGCCCCGCCGGGCGGTGTCCGCATCGACTTCGTCGGCGTCCTGCTGCCCCGCCGGGGCGCCCCGTCCGTCGAGCACGCGCGGGGGGTGGTCTGAATGGCCTTCGCCCGTACGTGCTCGGTGGCGCTGGTCGGCGTCGAGGGCGTGGTCGTCGAGGTCCAGGCCGACCTGGAACCGGGAGTCGCCGCGTTCACCCTGGTCGGCCTCCCGGACAAGAGCCTGACGGAGAGCCGCGACCGGGTGCGCGCCGCGGTGGTGAACTCGGGCGCGGCCTGGCCGGCCAGGAAACTCACCGTCGGACTCAGCCCGGCGTCGGTGCCCAAGAGCGGCAGCGGCTTCGACCTGGCCGTCGCCGCCGCCGTCCTCGGCGCGGCCGAACGCGTCGATCCGCGCGTGCTCGCCGACATCGTCATGATCGGGGAACTGGGCCTCGACGGCCGGGTCCGCCCGGTCCGCGGCATCCTGCCGGCGGTCCTCGCCGCGGCGGACGCGGGGTACGAGCAGGTGGTCGTGCCCGAGTGCGCCGCCGCCGAGGCGTCGCTGGTCCCCGGTGTCTCCGTGCTCGGCATCCGCAGCCTGCGGCAGCTCATCGCGGTCCTGGCCGAGGAGCCCGTCCCCGAGGAGGAACCCGACGAACAGGGCCGCCCCGATCCCCTCCTCGCCGGACTGCGGGTCCCGGGCACGGGCGCCGCCACCGGCATGCACAGCACCGGCGCGGCACAGCACGACCACGGTCACGACCTGGCGGACGTGGTGGGACAGACCTCCGCCCGCACGGCCGTGGAGGTGGCCGCCGCGGGCGGGCACCACCTGTTCCTGGAAGGACCGCCCGGCGCGGGCAAGACCATGCTCGCCGAACGCCTCCCCGCCGTCCTGCCCCGGCTCACCCGGCAGGAGTCGCTGGAGGTCACGGCGGTGCACTCGGTCGCCGGGCTGCTGCCGCCGGGCAAACCGCTCGTCGACACCGCTCCCTACTGCGCCCCGCACCACTCGGCCACGATGCAGTCGCTCGTCGGCGGCGGCCCCGGCATCGCCCGGCCCGGCGCGGTCTCCCTGGCCCACCGGGGCGTGCTGTTCCTGGACGAGGCGCCCGAGTTCCACGGCCAGACCCTGGACGCCCTGCGGCAGCCCCTGGAGTCGGGGCACGTGGTGATCGCGCGCAGCGCCGGCGTGGTCCGGTTCCCGGCGCGGTTCCTGATGGTCCTCGCGGCCAACCCGTGCCCCTGCGGGCGCTTCTCGCCGCGCGACGCGCTGTGCGAGTGCCCGCCCTCGGCGATCCGCCGCTACCAGTCCCGGCTGTCCGGCCCGCTGCTCGACCGGGTCGACCTGCGGGTGGAGGTCGACCCGGTCACCCGGGCCCAGCTCACCGCGCCGGGCGCCCGGGGCGAGTCCACGGCGGCCGTCGCCGGCCGGGTGCGCCAGGCCCGGGAGCGGGCGGCGGCCCGCCTCGCCGGCACGCCGTGGCGCACCAACAGCGAGGTGCCCGGCCGCGAACTGCGCAGCCGGTACGTGGCCGCCGCCGGGGCGATGGACGAGGCCGAACGCGGTCTGGAGCGGGGCGTGCTCACCGCCCGCGGCATCGACCGGGTCCTGCGCGTCGCCTGGACGGTCGCCGACCTCGTCGGACACGACCGCCCGGACGCGACGGACGTCGCCCTGGCACTGCAACTGCGCACCGGCGTCCCCCGAGGGGTGCCGATGGCCCTCGGGGCGCTGACATGACCGGCCCGGGGGAGCCGGACGGTGAACGGCTCGGGCGGGTCTTCCTCGGCCGGGTGACCGAGCCCGGAGATGAGGTCGCGGGGCGCTGGGTGCGCGAGTTCGGGGTGCGGGAGGTGGTGCGGCGGCTGCGGTGCGGCGGCACCGCCCTGCCGGGGGCGAGCCCCACCCGGTGGGCGGGCCTGGTCGCACGGGCCGGGCGGGCCGCGCCGGAACGGGACCTGGCCGAGGCCCACGCCGTGGACGCGCGGTTCGTGTGCCCGGGAGACGGGGAGTGGCCCGGGCAGCTCGACGACCTCGGGGACGCCCGGCCGCTCGGGCTGTGGGTGCGCGGCCGGCCCAGCCTCAGGATGTGGGCGCTGCGCTCGGTCGCCGTGGTGGGCGCCCGCGCCTGCACCGCCTACGGCAGCCATGCCGCCGCCACTCTCGCCGCCGCCCTCGCCGAGCACGGCTGGGTCGTGGTCTCCGGCGGCGCCTACGGCATCGACGGCGCCGCCCACCGGGGCGCCCTCGCCGCCCGCGGCGCCACCGTCGCCGTCCTCGCCTGCGGCGTCGACCAGCCCTACCCGCGCGGCCACGCCGCCCTCATCGGCCGCATCGCGCACCAGGGCCTGGTCGTGGGCGAACTGCCACCGGGAGATCACCCGACGCCCAGCCGGTTCATCCTCCGCAACCGGGTGATCGCCGCGCTCACCCGGGGCACCGTCGTCGTGGAGGCCGCCCGCCGCAGCGGCTCGCTGGCCACCGCGCGGGCCGCGCAGCGCCTGGGCCGGTTCACCATGGGCGTGCCCGGCCCGGTCACCAGCGCCCTGTCCGCGGGCGTGCACGACCTGCTGCGCGGGGAGGCCACCCTGGTCACCGACGCCCCGGAGGTCATCGAACTCGTCGGCGGCATCGGCGACCTCGCACCGGCCCACCGGGGCCCCGTCCTCCCGCGCGACCTGCTCCACCCGGACGCCCGTTGCGTCCTCGCCGCCCTGCCCGGCGACCACGCGGCCTCCGCCGAGGAGATCGCCCTCGGCGCGCGCACCACCCCGGAGGACGCGATCGCGAGACTGTACGAACTGCGGGCACTGGGTTATGTCGAACGACACGGCGATGGCTGGAAGTTGACACGCCAGGCGGTGATCTCGGTCCGGGACGGCCGCCACCCTCGCTGACCGACCGTGTTCGGCCGTCCGGGGGAACACCCGACGCCCTTGGGGTTTCCCGGAGTTGGCGCCCCCGGCCGGTCACGGAGAGCGAGCCGGCGTACGCGGTCACCCGCCCGGCGCGAGCCACCCGCGCAGGGGTGGAGCCGTCCTGTTCGCACACCGCGACTCCTTAGTCACGCTACGCTCACAAAATGCGGTGACGCAGACCGCGGCAACCCGACACCAGAACGACACCTCACCCAGTCAGCCCCTTCCGCCCACGATCCCCCCTCCCGCACTTTTCGCAGCACTTCACGGCAGAACGGCACAAGGCGACGAATGCCCCAGCACACCTCCGGGTCCGACCGGGCGGCGATCCCCCCAGCCGCCCGCGACGGTGGCAGCGTGCGACCGCCCGCTCCCTCGACGCTCGACGAGCTGTGGCGGTCGTACAAGGCGACGGGGGACGAGCGGCTGCGGGAGCAGCTGATCCTGCACTACTCGCCGCTGGTCAAGTACGTCGCGGGCCGGGTGAGCGTCGGGCTGCCGCCCAATGTGGAGCAGGCCGACTTCGTCTCCTCGGGGGTGTTCGGGCTGATCGACGCGATCGAGAAGTTCGACATCGACCGGGAGATCAAGTTCGAGACGTACGCGATCACCCGGATCCGGGGCGCGATGATCGACGAACTGCGCGCGCTGGACTGGATCCCGCGTTCGGTGCGGCAGAAGGCGCGGAACGTCGAGCGCGCCTACGCCACCCTGGAGGCGCGGCTGCGGCGCACCCCGACGGAGGGCGAGGTCGCCGCCGAGCTGGGCATGGAGGTCGACGAACTACACGCCGTGTTCAGCCAGTTGTCGCTGGCCAACGTGGTCGCCCTGGAGGAGCTGCTGCACGTCGGCGGCGAGGGCGGGGACCGGCTCAGCCTGATGGACACGCTGGAGGACACCGCCGCCGACAACCCGGTGGAGGTGGCCGAGGACCGGGAGCTGCGGCGGTTTCTGGCCAGGGCGATCAACACGCTGCCCGAGCGGGAGAAGACCGTGGTCACCCTGTACTACTACGAGGGCCTCACCCTCGCCGAGATCGGCAACGTCCTCGGCGTCACCGAGAGCCGGGTGAGCCAGATCCACACCAAGTCGGTCCTCCAGCTCCGGGCCAAGCTGGCCGGCTTCGGCCGCTGAAGCCCGCGCCCCGGCCGGAGGGCGGGTCCGTACAGTGGTCGCCGTGCCAAGGATTCGAGCGGCCTCCGTGGCCGAACACCGGTCGATGCAGCGAGCCGCCCTGCTGGACGCGGCTCGGACCCTGCTGTCGGAGGGCGGGACGGAGGCGCTGACCTTCCCCGCGCTGGCCGAGCGGACGGGCCTGGCGCGGTCGTCCGTGTACGAGTACTTCGGGTCACGGGCCGCGGTGGTCGAGGAGCTGTGCGCGGTCGACTTCCCGGTGTGGGCGGCCGAGGTCGCGGCGGCGATGGAGCGTGCCGGCTCCGCCGAGGGCAAGGTCGAGGCGTATGTGCGACGGCAGCTCGCGCTGGTCGGGGACCGGCGGCACCGGGCGGTGGTGGCCATCTCCGCGAGCGAGCTGGACGCTGGCGCGCGGGAGAAGATCCGGGCCGCCCACGGAGAGCTGGTCGCGATGATCGTCGAGGCGCTGGGCGGGCTGGGGCACGAGCAGCCCCGGCTGGCGGCGATGCTGGTGCAGGGCATCGTGGACGCGGCGGTGCGCAGGATCGAACGGGGCGTCGCGGAGGACCCGGCGGCGGTCACGGACGCGGCGGTGGCCCTGGCCCTGCGCGGCGTAACGGGCTGAGCCCCGCCGGTGCCGCCCGGTGCCGCCCGGTGGTGCCCGGGCGGGTTACGGCGGGGGTGGGATCGGTAGCAGTCTCGACGGGCCTCCGCCGAGCAGCCAGGGTGGGAGCAGTGACAAGGGGTTCAGGTAGGTCTCGCCCCGCAGCAGGCCCCAGTGGACGCAGGACGCCGGTCCGCAGTGTGACCGGTGTGCACCGTCCGGTTCCCGTGACCCGTTCGGCTCCACCGTGCCCACCACTTCGCCCGCCCGCACCTCGTCCCCGCGGCGGACCGAGGCCCGTACCGGCTCGTACGTCGTCCGCAGGTCCGTGCCCGCCACGGACACCGACACCACACCGCGGCCCGCCACCCGCCCCGCGAACGTCACCCGGCCGGCCGCCACCGCCCGCACCGGGGCCCCGGCCGGTGCCGCGAGGTCCACTCCCCGGTGCCCCGCCGCGTACACCGTCGCCGGCGGTTCCCAGCCCCGCAGGACCGGCGGCCGGGTGCCCACCGGCCAGCCGCGGGCGACGGCCGGCACCGGGCCCGGCGGCGGTGGCGCGGGCGCCGGCAGCGGGGCCGGCGGGGTGTCCGCGCGGGCCGGCGGGGTGAGCGGGGCGGTCGCCGTCATCAGCAGCAGGGCCGTACAGATCATCGCGTGGCGCATGCCGTACACCGTCCCGCACCCGCGCCGGTCGGGGCCGGCGCCTGTGGACTACTCGCCGGTTGTGGACGGTGCCGTCACCCGGCGCCCCGTCGGTCCCGTACACTTCTTCTGGCGATCCGGGTCACCGGGTCGACTTCGCACGCCCCGGTACGGCGACCGGCAACGGTGTCGTACCAGCGCCCCTCGGTCCTTAGCGGCACGGCGCAACGCGGGCGTCAGGCGCGACCGCCGTCCGGCGGACGCGGCACAACCGAGAACACCAAGGAGAAACGGCCATGGCCGTCGTCACGATGCGGGAGCTGCTGGAGAGCGGCGTCCACTTCGGTCACCAGACCCGTCGCTGGAACCCGAAGATGAAGCGCTTCATCTTCACCGAGCGCAACGGCATCTACATCATCGACCTGCTCCAGTCGCTGTCGTACATCGACCGCGCCTACGAGTTCGTCAAGGAGACCGTCGCCCACGGCGGCACGGTCATGTTCGTCGGCACGAAGAAGCAGGCGCAGGAGGCCATCGCCGAGCAGGCCACCCGCGTCGGCATGCCGTACGTCAACCAGCGCTGGCTGGGCGGCATGCTCACCAACTTCTCGACCGTCTACAAGCGTCTGCAGCGCCTCAAGGAGCTCGAGCAGATCGACTTCGAGGACGTCGCGGCCTCCGGTCTGACCAAGAAGGAGCTGCTGGTCCTCTCCCGCGAGAAGGCCAAGCTGGAGAAGACCCTCGGCGGTATCCGCGAGATGCAGAAGGTGCCCAGCGCCGTCTGGATCGTGGACACCAAGAAGGAGCACATCGCCGTCGGTGAGGCCCGGAAGCTGAACATCCCGGTCGTCGCGATCCTCGACACCAACTGCGACCCCGACGAGGTCGACTACAAGATCCCGGGCAACGACGACGCGATCCGCTCCGTCACCCTGCTCACCCGTGTGATCGCCGACGCCGTCGCCGAGGGCCTCATCTCCCGTTCCGGCGTGGCCGCCGGTGACAAGGGCGAGAAGGCCGCGGGCGAGCCGCTCGCCGAGTGGGAGCGCGACCTGCTCGAGGGTGAGAAGAAGGCCGAGGAGACCCCGGCCGCCGAGGCCGCTCCGGCCGAGGACGCCACTCCGGCCGAGGCCGCTGCCCCGGCTGAGGAGGCCGCTCCGGCCGAGGCCGCTGCCCCGGCCGAGGGCGAGCAGGCCGCCGCGGAGGGCGAGCAGGCCTGACGCCGGTCCGTCAGCGTTCGACGGCGGGGGCGGTACCTCACCCGGTAGCCCCTCGGGCGCGGTGAAGTCCGCCCCCGCCGTTCACCCGTAGGCCGGCACGGTGTACGCGGTCCGCGACTGCACGCGGGTCGCGGCCGTGCGGACCTAAACCAGACTTCGAGAAAGACTCACAGACTCATGGCGAACTACACCGCCGCCGACGTCAAGAAGCTCCGTGAGCTCACCGGCGCCGGCATGATGGACTGCAAGAAGGCGCTGGACGAGGCCGAGGGCAACGTCGAGAAGGCCGTCGAGGCGCTGCGCATCAAGGGCCAGAAGGGCGTCGCCAAGCGCGAGGGCCGCTCCGCCGAGAACGGCGCCGTGGTCTCCGTCATCGCCGGCGACAACTCCTCCGGTGTCCTGGTCGAGCTGAAGTGCGAGACGGACTTCGTCGCCAAGGGTGAGAAGTTCCAGGCCGTGGCCAACGCCATCGCCGAGCACGCCGCCAAGACGAACCCGGCCGACATCGCGGCCCTGCTGGCCTCCGAGATCGAGCCCGGCAAGACCGTCCAGGCGTACGTGGACGAGGCCAACGCCAACCTCGGCGAGAAGATCGTCCTGGACCGCTTCGCGCAGTTCGCCGACGGCTACGTCACGGCCTACATGCACCGCACCATGCCCGACCTGCCCCCGCAGATCGGTGTCCTGGTCGAGTTCGACAAGCCGAACGCCGAGGTCGCCAAGGGCATCGCCCAGCACATCGCCGCCTTCGCGCCGAAGTACCTCTCCAAGGACGAGATCCCGGCCGACGTCGTCGAGTCCGAGCGCCGTATCGCCGAGGAGACCACCCGCGCCGAGGGCAAGCCCGAGGCCGCGATCGCCAAGATCGTCGAGGGTCGGCTGAACGGCTTCTTCAAGGACGCCACGCTGCTCGGCCAGCCGTACGCGCTGGACAACAAGAAGTCGGTCCAGAAGGTTCTGGACGAGGCCGGTGTCACCCTGAAGCGCTTCTCGCGCATCAAGGTCGGCATCTGAGTCCGTACCGCGATCGACGCGCGACCCCCGGAGAAATCCCCGAGGAATTCCCGGTAGGGTCGACCGCAGTCGTCCGTCCACACCGCCACACCCCGGCGTGCGGCGGACGGCAGCAGATCTGACGAGGAGGCCATTGCCGCGCATGGGAGCGAAAAGCGACCCCATCGGCAATGGCCTTCTTCGTATGTGCAACACGTGAAAGAGGCGGGATCCCCCATGACCACCAAGGCCCAGAAGAGCGACGACGGCAAAGTACCCGGCCGGTTTCTGCTGAAGCTGTCCGGAGAGGCCTTCTCCGGCGGCGGGGGCCTGGGCGTCGACCCTGACGTGGTGCACAAGATCGCCCGTGAGATCGCGGCCGTCGTGCGCGACGGAGCGCAGGTCGCGGTCGTCATCGGCGGCGGCAACTTCTTCCGCGGCGCCGAACTCCAGCAGCGCGGTATGGACCGCGCCCGCTCCGACTACATGGGCATGCTCGGCACCGTGATGAACTGCCTCGCCCTCCAGGACTTCCTGGAGAAGGAGGGCATCCAGTCCCGGGTGCAGACCGCCATCACCATGGGCCAGGTCGCCGAGCCGTACATCCCGCTGCGCGCCGTGCGCCACCTGGAGAAGGGCCGCGTGGTCATCTTCGGCGCCGGTATGGGCATGCCGTACTTCTCCACCGACACCACCGCCGCCCAGCGCGCCCTGGAGATCGACGCCGAGGCGCTCCTCATGGGCAAGAACGGCGTCGACGGGGTCTACGACTCCGACCCCAAGACCAACCCCGACGCCGTCAAGTTCGACGCGCTCGGCTACGGCGAGGTCATCACCCGCGACCTCAAGGTCGCCGACGCCACCGCCGTCACGCTGTGCCGTGACAACAAGCTTCCGATCCTCGTCTTCGAACTCCTCGCGGAGGGCAATATCGCCCGCGCCGTCAAGGGTGAGAAGATCGGCACGCTGGTGGGTGACCAGAGCAGCCGGGACTGACCGGCACGCTCCCGTCGTCCGGGGAACGCCACCTGTCCGGGGGACGGACGGGACGCGCCCTGGCCGGGGGATGGACAATGTCCTGCCGGTCGGGAACCGTGCAGGAAGAAGACGCGACGCAGCCGGCCGCCGCCCCGCGGGGAACCGCAGCCGGGCCTTACTCAAGACACGCAGGAGCAAGTGGTGATCGAAGAGACCCTCCTCGAAGCCGAGGAGAAGATGGAGAAGGCCGTCGTGGTCGCCAAGGAGGACTTCGCCGCGATCCGCACCGGCCGTGCGCACCCGGCGATGTTCAACAAGATCGTGGCCGACTACTACGGTGCCCCGACGCCGATCAACCAGCTGGCCTCGTTCTCCGTGCCGGAGCCGCGCATGGCGGTCGTGACGCCGTTCGACAAGACCGCGCTGCGCAACATCGAGCAGGCCATCCGCGACTCCGACCTGGGCGTCAACCCCAGCAACGACGGCAACATCATCCGGGTGGTGTTCCCCGAGCTGACCGAGGAGCGGCGCCGGGAGTACATCAAGGTCGCCAAGGCCAAGGGCGAGGACGCGAAGGTGTCCATCCGCTCCGTGCGCCGCAAGGCCAAGGACGCCATCGACAAGCTGGTCAAGGACGGCGAGATCGGTGAGGACGAGGGCCGCCGTGCGGAGAAGGAACTCGACGACCTGACGGCGAAGTACGTCGCCCAGGTGGACGAGCTCCTCAAGCACAAGGAAGCGGAGCTGCTCGAAGTCTGATGAGCGACTCTTCCTGGGGGGCGCCGCCGCCGGCGGGGCAGGCCGGTTACTGGGGGTCCACCGCGGGCGGACCTGTCCAGGGGACTGCCCCGGCGGGTCCCGCGTACGATGCGCCTGAGGCGCAGCACACTCGCCCCATGCCGATCGTGCCCGACGGCCCCGCGTACGGCGGAGACCAGGACGACGACCGGGGGGCCGCCCGGCTGAGCGGCCCCCTGTTCCGCGACGAGCCGTTCCAGGGCCGGGAACTCCCGGCCGAGACCCAGAACCCGGAGCCCATGCCCGACGTCCCGCAGCCGCCGCCGGCGGCGCCGCAGAAGAAGAGCGCGGGCCGTGACCTGAGCGCGGCCATAGGCGTCGGCGTCGGGCTCGGTGTGGTGATCGTCGCGTCCCTGTTCATCCGCAAGGCCGTGTTCGTCGGGGTGATCGCGGTCGCGGTCGTCGTCGGCCTGTGGGAGCTGACCAGCAGGCTCCAGGAGCGCAAGGACATCAAGGCGCCGCTCGTGCCGCTCGCGGTGGGCGGCGCGGCCATGGTCGTCGCCGGCTATGTGCGCGGCGCGGAGGGCGCGTGGGTCGCCATGGCCCTCACCGCCCTGGCCACCCTGGTGTGGCGGATGACGGAGCCACCGGAGGGGTATCTCAAGGACGTCACGGCCGCCGTCTTCGCCGCGTTCTACGTCCCGTTCCTGGCCACGTTCGTCGCGCTGCTGCTCACCGCCGACGACGGTCCCTGGCGGGTGCTGACCTTCCTGGTGCTGACGGTCGTCAGCGACACCGGCGCCTACGCGGTCGGCTGGCGCTTCGGCAAGCACAAGCTGGCCCCGCGCATCAGCCCCGGCAAGACCCGCGAGGGCCTGCTGGGCGCGGTGCTGTTCGCGATGGCGGCGGGCGCGCTGTGCATGCAGTTCCTGATCGACGACGGCGTCTGGTGGCAGGGCCTGCTGCTGGGCTTGGCCGTCGCGGCCAGCGCGACCCTCGGCGACCTCGGCGAATCCATGATCAAGCGGGACCTGGGCATCAAGGACATGGGCACCTTGCTCCCCGGCCACGGCGGCATCATGGACCGGCTGGACTCGCTGCTGCCGACGGCACCGGTGGTGTGGCTGCTCATGGTGGTCTTCGTCGGCTCCGCGTGAGCGGAACGGCCGACGCGGCCCCCGTCCCGGTCCGGGGCGGGGGCCGCGGCCGTACCCGGATGCCGCAGCCCGGCTCGGCGTCCGGCCCCGGCGCGCGGCAGACTCCCTGACAGGACGCCGCCCCCGGGAGATCCCCCCATGCCCCTCGACCCACCCCCGCCCGCGTACCCGGCCCCGGCCGCCGACGTGCCCCTGTCGGCGGGCGCCGCTCCCGCCGATGACGCGCCCGCGGTCGTGGACCCGGCCTCCGCCGGTGGTGTGTCCGGGCCCGTGACCCCTGTCTGTGCCGGTGGCCCGCCCCTGTCGGTGAGTCCTGCTCCCGGCGATGGCGCGCCCCCGGCCGCGGACCCGGCCCCGGCCGCCGACGTGCCCCTGTCGGCGGGCGCCGCTCCCGCCGATGACGCGCCCGCGGCCGTGGACCCGGCCTCCGCCGGTGGTGTGCCCGGGTCCGTGACCCCTGTCTGTGCCGGTGGCCCGCCCTTGGCGGTGAGTCCTGCTCCCGGCGATGGCGCGCCCCCGGCCGCGAACCCGGCCCCGGCCGCCGACGTGCCCCTGACGGTGAGTGCCGCTCCCGGCGGTGACGCGCCCGCGCCCGCGGACCCGGCCCCGGCCGCCGACGTGCCCCTGTGTGCGAACCCGGCCCCCGCCGGTGGTGTGCCCCCGTTGGCGGGCCTCGCTCCCGCCGCCGCCGCGCCCCCGTGTGCGAACCCGACCCCGGGAGCCGACGCACCCCCGCCCCCGAACCCGGCCCCCGCCGCCGACGCGCCCCTGTCGGTGGGCCCCGCTCCCGCCGTCGGCGCGTCCCGGTCCATGAGCCGGGCCCCCGCCGGCAGCCCGCCCCCGCCCGGGAACCCCGGCCCCGCGGCCTGTCCCGTCGCTTCCGCTTCACCCGTGCGGTCCTGGTCCGTCGGTGATCTGCCGGGGCTCGATCCCGATCCGTTTCTGGACGCGTTGCTGCGCGTGGAGCCGGTCAGCCGGATCCGGCTGCCGTACGGCGTGGGCTGGGCCTGGCTGGTCACGCGGTACGACGACGTGCGCCTCGTCACCTCCGACCCGCGCTTCTCCCGGGCCCGGGTCGCCGGCCGCGCGGTCACCAGCATGCGCCCGGCGCCCGTCGCCTCGCAGACGGCCGGCCTGCAGTACACCGACCCGCCCCGGCACACCCTGCTGCGCCGGGTCGTCGCCCGTGCCTTCACCGGGCCGAGCATGCGGCGGCTGCGCCCGCTCGCCGAGCGCCGGGCCGCCGGACTGCTCGACGGCATGGCGCGCGCCGGCGCACCGGCCGACCTCGTGGCCCATCTGCACGGCCCCTTCCCGATCGCCGTGCTCCGCGACTTCCTCGGCGTGGACGAGTGGGACTGGCAGCGGTGGGCCGCGACCGGCGAGGCCCTGCTGTCGGCGGGCGCCGGCTCGGGGGAGCGGGCCCGGGAGGCCGCCCGGGAGACCCGGGCCCGGATCACGGAACTGCTGCGCCGTCGCCGCGAGGAACCCCGCGACGATCTGGCGGGAGTGCTCGCCCGCGCCGCCGCCACCGGCGAGATCACCGACGACGAGGCGGTCTCCCTGGCGATCGCCGTCCAGGTCAGCGGCGGCCACGCGGTCCGTACCAACAGCGCGGCGATGATGTACGCGCTGCTCACCCACCCCGCGCACCTGGACCGGCTGCGCCGCGCACCGGAGCTGCTGCCCCGGGCCGTGGAGGAACTGTTCCGCTACGTCCCGCACCGCAACGGCGTCGGCATCCCCCGGATCGCCACCGAGGACGTCACGATCGGCGGCCGGCTGATCCGCGCCGGCGACGTGGTCTACAACGCCTACGTCGCCGCCAACCGCGACCCCGCGGTGTTCCCCGGCCCCGACACCCTGGACTTCGACCGGGACCACCCCGCCCACCTGGCCTTCGGCCACGGCCCGCACCACTGCCTGGCCGCCGTCATGGCCCGGATGGAGGCCGAGATCATGATCGGCTCGGTGCTCGCCCGCTTCCCCGGCATCCGCCTGGCCGTACCTCCCGAGGACGTGCCCTTCCACCGCCGGGGCCTGCTCCGGGGCCCGGAGTCCCTGCCGGTGAGATGGTGAGGCACGCCTCCCCGACATCTCTCCGGGACACCCGGGTCGATCTGCGACACTGGTAACGCCATGCCTAAGCCCGGAGAACTCACTTTCGTCGCCCCGCGCGGAGCCAAGAAGCCGCCGCGGCATCTCGCCGATCTCACGCCCGCCGAGCGCAAGGACGCGGTGGCCGAGGTCGGGGAGAAGCCGTTCCGCGCCAAGCAGCTCGCGCAGCACTACTTCGCGCGGTACGCGCACGACCCCGAGCAGTGGACCGACATCCCCGCCGGTTCGCGCGCCAAGCTGCAGGAAGCGCTGTTCCCGGAGCTGATGACCGTCGTCCGGCATCTGTCCACCGACCAGGGGACCACGCGCAAGACGCTGTGGCGGCTGTTCGACGGCACCCTGGTGGAGTCCGTGCTGATGCGGTACCCGGACCGGGTGACCATGTGCATCAGCTCGCAGGCCGGCTGCGGGATGAACTGCCCGTTCTGCGCCACCGGCCAGGCGGGTCTCGACCGGAACCTGTCCACCGCCGAGATCGTCCACCAGATCGTGGACGGCATGCGGGCGCTGCGCGACGGCGAGGTGCCGGGCGGTCCGGCGCGGCTGTCCAACATCGTCTTCATGGGGATGGGCGAGCCGCTCGCCAACTACAAGCGGGTCGTGGGTGCCATCCGGGCGCTCACCGACCCGGCCCCGGACGGGCTCGGCCTCTCCCAGCGCGGGATCACCGTCTCCACCGTGGGCCTGGTGCCGGCCATCCACCGGTTCGCCGACGAGGACTTCAAGTGCCGGCTGGCGATCTCCCTGCACGCCCCCGACGACGAGCTGCGCGACACCCTCGTCCCGGTGAACACCCGCTGGAAGGTCCGCGAGGTGCTGGACGCCGGGTTCGAGTACGCCGCGAAGAGCGGACGCCGGCTGTCGATCGAGTACGCGCTGATCCGCGACATCAACGACCAGGCCTGGCGCGGCGACCGGCTCGGCCGGCTGCTCAAGGGCAGGCCCGTGCACGTCAACCTGATCCCGCTGAACCCGACGCCGGGCTCCCAGTGGACCGCGTCGCGGCCGGCGGACGAGAAGGCGTTCGTGGAGGCCATCGCCGCGCACGGGGTGCCGGTCACCATCCGGGACACCCGCGGTCAGGAGATCGACGGAGCCTGTGGTCAGCTCGCGGCCACCGAACGGTAATCTGACCACGTCCACATATCTTCATATTCCGACAGGGGAGCGCCACAGCGCTGAGAGTGCGGCACCGGGCCGCAGACCCTCTGAACCTCGCCCAGGTCATTCTGGGTAGGAAGTTCGGTCACCACTCAAGCTGTTGCGCCCTGTCCGGGTCTCCGCGGAGCCCCGGACAGGGCCGCGTCTCTTCCTGGCCCACTCCAGGAGGACACTTCACGTGCACACCAAGACCCTCGTGGCCGCGGCGGCCGGTCTCGGCCTGCTGGCCCTCTCCGGGTGCGGGTCGTCGGACACCGGGGACTCCGCCCGCGCCAAGACCGTCACCCTGGTCAGCCACGACTCCTGGGCCGTCTCCAAAAGCGTCGTCAAGGACTTCGAGAAGCGGTCCGGGTACAAGCTGCGGGTCCTCAAGGACGGCGACGCCGGACAGGCCGTCAACAAGGCGATCCTGACCAAGGGCAACCCGCAGGGCGACGTCTTCTTCGGCGTCGACAACACCCTGCTCTCCCGGGCCCTGGACAACGGCCTGTTCCAGCCGTACGAGGCGAAGGGCTCCGCCGCGATCCCGCCCGCGGACCGCGCCGGCCAGGCCGGGCACCGCGTCACGCCCGTCGACACCGGCGACATCTGCGTCAACTACGACAAGGCCTACTTCAGCGAGCACAAGCTGACCCCGCCGCGGACCTTCGCCGACCTCGCCGCGCCCCGGTACAAGGACCTCCTCGTCACCGAGAACGCGGCCACCTCCTCGCCCGGCCTCGGCTTCCTGCTCGGCAGCGCCGCCGCGTTCGGCGACGACGGCTGGGAGGGGTACTGGAAGAAGCTCGAGGCCAACGGCGTCAAGGTCGTCGACGGCTGGGAGCAGGCCTACTACCAGGAGTTCTCCGGTTCCTCCGAGGGCAGGAAGGCCGGCGGCGACCGGCCGCTCGTCGTGTCGTACGCCTCCTCCCCGCCCGCCGAGGTGATCTACGCCAAGAAGCGGCCCGCAACCGCCCCGACCGGCGTGGCGTACGGCACCTGCTTCCGGCAGACCGAGTACGCCGGGCTGCTGGCCGGCGCCCGCAACCCCGAGGGCGGCAAGGCGCTCCTCGACTTCCTGCTCACCAGGCAGTTCCAGGAGGACATGCCGCTGAACATGTTCGTCTACCCGGTGGTGAAGGGCGCGAAGGTGCCGGCCGAGTTCACGCGGTACGGTCCGGCGGCGAAGGACCCGCGGACCCTGGCCCCCGGGAAGATCGCCGCCAACCGCGACCAGTGGGTCAAGTCGTGGACCTCGCTCGTACTGAAGTAGCCCGGACCCGGCGCGGGAGCGCGGCGCGGCTGGGGCTGATGGCCCTGCCCGTCGCGTTCTTCGCCGTGTTCTTCGCCTGGCCGGTCGCCGCGATCGTCGCGCGCGGGCTGAAGACGGACGGCACCTGGCACCTCGGCCGGATCGCGGACGTCGTCACCCAGCCGGACCTGCGGCAGGTGCTGTGGTTCACCACCTGGCAGGCGCTCGCCTCCACCGCGCTCACCCTGCTGCTCGCGCTGCCCGCCGCCTATGTCTTCGCCCGCCTCGACTTCCCCGGCCGGCACCTGCTGCGGGCCGTCGTCACGGTCCCGTTCGTGCTGCCCACCGTCGTCGCCGGCAGCGCCTTCCTGGCGCTGGTCGGCCGGGGCGGCCTGCTGGACGAGCTGTGGGGGGTACGGCTGGACACCACGGTGTGGGCGATCCTGCTGGCCCACGTCTTCTTCAACTACGCGGTCGTCGTCCGCACGGTCGGCGGCCTGTGGGCGCAGCTCGATCCCCGGCAGGAGGAGGCCGCGCGGATGCTGGGCGCCTCCCCGCTGACGGCCTGGCGCAAGGTCACGCTGCCCGCGCTCGGGCCCGCCGTGGCCGCCGCCGCCCTGATGGTGTTCCTGTTCACCTTCACCTCCTTCGGAGTGGTGCAGATCCTCGGCGGTCCCGCCTTCTCCACCATCGAGGTGGAGATCTACCGGCAGACCTCCGAGACCTTCGACCTGGCCACGGCCGCCGTCCTCACCCTGGTGCAGTTCGCCGCCGTCGGCGCGATCCTCGCCGTGCACGCCTGGACGGTACGGCGGCGGGAGAGCGCGCTGCGCCTGGTCGACGCCGCGACGACCGCCCGCCGGCCGCGCGGGACCGGACAGCGCGCGCTGCTCGCCGGCGTCCTGGCCGGCATCGCCCTGCTGCTGGTGCTGCCGCTCGGCGTCCTCGTCCGGCGCTCCCTGGACGCCCCCGGCCTCGGCTACTACCGGGCGCTGACGGATCCCGACGGCGGTACGTTCCTGGTGGCGCCGGTGCACGCGGTGTGGACCTCGCTGGAGTACGCCGCGGCCGCCACCGCCATCGCCATGGTGATCGGCACCCTCGCCGCCGCCGCGCTGGCCCGCCGGGACGCCGGACGGCTGGTGCGGGGCTTCGACGCGCTGCTGATGCTGCCGCTCGGCGTGTCCGCCGTGACCGTCGGCTTCGGCTTCCTGATCGCCCTCGACAAGCCGCCGCTGGACCTGCGCCAGTCCTGGATCCTGGTGCCGCTCGCCCAGGCGCTGGTCGGCGCCCCCTTCGTCGTACGGACCATGCTGCCCGTGCTGCGCGCGGTGGACGTGCGCCTGCGGGAGGCCGCCGCCGTGCTCGGCGCCCCGCCCTGGCGGGTGTGGCGGGAGGTGGACCTGCCGCTGGTGCGGCGGGCGCTGCTGGTCGCGGCCGGTTTCGCGTTCGCCGTGTCGCTGGGGGAGTTCGGGGCGACCGTGTTCATCGCCCGGCCCGACAACCCCACGCTCCCGGTCGCCGTGGCCCGGCTGCTCAGCCGCCCCGGCGATCTCAACTACGGCCAGGCGATGGCCCTTTCGACCATTCTGATGGTGGTGTGCGCCCTCGCGCTGCTGATCCTGGAGCGGCTGCGCACCGACCGGACGGGGGAGTTCTAGATGCTGCTCGGCCTGGATGCCGCGACCGTGCGCTTCGGCGGGCGGGCCGTGCTCGACGCGGTCGGCCTGGAAGTCGCCGCCCACGAGGTGGTGTGCGTGCTCGGGCCCAGCGGCAGCGGCAAGTCCACGCTGCTGCGGACGGTGGCGGGACTGCAACCCCTGGACAGCGGCCGGGTGCTGCTCGACGGCCGGGACCAGACGGGCGTGCCCGCGCACAAGCGCGACGTCGGCCTGATGTTCCAGGACCACCAGTTGTTCCCGCAGCGGGACGTCGGCGCCAACGTGGCCTTCGGGCTGCGCATGCACGGCGTCGCCAAGGGCGAACGGGACGCCGAGGTGGGCCGGTTGCTGGAGCTGGTCGGCCTGCCCGGAGCCGCCCGGCGGGCCGTCGCCTCCCTGTCCGGCGGCGAGCAGCAGCGCGTGGCCCTCGCCCGGGCGCTGGCGCCCCGGCCCCGGCTGCTCATGCTGGACGAGCCCCTCGGTCAGCTCGACCGCTCGCTGCGCGAACGGCTCGTGGTCGAACTGCGGGAACTGTTCGGCCGGCTGGGCACCACCGTGCTCGCCGTCACCCACGACCAGGGTGAGGCGTTCGCGCTGGCCGACCGGGTGGTGGTGATGCGGGACGGGCGGATCGCGCAGTCGGGGTCGCCGGTCGAGGTGTGGCAGCGGCCCGCGGACGCCTTCGTGGCCCGCTTCCTCGGCTTCCAGAACGTGGCACCGGCGACCGTCTCCGGCCCGGCCGCCGACAGCCCCTGGGGCAAGCTGCCCGTGCCGGACGGCTCGGCGCAGGGCAGCCGCACGGTCCTCGTCCGCCCGGCCGGGGTCCGGCTGGTGCCGGCCGGCCGGGGCCTGCCCTGCACGGTGACCGCCCGCACCTTCAAGGGCACCCATGTCGCCGTCCACCTCCAGCCCGCGGACGGACCGCGCCTGGAGGCGGCCTGCTCGCTGCGGGACGCGCCCGGCCCCGGCGCCCGCGTCGGCGTGGAGTTCGACGCGGCCGAGATCGCCGTGCTGGACTGAACGTCCGTCGCTGGGCCTGTCGTTCGGATCACGCCGGGCTCGCGGGCCCGGGCACCGCTCCTCGCCGCTTCGGCGGTGAAGGAGCCGCGCGGGCCCGGCCGTCCGGTCCCTCCGCACGCGTGCGGAGGGACCGGACCCGCTCACCTCAAAGCTGCTCGCCCTCCACCGCCGCTGCCGCTGGACGGTCCCGGCCCGGAGGTGCCGGACGACCGGGAGCTGCCGGGGTTCCGGCCGGAGCGGGCCGCGTTCGCCCGACGCGTCCGGGCTCAGCCGTTGCGGCCGGTGCCGCGGCGGCGCATCCCGAACCAGACCGCGCCGCCGCCGACGACGACCAGGGCCGCCGCGAGGCCGGCGATCAGACCGGTGTGCGAGTTCGCGCCGGTCTCGGCGAGGTCGGCGTCACCGGCCGCCGGGGAGGGCGCGTTCTCCGAGGTGCCCGCCGGGACGGAGCCGGAGCCGGACCCGGAGGCCGACGGGGCGGGCGGGGCGGGCTGCGCCGGGGCGGACGCGGTGGTGGCCGGGGAGGCGGCGGGCGCGGAGGCGGACGCGGACGCGGACGCGGTCAGCGTGGCGCTGAGCGTGGGCACCGGCACCGGACTCTGGTCCGCAGCCGCGCACGCGGTGGCCGGCGTCACCAGGTCGGGCGCGACGTCCTGGTCGACCCGCCGGCCGGCCGTGACATGGATCCGGTAGGTCGCGCTCGGCTTCCAGTCCTCCGCGAAGGTGATCCGGGTGCCCTGCTTCGACCCCGTGACCGGCTGCTCGCCGACCTTCGTCTCGACGCCGCCGGCGCCCTTGAGGAAGACGCTGACGGTGGCGTCGGCGGCGGAGGCGTCCGTGTCGGTGACGACGATGACGCCCTGGGTGCCGTCGCACTTGGCTTCGGCGGAGAAGTCCTCGATGGTGCACGCGAGGGCGGAGCCGGTCAGGCCGAGTATCAGAGCGGCCGACCCGGAGGCGACACCCAGGACACTCGCGGAACGGCGGACGCTACGGCGAGTCATGGACAACGTTTGTCCTTTACAGAGCGCAATTGCGGGGGGTGGAGGGGGAGTCGGGACGGCGACCAGGCGCGGCCCCGGCGCCCCCGGGAGCTCACAGGTTTATAAGCGTCCCGGCGGCAGTGTCAACGCGGGGGCGGACGGCGGCTGTTGGCTTTGCCCGCTTATTAACCGCCCCCGCGTTTGCGTCCCTCCGGAGCCCCGGTCAGCCCTGCACCGCGGCCGGGTCCATCCAGACGATCTCCCAGGTGTGGCCGTCGAGGTCGTCGAAGGAGCGGCCGTACATGAAACCGTGGTCCTGGGTCTCGCCGCTCGCCGTGCCGCCGGCCGCGATCGCCTTGTCGACCAGCTCGTCCACCTTCTCCCGGCTCTCGGCGCTCAGTGCGATCAGCACCTCGCTGGTCTTCGTCGCGTCGGTGATCTCCTTCTTGGTGAAGGTCGCGTAGAACGGCTTGGTCAGCAGCATGGCGACGATGGTGTCGCTGATCACCACGGAGGCCGCGTTGTCGTCGCTGAACTGCGGGTTGATCGTGTAGCCGAGCTCCGTGAAGAACTTCTTGGCGGCGTCGAGGTCGTTCACGGGCAGGTTCACGAAGATCATCTGCTGGTACATGCGGGTTCTCCCGTCGGGTCGTGCGCGGTGCGTCGTGTTCGAGGGGTAGACGGGCGGACCGCCCCGGACTCATCGCTCCCCGGCGATCTTTCTTCCATCTTTTCCGAGTCGCTCCTCAGCGGCTCAGCGGCAGTGCCGACAGCGCGGCGATCACCAGGACGAGCGGGCCGAACAGGGCCACCAGGGCGACCGCGCGGAGGGCGGCGGCCCCGCGCAGCAGGACGGGGGGCGCGCCGAGGCGGAGCAGCGCGGCGGTGGTGCCGGCGCGGCACTGGCGGGTCTCCACGGCGGCGGTGAGCAGCGTGGCGAGCGTGGAGCCGGCGACGACCAGGGCGCCGAGCGCGGACAACGGGTCGTGGCCGGGGGCGGCGGAGCCGTGCACGATGGTCAAGGCGCAGCCGGCGGACGCCACCGCGCAGACCACGCCGAGCGGGCGCCCGATCCGGGCGGCCTCCGTCATCAGGACCCGGCCCGCGAGCAGCCGCAGCACACCGGGCCGGCAGGCCTGGAGCAGCCGGCCGCACCCGTGGGTGAGACCCGGCCCGGCCAGGACCAGACCGGTGCCGCCGAGGAGCCAGCCGAGGAGTACGGCGAGGGCGGGGGCCGGGGCGGACCGGCCGGCGTACGCCTGCGCGGCGAGCCCGGCGGTGACGAGGGCGACGCCCCAGGGCAGGCCGGCCGGGTCGGTGTCCGCGACGCCCGGCAGGGCCGAAGTGCCGTCTTCCGCCGTGCCGGAGGCCGTACCGGGGGCCGTCCCGGCGGCGGCCCGCCCGGGACGGCCCGCCGGCGCGGTGCCCGGGGACGGCGGCTCGGCCGGGGCGTGCACGGCCGCCGCCGGCCGGAGATCGGCGGCGGCCCCGGAAGCCTGCGCACCACGGGCGGGCCCCGCGGCGCCCGCGGCCACCGGGGTCCCGCCGCGCCGGCGCGCGCCGAAGCGGCCGTACGCCCCGAACGTGTCCCGGCGCGGCGAGGTGCCGTACGTCCCGAAGCGGCCGAACGTCCGGGGGGTCCGGCGTGCCGGGCGGGGGTCCTTCGGGCGCAGGGCCACGGCCGCCGTCGCGGCCGCCGCCGCCGGGACCACGGCGAGCAGGGTCAGGGCCGCCGGCACCGGCAGCGGCTGGTCCGCGGCGAGGAAGTCCGCCGCGCCGTCGAACGGTCCGCCCGGCAGGTCGCCGCGCAGCCGCAGGAAGGCCAGCAGGGCCAGCAGCGCGCCCAGGGCGCAGGACAGGGCCGTCGTCAGCGCGGACAGGGCCATCAGCCGGGCCGGACCGAGTCCTACGGCGGACAGCCCGGGGCGCGGCCGGGTGCCGGGGTCGGTGCGGGCGACCGCCAGCGCCAGGTACACCGTGGCGGCGAGCGGTACCGCGCACCAGGCCAGGCGCAGCGCGGCGGCGTCCGCCGCCTCCGGGTGGTGCAGGCCGTAGCCGAGGCTGGACAGCAGCAGGAAGGCGGTGCCCGCCGAGGCGGCGGAGACCAGCAGCCGGCGCAGATGGACGGCGGGCCGGGCGGCGCGGATCAGACGGAGAGCGAGCACGCGGCCCGGCCTTCCGCGTCCGGGGCGTCCGGCAGGTGCACGGTGTGCACGCGGCGCCCGTCGAGCAGGGCCACCGTGCGGTCGGCGAGGGCGGCGGTGTCCGGGTCGTGCGTGGCGAGGACGACCGTGATCCCGTGGGAGCGGGCGGCCGAGGTCAGGGTGCGCAGCACATGGGTGCGGTCGGCCCGGTGCAGCGGCGCGGTGGGCTCGTCGGCGAAGAGCACCGCGGGTCCCGGCGCGAGCGCGCGGGCGATGGCGACGCGCTGGCGTTCGGCGTGCCGGAGCGCGTGCGGCCGGCAGCGGGCCCGGTCGCCGACGTCGAGGCGCTCCAGCCACTCCAGCGCGGCCGCCTTGGCCCGGCGGCGGCCGGTGCCGCGCAGCATCAGCGGCAGCGCGGCGTTCTCCCAGACGTTCAGCTCGGGCACGAGGACCGGTTCGGGGTCGATCCAGCCGAAGCGGTCCCGGCGCAGCCGCTCGCGGGCCACCGGGCCGAGCGTGTGCACGGGCGAGCTGTTGTACCACACCTCGCCGTCGCCCGCCGGCACCAGGCCGGACAGGCAGCGCAGCAGGGTCGTCTTGCCGCTGCCGCGCGGTCCGCTGACGGCGAGGATCTCGCCCTCCCGCACGCCGAGCGAGACCCCGGCGAGGCCGGGGGAGCCGTCGCGGTGCGTGTAGTGCAGGGAGCGTGCCCAGAGCACGTCGTTGTCCGGCGGGGCCTCCATGGGCGTACACCTCGGTTCGGATCCGTTGTCCCGGTCTGCCGTCCCCCAAACGGGCCATTCGGGGGAACGAGGGCCGGGCTGATCGGTCACTGGCACGCTAGGCAGGTCCCCGGCGGGAGCCCGGACAGCACGCGGCCCCGGGCCGCCGTTCTCACTCGAACGGACGGCGCCGGGGCCGCGTGCTGTCATCCGGTCGGATGATCAGAGCTTGGTCCACGCCTCCGTGAGGGTGGCCCGCAGGATCTGCTCGATCTCGTCGAAGGTCTCCTGGTTGGAGATCAGCGGCGGGGCGAGCTGGATGACCGGGTCGCCGCGGTCGTCGGCACGGCAGTACAGACCGTTGTCGAACAGCGCCTTGGAGAGGAAGCCGTACAGGACGCGCTCGGTCTCCTCGTCGTTGAAGGACTCCTTGGTGTGCTTGTCCTTCACCAGCTCGATGCCGTAGAAGAAGCCGTTGCCGCGGACGTCGCCGACGATCGGCAGGTCGTGCAGCTTCTGCAGGGTCTGCAGGAAGGCGCCCTCGTTGTCCAGCACGTGCTGGGTGAGGTTCTCGCGCTCGAACAGGTCGAGGTTGGCGAGGCCGACCGCCGCGGAGACCGGGTGGCCGCCGAAGGTGTAGCCGTGCAGGAAGGTGTTGTCGCCCTTGTAGAACGGCTCGGCGAGCCGGTCGGAGACGATGCAGGCGCCGATCGGGGAGTAGCCCGAGGTCATGCCCTTGGCGCAGGTGATCATGTCCGGGACGTAGCCGAACTTGTCGCAGGCGAACATCGTGCCGAGGCGGCCGAAGGCGCAGATGACCTCGTCCGAGACGAGCAGGACGTCGTACTGGTCGCAGATCTCGCGGACCCGCTGGAAGTACCCGGGCGGCGGCGGGAAGCAGCCGCCGGCGTTCTGCACCGGCTCCAGGAAGACCGCGGCGACGGTCTCCGGGCCCTCGAAGAGGATCTGCTGCTCGATCTGGTCGGCGGCCCAGCGGCCGAAGGCCTCCGGGTCGTCGCCGTGGATCGGGGCGCGGTAGATGTTGGTGTTCGGCACCTTGTGGGCGCCCGGCACCAGCGGCTCGAAGGGGGCCTTCAGGGCCGGCAGGCCGGTGATGGACAGGGCGCCCTGCGGCGTGCCGTGGTAGGCGACGGCGCGGGAGATGACCTTGTACTTGGTCGGCTTGCCCTGGAGCTTGAAGTACTGCTTGGCCAGCTTCCAGGCGGTCTCGACGGCCTCGCCGCCGCCGGTGGTGAAGAAGACCTTGTTCAGGTCGCCGGGCGCGTGGTGGGCCAGGCGCTCGGCCAGCTCGACGGCCTTCGGGTGGGCGTAGGACCACACCGGGAAGAAGGCCAGTTCCTGGGCCTGCTTGAAGGCGGTCTCGGCGAGTTCCGTGCGGCCGTGACCGGCCTGGACCACGAACAGACCCGCGAGACCGTCCAGGTAGCGCCGGCCCTTGTCGTCGTAGATGTAGGTGCCCTCACCCCGGACGATCGTCGGGACGGGGGAGTTCTCGTACGAGGACATGCGGGTGAAGTGCATCCACAGGTGGTCGTACGCGGTACGGCTGAGGTCCTTGCTGCTCACGGTTATCGGGTCCTCACGGTTATCGGGTTCCCCACATGTAGGTCTGCTTCTTGAGCTTCAGGTAGACGAAGCTCTCGGTGGAGCGCACCCCGGGCAGCGCCCGGATGCGTTTGTTGATGACGTCCAGCAGGTGGTCGTCGTCCTCGCAGACGATCTCGGCGAGGATGTCGAACGAGCCCGCGGTCATCACCACGTACTCGACTTCCGACATGTCAGTCAGCGCGTCCGCGATCGACTCGACATCGCCCTCGACGTTGATCCCGACCATCGCCTGCCGGCGGAAGCCCACGGTGAGCGGGTCCGTGACGGCGACGATCTGCATCACGCCCTGGTCCAGCAGCTTCTGCACGCGCTGGCGCACGGCGGCCTCGGAGAGGCCGACGGCCTTGCCGATCGCCGCGTACGGCCGGCGGCCGTCCTCCTGGAGCTGCTGGATGATGGCGAGGGAGACGGCGTCCAGCTGGGGACTGTTGCCGTTCCTTGACTCGCGGGACGAGTCCCTCTGGTCTGCGCTTCGACTGGCCACGACCTCACTGTGCACGAGGTCTCGACAGTTTTGCAACCCTGGATCGATGAAATCCGTTGTTTCAGAGTCTTGACCGTGCGGATTTCGCAGAACGGATGGCGCTGGGGGTGTTGAAAACGTCGCCTCGCCGATTAGGGTGGGTGTCTCAGCGTGTGGACAGCACAGAACCAGATCAGGAGGCCGGCAGTGAGCACCGAGCTGCGTCGTCTGCGCAACTACATCGACGGTGAGTTCCGGGACGCCGCCGACGGACGGACCACCGAGGTGGTCAACCCCGCGACGGGCGAGGCGTACGCGACCGCGCCGCTGTCCGGGCAGGCGGACGTCGACGCCGCCATGGAGGCCGCCGCGCGCGCCTTCCCGGCCTGGCGCGACACCACGCCCGCCGAGCGGCAGAAGGCCCTCCTGAAGATCGCCGACGCGTTCGAGGAGCGTGCCGAGGAGCTGATCGCGGCCGAGGTGGAGAACACGGGCAAGCCGGTCGGGCTGACCCGCTCCGAGGAGATCCCGCCGATGGTCGACCAGATCCGCTTCTTCGCGGGCGCGGCCCGGCTGCTGGAGGGCCGCTCGGCCGGCGAGTACATGGAGGGGATGACCTCGATCATCCGCCGTGAGCCGGTCGGCGTCTGCGCCCAGGTCGCGCCGTGGAACTACCCGATGATGATGGCCGTGTGGAAGTTCGCCCCGGCGCTCGCCGCCGGCAACACGGTCGTCCTGAAGCCGTCGGACACCACTCCCGCCTCCACGGTCCTGATCGCCGACATCGTCGGCTCGATCCTGCCCAAGGGCGTCTTCAACGTCATCTGCGGCGACCGCGAGACGGGCCGCACGATGGTGGAGCACCCGGTGCCCGCCATGGCGTCGATCACCGGCTCCGTGCGCGCCGGCATGTCCGTCGCCGAGTCGGCGTCGAAGGACGTCAAGCGGGTGCACCTGGAGCTGGGCGGCAAGGCCCCCGTCGTCGTCTTCGAGGACACCGACATCGCCAAGGCCGTCGAGGACATCTCCCTCGCCGGCTTCTTCAACGCCGGCCAGGACTGCACGGCCGCGACCCGCGTCCTGGTCCACGAGTCCATCCACGACGAGTTCGTGGCCGCGCTCGCCAAGGCCGCGGCCGAGACCAAGACCGGGCAGCCGGACGACGACGACGTGCTCTTCGGCCCGCTGAACAACGCCAACCAGCTCCGCCAGGTGGCCGGCTTCATCGACCGCCTGCCCGCCCACGCCAAGGTCGAGGCGGGCGGCCAGCGGGTCGGCGACAAGGGCTTCTTCTACGCCCCGACCGTCGTCTCCGGCCTGAAGCAGGACGACGAGATCGTGCAGAACGAGGTCTTCGGCCCGGTCATCACCGTCCAGCCCTTCACCGACGAGGACCAGGCCGTCGAGTACGCCAACGGCGTCGAGTACGCCCTCGCGTCCTCGGTGTGGACCAAGGACCACGCCCGCGCGATGCGCATGTCCAAGAAGCTGGACTTCGGCTGCGTGTGGATCAACACCCACATCCCGCTCGTCGCCGAGATGCCGCACGGCGGCTTCAAGAAGTCCGGCTACGGCAAGGACCTGTCGGCGTACGGCTTCGAGGACTACACCCGCATCAAGCACGTGATGACGTCCCTGGACGCGTGACGCACCGCGAACGGCGGCGCGGCCCCGGCGGGTTCACCACCCGTCCGGGGCCGCGCCGTGTCACTCCCCGGCGAGGAACTCCCGCTCCGCCGCCGTGAGACGCAGGCTCGCCGCCTGCTCCCAGTCCGCCGTCTGCTCCGGACCGCGGGCGCCCACGATCGCGCCCGTCACGCCCTCGCGGCCCAGCACCCAGGCGATCGCCACCGCCCCCGCCGTCGTACCGTGCGCCCGCGCGACCGTCCTCAGCCGGTCCACCGTACGGAGGTGGCCGTCCAGGTGCGTGGTGAAGTCCGGGTGGGTGCGGCGCCAGTCGGCGGGGTCCAGCGCGTCGAGCCGCTGCCGCGTGAACGCCCCGGTGAGCAGGCCCGAGTGGAGCGGCTGGTAGGCGATCACTCCGGTGCCGTGGCCGGCGGCCCAGTCGATCTCCGGTTCGGCCGTGCGGTTCAGGAGGGACAGCGGGGGCTGGATCGCGTCGACCCCGGCGATCCGGCGCGCGCGCTCCAGCAGCTCGGGCCCGTGGTTGGACAGGCCGATCGCCCGCACCTTGCCCGCTGCCTTCAGCTCGGCCATCACCTCCCAGTACTCCTCCAGGCCGGTGGCCACCGCGTCCGCGGGCGGTTCGGTGCCGTCCCAGTCCAGGGCCGCGCCGGTGTCCGGCCAGTGCACCTGGTACAGGTCGATCACCTCCACGCCGAGCCGGCGCAGCGAGTCCTCGACCTCGCGCCGCACGCTGTCCGGCCGCATGATCCGCCGGGGCGCCGCCGCCGGGTTCTCCGGGTCCCACACCAGACCCGCCTTGGTGAACACATACGGCCGGTCGGCCGCCGGCAGCGCCGCCAGCGCCTTGCCGACCACCTCCTCGGAGTGCCCGAGCCCGTACACGGCGGCCGTGTCGATCCAGTTGACGCCCAGCTCGACCGCCCGGTGCACGGCCGCGACGGACCGGGCGTCGTCCTGCGCGCCCCAGGAGAAGCGCCAGCCGTCGCCGCCGAACGCCCAGGCACCGAGCCCGATCACGGAGATGTCTAGGCCGGAGGAACCGAGAGGGCGGAGGGGGAGAGTCATGTCGTACGTCCTTGGTCTCGTTGGTCTCGTTGGTCTCGTTGGTCTCGTCGGACTCGTTGGTCTCGTCGGTCTCGTCCGTCGATCGCCGACGTCCACCACCCTGCGCGCCCCGCGACCGGTCCCGGCAGGCACGGCTCAGCGGGGGGAAAGACTTGACCACCCTCGGGCGGCGCCGGACCGGGATACTCGAAGGCATGACGGCACCCGGCGAACGACGCACGCAGATCGGCCAGTTCCTCAGGTCCCGGCGGGCCCGGCTCACCCCGGCCGACGTCGGCCTGACCGCGTACGGGCCGCGGCGCGTGCCCGGGCTGCGGCGGGAAGAGCTGGCGCAGCTCGCGGGAGTGAGCGTCGAGTACTACGTACGGCTGGAGCAGGGCCGCAACCCGCATGTGTCGGACGGCGTCCTGGACGCCGTCGGCCGCGCGCTGCGGCTGGACGCGGACGAGCGGGCGTACCTGCGCGCCCTGGCCCGCCCCGACCGGGCCCGCCCGGACGCGGCCCCGGCCACCGGGACGGTACGGCCCGCCCTGCGCCGGCTGGTCGACGCCCAGCCCGGCCCGGCCTACGTCTGCGGCCACCTCACCCAGGTGCTCGCCTGGAACCCGCTCGCCGCCGCCGTCTTCGGCGACTTCGGTGCCGTGCCGGCCGGGCGGCGCACCTTCGCGCACCTGGTCTTCCTCGACGACCGCTACCGCGCGCTGCTCGGCGACAGCCTCCAGGCCAAGGCCGAGGCGACCGTGGCCTTCCTGCGGGTGAGCGTCGGCCGCTACCCCGACGACTCCGCCCTCGCCTCCCTCATCGGCACGCTCGCCATGAAGAGCGCGGAGTTCGCCGCGCTGTGGGCCCGCCAGGACGTCCGCGACAAGGGCCCCGGCCGCTACACCCTGCGCCACCCCCTGGTCGGTCCGCTCGTCCTGGACTTCGAGGTGCTGCACACGCCCGAGCCGGGCCAGGTGCTGGTCACCTATCTGCCCGCACCGGAGACCGGGGCCGGGGAGGCGCTGGGGCTGGTGGGCAGCTGGGGACTGACCGGGGACTGACGGACCCGGTCCGTGCGGTGATCGACAAGGTGTCGTGGCGGTACCGGACCGCTCGACGCGGTGTCGATTGCCGCTCCGGGCGGCGCACCGGCATCCTTCCGGGGTGCCTCGGACTTCCTCTCGTACGACCCCGCCGTCCCGCCGCCGGCTCCTCGCCGGTCTCGGCACCGCCGCGCTCGCTGCCCTGGCCGGCTGCGGGGTGCCCGCCGCCTACGTCCGCCCCGGCGACCGGGCCGTGCCCGACCGGTCCGCGGCCGACAAGAAGCTGACCTGGGCCAACTGGCCGCTGTACATCGACACCGACGACGCCGACCCCGACAGGCGGCCCACGCTGGAGGGGTTCGAGAAGCGCACCGGGATAGCCGTCGACTACGCCGAGGAGGTCAACGACAACGACGAGTTCTTCGGCAAGATCAGCCCCGCGCTGATGAACCACCAGTCCACCGGCCGCGATCTGATCGTCATCAGCGACTGGATGTGCGCCCGGTACGTCCATCTCGGCTGGGTGCAGGAGATGGACCGCGCCCGTCAGCCGAACGTGGCCCGCCACCTCGACCCGCTGCTGCGCTCGCCCGCCTTCGACCCCGGGCGCCGCTTCACGGTGCCCTGGCAGTCCGGCATCACCGGCATCGCCTACGACCGCCGCAGGCTGGGCCGCGAGATACGGCGGGTGGCGGACCTCTGGGCGGAGGACCTCAAGGGCCGCGTGACCCTGCTGTCCGGCCTGGACGAGGCGTTCGCGCTGCTCATGCAGGGCAACGGCGTCGACATCACGCGCTGGACCCCCGACGACTTCCACCGGGTCTGCGACCAGGTGGAGCGGGAGGTCAGGCGGGGCCAGATCCGCCGCTTCACCGGCAACGACTACACCAAGGACCTGGTCAGCGGGGACGTCCTGGCCTGCCAGGCGTACTCCGGCGACGTCATCCAGCTCCAGGCGGACAACCCCGACATCCGCTTCGTCGTCCCCGAGGAGGGCGGCGAGCTGTGGTCGGACTCCCTGATGATCCCCGACCGGGCCCGGCACAAGGCCAACGCCGAGCGGCTGGTCGACTACTACTACGACCCCGAGGTCGCCGCGAAGCTGGCCGCCTGGGTCACCTACGTCTGCCCGGTCCCCGCGGCCCGCGAGATCCTGGCCGCCGCCAAGGACAAGGACACCGCCGCCCTCGCCGACAACCCCCTGATCTTCCCGGACTCCGTCCTGCGGGAGCGCCTGGCCGTCGCCCGGGACATCCCGGCCGCCCACCGCACGGAGTTCGCCCGGCGCTGGAACGGCATCGTGGGCCTGTGAACCGGTCCCGGCCGTCGCGGTCGCGTTCCACGGCCCGCACCGCGGTCCCGCCCACGGCATCCGGGGCGTCGGCGCCCGTCAGCGGTTGAACGCGGGGTACGCGAAGCGCTGGGCGGCGGACTGCTGGCCGTCGCCCTTGGAGTCCGTGGAGTTCACCGAGTACACCAGGGTGCGGGACAGGTCGCGGGTCGCGGCGATCGCCGCCGTGTAGCCGGGCCGGGACCCGGTCTTGCCCCAGATCTCTCTGCCGTTCACCTCGAACCGCTCCAGGCCCGCGCCGTACCGCGCCCCGGGCACGTCGGGCAGCGTGAACATCTCCCGTAGCTGCGGCTCGGGCACCACCCGGCCGCGGAACAGCCCCACCAGCAGCCGCTCCAGGTCGGCGGTGGTCGAGATCAGGTCGCCGGCCGCGAACCGGTCGCTCATGTTCCAGTCGGTCACGTCGACCAGCCGGCCGTCGATCCAGTCGTAGCCCCGGTTGTGCGGGCCGTGGATGCGCGGGTCCGCGCCGGCCGGGAACGAACTGCCGCGCATGCCCAGTGGCCGGAAGATCCGCACCGCCGCCTGGTGCGCGTACGAGTCCCCGGTCACCTTCTCGACGAGCAGGCCGAGCACCGTGTAGTGGATGTTGCCGTAGGTCTGCCGCGTGCCGGGCGCGTACGCCGGGCCCTGTGCGACGGCGTCCGCCACGACCTGCCGGGGCGTCAGCGTCTCGAACCGGTGCGGGTATCCCTCCTCGACCGTGTCGCCGAGGGAGGACCCGGGGCGCAGCCCGCTGGTGTAGTTCAGCAACTGCCGTACGGTGACCGGCTCGAACCGGTCGTCGAGCAGACCCGGCAGATAGTGCTGCACGGTGCCGTCGAGGTCGACCCGGCCCTCCGCGGCCAGTTGCAGCACGAGCGCCGCGGTGACCACCTTCGTCACCGAACCGGCCCGGAACCGCGCGTTCTCCAGCGCCGGCGCACCCGTACGGACGTCCCGCACCCCGGCCGTCCCGCGCCAGGTGCCGTCGCCGCCGACGCGGAGCAGCGCCGCCGTGGCGTCGTGGTCGGGCAGCCCGGCGATGGCGGCGGCGAGAGCCTCGGCGTCCGGGCCGGACGCGGCGGGGGCGGAGGCCGCCGGAACCGGTGCGGCGGGCGGGGACGCGGACGCGGCGAACGCCGGCACGGCCAGCGGACCGGCGGCCAGCGCGGCGACGAGACCGGCGGCCAGGACGGCGGTACGGGTGGAGCGGCTGGTACGGCGCATGGGCGGGCTCCTTCAGGGGCCGGGCGGGAGATGCGTGATCATCCTCGGCCACCGGGCCACCGCCCGGAATCCTCACCCAGGAGGGTGTACGACCCTTGCCCGTCCCTGAGTAACCACCCGTACTGTCCGGGGAGTTGTACGGGATCACCCCTACGGGCGCCGCGGTCAGGAGGAGCGCAGCGCGTGCAGGACGCCGATGCGGTTCGTCGTGATCGAGTCCACGCCCAGCTCCAGCAGCCGGCTCATGGAACGGCGGGTGTCCGGGGTCCACACGGACAGCAGACAGCCGTCGCGGTGGACGCGGGCGGCCAGCTCCCGGCCGACCAGCGGGAAGCGGTAGTTGAGCCAGCGCGGCCGGACCGCGGCGAGCAGCGCGGGCCGGGGCGGGGCCAGGGTCGTCCAGGTCAGGGCGATCTCGGCGGCCGGGGCGGCGGCGCGGACGGCGAGCACCGCCTCGGCGTGCGCGCTGTAGTAGACCCGGTCCCGGGCCCCGCTCTGCCCCACCACGTCCAGTATCCGCTCCACCGTGCGGCGGCCGGCCGGCCCGCACAGGTCCACCATCACCCGGCTGTCGCCGGTCGCGGCCAGCGCCTGCGCCAGCGTCGGCACCCCGCCGTCCGTCAGCCCGTGCAGCTCCGCGGCGGACAGCGCGCCGAGCGGCCGGTCGACCCCCCACAGCCGCCGCAGCGTCTCGTCGTGCAGCAGCACGGGGACGCCGTCACGGGTGAGCCGTACGTCGATCTCGACGGCGTCCGCGCCCCGGCCGAGCGCGGAGCGCAGCGAGTCGAGGGTGTTCTCACGGAAGCGGTAGGGGTCGCCGCGGTGGGCCACGGCGGTCACGGTCTGCATGGCCCCCATTCTGGCCGGACCACGCCCCGCCGCCGCCCCGGGGCCCGGCTGGGCCGGTGCCGGGTGGATCAGCCGGCGAGCCAGGCGGCCGTGTACGCGTCGATCTCCCGCGCGATCCGCTCCTTGCCCGCCGGGTCCAGGAAGGCGGCGTCCACCGCGTTCTTCGCCAGGCCGGCGAGGCCCCGTTCGTCCAGTTCCAGGAGCCGCGCGGCCACCGCGTACTCGTTGTTCAGGTCGGTGCCGAACATCGGCGGGTCGTCGGAGTTGATCGTCACCAGCACACCGGCCCGGGTGAACTCCTTGACCGGGTGCTCCTCCAGGGTGCGCACCGCGCGGGTGGCGATGTTGGAGGTCGGGCAGACCTCCAGCGGGATGCGGTGCTCGGCGAGGTGGGCGAGCAGCCTCGGGTCCCGCGCGGAGCTGGTGCCGTGCCCGATGCGCTCGGCGCGCAGCTCGGTCAGCGCGTCCCACACCGTCTCCGGTCCGGTCGTCTCCCCGGCGTGCGGGACGGAGTGCAGACCGGCCGCGATGGCCCGGTCGAAGTACGGCTTGAACTGCGGCCGGGGCACGCCGATCTCCGGCCCGCCGAGCCCGAACGACACCAGCCCCTCCGGACGCACCCGGTCGTCGGTGGCCAGCCGTGCCGTCTCCTCGGCCGCCTCCAGGCCCGCCTCGCCGGGAATGTCGAAGCACCAGCGCAGCACCGTCCCGAACTCCGCCTCGGCGGCCTTCCGGGCGTCCTCGATCGCGTCCATGAAGGCGCGCTCGTCGATGCCGCGCCGGGTGGAGGAGAACGGGGTGAGGGTCAGCTCGGCGTACCGCACCTGCTGGCGGGCCAGGTCCCGGGCCACCTCGTAGGTGAGCAGCCGGACGTCCTCCGGGGTGCGGATCAGGTCCACGACCGACAGGTACACCTGGATGAAGTGCGCGAAGTCCGTGAACGTGAAGTAGTCGGCCAGGGCCTCCGGGTCGGCGGGCACCCGGGAGTCGGGGTGGCGGGCGGCCAGTTCCGAGACGATGCGGGGAGAGGCGGAGCCGACGTGGTGGACGTGCAGTTCGGCCTTGGGCAGCCCCGCGATGAAGTCGCGCAGATCGCGGACGGCGGTGCCGGTGGCGGGTACGGCGGTGTCGGTCAAGGGTCCTCCCCGGGCAGGGCGCCCGTGGACCGGGGTGCGGGGTCCGGGCGCGGTGATCGGCTGATCGGTGACGCGGGTTCATCGTAGGCCCCGGGCCGGGGTGCCCTTTCGGGCCCGTAGCATGACGGGAGGTCCAGCAGAGGGGGAGCTCCACCATGTCCGACGAGGCGCCGCCGCAGTCCACACCGGGGGAGCGGTCCGCCGGACAGGGACCCGCGACACCCCGGGTCTCCCTGGCCAAGACGCCGCCACCGCCCGTCACCGGAGCCCCCCGCCAGGACACGGCCCCGACACCGACCCCCGGCCCTGCCCAGCGACCCCGGCCCGTGACCTCGCTGCGGACGGCGCCGCCCACGCCTGCCGACGCCGAGTCCGAGCCGGTCGATGCCGCGCCCGAGCCGCGGCCCGTCGAGTCCGCGTCGGTCGATGGCGTGCCCGCGTCCGGGCCCGTCGATGCCGCGCCTACGGCCGCCGTACCCGAGCGCCGGTCCGCCGAGTCAGCGCCCGTCAATGCCGTGCCCACGGACGCCGTGCCTGAGTCCCAGCCCGTCGAGTGCGCGCCCGCCGGCACGCCCCCCGCCGCTGGCGCCGGCCCCGGCGCCTCCTCCGGCCCCACGGCCTCTACCGGCCCCACGGCCTCTACCGGCCCCGGCGCCTCGTCCGGCCCGGTGGCCTGGGCCGGACCCGCCGACGGGACCGAGTCCCCGACCGCCGCCGCCCCGCAGCCGAACCCCTCCGCGCCCCCCGCGAACCCGTACACGCCCCCGGCGGACCCGTTCGCGCCGCCCGTGAACCCCTTCGCCCCGCCCTCCGCCGCCGCGGCGCCCCAGCCGCAGTCCTACCCCTTCGCGCCGCCCGCCTCCGCGCCCCCGGTCAACCCCTTCGCCCCGCCGGTCTCCCGTGCGGGAGCGGAACCCGTGCCGCCGCCGCCCATCGCGCCCGACGGTCCCGGGCAGGTGGCGTACGGCTACCCGGGTCCGCCGCGCGCCGGGTACGGTGCCGTCCCCTACCCGGTCGCCGACGGCTACGGCTGGCCCGGTATGCAGGCGCCGAACAACGGCATGGGCACGGCCGCGCTGGTGCTGGGCATCATCTCCGCGCTGGGCTTCTTCATGTGGCCGGTCGCCCTGGTGCTGGGCGTCCTCGCCCTGGTCTTCGGCGGGATCGGCCGGGGCCGGGCGCGCCGCGGCGAGGCGACGAACCCGGGCGTGGCGCTGGCCGGGATCATCTGCGGTGCCACCGGGACCGTCCTGGCGCTGGGCATGGTGGCCTTGGTGATAGCGCTGTACGCCTGAGCGCACCGGACCCCGGGAAGCACGGACCGCGACCATGACCGCGCGCCGTCACCGTAAGAAGCGCACGCCACTCACCGCGCATCCGCGCCGTCACCACAAGAACCGCGCGCCCCCACAGCCAAGCGCACCCGCCCCCTCAGGCCCCCGCCCCCGCCAGCCGTTCCCGTACCTCCATCAGGGCGAAGCCCAGGAGGTTCAGGCCCTGCCAGCGTTCCGGGTCCGTCGCCGCCTCGTCGTCCGCCGCCAGGCCTATGCCCCAGATGCGGTCCACCGGGCTCGCCTCCACCAGCACGCGGTCCCCGGTGTTCCGCAGGAACGTCGCGAGGTCGTCGTGGGCCGCGAACTTGTGCGCGCTGCCCTCGACCACCAGCCGGAAGCGCTCCCGCTCCCAGGTCTCCTCGTCGAAGCCGCGGACCAGGCGCCCCGCCTTCTTCGCCGCGGCGGGATGCTCCGCGGCCAGCACCCGGCGCTCCGCCTCCGCGTCCCCGAACAGCCGGGCCTTGGCCGCCATCATCCAGTGCTCGGCCGTCGCGTACTCCACCCCGTCCACCACGAAGGGTGACGGCCACCACTGGCTCAGGCAGCTCGCCCCGAGGCGCCCGTCCGCCCGTGGTTGGTGCCCCCAGAAGTGCAGGTACCTGATCCGCGCACCCGCCCGGACCTCCCGGATCAGCGCGTCCACCCCGTCGGTCTTTCCCATGCACGCGAGTCTGGCACGCACCACTGACACTCCGTCCGCCCTTTTCCGCCCCGACTCGACACCTGGTCAACTGATTCCGTCGCGTAACCAAAAGGCAACAACGGAATCACTTGTTGATGACCTATGGCTCTGTCAGGATCGGCACTCAATTCGAGCTGGAGCTACGCCACCCACCCCTCGGGAGGGGCGCACGGCGGAGGAGAGCGACATGCACAGTCCGGGCACCGCCACCTCGGAACGATTCGACGCGCAGGGCCGTTTCGCGGACGGCGCGCAGTACCTCGCCGGCCGGCCGGCCACCGGCACCTCGGGCCGCCACCACCCCGTGGTCGACCCCGCCACCGGCCGGGAGGTGTACCGCTACGAGACGGCCGGACCCGACGACGTCGACGCGGCCGTCGCCGCCGCGCGCGCCGCGTTCCCGGGCTGGTCCGCCGCCACCCCGGGCGAGCGCTCCGACGCCCTGCACCGGTTCGCCGCCGTGCTCGCCGGGCGCGCCGAGGAGTTCGCCCGCGCCGAGTCCCTCCAGTGCGGCAAGCCGCTGAAGCTGACCCGCGAGTTCGACGTGCCGGGGACCGTCGACAACACCGCCTTCTTCGCGGGCGCCGCCCGGCACCTCCAGGGGCAGTCGGCCGGTGAGTACTCCGGCGACCACACGTCGTACGTCCGGCGCGAGCCGATCGGCGTCGTCGGCTCCATCGCGCCCTGGAACTATCCGCTCCAGATGGCCGCCTGGAAGATCCTCCCGGCGATCGCCGCCGGCAACACGGTCGTGCTGAAGCCCGCCGAGACCACCCCGCTGACCTCGCTGCTGTTCGCCCGGGCCGCGACGGACGCGGGCCTCCCGGACGGGGTGGTCAACATCGTCACCGGGACCGGCAAGGAGGCCGGCGAGCGGCTGGTCGGCCACCCGGACGTGGCCATGACCTCCTTCACCGGGTCCACCGCCGTCGGCAGGCGGGTCGCGGAGATCGCCACCGCCACCGTCAAACGGCTCCACCTGGAGCTGGGCGGCAAGGCGCCCTTCGTGGTCTTCGACGACGCCGACCCGGAGGCCGCCGCGCACGGCGCGGTCGCCGGCGCGCTCATCAACAGCGGGCAGGACTGCACGGCCGCCACCCGCGCCTATGTGCAGCGGCCGCTGTACGAGGCGTTCGTGGAGCGGACGGCCGCGCTGATGGAGACCGTCCGGCTCGGTGACCCGTTCGCGCCCGGCACCGACCTCGGACCGCTGATCTCGCACGCCCACCGCGACCGCGTCGCCGCCTTCGTGGACCGGGCGCGGGGCTACGCGCGCGTGGTCACCGGCGGTGAGGCCCCGGGCGGCGAGCTGGCGGGCGGCGCCTACTACCGGCCCACCCTGATCACCGGCGCGGCCCAGGACAGCGAGATCGTCCAGGCGGAGATCTTCGGTCCCGTACTGGTCGTGCTGCCGTTCGACAGCGATGATGAGGGCATCCGGCTGGCCAACGACACGCCGTACGGTCTCGCCGCCTCCGCGTGGAGCACCAGCGTCTACCGCGCGAACCGGGCCACCCGCGAGATCAGGGCGGGGTGCGTCTGGGTCAACGACCACATCCCGATCATCAGCGAGATGCCGCACGGGGGCTACAAGGCCTCGGGCTTCGGCAAGGACATGTCGGCGTACTCCTTTGAGGAATACACGCAGGTCAAGCACGTAATGTTCGACAACACCGCGGTGGCCGAGAAGGACTGGCACCGCACCGTCTTCGGGGACCGCTAGAGACCGACCCGGCCGCCGACCAGGCCGATCCCTCCCGAAAGGGCACCACGCGCATGGAGCACAACGAGCCCGACCGTCCGACCCCGCCACCGGGGGCCGCCCTCCGGCGCGGCCCGCGCGGCGGCCGGGCCGCCCCGACCCGCCGGTCCGTGCTGCGGACCGCCGCAGCCGGGGCGCTCACGGCCGGCGGCCTCGGGGCGCTGAGCGGCTGCGGGATCCCCGCGGCGGGCCGGAACCCGGGCGGCACCTCCGCCCAGGACCACTCGGCCGCGGAGAAGGTGGTGAACTTCTCCAACTGGACCGAGTACATCGACGTGGACGCCGGCGGCAAGCACCATCCGACGCTGGAGACGTTCCGCCGGCGCACCGGGATCACGGTCGACTACACCGAGGACATCAACGACAACAACGAGTTCTTCGGCAAGATCAAACCGCAGCTCGCCGCGGGCCAGGACATCGGCCGCGACCTGATCGTCCTCACCGACTGGCTGGTCGCCCGGCTGATCCGCCTCGGCTGGGTCCAGAAACTGGACGTGTCCAACCTGCCGCACGCCTACCGCAACCTCTCGCCCCAGTTCCGCGACCCGGACTGGGACCCCGGGCGGGCGTACTCCTATCCGTGGCAGGGCATCTCCACCGTCATCGCCTACAACAAGAAGGCGCTGGACGGCATCGAGGTGACCTCGGTCTCCGACCTGCTCGACAACCCCCGGCTCAAGGGCCGCGTCGGCTTCCTGTCGGAGATGCGCGACAGCGTGGGCATGACCCTGCTGGACATGGGCAAGGACCCGGCGCGGTTCACCGACGACGACTACGACGCCGCCATCGCCCGCCTCCAGAAGGCCGTCGACAAGGGCCAGATCCGCCGCTTCACCGGCAACGACTACACGCCCGACCTCGCCAAGGGCGACTTCGCGGCCTGCCTCGCCTGGGCCGGCGACGTCGTCCAGTTGAAGGCGGACAGCCCGGACGTCGGCTTCGTCATCCCGGACAGCGGCTACGTGACGTCGACCGACAACCTGTGCGTGCCCAACAAGGCACGCCACAAGACGAACGCCGAGCGGCTGATCGACTTCTACTACGAGCCCCGGCAGGCCGCCGCGCTCGCCGCGCAGATCACCTACGTGACGCCGGTCGACGGAGTGCAGCCCTACCTTGCGAAGATCGACAAGGACGCGGCGGACAACCCGCTGATCGTCCCCGACCGGGCCATGCAGGCGAAGTCCCATGCCTTCCGCTCCCTGAGCCAGAAGGAAGAGACGGCCTACGAAGAGAAGTTCGCGAAGCTCACAGGGGCGTGACGACGATGACGACCACACCGGACAACAGCGGCGACGTCCGCCTCTCCGGCATCTCCAAGACCTACGGCTCCTTCACCGCCGTACACCCGCTGGACCTGACCGTGCCGGAGGGCTCCTTCTTCGCCCTGCTCGGCGCCTCCGGCTGCGGCAAGACCACCACCCTGCGCATGATCGCCGGCCTGGAGGAGCCCACCTCGGGCACGGTCCGGCTCGGCGACCAGGACGTCACCCGCCTGCCGCCGTACAAGCGGCCGGTCAACACGGTCTTCCAGTCCTACGCCCTCTTCCCGCACCTCGACATCTTCGAGAACGTCGCCTTCGGCCTGCGCCGGCGCGGCATCAAGAGCGTGAAGAAGCAGGTGGAGGAGATGCTGGAGCTGGTCCAGCTCGGCGAGCAGGCGCGCAAGAAGCCGCACCAGCTCTCCGGCGGCCAGCAGCAGCGCGTCGCCGTGGCCCGCGCCCTGATCAACCACCCCAGGGTGCTGCTGCTGGACGAGCCGCTCGGCGCCCTCGACCTGAAGCTGCGCCGCCAGATGCAGCTCGAACTCAAGCGCATCCAGACCGAGGTCGGCATCACCTTCGTCCATGTCACGCACGACCAGGAGGAGGCCATGACCATGGCCGACACGGTCGCCGTGATGAACGGCGGCCGGGTCGAGCAGCTCGGCGCGCCCGCCGACCTGTACGAGAACCCGCGCACCACCTTCGTCGCGAACTTCCTCGGCACCTCCAACCTCATCGAGGCCGAGGTCGACACCAGGAGCGGCGACGACATCGTGCTCAGGGCGGGCGGCGGCAAACTGGTGCTGCCCGCGGCCCGGTGCGCCACGCCGCCGGCGGCCGGCGGCAAGGTGCTGGCCGGCATCCGCCCGGAGAAGATCTCCCTCACGCACGCCGGCGAAGCGGGCGGCATCCCGGCGGGCCGCAACCGCGTCACCGGGACGATCTCGGACGCCAGCTTCATCGGTGTCTCCACGCAGTACGTCGTCGACAGCCCCGTCTGCGCCGGGCTGTCGGTGTACGTCCAGAACGTCGAGCGGGACACCCGGCTCGTGCCCGGCGCCGAGGTCGTCCTGCACTGGAGTCCGGCCCACACCTTCGGCCTGGACGCCGCGCAGTCCCCGCTCGCCGGCACGGTGGACCCCGCGGGCACCGAGGAAGAGGCCGCCGCCTGATGGACACGCTCACCGAGGCGCCCCCGCCGCTCAGCCCCGCCGCGCCCGAGTCCGGGCCCGCGCGCCGGCGCGGCCGGTTCACGCCGTACTGGCTGCTGCTGCCCGGCCTGCTGTGGCTGGTCGTCTTCTTCGCGCTGCCGATGGTCTACCAGGCCTCCACCTCCGTGCAGCAGGGCTCCCTGGAGGACGGCTACCGGGTCACCTGGCACTTCGCGACGTACTGGGACGCCCTGTCCGCGTACTGGCCGCAGTTCCTGCGGTCCGTCTGCTACGCCGCCGCCTCGACCGCCCTGTGCCTGCTGCTGGGCTACCCGCTGGCCTATCTCATCGCCTTCCGCGCCGGCCGCTGGCGCAACCTGATCATGGTCCTGGTGATCGCGCCGTTCTTCACCAGCTTCCTGATCCGCACCCTGGCCTGGAAGACGATCCTCGCCGACGACAGCCCGGTCGTGCACGTCCTGACCGCGGTGCACGTGCTGGACCTGACCGACTGGCTCGGCTGGACGGCCGGCGACCGGGTGCTGGCCACCCCGCTGGCCGTGGTGTGCGGACTGACGTACAACTTCCTGCCGTTCATGATCCTGCCGCTGTACACCTCGCTGGAGCGGATCGACGGGCGGCTGCACGAGGCGGCCGGCGACCTGTACGCCAAGCCGTGGACCACCTTCCGCAAGGTCACCTTCCCGCTGTCCATGCCGGGCGTGGTCTCCGGCACGCTGCTGACCTTCATCCCGGCGGCCGGCGACTACGTCAACGCCGAACTCCTCGGCTCCACCGACACCCGCATGATCGGCAACGTCATCCAGACGCAGTTCCTGCGCATCCTCGACTACCCGACGGCGGCGGCCCTGTCCTTCATCCTCATGGCCGCCATCCTGGCCATGGTCACGTTCTACATCCGCCGGTCCGGAACGGAGGATCTGGTCTGACATGCCCCTCGTCACCTGGCTCAAGCGCCGTCTCGTCGTCCTCGCCGGGCTGCTGACGCTCGCCTACCTCCTGCTGCCGAACGTCATCGTCACGGTGTTCTCCTTCAACAAGCCGAAGGGGCGCTTCAACTACGCCTGGCAGCGGTTCTCCACGGACGCCTGGCAGGACCCGTGCGGAGTCGCCGGCCTGTGCGGCTCGCTCTCCCGCAGCCTCCAGATCGCCGTATGGGCGACGGCCGGCGCCACCGTGCTCGGCACGATGATCTCCTTCGCGCTGGTCCGCTACCGCTTCCGCGCGCGCGGCGCCGTCAACTCGCTGATCTTCCTGCCGATGGCGATGCCCGAGGTGGTCATGGCCGCCTCGCTGCTCACCCTGTTCCTCAACATGGGCGCCCAGCTGGGCTTCTGGACCATCCTGATCGCCCACATCATGTTCTGCCTGAGCTTCGTCGTCACCGCCGTCAAGGCGCGCGTGATGTCGATGGACCCGCGTCTGGAGGAGGCCGCCCGGGACCTGTACGCCGGTCCCGCGCAGACCTTCCTGCGGGTCACCCTGCCCATCGCGGCACCCGGGATCGCCGCGGGCGCGCTGCTGTCGTTCGCGCTCTCCTTCGACGATTTCATCATCACCAATTTCAACGCCGGTTCGACCGTCACGTTCCCGATGTTCGTCTGGGGATCGGCGCAGCGCGGAACACCCGTGCAGATCAACGTGATCGGCACCGCCATGTTCCTGCTGGCCGTCCTGTTCGTCCTGGTCGCGATGGCCGTCACGAACCGCCGGAACAAGCAGAAGGCATAGACCTTCCCGCGACCCTCTGTAGGGAGTTGAAATCATGGCCCCGAGCGCCATGAGCCGTGGCACAGACAGCTGGATCGCCTCTCTCTCCGAAGCCCAGCCGGTCCCGTACTGGCTGGAAGACCCCGGCAAGCCCGCCGCCGAGCCCGCCCTCACCGCCGCCGAGACCTGTGACCTGCTGGTCGTCGGCGGCGGCTACAGCGGACTGTGGACCGCGCTGAACGCCAAGGAGCGTGACCCGCGGCGCGAGGTGGTCCTGCTGGAAGGCCGCGAGGTGGGCTGGGCCGCCTCCGGCCGCAACGGCGGCTTCTGCGCCGCCTCCCTCACCCACGGCCTGCCCAACGGCCTGACCCGCTGGCCCGGCGAGATCCACAAGCTGGAGGAGCTGGGCCGGCGCAACCTCGACGAGATCGAGGCCGCGCTCCTGCGGCACGGCATCGACTGCGACTTCGAACGCACCGGCGAGATCGACGTCGCCACCGCGCCCTACCAGGCCCGCGAACTGGCCGACTGGCACCGGGAGCTGACGGACAAGGGCCTCGCGGACGGCATCGAGTTCCTGGACGCCGACGCCGTGCGCGCCCAGGTCGACTCGCCCACGTTCCAGGCGGGCCTGTGGGACCGCACCGGCGTGGCCATGCTGCACCCGGCCAAGCTGGCCTGGGGCCTGAAGCGGGCCTGCCTCGCGCTGGGGGTGCGGGTGTACGAGCACACGCCCGCCCTGACGCTGAAGCACTACGGCGCCGGGATGGCCGTACGCACCCCGTACGGCACCGTCCGCGCCCGCAAGGTCGCGCTCGGCACCAACATCTTCCCCAGCCTGCTGCGCCGCGTGCGCTCGTACACCGTCCCGGTCTACGACTACGCGCTGATGACCGAGCCGCTGACCGACGACCGGCTCGCCTCGATCGGCTGGCACAACCGGCAGGGCCTCGGCGACAGCGCCAACCAGTTCCACTACTTCCGGCTGTCCGCCGACAACCGCATCCTGTGGGGCGGCTACGACGCGGTCTACCCCTACGGCGGCCGGGTGCGCGCCGAGTACGACGACCGGCCCGAGACGTACGCCAAGCTGGCCGGGCACTTCTTCACCTGCTTCCCGCAGTTGGAGGGCGTCCGTTTCACCCACGCCTGGGGCGGCGCGATCGACACCTGCTCGCGTTTCTCCGCGTTCTTCGGCACCGCCCACCAGGGCCGGGTGGCGTACGCGGCGGGATACACGGGCCTCGGCGTCGGCGCCACCCGGTTCGGCGCGGACGTGATGCTGGACCTGCTGGACGGCGAGCACACCGAGCGGACCGCGCTGGAGATGGTCCGCCGGAAGCCGCTGCCGTTCCCGCCCGAGCCGTTCGCCTGGACCGGGATCGCGCTCACCAAGTGGTCCCTGGCCCGCGCGGACGCCCACGGCGGCCGGCGCAACCTGTGGCTGCGCGCCATGGACCGGCTGGGGCTCGGCTTCGACAGCTGACGGAGCCCGCCCGGGCGCGGCCCGCCGTCACCCGTCCCGCCCGCCGGAGGACCGGTCGCCCCGCCAGGCGGCGTACAGCGTGGAGAGCCCGATCGCCACGGTGGACACCGCCTCGGGCGGGATGCCGGACAGGACGAGCACCACTCCGGTCAGCAGGACCGCGAGAAATGCCACAAGATCGGTTCGCCCTCGGGGGCCGCGCATTGATATGCCTTTCTCCACTCCTGGCGGGGACGGGAGACAGACTGGCGCGGCCGTCCGGTGTTGCGCCACGCGGCACAGTTGCCGGTGGCCGCAACACCCGGGCGCCGTGGCGCGAGAGGGCGGGGATGAGTGTTCTGGTGCCGCTGGGCGGCGATCTCCCGGAGGAGTCCCGGGTGTTGGCGGAGGCGTTACGGCGCCTGTTCGCGGGCCTCGGCGTCAGCGTGCGCCGGTACGCCGCCCGCCGGCACCGGGACCCCGGCTCCCTCTCCCGGTTCCTCAACGGCACCCGCGTGCCGCCCTGGGAGTTCGTCCACGACCTGATCCACGACGTCGCCGAGGAGCAGGGCCGCGCCCCCACCGCGGAAGCCGTCGAGCTGCTGCGTCGGCTGCACCGCACGGCGCTGGCGAGCAGCGGCTCCCCGCAGCACCGGGTGCAGGCGCTGGAGGACGAACTCGCCGACGCCGACCGTCAGTCGCTGCGCTCCGCCGCCCTCGTCCGGGCGCTGGAGGGCGCGCTGGCCGACGCGCAGCACCGGGCCGCCGACCTGGAGGTGCGCATCCGCGGGCTGCACGGCCGGCAGGACCGCGCGGACGCCGAGAAGGACAAGGCCCTGCGGCTGTACCAGGACCAGGTGACCGCGCTGCTGCGGGAGCGGCAGGACCTGATGGAGCAGGTGGAGGCGCTCGGCGAGGAGCTGCAGGACGCCCACGCCCGGCGGGTGCGCGCGGAGCGGCGGTGCGAGGAGCTGGAGCGCCAGCTCGTCGCGGCCGAGGAGCAGGCGGACCGGGAGAGCGCCCCGGCCCCGCACGGACCGCAGGGCACCGGCCCGCAGGGCTACGGCGCGGAAACCGGCGGACCCGGCACGGGCGGCCCGGCACACGGCGGACCCGGCACCGGCGGCCCGGAGGGCGGCGGGCCCGGCGGGTACGGTCCGGACGGTGGCGGGCCCGGCGGGTACGGTCCGGACGGGAGCGGTAGGGCGCGCCGGGCCGTGCCGGGGGCGGGGCCGGCGGCGGGCGACGACCCGGCCCGGCACGGTCTCGACCCGCGGCTCGTCTTCGACACCTTCGTCGTCGGCGACAGCAACCGCTTCGCCCACGGCGCGGCCCGGGCCGTGGCCGAGGCACCGGCCACCCTGTACAACCCGCTCTTCGTCTACGGCACTTCGGCCATCGGCAAGACCCACTTGCTCTGCGCCATCGGCCACCAGGCCCGCGGCAACCGGCCGGGCACCCGGGTGCGCCGGGTGACGGCCGAGCAACTGGCCGACGAGTACCTCGGCGCGGGCCGCGGCGCCGGTCTGGACGCGTTCCGCCGCCGCTGCCTGGACCTGGACCTGCTCCTGGTGGACGACATCCAGTTCCTGCCCGACCGGGGCGGGCTGCACGAGGAGTTCCGGTACCTCTTCGACGAGCTGTACGGCGCCGGCCGGCAGATCGTGGTCTCCTCGGACCGCCCGCCCAAACAGCTCACCGACCTCGGCGACCGGCTGCGCGGCCGGCTGGAGTCCGGTCTGATCACCCACGTCGGGCCGCCCGAACACGCGGTGCGGGTCGCCCTGCTGCACCGCACGGCACGCCAGGAGGGCATCGACGCGCCGGCCGAGACGCTGGACTACATCGCCTCGCAGGTCCGGCGCAACGTCCGCGAGCTGGAGGGCGCGCTCGTGCGGGTGCGGGCCTTCGCCGCGCTGAACCGGCAGCCGATGGACGTCGACCTGGCCGCCATCGTGCTGCGCGACCTGGTCCCGGACCGCGGACCGTCCCGCGAGGAGGACGCGGCCCGGCGGATCATCGAGATGACCGGCGTCTACTTCGGCGTGACGGCCGAGGCGCTGTGCGGCCGGGAGCGGAGCCGCGCCCTGGTGACCGCCCGCCAGATGGCCATGTACCTGTGCCGGGAACTCACCGACCTGTCACCGCCGCGGATCGGCCAGCTCTTCGGCGGCCGGGACCAGTCATCCGTCGACCACGCGGAGCGCAAACTGCGCGCGCTGATGGCCGAACGGCGGTCCATCTACAACCAGATGACCGAACTGACCGCGCGGATCAAGGAGGTCGACGGGCCGCACATCGGCCGCTGGGTGTGACCCGCGTCACTTTGAGCGGCGCCCCGACCCGCGTAATGCTCCCCGCCCGCCCTCCTCTCACCTCCCGGCGCCATCGCGCCATGCGGCGACCGAGAAGTCGTCGGCGATCGCGAAGGCGTACGGAAATCGAGAGAGGGAGGCTTCTGACGATGACTGGGGCGAAGACGGCCGTCACCTGGCTGGCATCCGTCGCACCGGACCCCCTGGCCTGCCGCCGGGAGTGGGAGCGCGACCCCCGCGGGGTCGCCCTGCTGCCCGCCGGCAAGGCCTGGGACGTCCTGATCGTGCCGGGTGACCTCGGCTATCCGACCCTGGACGTGCTCACCCGCGTCCTGGACCGGCTCGGCCCGGTGCTCGCCGACCCCGGCGACGGCCGGGTCGGCTTCTTCGTGCCGCCGGGCACCGCCGCCCGCTGGCTCGGCACCGGCATCCGCACCGCCGGGACCGGCACCTGGATCGTGGTGCCGTATCCGGGCCGGGCGGCCCGGGGCGTGCGCTGGCTGGTGGAGCCGGACGGCTCCGGCACGCTGACCGACCCGGCGCTGCTGGAACTGGCGATGCACGAGGCGGCGGCGGGCCCGGCCGGGCGGCGGAAGACGGACGGGTAGCGCCCGGAGACCTTGACAAGAAGATTGGTCTGGACCAAGTTGTGTGCGCTCCGCTCCTCCACTCCCCGACCACGGAGGTCCTCGTGGACCGCGCCAGACGTCCCCGACCCGTCCTCGCCGTGCTCACGGCCGCAGCCCTGGCCGTGCCCGGCATCACCGCGCTCTCGTCGGCCGCCCGTGCGGCCGACGCGGACGTCGCCGTCAACGGCGGCTTCGAGTCCGGCCTCACCGGCTGGACCTGCTCGGCCGGCACGATCGTCAACTCCCCGGTGCACAGCGGCACCTCCGCCCTCCAGGCCACCCCGGCGGGCGGCGACAACGCCCAGTGCGCCCAGACGGTGAGCGTGCAGCCGAACGCGCAGTACACCCTGTCCGGCTACGTCCGCGGCTCCTACGCCTACCTCGGCGCGAGCGGCACCGGCACCACCGACGTCTCCGCCTGGACCCAGTCCGCCCCCGACTGGCAGAAACTGAGCACCACCTTCCGCACCGGGGCCGCCACCACCAAGGTCACCATCTACACCCACGGCTGGTACGGCACCGGCGCCTACCAGGCCGACGACATCACCCTGACCGGCCCCGGCGGCGGCACCACCCAGCCGCCCGCCGCCCCGGCCGGCCTGAAGACCACCTCCGTGAGCTCCTCCTCCGTCGGCCTGTCCTGGTCGGCGGTGACCGGCGCCACCAGCTACGCCGTCTACCGCGACGGCGCCAGGGTCCAGACCGTGACCGGCACCTCCGCGACCGTCTTTGGACTCACCGCCTCCACCGCCTACAGCTTCCAGGTCAGCGCGGTCAACGACGCCGGCGAGTCCGCGAAGTCCGCCGTCGTCACCGCCACGACCAGCACCGGCACCGGCGGCGGCGGAGGGGGCTCGGGCAACCTGCCCGCGCACGCCCTCGTCGGCTACCTGCACGCCAGCTTCGCCAACGGCGCCGGCTACACCCGCCTCGCCGACGTACCCGACAGCTGGGACGTCATCGACCTGGCCTTCGGCGAGCCCACCTCGGTCACCTCCGGGGACATCCGCTTCAACCGCTGCCCGGTCACCGAGTGCCCGACCGTGGAGAGCGACGCCGAGTTCAAGGCGGCCGTCAAGGCCAAGCAGGCGGCCGGGAAGAAGGTGCTCATCTCGATCGGCGGCCAGAACGGCCAGGTCCAGCTGACCACCGCCGCGGCCCGCGACACCTTCGTCTCCTCGGTCTCGAAGATCATCGACCAGTACGGCCTGGACGGCCTCGACATCGACTTCGAGGGCCACTCGCTGTCGCTGAACACCAACGACACGGACTTCAAGAACCCCACCACACCCGTGATCGTCAACCTGATCTCGGCCCTGAAGACCCTGAAGGCCAAGTATGGCGCCGGCTTCGTGCTGACGATGGCCCCGGAGACCTTCTTCGTGCAGAACGGCTACCAGTACTACGGCACCGGCAAGTGGGGCGGCCAGGACCCGCGCTGCGGCGCCTACCTGCCGGTGATCTACGCCCTGCGCGACGACCTCACGCTGCTGCACGTCCAGGACTACAACTCGGGCCCGATCATGGGGCTGGACAACCAGTACCACTCCATGGGCGGCGCGGACTTCCACATCGCCATGACCGACATGCTCCTCACCGGCTTCCCGGTGGCCGGCGACCCGAACAACGTCTTCCCGCCGCTGCGCCCGGACCAGGTCGCCATCGGCATGCCCGCGTCGACGAACGCCGGCAACGGCCACGTCTCCCCGTCCGAGGTCACCAAGGCCCTGGACTGCCTGACGAAGAAGACGAACTGCGGCTCGTACCAGACCCACGGGAGCTGGCCCGCCCTGCGCGGCCTGATGACCTGGTCGGTGAACTGGGACCGGTACGCGAACTGGGAGTTCCAGAAGAACTTCGACGCGTACTTCGGCTGAGCGGCGCACACCGGCCGAGCACCCGCGCGAGCGCGGCCAGCAGCACCGCGCCCAGGCACCAGGAGGCCACCACGTCCAGCGGCCAGTGCCAGCCCCGGCGGACCAGGCCGTAGGACACCGCGAGCACCAGCACCGCGCAGCCGGCCGCCAGCGCGCGGCGGGCGGCGGGGGAGCGGAGCCAGGGCAGCGCGAGCAGGGTCGCGGAGCCGTAGGCGACCAGCGCCGTCGCCGTGTGACCGGAAGGGAAGTAACCGTCCGCCGGGGGCACCACCGGTGTCCCCGGCCGGGCGGTCCAGTCTTTCAGCGGTACGACGAGCGCCGGCAGCAGCGCCGTCGGCATGGCGGCGGCCAGCGGCGGCAGCCACCAGCGGGGGGCGCCGCCGGCCCGCCCGCGCCACAGGGCCAAACCGATGGCCAGGACGAGCACCGGGACGGCGACCCCGATGTTCCCGAGGTCGGCGAGCAGCTCGGAGAACCGGTCCGGGTGCACCAGGGCCCGGCTGACGTCCGCGTCCAGCCGGAGCAGCGGCCCGTCCGCGAGGACCTGCCAGGTGATGAGGGCGAAGAGCAGCGCTGGGAGGACCAGGAACAGCATGGACCCAGCTTCGCAGGCCGGGGCGCGCGCCGGTGCGCGGGGCGGTGCGCGAGGCGGTGCCCGGGCCGGTGCGCGGGGCGTAAGAAGGAGGTCGGCCGCCCCGGAACAGGGGGGGTGTTCCGAGGCGGCCGTCCGGACCGGAGTGTCGCGCGCCCCGGGGGGTTTGGGGCGGCGACCGTCCGATCGGTGAGGAGACCCGGAGCCGTCAGGCGCCGGTCGCGTGCGCGAGGGCACGACCGGGTCGAAGCTGGGGATGCCCCGGCCCGGAGTCGCCCACAGTCCCCTGTGGGCGGGGTGTATCTCTCATCGGGACAGAACCTACGGCAGGCCGGCGCGCTTGGGCAGACGGAACCCGCTCCCGTCATCCACCTCGCACACCTTCTTCACACGGCCTGCCGCAGGCGCGTCCTCCTCGCTCAGATGCGCGTGAACGCCTGCTCGATGATGTCGAGGCCCTCGTTCAGCAGGTCCTCGCCGATGACCAGCGGCGGCAGGAAGCGCAGCACGTTGCCGTAGGTGCCACAGGTCAGGACCAGCAGGCCCTCGGCGTGGCAGGCCTTGGCCAGCGAGGCGGCCGCCTCCGGGTTCGGCTCCTTGGTCGTACGGTCCTTCACCAGCTCGATGGCGATCATCGCGCCGCGGCCGCGGACGTCGCCGATGATGTCGAACTTCTCGGCCATGGCGGTGAGGCGGCCCTTCATGACCTCCTCGATGCGCTTGGCCTTGCCGTTGAGGTCCAGCTCCTTCATCGTCTCGATGGCACCGAGCGCACCGGCGCAGGCGACCGGGTTGCCGCCGTAGGTGCCGCCGAGTCCGCCGGCGTGCGCGGCGTCCATGATCTCGGCGCGGCCGGTGACGGCGGCGAGCGGCAGGCCGCCCGCGATGCCCTTGGCGGTGGTGATCAGGTCCGGGACGATGCCCTCGTCCTCACAGGCGAACCACTGCCCGGTCCGGCAGAAGCCGGACTGGATCTCGTCGGCGACGAACACGATCCCGTTGTCCGCGGCGAACTGCCGGATGGCCGGCAGGAAGCCCTTCGCGGGCTCGATGAAGCCACCCTCGCCGAGCACCGGCTCGATGATGATCGCGGCGACGTTGTCCGGGCCGACCTGCTTGGTGATCTGGTCGATGGCCTGCTTGGCGGCCTCCGGACCGGCGTTCTCCGCGCCGGTGGGCCAGCGGTAGCCGTACGCCACCGGCACCCGGTACACCTCGGGCGCGAACGGTCCGAAGCCGTGCTTGTACGGCATGTTCTTCGCGGTCAGCGCCATGGTCAGGTTGGTCCGGCCGTGGTAGCCGTGGTCGAACACGACGACGGCCTGGCGCTTGGTGTAGGCACGCGCGATCTTTACGGCGTTCTCGACGGCCTCGGCGCCGGAGTTGAACAGCGCGGACTTCTTCGCGTGGTCGCCCGGGGTCAGCTCGGCCAGCGCCTCGGCGACGGCGACGTAGCCCTCGTACGGGGTGACCATGAAACAGGTGTGGGTGAAGTCGGCGAGCTGGGCGCTCGCGCGGCGCACCACGGCCTCGGCGGAGGCGCCGACGGAGGTCACGGCGATACCGGAACCGAAGTCGATGAGGCTGTTGCCGTCGACGTCCTCGATGACGCCGCCGCCGGCGCGGGTGACGAAGACCGGCAGCGTGGAACCCACGCCCTGCGCGACCGCGGCGGTACGGCGGGCCTGAAGCTCCTGCGACTTCGGGCCGGGGATGGCGGTGACGACGCGGCGCTCCTGCGGAAGTGCGGTCATGGGGGGCTCCCTGATGATCTTGCGTACCGGGCGGTCCCGGGCGGTTCCGGGCGGTGCGTTTACGGACGCATACCTTCTTTTCCCGCAGGCTAAGACCGGTTCCCGGGCGCGGGCATGCTCCATGTGGGCGTTGTCGGCGCCGCCCGTTGTCCGCGATGGACATAGCCCGCCCGGACGGCGACGGCCCGCACCGGCCGCGTAAGCGGTGAACTCCCGTTCCGGGGGCGTTAGATTGGCTCGCTGATGGCGCACCGAATGGCGGATGGAACGGCTGGTCAGGGGGCAGGGTCGATGGACACCGACGGCACACGCAACACACGCGACACGCCCACGACACCACGCCCTGCGACACCGACGGACACGCCCGCGGCCCCGCACGGCGGGCCGCCGTCGTACGGTGACGCCGTCGTGCCGCCGCGGCCGACGCGCGCACCGAGCGTGCCGGCGGCGGGCAGCGAGCCGTCGTACGCCGCGCCCGCTCCGCACCCGTCCTCGCCCGTCGCCGACTGGCTCGACGAGCCGCGCCCGGCGGTCGAGCCCGGAATCTGGCGCTACGGCTACCGGCTGCCCAAGGCCGCCCGTCAAGAGCAGCGCCTCGCCCCCGTCACCGTCGTCGGCTTCTTCGTCCCGCTGGCGGCGGGGCTCCTTCTGTGGTCCCTGTGGCGGCACGGCAGCATCCCCTACCAGTGGGCCGTCATCAGGCTCCTGACCCCCGACGACTGGTGGTGGGCCGGGACCACGTCACCGAAGGGCTACCAGGGGGCGGAGGCCCTCACCGTCGCCGACGGCGTGGTCTTCGGCCTCATCGTCTTCGCGATGGCACGCCTGGGCAGCTGGCCCGACATCGTCCGGCACGTCGTCACCCGCCGCCCCCAGCCCGCGCGCGCCCTCCTCGCGGCCTTCGGCGCACTCGTCGCGCTGGCCTTCGTCTTCCCCGACGCCTTCGGTGTCGGCTGGGACCCGCTGCCGGTGCAGGATCCACTGCTCTCCCTCATCGTCCTGCTCACCGGCGACTACCAGGTCTTCAGGTCGGTGCTGCTGATGGACACCCTGTACGCGCTCATCACCCTGCTGGTGCTGTGGCCCTTCGCCCGGATCGGCGGCTGGCTGTCCCTCGGGCGGGAGGCGATCGCCGCGCGCGGGCGGGCGAAGGCCGGCCAGTCCGCGGAGCCGGCCGTGGACCGGCGGCCGTCGCACTGGCCCGAACTGCGGGAAGCCGGCCAGCATCAGGCCGCGGACGTGCTCACCACCGAACTGCGCGTCGGCCGGATGAACGACGTGGACTGCGCGAGGGTCCGCCACATGCTGAACGCGGCCCGGGCCCGTGCCCGACTGTCCTCGTTCACCGAGACGGTGCTCCGCGACGGCGCCGCTGCCTGGACCCACCCCTCCGGCGACCGCGACCTCTCGGGCCGGTCCGCCCGCCACGATCTGCTGGTCAGGCAGGTGCGCATCGGACAGTGGGCGGCCGGGGACCGTACCCCGCATGCCTACGGCGGTGCCGGCGCGGCCCTCGGGCCCGACACCCTCGGCACCTCGCTGCTGGCCGTCGGGCCCTCCGGCTCCGGCAAGACGCAGCGCCTGATCAGGCCCGTCGTGGAATCACTCGGGCTGCAGGCCCTCGCCGGGCAGTGCGCGGTCGTCGCCGTCTGCGCGGCAGGCACCCCGCTCGGCCCCGACTCCGCCTTCGACGTCGTCGTACGCCTCGGGGACCCCGCATCCGTGTACGACCTCGACCCGTACGCGGACTCCACCGACCCGGACGAGGCAGCCGCCTTCCTGGCGGAGGGGCTGGCCGGCGACCTGGACGCGGTCAGCGGGCAACGGGCCCTCACCGCCCTCGCCCAGCTCCTCGGCCCCTACCGGGCGGCGTACGGACGTTTCCCCACGCTGCCCCAGCTCCGGGAGCTGCTGGAAGGCGATCCGTCGGTCCTGGCCGCGCTCCGGGCGGCGCTGGTGGGCGACGAGCACGCCGTGATGCGCCGCGAGCTGGACGCGCGCGCCCGGCAGTCGGGCACCGCCGGCGATCCCGGCCCGGTTCTCGCCGACCGCCTGGCCGTGCTGGACCGGCCGGCGTTCGCCGGGTTCTTCGGTGCCCGGCAGAGGGACATCCGGCCGTTCTCGCTGCGCGCCGTCGCCCACCACCCGCTGCGGGTACGGATCGACCTGCCCGACCGCGGGTACGACGAGGCGTCCCGGCTCGTCACCCGGCTGCTGCTCGCCCAGTTCAGCGCAGTGGCGACGGCGGGTGAACGGACCCACTTCGCGTGCCTGGTCCTGGACGACGCCACCGGTGCCGTCACAGCCGAGTCGGTCCGCCGCATCCAGCGCCTGCGCTCCCGCAACGCGGGCGTGGTGCTCTCCCTGCGTACCGTCGGGGACGTCCCAGAGGCGCTGCACGGACCGCTGTACGCGGCCGTGGGCTGCCGTATGGCCTTCGCCGGAGTCACCACCTGGGACGGCAGCCGGTTCGCGGAAGCCTGGGGCACCCAGTGGGTGGAAGCGCGTGACGTGGCCCGGCACACTGTCTTCGCGGATCAGCCCATGACGCGCGCGATCCACGCCTTGCGCAAGCTGGTGACCGGCAAGGCGGTCACGACCGAAGCCGTCACCGTCCGGCAGGTCGAGCGGGAGCGGTGGTCCGCGTCCGAGTTGGCTCATGGGGTGCCGCCGGGGCACGCGGTGCTGTCGTTGACCACCGTGCAGGGCGAGCACGCGCCGCCGCTGCTGGTCGACCTGCGCGCGTGAGCGCCGCACTGGCCCACCTGCGCGCGGGCGCGCTCTGTGGGCCGTTCCGCGCGTGAGCGCTCTGCGGGCGGCTCCGTATGGGAGCGTCCGCGCAGGTGCGGGCAGGCCAGCGTGGGGTCGTACGGTGAGGCAGAATCGGGGTGGGCCGTTCATACACGGCGGCCAAAAGATCACCGGGTGAAAGCCTGCCGTGGTCACCGGACCCCCTCACCGTGAAGGCCCCATGCCCCCGACTCTCGCCTCGCTCGTCCACCACTCCGCGCTCAAGCTGACCGTGCGCGCCGGCGAGGACCGTCTCGACGTGCCCGTCCGCTGGGCGCACGTCAGCGAGCTGGCCGACCCCGTGCCGTACATGGAGGGCGGCGAGCTGCTGCTGATCACCGCCCTCAAGCTGGACGCGGAGGACCCCGAGGCCATGCGGCGGTACGTGCGGCGGCTGGTCGGCGCCGGTGTCGTCGGCCTCGGCTTCGCCGTCGGCGTGAACTACGACGAGACCCCCGCACCACTCGTCGACGCCTGCGCGCAGGAAGGGCTGCCGCTGCTGGAGGTGCCCCGCCGCACCCCGTTCCTCGCCATCAGCAAGGCCGTCTCCGCGGCCATCGCCGCCGACCAGTACCGCGCCGTCACGGCCGGCTTCGCCGCCCAGCGCGAGCTGACCCGGCAGGCCCTGGGCACCGGCCCGGAGGGAGTGCTCGGCGTGCTCGCCGCCCAGGTCGACGGCTGGGCGGCGCTCTACGACGCCTCGGGCGCCGTCGTCGCCGCCGCCCCGGAGTGGGCCGGCCGCCGCGCCGCCCGGCTCACCGCCGAGGTGGAACGGCTGCGGGAACGCCCGGCCCCCGCCTCCTCCGTGGTCGGCGGCCCGGACCACGAGGACCGCGTGGAGCTGCACTCCCTCGGCACCGGCCGCCGCCCCCGGGCCGCCCTCGCCGTGGGCACCGCCGCCGCGCTCGGCACCGCCGAACGCTACGCCGTGCACTCCGCCATCGCCCTGCTCACCCTCACCACCGAACGCTCCCGCTCCCTGCACGCCGCCGAGCAGCGCATCGGTACGGCGGTGCTGCGCATGCTCCTCGCCGGGGAACCGGACCACGCCCGGGCCGTCGCCGGCGATCTGTACGGCGGGCTGCTGGACGCCCCGTTCCGGGTGATCGTCGCCGAGTCCCCGTCCGGCACCGCGGGCGAGGTCCTGGGCGAGCTGGCGGAGACGGTGGAGTCCGCCGCGGCCCGCGCCGGGGAAGCGGTGCTGGTCGTGCCCGAGGGGGAGCGGCTGGTGGTGCTGGCCGCCGACGAGGGCGCGGCGGTGGCCGCGTGCGCCGCGTACGCCACGGCGCTCGAAGGGGAGCGGGCGCACCCCGAGCCGGGCCGGGCGGCGGACGAGGAGGAACTGGTCGTCGGGCTGTCCGCGCCCGCCGGACCGATCGCGGCCGCGACGGCGTACCGGCAGGCCGAGCAGGCGCTGTCGGTGGCGCGGCGGCGCGGCCGGGTGTTCGTGGAGCACGAGCGGCTGGCCGCCGGTTCCGTGCTGCCGCTGCTGGCCGACGACGCGGTGAAGGCGTTCGCCGACGGGCTGCTGCGGGCGCTGCGCGAGCACGACGCGACGGGGCGCGGCGATCTGGTCGCCTCGCTGCGGGCGTGGCTGTCGCGGCACGGGCAGTGGGACGCCGCCGCGGCCGACCTGGGCGTGCACCGGCACACCCTGCGCTACCGGATGCGCCGGGTCGAGGAGATCCTCGGCCGCAGCCTGGACGATCCGGACGTGCGGATGGAACTCTGGCTGGCCCTGAAGGCCACCTCCACCGAGTGACCGCCCCACATCTGAAGGCCACCTGCACCGAGTGACCGCCCCAGATCTGAAGGCCACGTCCACCGAGTGACCGCCCCGGCTCCCCACGACCCCGGCCCCTCACGACCCCCGAACCCGGCCCCCGTCCAAGGCCCCGGCCCCCACCACCCCCGACCCCACCCCATCGCGCCAAACCGGCGTACCCCACCCCCCGACTGCTACGACTCGGACAAACGCCACCCGGCCGCCCCCGCCCTACCGTGGAGCACGCAAGCCAAGCACACCCCCAACGCGGAAGGGCCGGGACTCGTACATGACTTCCACCCATGCCTTCTGGCTCGCCGGCCGCCAGGTCACCGGCGAGGACACCTTCGACGTCACCTCTCCGTGGGACGGCCGGCTGGTCGGCAAGGTCAGCGTGCCGACGGACGCACAGGTCGAGGAGGCCGTGGCCGCCGCGTACGCCGTGCGGGACGAGTTCGCCGCCACCCCGGCGCACGTGCGCGCCGCCGCCCTGGACCACGTCAGCAAGCGGCTCGCCGAGCGCACCGAGGAGATCGCCCAGCTGATCTCCGCCGAGAACGGCAAGCCAGTCAAGTGGGCCCGGGGCGAGGTCGGCCGCGCGGTCTCCGTGTTCCGGTTCGCCGCCGAGGAGGCCCGCCGGTTCAACGGCGGCGAGGCCCAGCGGCTCGACACGGACGCCGGCGGACAGGGCCGGCTCGCGCTGACCCGCCGCTTCCCCAAGGGTGTCGTGCTCGGTATCGCGCCGTTCAACTTCCCGCTCAACCTGTGCGCCCACAAGGTCGCCCCGGCGATCGCGGCCGGTGCGCCCATCATCCTGAAGCCGGCCCCCGCCACGCCCCTGTCCGGCCTGATCCTCGGTGACCTGCTCGCCGAGACCGAGCTGCCGGCCGGCTCCTGGTCGATCCTCCCGGTCGCCAACGACCGCATGCCCGCCCTGGTCCAGGACGAGCGCCTGCCGGTCATCTCCTTCACCGGTTCCGAGAAGGTCGGCTACGCGATCATGGACTCGGTGCCGCGCAAGCACTGCACGCTGGAGCTGGGCGGCAACGGCGCCGCGGTCGTCCTCGGCGACTACGCCTCCGACGCCGACCTGGACTGGGCCGCGACCCGCATCGCGACCTTCTCCAACTACCAGGGCGGCCAGTCCTGCATCTCCGTGCAGCGGGTGATCGCCGACGCGTCCGTGTACGACCGGCTGCTGCCGCGCATCGTCGCCGCCGTCGAGGCCCAGGTCACCGGTGACCCGTCCGACCCGAAGACCGACGTCGGCCCGCTGGTCAGCGAGGACGCCGCCCGGCGCGTGGAGTCCTGGGTGGACGAGGCGGTCGCCGCCGGCGCCGCCCTGCTCACCGGCGGCAAGCGCGAGGGCGCCTCGTACGCGCCGACCGTCCTCGCCGACGTGCCGGCGGACACCACGATCGCCTGCGAGGAGGTCTTCGGACCCGTCCTCACCGTGCGCAAGGTGGACGGCGAGGAGGAGGCGTTCGCCGCGGTCAACGACTCCAAGTACGGCCTCCAGGCGGGTGTGTTCACCCACGACCTCCAGGTCGCCTTCCGTGCCCACCGCGCCCTGGAGGTCGGCGGTGTGGTGATCGGCGACGTCCCGTCCTACCGCGCCGACCAGATGCCGTACGGCGGCGCCAAGCAGTCCGGCGTCGGCCGCGAAGGCGTGCGGTTCGCGATGGAGGACTACACCTACGAGCGCGTACTGGTCCTCACCGGTCTCGCGCTCTGACCTGCCACGGACAGGTCGGAAACGGACGGCCGCAGCCCACTGTGCGGGGGCTGCGGCCGTCCGCGTTTTCCGCGCACCCTCACCCCGAGAACCCCAGGTGTGCCAGCCGGACCGGTCCGCGCAGCCTGAGGTGGACGTCGTGGACGCCCTCGGTGGTGAGGGGCGCGGTGAGGGTGGTGTAGGCGTACGGGCCGGCCGTGGGGGCGTCCGGGGTGAGCACCGCGCGGACGGGGCCGCCGTCCAGGGCGATCTCCAGCGTGCCCCCGCCCGACACCTGTGCCGTCACCTCGCGCACGCCCGCGCCGAAGTCGCAGGCCCGGTAGACCAGTTCGGCAGGTCCGGCGCCGGCCGGCGTCACCGCGTCGCCCGCCGTCTTCGTCCGGTCCACGATCGCGGTGCCGGACTGCTCGTCGAAGTCGGCGGCGGCCAGGCCGCGTTCCGCTGCCGGGCGGGTGGCCGGCGGCGCAGCGTCGAGGTCCAGGGTGGTCCGCAGGCGGATGTCCTCGCTGGAGGCGCCGAGCAGGAGGTCGTACGGGCCCTGTTCCCGGCGCCACCCGCCCTGCCGCACGTCCCAGAACTCCAGTGCGGACAGCGGGACGTCGAAGGAGACGGCGACCGTCTCGCCGGGTGCGAGGGTGAGCCTGCGGTGGGCCAGCAGTTCGCGGCGCGGGCGCGGCACCGACGGCTCGGCCGCCCGGCCGTAGAGCTGGACCACCTCGTCCGCCGTGCGGTCCCCGGTGTTGGTGACCGCGCAGCTCACCCGGACGGAGCCGGCCGACACCCGGGCCGACAGGCCGGTGTAGCCGAAGGTGGTGTACGACAGGCCGTGGCCGAAGGGGAAGAGCGGGGTGCCCTCGAAGTAGAGGTAGGTCTGCCGGCTGCCGATCACGTCGTAGTCGAGCAGGCCGGGCAGGTCGGCGTCGGCGGCGTACCAGGTCTGCGGCAGGCGGCCGGCCGGCGAGACGTCGCCGGCCAGCACCCGGGCCAGTGCCGTGCCCGCCGCCTGGCCGCCGTGCGCCGTCCACAGCACGGCCGGCAGCGGCGCCGCGTCCACCGCGTACGGGTACGCCGACACCAGCACCAGCACGGTGCGCGGGTTGGCGGCGCGGGCCGCGTCGAGCAGCCGGCGCTGCTGTCGCGGTAGCAGCAGGGTCGTGCGGTCCTCGGTCTCCCGGCCGTTGATGTGCGGGTCGTTGCCCGCCACCACCAGGACCACGTCCGCCCCGGCCGCCGCGCGGGCCACGGCCTCCTCGCCCCGCTCGACGGTGATCACCTCGAAGACGTCGCCGGTGTCGGCAACCTGCGCGCCGTCGGCGGCGACCCGGACGTGGCGACCCGTGCCCAGATGCTTCAGGAGGTGTCCGCTGCCGTGCGGTTCCAGGCGGAAGGTCTCCTGGACGACCCAGCCACCGGGCTGGTCGGCGGAGGCGCGCAGATAGCCGTCCCCGGCGACCGAGAGGTAGCGGCCGTCGGGGGCGCGCAGCGTCAGCACCCCGTCGCCCCAGTCGGCCAGCGCGAAGTCGGTGCCGGTGGCGTCGGCGGTGAGCGGCGGCAGGTCGGTGCGGCCGGCCAGCAGGGCGGGGTCGAGCGCGCCCTCGGCGCCGGGTGCCGGGTCGGGCACCTCCGCCGGGGGCACGGACAGGAACGCGCCGTCCGCCGTGCGCAGCCGGACCCGGTCCACGCCCTCGGCGAACCGCACGCGGTCCGCGCCGAACCGCTCGTACAGGCCCTCCAGGGGAGTGGAGCGGTGGATCAGGCTGCCGCTGTACCAGTCGAGTTTGCACTCGTCGGCGAGCGGGCCGACCACCGCGATCCGGGTGTCCGGGGCGAGCGGCAGCAGGCCGCCGTCGTTCTTCAGCAGGACGACGGCCTGCTCGGCGGCCTCCCGGGCGAGCGCCCGGTGCTCCGGGGTGTCGAACGCGCCGGTGCCGGCGTGCGGGTCCTGGTGCGGGTCGAACTCGCCGAGCCGGAAGCGCACGGAGAGCTGGCGGCGCACGGCGGCGTCGATGTCGGCCTCCGTCAGCAGCCCCCGGTCCAGCGCGCCCCTGACCCGCGCGGTGATCTGCGAGCCGTCCGTGCCGTGGTCGGTGAAGCTGTCCACGCCGGCCAGCAGGGCGGCCGCGGTGGCCTCCTCGTGGGTGTCGAAGTAGTGCTCGGCGTCGACGAGGTTGGACGGCGCGCCCGCGTCCGAGCAGACCAGCAGGTCCTCCTCGGTCCAGGTGCGCAACTGCTCCCGCAGATGGGGGGAGAGGTGGTTGGGGCGGCCGTTGACGAGGTTGTAGGCCGGCATGACGCCGGCCACCGCGCCCGCCTCGACCGTCTCCCGGAAGGCGCGCAGGTCGTACTCGTGCAGCACGCGCGGGCGCACGGAGGCCGACGACGTGGCGCGGTCGGTCTCGTTGTTGTGCGCGAGCCAGTGCTTGAGCACGGGCGCGGTGCGCCAGTAGCGCGGATGGCCGCCGCGCAGTCCCCGGGTGTACGCCGTGGCGATGGCGGAGGTCAGCCTCGGGTCCTCGGAGTAGCCCTCCTCGTTGCGGCCCCACAGCGGGTGGCGCAGCAGGTTGACCGTGGGCGCCCAGATGTTCAGGCCGACGCGCTCGTCGCGGGCGTGCATCGCGCGCGCCTCCCGGGAGACCGCCTCGCCGACCCGCCGGACCAGCTCCGGGTTCCAGGTCGCGCCGAGCCCGACGGCCTGCGGGAACACCGTCGCCGGGCCCATCCAGGCCACTCCGTGCAGCGCCTCCTGGCCGGTGCGCCAGGCGGCGACGCCGAGCCGTTCGACGGCGGGCGCGAACTGGTGCAGGAAGGAGATCCTCTCGTCCAGGGTCAGCCGTGCCAGCAGATCGTCGACGCGCTGGGCGAACGGCAGGCGCGGATCGCGGAAAGGCGGCGTGGACGGCGAGTCATCGGTCACGAGTGGTTCCCCTTGCGCACTGGAGCGGTCGGACGCTTTCGAAGCGCTTCGATGCTCAAGGGGCGACGGTCGGGGTGTCAAGGTGCCGTAGCTAAAGAATGGGACAGCTCCGGGCCGTGCCGCGCCGACGGTAGTGCACGCGCAGGCCCGGGACGTCGGAGGAAACTTCGGAACGGCCCTTGTGCGCCCCCACGTGTTCACTTAACCTCGCAGCAACATCGAAGCGCTTCGACTACTTGCCACGCAGACGCGCTTTTCCGCTCAGCCGGATCCACTGAAGACACCGCAGCCGACGGCCACCGCCGGGTGTCCTGGTGCGCCATGAAGGGTTGACGCAATGACGCCGAACGCAGCCTCCTCCGCCCTCAGCAGGAGAAGTCTCCTCGCCTCCACCGCGGTCGCCGCCGCGGCGGTGGCCGGCGGGCTGCCGCTGCTCACCGCCTGCGGAGGCGGACAGGAGGGCCGCAGGGAAGGCGCCACCTCCGGCAAGGCGGCACGCAAGCTCCTCCCCGCGTACGTGGCATCGGGCGTCGTCGCCCCGGACATCCCCGCGAAGAACGGCTCCGCGGCCGGCTTCACCAAGGCCGTCGCCCCGGACCGGCTGAAGACCTCGGTGCCGAAGAAGCTGGGCAGCGGCGGCGAGCTGACGGTCATGGCGCCGCTGTGGGGCACCCCGCCGGACAACGGCAACCCGTACTACCAGGCTATGAACCAGGCCATCGGCGTCCGCACGAGCTGGCAGAACCAGGACGGCAACACCTACGACGAGAAGCTGGGCGCCATCCTCGCCTCCAGCGACATCCCGGACGTCGTGGTCGTCCCCGGCTGGAACCTGAACGGCAAGATCCCGAGCGCGATCAACGCCAAGTTCGCCGACCTCGGCCCCTATCTGTCCGGCGACAAGGTCAAGGACTACCCCAACCTCGCCGCCGTCCCCACCGACGCCTGGCAGCGCTCCCTGTTCGGCGGACAGCTGCGGGCGGTCCCGCTGCCCGCCTCCTACGTCACCAACATCGCGCCCTTCTACCGCAAGGACGTCTTCGACAAGCACGGCTGGCAACCGCCCAAGACGACCGACGAGTTCCTCGCCTGGGCGAAGGAGGCGACCGACGCCAAGGGCGGCGTGTGGGCCTGCGCCGACATGAAGTGGACGGCCTTCAACGCCTTCGGTGTCCTCAACGGCAGCGACAAGGCGCTGTGGTGGAACCTGGTGGACGGCAAGCTGGTCAACCGCGTCGAGACCGACGCGTACCTCGAAGCCCTGGAGTGGGCCCGCAAGCTGTTCGCGGCCGGCGTGGTCCACCCGGACGACAAGGCCGGCAAGACCGCCAACCCGGCCGGCACCCGGTTCACCGCGGGCAAGCTGCTCGTCTACAACCAGGACCTGTCCGACTGGTTCGGCAAGACCTCCGAACAGCGCACCCAGAACCCGGACTTCGCGATGGCCGCGATGGACGTCTTCACCCACGACGGCGGCGACCCGCTGCTGTGGGCCGTCCAGCCGGCGAACATCTTCACCTTCGTCAACAAGAAGGCGTCCGAGCAGAAGATCAAGGACTTCCTGGCCGTCGCCAACTTCTGCGCCGCGCCCTACGGCACGAAGGAGCGCCTGCTCGCCGAGTACGGCGTCGAGGGCACCGACTTCACCGTGGCCAAGGGCGTGCCCACCAAGACCACCAAGGGTGTCAACGAGGTCCTCGGCGCCTTCGACTACACCGGCAAGCCCGCCGCGTACGTCGCCCACCCCGACCTCCCCGAGGTCACCCGGGGCATGGTCGAGTGGCAGCAGCGCATGGGCGCCTTCACCAGGAAGTCGTCCTTCTACGGCCTGACGGTCACCGAGCCGAACCGCTGGTCCAACCTCGCCGACGACTTCGAGCAGCTCGAGGACGACGTCGTGCGCGGCCGGAAGAAGATCTCCGACGTGCAGCAGGCGGTGTCCGAGTGGAAGAAGCGGGGCGGCGACGAGCTGCGCGACTGGTACCGCGGTCTGCTCGACTCCACGGGCTCGGCGAAATGACCAGCACCGTCCCCCGCGACGAGACCGGCGCGCGGGCCGGGAAACGGACCGCGCCGGCCTCCGGCGCCGCCCGCGGCCGGGAGCGCGCCGGCGGGCCGGGCCTGCGGACCAGGTTCCGGCGCGACCGCACCCTGATCCTGATGACCCTGCCCGTGGTGCTGCTGCTCCTGGTCTTCAACTACATCCCGATCCTCGGCAACGTCGTCGCCTTCCAGGACTACGACCCGTACCTCAGCGACAACGGCTTCGTCGCCGTCTTCCAGAGCCCCTGGGTCGGCTTCGACCAGTTCCAGCGGGTCTTCGCGGACAGCGGGTTCTGGCACGCCGTGCAGAACACGTTCGTCCTGTTCTTCCTCCAGCTCGTGCTGTACTTCCCGATCCCGATCGCGCTCGCGCTGCTGATCAACAGCGTGGTCCGGCCCCGGGTCCGCGCGGTCGCCCAGGCGATCATGTACCTGCCGCACTTCTTCTCCTGGGTGCTGGTCGTCACCGTCTTCCAGCAGATCTTCGGCGGCGCCGGGGTCCTCGCGCAGACCCTGCGCGCACACGGGCACGCGGGCTTCGACATCATGACCGACCCCTCGGTCTTCAAGTACCTGGTGACGGCCCAGACGGTCTGGAAGGACGCGGGCTGGGGCATCATCGTCTTCCTCGCGGCGCTCGCCGCGGTCTCCGACGACCTGTACGAGGCCGCCGCGATGGACGGCGCCGGACGCTGGCGCCGCATGTGGCACATCACGCTGCCCGCGCTGCGGCCGGTGATCGCGCTGCTGCTCGTGCTGCGCGTCGGCGACGCCCTCTCCGTCGGCTTCGAGCAGTTCCTGCTCCAGCGGCAGGCGGTCGGCCCGGACGCCTCCGAGGTGCTGGACACCTACGTGTGGTGGAACGGCATCCGCAACCAGGACTTCAGCTACGCGGCGGCGGCCGGCCTGATCAAGGGCGTCGTCGGACTGTCCCTCGTCCTCGTGGCGAACAAGGTGGCCCATCTGATGGGCGAGCAGGGGGTGTACGAGAAGTGAGCGCCGTGGTCGACCGGCCGGCGCCGGATACCCGGGACAGGCCCGGCCGGTGGGCGGCACCGCCCCGGCCGTCCTGGGAGGAGGAGCCGGCCAGGGCCGGGCTCGCCGCGAAGGGCCTGGTCCTCGCGGTCGCCTGCTTCGCCGTGCTGTTCCCGCTGTGGATCGTGATCGTCACCAGTCTGTCCCCGAAGAAGGTCATCGACGACACGGGCGGGCTCGTGGTGATCCCCAAAGGCATCACCTTCGTCGCCTACCAGGAGCTGCTGGGCGGCGGCCAGGTGCAGCGGGCCGCGCTGGTCAGCATCGGGGTGACCCTCGTCGGCACGCTGTTCAGCATGACGGTGTCGGTGCTGTGCGCGTACGGCCTGTCCCGCCGGGACTCGCTGGGCCACCGCTGGATCCTGATGACCCTGCTCGCGACGATGTTCTTCGGCGCCGGACTGATCCCGACGTACCTGCTGGTGCAGGCGCTCGGGCTCACCGACACCTATCTGGCGCTGATCCTGCCGAGCGCGGTCAGCGTGTTCAACATCCTCGTGCTGCGCGGCTTCTTCACCGGCATCTCGCCCGAACTCACCGACAGCGCGCGGATCGACGGGGCGGGGGACTGGCTGATCCTGTGGCGGATCGTGCTGCCGCTGTCCCGGGCCGTGCTGGCGGTGATCACGCTGTTCTACGCGGTCGGGTACTGGAGCGCCTGGTTCAACGCGTCGATCTACCTGACCGACCAGAAGATGATGCCGCTGCAGAACGTGATGATCCAGCTCGTGCAGAAGCAGGAGCGGCCGGTGGGGCTGTCGGCCCAGATCAACACCGGGCAGCTGTCACCGCTGGCCATCCAGATGGCGGTGATGGTGCTGGCCCTGCTGCCGGTGGCCGTCCTGTCGCCGTTCGTCCAGAAGCACTTCCGCAAGGGAATGCTGACGGGCGCGGTCAAGGGATGACCGGGGCCGCGCCCTGAGCGGGCGCCCCGCCCCGCCCCCGCCTCTCCGTACCGGTTCCGCCGGACCACGACTCCCCAGCCGAGGTACCCCATGCCCACCCGCAGAACCGTCCTGGCCACCACGGCGGCCGCGGCCGTCCTCGCGGCCCTCCCCGCGCCCGCCCACGCGGCCGGGGCCCGGCGGACCGCGTACCGCTGGCGCACCGCCGTCATCGGCGGCACCGGCTTCGTCACCGGCCTCCTCTTCCACCCCGCGGTCCCCGGCCTCGCCTACGCCCGCACGGACATCGGCGGCGCCTACCGCTGGGACCGGGACACCGCCCGCTGGACGCCGCTCACCGACCACCTCGGCTGGGACGACTGGAACCTGCTCGGGGTGGAGGCCCTGGCCGTCGACCCGGCCCACCCGGACCGGGTGTACCTCGCCCTCGGCACGTACGCCCAGCCCTGGGCCGGCCCCGGCGCGCTGCTGCGGTCCGAGGACCGCGGCCGGACCTGGCACCGCACCGATCTGCCAGTGCGGCTCGGCGCGAACGAGGACGGCCGCGGCACCGGCGAACGGCTGCTCGTCGATCCCCGCGACAGCGCCACGCTGTGGCTCGGCACCCGGCACGACGGACTGCTGAAGTCCACCGACCGGGGCGCCACGTGGACGCGGCAGGACGGCTTCCCGGCCACCCCCGCCGGCACCGGCCAGGGCGTCACCCTGCTCGTCGCCGCCGGCCGTGCCGTGTACGCCGGCTGGGGCGACGGCGACGGCACCTCCGCGCGGCCGAACCTGTTCCGCACCACCGACGGCACCGCCTGGGAACCCGTCCCCGGACAGCCCGCCGGCACCGCCGCGAAGGTGCCCGTCCGCGCCGCCCACGACGCCCGCACCCGCGAGCTGTACGTCACCTACGCCGACGCGCCCGGTCCGAACGGCCAGTCGGCCGGCAGCGTGCACAAGCTGGACACCGGCACCGGGGCGTGGACCGACGTCACCCCGGCCGTGCCGGGCCCCGGCGACACCTTCGGCTACGGCGGCGTCGCCGTGGCCGCCCGCCACCCGGGCACGGTCGTGGTCTCCACCAACAACCGCTGGTCGGCCGTGGACACCCTGTACCGGAGCACGGACGGCGGCCGCAGCTGGGTGTCGCTGAAGGACACCGCCGTCCTCGACGTCTCCGAGACGCCCTACCTCGCCTGGGGCCAGGACGAGCCCAAGTTCGGCTGGTGGATCCAGGCCGTCGCCGTCGACCCGTACGACAGCGAGCACGTCCTCTACGGCACCGGGGCCACCGTCTACGGCACCCGCGACCTCGTCCACTGGGCGCCCGCGAGCCGCGGCCTGGAGGAGACCTCCGCCCGGCAGCTCATCTCACCGCCCACCGGCGAGGCGCACCTGATCAGCGGCAACGGCGACATCGGCGTGCTGTACCACGAACGGCTCACCGCCTCCCCGGCATCCGGCATGGCCACGAACCCCGTCTTCGGCACCGCGACCGGACTCGCGCTGGCCGCCGGGAAACCGTCGTACGTCGTGCGCACCGGCTGGGGCGACCACGGCAACGGCGCCTCCTCGGCGGACGGCGGACGCACCTGGACGCCCTTCCCGGCGCAGCCCGCCCCCGCCAAGGACGCGCCCGGCCCGATCGCCGTGAGCGCCGACGGCGGTGTGCTGCTGTGGGCCTTCGGGTCCGGGGACGGCACCGCGCACCCCGCCCACCGGTCGGCGGACGGCGGGTCCGGCTGGGCGGAGGTGCCGACCTTCCCCAGGGGCGCCACCCCGGTCGCCGACCCGGTCGACCCGGCCGTCTTCTACGCCTACGACACCGGCACGGGCACCCTGTACGCCAGCACGGACCACGGCCGCACCTTCGCGCCCCGCGCCGGCGGGCTCCCGGCCGGCGACAGCCAGTTCCAGCTCGCCGTCGCGCCCGGACGGACGGGCGACCTGTGGCTGAGCACCAAGGAGAACGGGCTGTACCGCTCCACGGACGCGGGCGCGAGCTTCACCCGGGCCGCCGGGGTCCGGGCGTCGTACACCCTCGGCTTCGGCAAGGCCGCCCCCGGCGCCCGCTACCCGGCGCTCTACCAGGTCGGCGCGGTCACGGACGCCGGTGTCGCCGTGCTGCGCTCCGACGACCGGGGCCGCACCTGGACGCGGATCAACGACGACGCCCACCAGTGGGGCTGGACCGGGCAGGCCGTCACCGGTGACCCGCGGATCCACGGCCGGGTCTACCTCGCCACCAACGGGCGGGGCATCCAGTACGGGGAGCCCGCATGAGCCCCTCCCTCGCCGACGCCACCCGGGGCCGCATCCTCTTCGGCGGCGACTACAACCCCGAGCAGTGGCCCGAGGAGACCTGGCCGGAGGACGTCCGGCTGATGACGGAGGCCGGCGTCAACTCCGTCACGCTCGGCGTCTTCTCCTGGTCCCGGCTGGAACCGGAGCCCGGCGCCCGGGAGTTCGGCTGGCTGGACCGGCTGATGGACCTGATGGCGGAGAACGGCATCGGGGTCGTCCTGGCCACGCCCACCTCCTCGCCGCCGCCCTGGATGGGCCGGCTGCACCCGGACACCCTGCCCCGGGACGCCGACGGCCGCACGGAGTGGTGGGGCGGCCGGCAGCACTTCTCGCACTCCAGCGCCACCTACCGCCGCTACGCCGCCGCCGTCACCGAGGACCTGGCCGCCCGCTACGCCGGACACCCGGCGCTCACCATGTGGCACATCAACAACGAGTACTGCACCGTCGACTACGGCGACGAGGCCGCCGCCGCCTTCCGCCGCTGGCTGCGCGAGCGGTACGGCACCCTCGACGCGCTCAACTCGGCCTGGGGCACCGCCTTCTGGAGCCAGGGCTACGACACCTGGGACGGCATCCTGCCGCCCCGCCGCCCGCACTACCTGAAGAACCCCGGCCAGGTGCTGGACTTCCGGCGGTTCACCTCCGACATGCTCCTGGAGTGCTACACCGCCGAACGGGACATCGTCCGCCGGCACACCCCGCACCTGCCGGTGACCACCAACTTCATGCCGCTGTGGTCCGGGCAGGACGGCTGGCGCTGGGCCCGCGAGGAGGACGTGGTCTCCGTCGACCTGTACCCCGACCCGCGCGACCCGCTGGGCGCGCAGCACGGGGCCCTCGTGCAGGACCTCACCCGGTCCCAGGCGCGCGGGCCGTGGATGCTGATGGAACAGGCGGCCGGGCCGGTCAACTGGCGCGGCGTGAACCATCCCAAGCCGCGCGGCCTGAACCGGCTGTGGTCCTTCCAGGCCGTCGCCCGCGGCGCCGACGCCGTCTGCTACTTCCAGTGGCGCCAGTCCCGGCAGGGCGCCGAGAAGTTCCACTCCGGGATGGTCGGGCACGCGGGCCCGGAGGGACGCACCTACCAGGAGGTCAAGCGGCTCGGCGCCGAACTCGCCCGGGTCTCCGGCGAGGTGGCGGGTACGCGGATCACCGCCGAGGTCGCGGTCCTGCTCGACTGGGACTCCTGGTGGGCCGGCGACCAGGAGGCACGGCCCTCGGCCCTGGTCGACCTGCCGGACGTGCTCACCGCCTGGCACCGCGCCCTGTGGGAGGCCCATCTCACCACCGACTTCGCCCACCCGGAGCACGACCTGTCCGGCTACCGGCTCGTCGTCGTCCCGCAGCTCTACCTCCTCACCGACACCGCCGTCGACGGCCTCCTGGCGTACGTGGCCGGCGGCGGCACCCTCGTCTGCGGCTTCCACACGGGCGTCGCCGACGCGGACGACCGCATCCGCCCCGGCGGCATGGACGCCCGGCTGCGCGAGCTGTTCGGCATCCGCACCCTGCACGAGTGGTGGCCGCTGGAGGCCGGGGAGACCGTGGCGTGCGAGGGCTTCGAGGGCACCCTGTGGTCGGAGGAGATCGAGCCGGTGCCCGGAGCCGCCGAGACCGTGCCCTACCGGGGCGGCGAACTGGACGGGCTGCCCGCCGTGCTGCGCCGGGGCCGCGCCTGGTACGTCTCCACGCTGCCCGAGCCCGGGGCGCTGCGCTCCCTGCTGGCCGGCATCGCCGCCGCGGCGGGCGTCACCCCGGTGCTGGACGGACTCCCGCCCGGCGTGGAGGCGGTGCGCCGGGGCGGGCTGCTGTTCCTGCTGCACCACGGCGTGGAACCGGTCACCGTCCCGGTCCCCGGCACCCACCGCGACCTGCTCACCGGCACGGAGGTCACGGACACGGTCACCCTCGGCCGCTACGGCGTGGCGGTGCTGCGGTCATGAGCGCCACGCCGGTCCACGGCACCTGGGAACCCACCCCGGCCGCCCGCTGGGAGGACGCCTTCCTGACCGGCAACGGCCACCACGGCGCCCTCGTGTACGGCGACCCGGACCACGAGCGGGTCGTCGTCACCCACCACACCCTGGTGCGGCCCAACGGCGGCGAGCACGCCCGCCCGCCCCGGCTGGCCGCCGCGCTCCCCGCGGTCCGGGACCGGCTGCTGGCCGGCGACCTCACCGCCGCCGAGAGCCTCACCGACGGCCGTCCGCTGCAATGGGTGCAGCCCTTCCACCCCGCCTTCCTGCTCCGGGTGGACCGGCCGCCGGGCCGCGCGCGGGAGATGCGCCGGACCGTCGACTTCACCAGCGGCGAGGCCACCGCGGTCCGCGGCGACACCGCCGGGCGCGTCTTCGTCTCCCGCGCCGACGACGTCATCGTGCACGAGGTCACCGGAGGCGACCTGGACGTCTTCCCGGACCACCGGCTGCCGGGCGCCCCGGCCGGACTGCGGGTCGGCCACGGCACGCTGCTCACCGCCGAGGGCGCCCTGCTGAGCCTGCGCGTCCGCTACCCGGACAGCGACCGCGCCTACACCGGCGTGACACTGATCGCCGTCCAGGGCGGCCGGACCGAACTCGTCCCGCCGGGCGTCCGCGTCACCGGCTGCCGCTCGGCGCTGCTGCTCACCCGGGTGCTCCGGCACACCGGCGAGGCGGACGTCACCGCCGCGGCCCGGCTGCTGCAAGACCTCCTCGACGGCACCGAGCGGCCCTACGACCGGCTCCTCGCCCGCCATCTGGACCGGCACCGCACCGCCTACCTCCGGGCCGGTCTCGACCTCGGCGCCGACCCGGCCGAGCGCGCCCTGCCCGGCTCCGAGCTGCTGGCCCGCCCGCACAGCCCGGCCCTGCTGGAACGGCTCTTCGCCGCCGGCCGCTACCACCTGCTCTCCAGCAGCGGCCACCACCCGCCCCGGCTCACCGGGCTGTGGACCGGCGACTGGGACACCGCCTGGTCCGGCGCGTTCACCACCAACGCCAACCTCAACCTCCAGACCGCCGCCGCGCCCGCCGCCGCCCTGCCCGAGGTCACCGAGGCGCTGGCCGCCTTCGTCACCCGGCAACTGCCGGACTGGCGGGCCAACGCCCGCGCGGTCTTCGGCACCCGGGGCGCGGTCGCGCCCGCGCACAGCGACGGCGAGTCCGGGCTGTCGTACCACTTCAGCCGCGAGTACCCGCTGCACCTGTGGACCGCCGGCGCCGACTGGCTGCTCAAACCGCTGGTCGACCACGACGAGATCCACGGCGGCCGGGACCCGCGCACCGCCGCCGCGCTCGCCGAGGCGGCCCTGTTCTACGAGGACTTCCTCACCCGCACCGACCCGGCCGGACATCTGGTCGTCGCGCCCTCGTACTCGCCCGAGAACCGGCCCGCGAACGGCAGTTGGGGCGCGGTCAACGCGGCCATGGACCTCTTTGCCGCCCGGCACGCCCTGCGCACCGCCGCCCGCTACCACCCCGAGCACGCCGACCGGTGGCGGGCGCTGGCCGACCGGCTGCCGCCGCACCGGGTCAACGCCGACGGCGCCCTCGCCGAATGGGCCTGGCCCGGCCTCGCCGACTCCTACGACCACCGCCACCTCAGCCACCTCTACGGCGTCTGGCCGCTGGAGGAGATCACCCCGTACGACACCCCGGCCCTGGCCGCCGCCGCCCACCGGGCGCTCGTGCTGCGCGGCGCCGAGAACGACTCCGCCCACGGCCATCTGCACCACGCCCTGATCGCCGCCCGGCTCCGCGACCGGGACCGGGCGGGCCGGGCGCTGCGCCGGGTGCTGGACGGCGACTTCTTCCACGCCTCCCTGATGAGCACCCACTATCCCGGCCGCGACGTCTACAACGCGGACGCCGCGCACACCCTGCCCGGCGTGCTGATCGAGATGCTCGTGCAGACCACCCCGGACCGCCTGGTCCTGCTGCCCGCCGTGCCGGACGCCTGTCCGCGCGGCGAACTGCGCGGTGTGCGCGCCCGGTTCGGCGCGGAGATCGACCTCGCCTGGGGCCCGGACGGCGCCCGGGCCGTCGTGCGGCCCCACCGCACGCACCGCGTCGAACTGCGGACTTCCTCCGGCACCGAGCCGTTGCTCCTGGTCGCCGGGGAAGACCGCGTCCTCACCCTGAGGACGTGGTGACGGAAGGAAACTCCCCACCCCCACACCCCACCCATGGAAGGGACACCATGGAAACCACCACCCTGCGCAGGGCCGCCACGGCCCTGGTCGCTCCCGCACTCGCCCTCGGCGCCACGATCGCCCTCGCCTCGGCGCCCGCCTCCGCCGCCGTGTGGAGCACCTGCGACCAGTGGGGCAACACCACGCTGAACGGCTACACCCTCTACAACAACATCTGGGGCTCGGGCGCCGGCAGCCAGTGCATCTCGGCCAACTCCGGGACCAACTGGAGCGTGACGGCGAACCACCCCAACACCGGCGGCATCAAGTCCTACCCGAACGCCAAGAAGGTGATCAACAAGCCGATCGGCTCCCTGACCTCGCTCACCAGCGACTACAACGTCACCGTCCCGGCGTCCGGCGCGTACAACACGTCGTACGACATCTGGGACACCGGCTACAAGTACGAGATCATGCTCTGGGTCAACAAGACCGGCGCCGTCGGCCCGCTCGGCACCTCGCAGGGCACGGTCACCGTCGGCGGCTCCACCTGGACCGTCTACAAGGGCACCAACGGCGCCAACGAGGTGTTCTCCTTCATCCGCAGCGGCAACTCCTCGGCGGGCACGGTGAACATCCTGCCGATCCTGAAGTGGATCAAGGACACCAAGGGCTGGTTCGGCAACGTCACCATCGGGGACGTGCAGTTCGGCTACGAGATCACGTCCTCGTCCGGCGGCCTGAACTTCACCACCAACAACCTGACGGTCAGCGGCGGTTGAGCCGAACCGGGGCCGGCTCCCGCGCGGGGGCCGGCCCCTCGGGTCCGGCGGGGTCAGGGCGCGGCCGGCGCCGGTCCCGAGCTGGCCCGGAGCGTCAGCTCGGGCCGCAGCAGCACGACCTCGTCGCCGCCGCGTCCGTCCAGCTTGGCCACCAGGTGCTCCACGGCACGCCGGCCCATCTCCTGGGCCGGGATGCCCACCGAGGTCAGCCGCACCGAGGACTGCACGGCGACCTGGTCCGGGCAGACCGCGACCACGGACACGTCCTCGGGCACGGCCCGGCCCTGCTGGCGCAGCAGCGCGAGCAGCGGCTCCACCGCCGACTCGTTCTGCACCACGAACCCGCTGGTCGCCGGGCGCTCGTCGAAGATCCGGGCCAGGGTGAGGGCCATCGCGTCGTAGCCGCCCTCGCACGGCCGGTGCAGCAGTCTCAGGCCCGTCTCGCGGGCCCGCGAGCGCAGCCCGTCCAGGGTGCGCTCGGCGAAGCCGGTGTGCCGTTCGTAGACCGCCGGGGCCTCGCCGATGACGGCGATGTCACGGTGGCCGAGCGCGGCCAGATGCTCCACGCACAGCGCGCCGGTCGCGGTCCAGTCCAGATCCACGCAGGTCAGGCCGGTGGTGTCGGCGGGCAGGCCGATGAGCACCGACGGCTGGCCGGACTCCCGCAGCAGCGGCAGCCGTTCGTCCTCCAGCTCGACGTCCATCAGGATCATGGCGTCGGCGAGACCGCTGCCGGTGACCCGGCGCACCGCGTCGGGGCCCTCCTCGCCGGTGAGCAGCAGCACGTCGTAGCCGTGGGTGCGGGCCGTGGTGGCCACCGCGATGGCGATCTCCATCATCACCGGCACGTACAGGTCGGTGCGGAGTGGGATCATCAGGGCGATGATGTTCGACCGCTTGCCGGCCAGCGCGCGGGCGCCCGCGTTCGGGTGGTAGCCCAGTTTCCGGATGCTCTCCTCGACCCGCTGCCGGGTGGTGGTGGAGATGGACCGCTTGCCGCTGAGGACATAGCTCACCGTGCTCGCCGAGACTCCGGCGTGCTGGGCGACCTCGGCGAGGGTGACCATCCGGCTCTCCAAGCTATGTGAAGCGCTTCGACTCTGCGCCTGACCGACTGTGGGGTGAAGGCGAGTACGACACTAGCTCCCGGGCAGGCGGGGTGTCCATACGACTGTCGAAGCGCTTCGACAATCCCGGCCCCGCGGGAGCTAGCAGTACTTGTCGCTCGGGTCCCGCGTGGTCCAGGAGCAGGAGGCGGCCTTGGTGCCGTTCGCCTTCGTCAGCGTGGCCGTGTCCTTGTCGTTGTTCCAGACGTAGGCGCGCCGGTCCTGGTACTTGTCCGCCGCGCTGTCCGAGCCGCTGCCGGTGTGGACCTTCAGGTACTTCCCGGCGCCGATCTTGACGTTCGGGAAGACGTACTTGTGGCGGGAGGCGTCCTGCAGCACCCAGCCCTTGAGCGAGACCGCCGAGCCGCTGGTGTTCTTGAGCTGCACCCACTCGGCGTTCAGGCTCTTGTTGGAGCGGTTGTCCGAGCCGGGGCTGTCGAACCACACGTGGTGGATCCTGACGCCACCGGCGGCCTCGGCCGGGGTGCTGAGCAGGGTGCCGGTGAGCAGGGCCGCGCCGGCGAGGGCGGGCAGGGCAGCGCGTAGGCGCACAGTGCGCATGGAGATATCCCCCCAGGATGTCGTCCGCGAAATCATGTGGAAAGAAGTGTTACCACATGATCTTCACCGTGGATTCACATCGGGAGAATCACGCCATCCGGCGAGGAAACCCGGCAACGCGCCCGCGCGGGGGACGCACTGTCCGGACGGCCGCCGCTTACCGCAACAATGGGGGGATGACCGACAGTCCCGCCCGTCCGGCACCCCTCGCCGATCCGCACCGCGTCTACGACCCCGTCCCCGGCGACGGCCCCAAGGACGTGGTGATCCTCGGCTCCACCGGATCCATCGGCACCCAGGCCATCGACCTCGTGCTGCGCAACCCCGGCCGCTTCCGGGTCACCGCCCTGTCCGCGAACGGCGCCCGGCCGGCCCTCCTCGCCGAGCAGGCGCACCGGCTGCGGGTGCGGACCGTGGCGGTCGCCCGCGAGGACGTCGTCCCCGCGCTGCGCGAGGCGCTCGCCGCCGAGTACGGCGGCACCGAGCCGCTGCCCGAGATCCTCGCCGGACCCCGGGCCGCCACCGAGCTGGCCGCCTCCGACTGCCACACCGTCCTCAACGGCATCACCGGCTCCATCGGCCTCGCCCCGACCCTGGCCGCCCTGGAGGCGGGCCGCACCCTCGCGCTCGCCAACAAGGAGTCGCTGATCGTCGGCGGCCCGCTGGTCACCGCGCGCGCCCAGCCGGGCCAGATCATCCCGGTGGACTCCGAGCACGCGGCCCTCTTCCAGGCGCTCGCCGCCGGCACCCGCGCCGACGTCCGCAAGCTGGTCGTCACCGCGTCCGGCGGGCCCTTCCGCGGCCGGAGCAGGGCCGAGCTGGCCGACGTCACCGTCCAGGACGCGCTGGCCCACCCCACCTGGGCGATGGGCCCGGTGATCACCGTCAACTCCGCGACCCTGGTCAACAAGGGCCTGGAGGTCATCGAGGCACACCTCCTCTACGACATCCCGTTCGACCGCATCGAGGTGGTCGTGCACCCGCAGTCGTACGTCCACTCGATGATCGAGTTCACCGACGGGTCGACGATCGCCCAGGCGACGCCCCCGGACATGCGCGGCCCCATCGCCATCGGCCTGGGCTGGCCCGAACGCGTCCCGGACGCCGCGCCCGCCTTCGACTGGAGCACCGCGTCCACCTGGGAGTTCTTCCCGCTGGACGACGAGGCGTTCCCGTCGGTGAACCTCGCCCGGCACGTGGGGCGGCTCGCGGGAACGGCCCCGGCGGTGTTCAATGCCGCCAACGAGGAGTGCGTCGAAGCCTTCCTGAACGGCGCGCTGCCCTTCAACGGGATCATGGAGACCGTCACCCGGGTGGTCGAGGAACACGGCACCCCGGTCACGGGAACCTCACTCACGGTGTCGGACGTCCTCGAAGCGGAGACCTGGGCCCGGGCCCGGGCCCGTGAACTCACAGCCACGACGGCGACCGCGGAGGCGCGTGCATGACGACCTTGATGTTCATCCTCGGCATAGTGGTCTTCGCGGTCGGCCTGCTCGTCTCGATCGCCTGGCACGAGCTGGGGCACCTGTCCACGGCCAAGCTCTTCGGCATCCGCGTCCCGCAGTACATGGTCGGCTTCGGCCCCACCATCTGGTCGCGGACCAAGGGCGAGACCGAGTACGGCGTCAAGGCGGTCCCGCTCGGCGGCTACATCCGCATGATCGGCATGTTCCCGCCCGACGAGTCCGGCCGGGTCACCGCCCGCTCCACCTCCCCGTGGCGCGGCATGATCGAGGACGCCCGCTCGGCGGCCTTCGAGGAACTCAAGCCCGGCGACGAGACGCGCATGTTCTACACGCGCAGGCCGTGGAAGCGGGTCATCGTCATGTTCGCGGGCCCCTTCATGAACCTGGTGCTCGCCATCGCCCTGTTCCTCACCGTGCTGATGGGCTTCGGCATCCAGAAGGAAACCACCGTCGTGGAATCCGTCTCGCCCTGCGTCATCGCGCAGAGCCAGCACCGCGACAGCTGCAAGAAGGCCGACCCCGCGTCCCCCGCCGCGCGGGCCGGCATGAAGGCGGGCGACCGGATCGTCTCCTTCGACGGCAAGCCGACCCGGGACTGGAACACGCTGTCGGACCTCATCCGCGACAGCGCCGGGAAGGACGTCGCCTTCGTCGTGGACCGGCACGGCCGGCCCGTGACCCTGCACGCGAGGATCGCCACCAACCAGGTCGCCAAGAAGGACGCCGGCGGCAACTACGTCGACGGCTACGTCAAGGCCGGCTTCCTCGGCTTCAGCCCCGCCACCGGTGTGGTCAAGCAGGACCTCGGCGAGTCCGTGACCTGGATGGCCGACCGGGTCGGCGACGCCGTCGACTCCCTCGTCGCGCTGCCCGGCAAGATCCCGGCCCTGTGGAACGCGGCCTTCGGCGACGGCCCGCGCGAGCAGGACTCCCCGATGGGCATCGTCGGCGCCGCCCGCGTCACCGGCGAGATCGCCACCCTGGACATCCCCGCCTCGCAGCAGCTCGCGATGTTCGTCTTCCTGCTGGCCGGCTTCAACCTCTCGCTGTTCCTGTTCAACATGCTCCCGCTGCTCCCGCTCGACGGCGGGCACATCGCGGGCGCCCTGTGGGAGGCGCTGCGCAGGAACGTGGCACGAGTGCTGCGCCGGCCGGACCCCGGTCCGTTCGACGTCGCCAAGCTGATGCCGGTGGCGTACGTGGTGGCCGGGATCTTCGTCTGCTTCACCCTGCTGGTCCTGGTCGCCGACGTGGTCAATCCGGTCAGAATCTCCTAGGGCCACGGGGCCTCGGGCGGCCCGGAACCGGTGTCGTACCGGGCCGCCCCCGGACGTGTGGCTTTCCGGGGCGGGATGTGCCCGCGCCCGCCCCGGTGCCGTAATCTCGGAGCCTGGAGCCCGCCGTATCACGGGACCGGATCCTGAACCACGACTTGGGGTTGCACAGCAGATGACTGCGATTTCACTCGGCATGCCGTCCGTTCCGACCAGGCTGGCCGAGCGCCGCAAGAGCCGGCAGATCCAGGTCGGAAGCGTGGCGGTCGGTGGGGACGCGCCGGTCTCGGTCCAGTCGATGACCACCACCCGTACGTCCGACATCGGTGCGACGCTCCAGCAGATCGCCGAGCTGACCGCGTCCGGCTGTCAGATCGTCCGGGTGGCCTGCCCGACCCAGGACGACGCCGACGCCCTCGCCACCATCGCCCGGAAGTCGCAGATCCCGGTCATCGCGGACATCCACTTCCAGCCGAAGTACGTGTTCGCCGCCATCGAGGCCGGCTGCGCCGCGGTCCGTGTCAACCCCGGCAACATCAAGCAGTTCGACGACAAGGTGAAGGAGATCGCGCGCGCCGCCAAGGACCACGGCACGCCGATCCGCATCGGCGTCAACGCCGGCTCCCTGGACCGGCGGCTGCTGCAGAAGTACGGCAAGGCCACGCCCGAGGCGCTGGTGGAGTCCGCGCTGTGGGAGGCGTCGCTCTTCGAGGAGCACGACTTCCGGGACATCAAGATCTCCGTCAAGCACAACGACCCGGTCGTCATGATCGAGGCGTACCGGCAGCTCGCCGAGCAGTGCGACTACCCGCTGCACCTCGGCGTGACCGAGGCCGGCCCGGCGTTCCAGGGCACCATCAAGTCGGCGGTCGCCTTCGGCGCGCTGCTGAGCCAGGGCATCGGCGACACCATCCGCGTCTCCCTCTCCGCCCCGCCGGCCGAGGAGGTCAAGGTCGGCATCCAGATCCTGGAGTCCCTGAACCTGCGCCAGCGCGGCCTGGAGATCGTCTCCTGCCCGTCCTGCGGCCGCGCCCAGGTCGACGTCTACAAGCTGGCCGAAGAGGTCACCGCCGGTCTGACCGGCATGGAGGTGCCGCTCCGCGTCGCCGTCATGGGCTGTGTCGTCAACGGTCCGGGCGAGGCCCGCGAGGCCGACCTCGGCGTCGCCTCCGGCAACGGCAAGGGCCAGATCTTCGTCAAGGGCGAGGTCATCAAGACCGTCCCCGAGTCCAAGATCGTGGAGACCCTCATCGAGGAGGCCATGAAGCTGGCCGAGCAGATGGAGAAGGACGGCGCGGCGTCGGGCGAGCCGTCGGTGTCGGTCGCGGGCTGACACGCCGCTTTCCCTCCGCTTTCCCTCCGAGTCCCGTCACCGTCCGGTGGCGGGACTCGGTCGTACCTCCGCCCAGACGGTCTTGCCCGGCTGCCTCGGTGTGACGCCCCACTTGTCGGCGAGCGCCTCGACCAGCATCAGCCCCCGGCCGGACTCGCCGCACGGGGCCCGCAGCTCGGGCAGCCGCTCGGTCCGGGTGTCCGAGACCTCCAGGCGCAGGGCGTCCGGGTCCGCGGTGAGCCGCAGCCGGAAATCCCGCCCGGGTACGTGCCCGTGCCGGACCGCGTTCGAGACGAGTTCCGCGGCGATCAGCGTGACGGTCTGGTTGGCGGGCCCGTCGTAGGGGTGCCCCCACTCGTGCAGCCGGTGCGAGACCAGCCGCCGGGCGAGCCGTGCGCCGCGCGGGGTGGACGTGAACCGCATCGAGAATTCGTGGGTGGAGATTTCTGACTTCATGCCGCTTACGGTTACGCACGCTCAGTAACGTTGAACAGCGGCCGCACCATGACTGTTCAGGCGTTGTACGACCGTGGGGCGCCGCTGTACGCGGGCGCGCCGTGACCGAGGGCGGTGCGAGGACGATGGGGTGTACATGAGCGAGGAAGTCCAGGAAGAACCTGGGGGAGTGGAGCCCGAGCCGGGATCGGCCGTCCCGCTTCTGTTCGGTCGGCTGCTGAAGCGACTGCGCATGCAGGCGGGCATGGACCGTGCCCAACTAGGTTCCCGTACCGGCTACTCGGCGGCGTCCATCGCGTCGTTCGAGCAGGGCAGGCGCATCCCGAACGAGAAGTTCATCATGCAGGTCGACGACGTGCTGGACGCGCGGGGGGCGCTGACCGATTTCCTTGAGGAGATGGAGAAGGCACAGTACCCGGCGTTCTTCCAAGATGCTGCGGCCCTGGAGCGGAAAGCCGTTGCGCTGCACGTGTTCGCCACGAAGGCTCTCCCGGGACTTCTCCAGACAGAGGAGTACGCGCGGGCGGTGTTCAGGATGTGGCGGCCACTCCTGGCCGAGGAAACGGTGCAGAAGCGTGTCGCGGCCCGCCTGGCCCGGCAGGAGATCTTCACCCAAGCCGTGTTCCCGACCATCAGCTTCGTGATCGAGGAGCATCTGCTGTACCGCCCCCTAGGCGGACAGGCGGTGATGCGTGGACAGTTGGAGCAGATCCTCCTTCACGGACAGCGTCGTAACGTCGAGATCCAGGTGATGCCGACCGCCCGTGACACGCCTACGTGGAGACGTACAAGCACAGCCGCCTCTACACCGATCGCCAAACGGTCAGGGAGCTGGAGGAGCAGTACAACCTCCTGCGTGCCCAGGCATTGACCCCGCACGAATCGCTATCCATCGTAGAGAAGTTGCTGGGAGAGACATGAACGTCGAAGAGTCGACCGAGCTGGCGTGGTTCAAGAGCAGCTACAGCACTGGCCAGGGCGGCGAATGCGTAGAGGTCGCCGCCTGCCCGATCACCATCCATGTCCGGGACTCCAAGCAGGACCCTGCCACCGCCCCGGCCCTCGCCGTGCCGACGGCTGCCTGGGAGGCGTTCCTCGGGCTCGTCCGATCCTGACCGCCGGGAGAGACATGAAGTGGTTCAAGAGCAGCTATAGCAGCGGCGCGGGCGGCGAATGCGTAGAGGTCGCCCTCACCTGGCACAAGTCCAGCTACAGCGATGGTGAAGGCGGCGAATGCGTAGAGGTCGCCGCCTGCCCGACCACCATCCACGTCCGGGACTCCAAGCAGGACCCCTCCGCGCCCGCCCTCGCCGTGCCGACCGCCGCCTGGGAGGCCTTCCTCGGGTTCGCCGTGCGTCCGTGAAGTGATCCGTTCCCGACGCGAGGCGCCGCACAACCGCACGAGGTACAGTGCCGGAACCAGCAGAACCCCCAGCGTGAGGCCCCGTACGTGTTGACCCAGACCACAACCCGGGTCCTGGAACCGAGTGACCTGGACGCGGCGCTCGCCGTACTCGACCGTGAGCCGGTCGCCAACGCCTTCGTGACCTCGCGGGTCCAGGTGGCCGGCCTGGACCCCTGGCGGCTCGGCGGCGAGATGTGGGGCTGGTACGAGGACGGCATGCTCACGTCGCTGTGCTATGCGGGCGCCAACCTCGTGCCCATCTGCGCCACGCCCCGCGCGGTCCGCGCCTTCGCCGACCGCGCCCGGCGGGCCGGCCGCCGCTGCTCCTCCATCGTGGGGCCCGCCGAGGCCACCGCGCAGTTGTGGCGGCTGCTGGAGCCGCACTGGGGCCCGGCCCGCGACGTCCGCCCCCGCCAGCCGCTGATGGTCACCGACCGCATGCCCGCCGACATCGCCCCGGACCCGTACGTCCGCCGCGTCCGCAAGGACGAGCTGGAGACGATCATGCCGGCCTGCGTGGCGATGTTCACCGAGGAGGTCGGCGTCTCCCCGATGTCCGGCGACGGCGGCCTGCTCTACCAGGCCAGGATCGCCGAACTCGTCGGCTCCGGCCGCTCCTTCGCCCGCGTGGACGAGCGGGGCCGGGTCGTGTTCAAGGCGGAGATCGGCGCGGCGACGCCCCGCGCCTGCCAGATCCAGGGCGTCTGGGTGGCCCCCGAGTACCGGGGCCGGGGCCTGGCCGCGCCCGGCATGGCGGCGGTCCTGCGCTACGCCCTGGCGGACGTGGCCCCCGTCGCGAGCCTCTACGTCAACGACTACAACACGGCCGCGAGAAGGACGTACCGGCGCGTGGGTTTCCAGGAGACCGGCGCCTTCATGAGTGTGCTCTTCTGAGCCCCTGTACGCTCCCCGCATGGACGCAGTGATCGGCCCCCTGGACCTGTCGGCCCACGTGGACGAGGCCCTGGCCGTGCAAGCCGTCGCCTTCGGACTGGGCCCGGACGAGGTGGCCGTACGCCGCCAGATCGTCCAGCGCCACATGCAGTACCAGGGCGCGCGGGCCTACGGCGCGACCGTCGACGGCCGGCTCGTCGGCTTCGTCTACGGCATGCCCAACAGCCGCACCCACTGGTGGTCCACCGTCGTGGAGCCGTACCTGCGGGCGGGCGGCAACGACTTCTGGCTGGACGACTCCTTCGTCATCACCGAACTGCACGTCCATCCCGGCCACCAGAACCGCGGCATCGGCCGGCGGCTGATCACCACCATCACCGCCACCGCCGCCGAGCCGCGCTCGATCCTCTCCGCGATCGACACCGACAGCCCCGCCCGCGGCCTCTACCACTCCCTCGGCTACGTCGACCTCGCCCGTCAGGTGCACTTCCCGAGCGCCCCGAGGCCCTACGCCGTGATGGGCGCCCCGCTGCCGCTGCGCGGGCGTTAACCGATTACCACCGGCACGGGCGGCCCGGTTAACCTCCATGCCATCACCTTTACCCGGCAGGAGTACGAGAACCATGGCCAACGTACCGGTCCAGCGCATGTCCCAGTTGATGGCGAAGACGCTGCGCGACGACCCGGCGGACGCCGAGGTCCTCAGCCACAAGCTCCTCGTCCGCGCCGGCTACGTCCGCCGCACTGCCGCCGGCATCTGGAGCTGGCTGCCCCTCGGCAAGAAGGTCCTCGCGAACGTGGAGCGCGTCGTGCGCGAGGAGATGGACGCCATCGGCGCCCAGGAGGTCACCCTGCCCGCCCTGCTGCCCCGTGAGCCCTACGAGGCGACCGGCCGCTGGGACGAGTACGGCCAGGAACTCTTCCGGCTCAAGGACCGCAAGGGCGGCGACTACCTCCTCGGCCCCACCCACGAGGAGATCTTCACCCTGCTGGTCAAGGACCAGTGCACGTCCTACAAGGACCTGCCGGTGATCCTCTACCAGATCCAGACCAAGTTCCGCGACGAGGCCCGCCCCCGCGCCGGCATCCTGCGCGGCCGCGAGTTCCTGATGAAGGACTCGTACTCCTTCGACCTGGACGACGACGGCCTCGGCCGCTCCTACGCCCTGCACCGCGAGGCCTACCAGCGCGTCTTCGCCCGCCTCGGCCTGGACTACCGCATCTGCGCCGCCACCGCCGGCGCCATGGGCGGCTCCCGCTCCGAGGAGTTCCTCGCCCCGTCCGAGGCCGGCGAGGACACCTTCGCGGACTGCCCGAACTGCGACTTCGCCGCCAACACCGAGGCGATCACCTACGAGCTGCGGCCCGTCGACGCCTCGGCCGTGCCCGCGCTGGAGGAGATCCCCACCCCGGACACCCCGACCATCGAGACGCTGGCCGCCTCGCTGGGCGTCCCCGCCTCCGCCACGCTGAAGAACCTGCTGGTCAAGGTGGACGGCGAGATCGTCGCCGTGGGCGTGCCCGGGGACCGCGAAGTGGACCTGGACAAGGTCGAGGCGCACTTCGCCCCGGCCGCCGTCGAGATGGTCACCGAGGCGGACTTCGCCGGCCGCCCCGACCTGGTCCGCGGCTACGTCGGCCCGCAGGGCCTGGGCGAGAAGGTGACGTACATCGCCGACCCGCGCGTGGCCCCCGGCACCGCCTGGATCACCGGCGCCAACAAGGAGCACACCCACGCGAGGAACGTCGTCGCCGGCCGCGACTTCGAGGTCGACGCCTACGTGGACGTCGTCGTCGTCCAGGACGGCGACCCGTGCCCCAAGTGCGGCACCGGCCTGAAGCTGGACCGCGCCATCGAGATCGGCCACATCTTCCAGCTCGGCCGCAAGTACACCGACGCGCTCAAGCTGGACGTCCTCGGCCAGAACGGCAAGCCGGTCCGGGTCACCATGGGCTCCTACGGCATCGGCGTCTCCCGCGCTGTCGCCGCGCTCGCCGAGCAGACCGCCGACGACAAGGGCCTGGTGTGGCCCAAGGAGGTCGCCCCGGCCGACGTGCACGTGGTCGCCGCCGGCAAGGCGCTCCAGACCGAACTGGCGCTGGACGTCGCCGGGAAGCTGGCCGCCGCGGGCGTCCGCGTCCTGGTGGACGACCGGGCCGGCGTCTCCCCGGGCGTGAAGTTCACCGACTCCGAGCTGATCGGCGTGCCGCAGATCCTCGTCGCCGGCCGCCGCGCCGCCGACGGCGTGCTGGAGCTGAAGGACCGCCGCACCGGTGAGCGCGAGGAGCTGACGGTCGAGGAAGCGATCGCCCGCCTGACGGCCTGACCACCTCCCGGCCGCCGCGTCCCGGCCGCCGTGCCCCGGCCGGGGCACGGCGACCAGCCGGCTGGAGTCGGCCGGCTAGAGCCAGCCGGCGAACTCCAGCAGCAGTTCCGCGTCCTTCGGCCGCCCCACGCGCAGTGCCCGCACCCCGGACTCCACCGCCCGGAACAGCGTCCAGCCGCGCAGCCGCTCCTGGTCGACCTCCAGGGACTCCGCGAGCCGCTTGATCCGGCGCCGGGTGGTGGCCGCGCCGGAGGCCTGCGCGATCAGGTCCTCCACCCGGTCCCGGACCAGCCGCGCCAGGTCGAAGGCGCTCTCGCCGACCACCGGGTCCGGACCCACCGCGAGCCACGGCATCCGCTCGCCCGAGAGCACCTTGCTCTGCCGGAACGTGCCGTGCAGCAGCAACGGCGCGGGCGGCGCGTCGAGCAGCTCCTCGCGGGCCGCGAGCGCCGCACCCACCAGCGGGGCCACGTCCGGATCGGCGTCCGCGCTCGCCCGCATGGCCGCCGCCTGCCGCCCGGTGCGCTCGGCGACGGTCTCGAAGACCTGCCCCGCCGGCGGCTCCACCCACAGCCTGCGCAGCGTCCCCGCCGCCTCCAGCAGCGCCTTCGCCTCCGGCAGCGAGCGCACCGACACGTCCGGGTGCAGCCGCTCCAGCAGCAGCGCCCCGTCCTGTGCCGCGGGCTCCAGCAACCGCACCGCGCCCCGCCCGGACCAGTGCGACAGCGCCGCCCGCTCGCTCTCCGGACGGGCCCGGGGCGGCGCCAGCTTCAGCACGGCCGGGTCGCCGTCCGGCCGCCGCACCAGCACCACCAGGCTGCTGCGCCCGCCCGGCACCTGCACCCGCTCGACGGTCAGCCCGCGCCGGGCGACGGCCTCCCCGGCCGCCGCGGGCAGCCCGGCCAGCCAGCCGTCCCCGGCCGGTGCCGTCTCGTCGAGCGCCCGCACCAGGCGGGGCGGCGGTTCCAGAGCCATGCGCGCGTGTTCCCTTCCTGTGGGGCCTAGTGGGCCCTGCCGGGCCTGTTCGCGTCCTGTCGGGGCCGTCCCCGGGCGGTGCCCCGGTCTCCGCCCGGCTCCCTTGCTCCCCGCCGCCTAGCGCCGCGCCGGAGCCGGACCAGTGGCGGAGGCCGACGGGGTCGTGCCGGCCGCGCCCGTCCGCTCGGCGGACCGCTCGGCGAGCCCAGGGAAGGCTACGCTCTCCCCGCTCCAGCGCACCGCCCGCACCGCGGCCTCCCGCAGCGCCCCGGCCGCGTCGGCCCGCCGCGCCCCGGTCGCCGCCCGCACCAGGTCCGAGTACACCCCGGCCACCCGCTCCTCCAGCCGCGCGGCCAGCCGCAGCGCGGCGGCGCCGTCCCCGACCGGGAACGGCAGGGTGTACGCGGCGCTCGCGGCGACCGGCGTGGCGCCCAGGTCCCGCACCGCGCGCACGAGCGCGTCCCGGCGGGCGCGGTGGGCGTCGTACGCCGTGCGCGCCTCCGCCCGGCGCCGCTCACCGATCCGCCCGCCGACGACGCCGTAGCCGTACACGGCCGCGTGCTCAGCGGCCAACGCCGCCTGCAACGCACCCACCTCGGCCCGCTCAGTCCCGTCGCTCACCTGACCCCCTCCGTCAGCAGGTACGCGTGTGCGGCGCCGGCCGCCGCTACCGAGGCCAGCAGTCGGGCCAGCTCGCCCGGTGCCTCCAGCAGGTCCTTGGCGCGCCGGTCGGACAGGGCCCGCTCGGCGGCGGCCAGCCCGGCGACGGCGTCCTTCCCGGCGGCCGGGACGGGCGTGGTGGTGGCGGAAGCGGAAGCGGTGGGGCTCGCCGTGACCGTGGTGCCCTCCTCGAAGGCCGCCGCGTGCGCCGCGACCTGCGCCCGCAGCGGGCGCAGCCGGTCCGCCAGCCCGGGATGCGCGGCGAGCACCGCGTCGTAGCGCCCCAGCAGCTCCCGGCTGTCGCGCGCCGCACGCGCGCGTGCCCGCGCGACGGCCGACGGGCCGTCGTCGCCGTCCGGGCCGGCCGAGCAGCCCGCCAGCAGGGCGGCACCCGCGGCCGAGGCGAGCAGGGATCTTCTGCGCGGCCCCGACGGGGCGCGCGACGGTGGCGGATACGGCACGGCTGACGTCCTCGCGGGGCTCGTACGAACACACGGGCGGGGAAGAGCGGCCCGCCGTTGATCACCGTACCCGCGCACCGCCCCGGCCGCCCTCACCGGCTCGGCGCCCCGGCGCACACCCCCGGTCCGGCCCCCCGGCCGGAGGCAGGACGCAACACCCTCCGCGACCCGATACCCTTTGACCAGACACGCGACCCATCCCACAACAGCACACGCGGCCGAGGAGTCACCCGGATGAGCACCACCCAGAGCGAGAGGCTGCGAGAGCTGCTGGAACCGCTCGTCACCTCCCATGGGCTGGATCTGGAAGAGATCGCCGTGGACTCCGTAGGACGCAAGCGGGTGCTGCGCGTCGTCGTGGACTCCGACACCGGAGCGGACCTGGACACCGTCGCCGAGGTGAGCCGCGCTCTCTCGGCGCACCTGGACGAGACGAACGCGATGGGCGAGGACGCGTACGACCTGGAGGTCGGAACCCCTGGCGCCGAGCGCCTCCTCACCGAGCACCGGCACTTCGTGCGTGCCACGGGCCGGCTGGTGAAGTTCCAGCTCACGGAGGGCGGCGAGCTGGTCGCGCGCATCCTGGAGGCCGACGACGAGGGCCTCGACGTGGAGGTGCCCGGCGTGAAGGGCCGCAAGGCCACCGCCCGCAGGATCACCTTCCCCGAGATCGCCAGGGCGCGTGTGCAGGTCGAGTTCAACCGCAAGGACAGCAAGATCAGCGAGAAGGACATGAAGGAAGAGGAGGAGGCGTAGCCGTGGACATCGACATGAGCGCCCTGCGGGGTCTGGTGCGGGAGAAGGAGATCTCCTTCGACCTGCTGGTCGAGGCGATCGAGTCGGCCCTCCTCATCGCCTACCACCGCACCGAGGGAAGCCGCCGACACGCGCGCGTGGAGCTCAACCGGCAGACCGGTCATGTGACCGTGTGGGCGAAGGAGGACCCGGAGGACCTCGCGGAGGGCCAGGAGTCCCGCGAGTTCGACGACACGCCGTCCGGTTTCGGCCGTATCGCCGCCACCACCGCCAAGCAGGTGATCCTGCAGCGGCTGCGCGACGCCGAGGACGACGCGACGCTGGGCGAGTACGCCGGCCGTGAGGGCGACATCGTCACCGGCGTGGTGCAGCAGGGCCGCGACCCGAAGAACGTGCTGGTGGACATCGGCAAGCTGGAGGCCATCCTGCCGGTGCAGGAGCAGGTGCCCGGCGAGACCTACCCGCACGGCATGCGCCTGCGGTCGTACGTCGTCCGGGTGGCCCGGGGCGTCCGCGGACCGTCGGTCACCCTCTCGCGTACCCACCCGAACCTGGTGAAGAAACTCTTCGCCCTGGAGGTCCCGGAGATCGCGGACGGCTCGGTGGAGATCACCGCGATCGCCCGTGAGGCCGGTCACCGCACGAAGATCGCCGTACGGTCCACCCGTTCGGGCCTGAACGCCAAGGGCGCCTGCATCGGCCCGATGGGCGGCCGGGTGCGCAACGTGATGGGCGAGCTGAGCGGCGAGAAGATCGACATCGTCGACTGGTCGGACGACCCGGCCGAGATGGTCGCGAACGCCCTGTCACCCGCCCGGGTGAACAAGGTGGAGGTCGTGGACATGGCCGCCCGCTCCGCGCGGGTGACCGTGCCGGACTACCAGCTGTCGCTGGCGATCGGCAAGGAGGGCCAGAACGCCCGCCTCGCGGCCCGGCTGACCGGCTGGCGGATCGACATCCGGCCGGACACCGAGCAGACCGGGGAGTAGGCGCGGGGGTCCGGGAATAGATCCGGACCGTCCGACGCTGAGATCACGACAAGAGCCGTTCGATTTTTGCCCCACAGGGGTGAGGTCGCTACGGGGAGGTAGACTTAACTGTGTCTGGCCGGACGCACGCCGGATCATGCCCTGAACGCACCTGTCTGGGGTGCCGGAAGCGGGCGGCCAAGGACGATCTCCTGCGGATCGTGGAGAGCGGGGACGCATGCGTCCCCGATCCTCGCGGTACGCTGCCCGGCCGGGGTGCGTACGTGCACCCCGCCCTGGTCTGTCTCGACCAGGCGGTTCGCCGCCGGGCGTTCCCGCGGGCACTGCGCGTCCCGGGACCGCTCGACACAAAGGCGTTGCGCCGATACGTCGAGCAGACGACAGTTGCCGAGCAGGCAACACCGTAAGACGTGCCGTACGGAACACCGTGCGGCTTGGTACCTCGCGAGTCGAAAGCAGGTCGAGATTGCGATGAGCACTCGATGAGTACGCGATGAGTACGCCCATGAACTAGCGACGGTCCGGCTTCAACCCGGACCTCAAAGGAGCGAAGTGGCTAAGGTCCGGGTATACGAACTCGCCAAGGAGTTCGGAGTAGAGAGCAAGGTCGTCATGGCCAAGCTCCAGGAACTCGGTGAATTCGTCCGTTCGGCGTCTTCGACCATCGAAGCGCCGGTTGTACGCAAGCTGACCGACGCCTTCCAGGGCGGTGGCAACGGCAGGTCCGCCGGCAAGCCCGCCCCGCGCAAGGCCTCCCCGAGGCCCGCCGCGCCGTCCCCGGCGCAGGCGGCCCGTCCGGCTGCCCCGGCCCCCCGGCCGGCGGCGCCCAAGCCCCAGTCGGCACCGGCGGCACCCGCCGCCCAGCAGCCCGCCGCCCCGGCGGCGCCCGCTGCGCCGTCTCCCGCGGCATCCGCGCCGGCCCCGGGCCCGCGCCCGGTGCCCGGCCCCAAGCCCGCGCCGCGTCCGGCCCCGGCCGCCCCGGAGTTCACCGCTCCGCCGGCCGCCCCCGCCGCGCAGGCACCCCAGGCCCCGCAGGCTCCGCAGGCTCCGGCCGCCCAGGGCCAGCGTCCCGGCTCCCGTCCGGGTGCCCCGAAGCCCGGTGGCGCCCGTCCGGCCTCCGGCCAGGGCCAGGCGCCCCGTCCGGGCCAGGGCGGCGGCCGCCCCGGCGGCCAGTCCGCGCGTCCCGGTGCCCGTCCGGCCGGCCCGCGTCCGGGCAACAACCCCTTCACCTCCGGCGGCAACGCCGGCATGGCGCGCCCGCAGGCGCCCCGTCCGCAGGGCGGCCCGCGCCCGGGCGGTCCCGGTGCCCCCGGCGCCGGTCCCCGTCCGCAGGCGCCCGGCCAGCAGGGCGGCGGTCCGCGTCCGCAGGCCGCGGGCGGTTCCCGTCCGTCGCCGGCCGGTATGCCCCGTCCGCAGGGCGGCCCGCGTCCCGGCCCGGCCGGTCCGCGTCCTAACCCCGGCATGATGCCGCAGCGTCCCGCTGCCGGCCCGCGTCCGGGCGGCGGTGGCCCCGGCGGCCGCGGTCCCGGTGCCGGCGGTCGTCCCGGTGGCGGCGGCGGTCGTCCGGGCGGTGGCGGCTTCGCCGGCCGTCCCGGCGGCGGTGGCGGCGGCTTCGCCGGCCGTCCGGCCGGTCCCGGTGGCGGCGGCGGCGGTTTCGCCGGCCGTCCGGGTGGTCCCGGCGGTGGCGGCGGTGGCCGTCCCGGCTTCGGCGGCCGTCCCGGCGGTCCCGGTGGCCGCGGTGGCACGCAGGGCGCCTTCGGCCGTCCCGGCGGTCCCGCGCGCCGCGGCCGCAAGTCGAAGCGGCAGAGGCGCCAGGAGTACGAGGCCATGCAGGCCCCGAGCGTCGGCGGCGTGATGCTGCCGCGCGGCGGCGGCGAGACCATCCGTCTCTCCCGCGGCGCGTCGCTCACCGACTTCGCGGAGAAGATCAACGCCAACCCGGCGTCGCTCGTCGCGGTCATGATGAACCTCGGCGAGATGGTCACCGCGACCCAGTCCGTCTCCGACGAGACCCTCCAGCTCCTCGCCGGCGAGATGAACTACACGGTTCAGATCGTCAGCCCGGAGGAGGAGGACCGCGAGCTGCTCGAGTCCTTCGACATCGAGTTCGGCGAGGACGAGGGCGACGAGGAGGACCTGGTGGTCCGCCCGCCGGTCGTCACCGTCATGGGTCACGTCGACCACGGTAAGACCCGGCTGCTCGACGCCATCCGCAAGACGAACGTCATCGCGGGCGAGGCCGGCGGCATCACCCAGCACATCGGTGCCTACCAGGTCGCGACCGAGGTCAACGACGAAGAGCGCAAGATCACCTTCATCGACACCCCGGGTCACGAGGCGTTCACCGCCATGCGTGCCCGTGGTGCGAAGTCGACCGACATCGCGATCCTGGTCGTCGCGGCCAACGACGGCGTCATGCCGCAGACGGTCGAGGCGCTCAACCACGCCAAGGCGGCCGACGTGCCGATCGTGGTCGCGGTCAACAAGATCGACGTCGAGGGTGCCGACCCGACCAAGGTGCGCGGTCAGCTGACCGAGTACGGCCTCGTGGCCGAGGAGTACGGCGGCGACACCATGTTCGTCGACATCTCCGCCAAGCAGGGTCTGCACATCGACTCGCTGCTGGAGGCCGTGATCCTGACGGCCGATGCCTCGCTCGACCTGCGGGCCAACCCGAACCAGGACGCGCAGGGCATCTCGATCGAGTCCCGTCTCGACCGCGGCCGCGGTGCCGTGGCGACGGTCCTCGTCCAGCGCGGCACGCTGCGGGTCGGCGACACGATGGTCGTGGGCGACGCCTACGGCCGGGTGCGCGCCATGCTCGACGACAACGGCAACAACGTCGCCGAGGCCGGACCCTCGACGCCGGTGCAGGTCCTGGGCCTGACCAACGTCCCGGGTGCGGGCGACAACTTCCTGGTGGTCGACGAGGACCGTACGGCCCGTCAGATCGCCGAGAAGCGCGCCGCCCGCGAGCGCAACGCGGCCTTCGCCAAGCGCACGCGCCGCGTCTCGCTCGAGGACCTGGACAAGGTGCTCAAGGCCGGCGAGGTCCAGCAGCTGAACCTGATCATCAAGGGTGACGCTTCCGGTTCCGTCGAGGCCCTCGAGTCCTCGCTGCTCCAGCTGGACGTCGGCGAAGAGGTCGACATCCGCGTCCTGCACCGCGGCGTCGGTGCGGTCACGGAGTCCGACATCGACCTGGCGATGGGCTCCGACGCCATCGTGATCGGCTTCAACGTCCGTGCGGCAGGCCGCGCGGCGCAGATGGCCGAGCGCGAGGGTGTGGACGTCCGGTACTACTCGGTCATCTACCAGGCGATCGAGGAGATCGAGGCGGCCCTCAAGGGCATGCTCAAGCCGGAGTACGAAGAGGTCGAGCTGGGCACGGCGGAGATCCGCGAGGTCTTCAAGTCGTCCAAGCTGGGCAACATCGCCGGTGTCCTGGTCCGCTCGGGCGAGGTCAAGCGCAACACCAAGGCGCGCCTCATCCGCGACGGCAAGGTGGTCGCGGAGAACCTCACCATCTCCGGTCTGCGCCGCTTCAAGGACGACGTCACCGAGATCCGCGAAGGCTTCGAGGGCGGTATCAACCTCGGAAACTTCAACGACATCAAGGTCGACGACGTCATCGCGACGTACGAGATGCGCGAGAAGCCGCGGGCGTAACACGCCTACGGCGCACGCTGGCCGACGGGACTTCCGGTCCCGTCGGCCGGCGTGGCTTTTCCGGTGCCTCCGGGCACCCGGCCGTGCCGAAACCCTGTCGAGCCACCGGCGGGTACGCGGTACGGTTCTTGATGTCCCCGGCCACACGGACCCGGGGCCGTCGATCCCGTACCGGCGGGTGAACCGGTTACACACATGTACGTGGGGACTCTGTCCTTCGACCTCCTCCTCGGTGACGTCCACTCGCTGAAGGAGAAGCGCTCCGTGGTCCGCCCGATCGTCGCCGAACTCCAGCGGAAGTACGCCGTGAGCGCGGCCGAGGTGGACCACATGGACCTGCACCGGCGGGCGGTCATCGGCCTCGCCACGGTCTCCGGGGACGCGGCGCACCTCACCGACGTGCTCGACCGGTGCGAACGGCTGGTCGCCGGCCGCCCCGAGGTGGAGCTGCTGTCCGTACGACGGCGCTTCCACGGCGACGACGACTGACCACGAAACGCAAGCAAGAAAGAAAGAACGGGAGACGGACCAGTGGCCGACAACGCGCGGGCGAAAAGGCTGGCGGACCTCATCCGGGAGGTGGTGGCCCAGAAGCTGCAGCGCGGGATCAAGGACCCGCGGCTCGGCTCGCACGTCACCATCACGGACACCCGGGTCACGGGTGACCTGCGGGAGGCGACCGTCTTCTACACGGTCTACGGCGACGAGGAGGAGCGGGCCGCCGCCGCGGCGGGCCTGGAGAGCGCCAAGGGCGTCCTGCGCTCCGAGGTGGGCCGCGCTGCCGGGGTGAAGTTCACCCCCACCCTGACCTTCGTCGCGGACGCCCTGCCCGACACCGCCCGGAACATCGAGGACCTGCTCGACAAGGCCCGGCAGTCCGACCAGAAGGTGCGCGAGGCGGCCACGGGCGCCGCGTACGCCGGCGGAGCGGACCCCTACAAGAAGCCGGCCGACGAGGATGCCGCCCCGGACGACGGCACCGACACGGACGGCGACGTCGCGGAATGACCCAGAAGCACACCACGCCCGACGGCCTCGTCATCGTCGACAAGCCGTCGGGCTTCACTTCGCACGACGTGGTCGCCAAGATGCGCGGGATCGCCAGGACCCGCCGCGTCGGCCACGCCGGCACCCTCGACCCGATGGCGACCGGCGTGCTGGTCCTCGGTGTCGAGCGCGCCACCAAACTGCTCGGGCACCTCGCGCTCACCGAGAAGGAGTACCTGGGCACCGTCCGCCTGGGCCAGAACACCGTGACCGACGACGCCGAGGGCGAGATCACCTCGTCCACCGACGCCTCCAAGGTCACCCGGGACGCCATCGACGCGGGCATCGCCAAGCTCACCGGCGACATCATGCAGGTGCCGTCCAAGGTCAGCGCCATCAAGATCGACGGCGTGCGGTCGTACAAGCGGGCCCGTGACGGCGAGGACTTCGAGATCCCGGCCCGGCCGGTCACCGTCTCCTCCTTCGCCGTGTACGACGTCCGGGACGCGGTCGCCGAGGACGGCACGCCCGTGCTCGACCTGGTCGTGTCGGTAGTCTGCTCCTCCGGCACCTACATCCGCGCCCTCGCGCGCGATCTGGGCGCCGGCCTCGGCGTCGGCGGCCACCTCACCGCGCTGCGCCGCACCCGGGTCGGCCCGTACAAGCTGGACGCGGCCCGGACCCTGGACCAGCTCCAGCAGGACCTGACCGTGATGCCGATCGCCGAGGCCGCGGGCGCCGCGTTCCCGCGCTGGCAGGTCGACGCCAGGCGGTCCCGGCTGCTGCTGAACGGCGTCCGGCTGGACATGCCCGACGAGTACGCGGACGCCGGTCCGGTGGCCGTCTTCGATGACGACGGCCGCTTCGTCGCGCTCGTGGAGCAGCACCGGGGCAAGGCCAAGAGCCTGGCCGTCTTCGGCTGAGCCGGGCCCTCGCCGGGTCCTTTGCCGAGGGTCCTCCAGGCCCTCCGCCGCTTCCGCGTTGCCCGCCGCTCCGGTGGCGTCCGCCGCTCCCGCGTTGCCCGCCGCTCCGGTGGCGTCCGCCGCTCCCGTGTTGCCCGCCGCTCCCGTGTTCTCCGCCGCTCCGGTGGCGTCCGCCGTGGAGCGGCGGCCGGCCACGGGTCCGGCCCTGCCGCCACTCCACGGCCCCCCTCGGTTCCCCCTCTCCCAGAGTTGTCCAGCGGGCCCCGCCGATTCACCCGGCCGGCCGGGCGCGCGGAGTGAACCGGGGAGCGGAAAGGGGCGCGTTCCCCGGCCCGGACGGCGGCGCGGAACGTGCGCCCGGTCACAGCCCCCATGCCGATGCGGGGGCGCGGCACCCGGCATGGCACCCTTAGACCTGCACCACGAGGTCAAGGTAGACACGGACAAGGGTTCGAGGAGCGGTCACAGTGCAGCGCTGGCGTGGCTTGGAGGACATCCCCCAGGACTGGGGGCGCAGCGTCGTCACCATCGGTTCCTACGACGGCGTGCACCGCGGCCACCAGCTGATCATCAAGCACGCCGTGGACCGCGCCCGGGAACTGGGCGTGCCGGTCGTCGCCGTCACCTTCGACCCGCATCCCAGCGAGGTCGTCCGCCCCGGCAGCCACCCGCCGCTGCTCGCCCCGCACCACCGCCGCGCGGAACTGATGGCCGGGCTGGGCGTCGACGCGGTGCTCGTCCTGCCGTTCACCACGGAGTTCTCGAAGCTGTCACCGGCCGAGTTCGTGGTGAAGGTGCTGGTCGACAAGTTGCACGCCAAGGCGGTCGTGGAGGGCCCCAACTTCCGCTTCGGCCACAAGGCGGCCGGCAACGTCGAGTTCCTCGCCGCACAGGGCAAGGTCTACGACTTCGAGGTCGACGTGGTCGACCTGTACGTGACCGGCGAGGCGGGCGGCGGCGAGCCGTTCTCCTCCACGCTGACCCGCCGCCTGGTCGCCGCGGGCGACGTCGCGGGCGCCCGGGAGATCCTGGGCCGTCCGCACCGCGTGGAGGGCATCGTCGTCCGTGGCGCCCAGCGCGGCCGCGAGCTGGGCTTCCCGACCGCCAACGTCGAGACGCTGCCGCACACCGCCGTCCCCGCCGACGGCGTGTACGCCGGCTATCTGCACGTCCAGGGCGAGGCCATGCCGGCCGCGATCTCCGTCGGCACGAACCCGCAGTTCGACGGCACCGAGCGCACGGTGGAGGCGTACGCCATCGACCGCGTCGGCCTCGATCTGTACGGCCTGCACGTCGCCGTCGACTTCCTCGCCTATGTGCGCGGCCAGGCCAAGTTCGAGTCGCTGGACGCCCTGCTGGAGCAGATGGCCGAGGACGTGCAGCGCTGCCGGGAGATCGTGGCGGCGCAGTAGTCCGCTCACCGCCCCTCGGGGCCACGACACGGAAGGGCGGCCGGTGCTCGACGCACCGGCCGCCTTTTTCCCTTGGCGCCTGTAGCCCCTACTGCTCGGGCGGAGCCTGCGGCGGCTGCTGCCCCGGGTGCGGCTGGGGCTGGGCCTGCGGCTGTCCGGGCTGCGGGTAGCCCGGCTGCTGGGCCGGGTACGGCTGCGGCCCGCCCTGCTGCGGCGGGTACGGCTGCTGCTGCGGGGCGTAGGGCCGGCCCGGTGCCTGCGGGTACGGCTGTCCAGGAGCCTGGGGGTACGGCTGATCCGGTGCCTGGGGATACGGCTGGCCCGGTGCCTGGGGGTAGGGCTGGCCGGCACCGTACACCTGGCCGGGCGTCTGGTGTCCCGGCATCGGCGGGGCGGCCACCGGCGGCGGGTTGCCGTCGCTCGTCCACAGGCCCTGCGACTGCTGGTGCCGGGTGAAGTCCTCGGCGATCAGCGCCGCGAGGTTGAAGTACGCCTCGCGCGTCTTCGGCCGCATCATGTCGAGGTCGACCTCGGCACCGGCGGCCAGGTGCTCGTCGAACGGCACCACCACGACCCCGCGCGTGCGGGTCTCGAAGTGCGCGACTATGTCCTCCACCTTGATCATCTTCCCGGTCTCGCGCACGCCGGAGATCACGGTCAGGGACCGGGAGACCAGATCGGCGTACCCGTGCGCGGACAGCCAGTCCAGCGTCGTACTGGCGCTGCTCGCGCCGTCCACGGACGGCGTGGAGATGATGATCAGCTGGTCGGCGAGGTCCAGCACACCGCGCATGGCGCTGTACAGCAGACCGGTGCCCGAGTCGGTCAGGATGACCGGGTACTGCCTTCCGAGGACGTCGATCGCCCGCCGGTAGTCCTCGTCGTTGAACGTGGTCGAGACGGCCGGGTCCACGTCGTTGGCGATGATCTCCAGACCGGAGGGCGCCTGGGAGGTGAACCGCCGGATGTCCATGTACGAGTTCAGGTACGGAATCGCCTGGACGAGGTCGCGGATGGTGGCCCCGGTCTCCCGGCGCACGCGCCGCCCGAGCGTGCCGGCGTCCGGGTTGGCGTCGATGGCGAGGATCTTGTCCTGCCGCTCGGTGGCCAGGGTGGAGCCGAGCGCGGTCGTCGTGGTCGTCTTGCCGACGCCGCCCTTGAGGCTGATGACCGCGATCCGGTAGCAGGACAGCACCGGCGTGCGGATCAGCTCCAGCTTGCGCTGCCGCTCCGCCTCCTCCTTCTTGCCGCCCAGCTTGAACCGGCCGCCGGCCGCCGTGGGCCGGCCGCTCTTGGCCTTCTGCTTCTTGTTGTTGAGCAGCCGGTCCGAGGACAGCTCGACGGCGGCGGTGTAACCGAGCGGCGCGGCACCGGGGTTGGTCGGCTGCCGCTGGTCGTGCTGCACGGCCTGCGGCCACGCGGCACCGGTACGCGGGTCGACCGGCGCCTGCGGGGCCTGCGGAGCGCCGGGACCGGCGTCCTGGCCCTGCGGAGGCTGCGGGAAGCCGTAACCGGGCTGCTGCGGCGGGGCGCCGGGTGTCCCCGGCTGCGGGAACCCGTAACCGGCCTGCTGTGCGGCGGTGTTGGGGACGCCGGGAGGTGGGAAGCCGTAACCGCCGGGTGCGGCAGGGCCGTTGGCGTGCGGCTGGGGCCCGCTGCCGGGGGCCGGGGGCTGCGGGAAGCCGTAACCGCCGGGCTGGGGCGGGGTGTCGGGACCACCGGGCTGCGGAAAGCCGTAACCGTCCGGGGGAGTGGGGCCGTTGGGGGCCGGCTGGGGGCCGCCGGGAATCGGCTGCGGAGCGCCCGCCGGTGCCCCGGGCTGACCCGGCTGTCCCTGCTGGCCCGGCTGGTGCCACGCGGTGGGTGCGGGCTGCGGGGCCTGCGGGTGGAACGGCGGCTGCGGGAAGGGCCCCTGCTGGGACGGCGGTTGCGGGAACGGCGGCTGCTGACCGGGCGCGCCGGCCGGTGACCGGCCGTCCGCCGGCTGCGGCTGGTGACCGGGCATGGGGCCGGGCTGCTGCGGGACGCCCTGCTGCGGCCACTGGGCGGCGGGCGCCGGGGCCGCGGGCTGGTACGAGGGCGGCAGCGGAGGCAGCCCGTCCTGCGGCGCCGGCGGCGTCCAGCCGGGCTGGGCGCCCTGGGCGCCGGGCGGCACGGCGGCGTACGGGGCGCCGGGACCGGGCTGCGGCACACCGGGCTGGGACACGCCGGGCGGCGGGAAGCCGTAGCCGCCGGGCTGCGGTGCACCGGGAGGAGCCGCCTGAGGCAGCGGCCCGCCGGGCTGGGCGGTGCCGGGCTGGGCAGTGCCCGCCGCTGCGGTGCCGGGCTGCTGGGCGCCTGGAGCGGTCGCGGCGGCCTGCTCGGCGGCGTACGGGACACCGGGGCCGGGCTGGGGCACGCCGGGCGGCGGGAAGCCGTAGCCGCCGGGCTGCGGTGCGCCGGGCGGGGTCGCGTCAGGCAGCGGCCCGCCGGGCTGGGCGGCGCCAGGCCGGGCGGTACCGGGCTGCTGGGCCTCCGTGTCGGGTGCGGCGGTGTGCTCCGGGGCGTGGTCCGATGTGTCGTCACCCGGGGCACCCTCGCCCGGGGCCTCGTCCCCGGGAGCACTGTCCGGCGCGGCGGAGTCCTCCGGCGCGGTCTGCCGGGACGTGCCGTCCTCGGCCGCGCCCTCCGTCTCCTCGGCGCCGTCGTCCTCGGCGGCACCGTCCTCCGCTGCGGAATCCCCGGCCGCCTCCGCCGGGCCGCTCTCGCCCCGTACCCCGTCCGTCTTCTCGTCGTCCTCCTGGTCCCGCTCCCCGCTCCGCTCCTCGTCGGACGCGGCCTCCTCCGCAGCGGCGGTCCGCGCCACCGCGTCCTCGGCCGGGGCGGCTTCGTCGTCTCGGGAGTGGCCGTCCGCGCCCTCCGCCGAGCCGGTGCCCGCGGACGCGGTCCGCTGCCCGGCCGCCGCCACGCGCTCGGCGATCTCGTCCATCTGGCGTTGCAGCGAGCCGGCGGAGAACCGCATGGTGGCCCCGCTCCGCAAGTCCCCGTCGTCCGGCTCCGGTTCCACCGCGGCGGCCGGGGCCGCCTGCGGCTGCTGCGGCTCGAAGCCCTCGGGCAGCCGGGGCACCGGGACGGGACCGCCGGCCGGCGGCGCGGGCTGCGCGGCCGGGGCGTACGGCGTGCCCGGCGCGGGCGGAGCGTACGGCGTGCCCGGCGGCGGGAAGGCGGTCCCCGGGACGGGCGGGGGCGGCGGGTACGCGGCACCCTGCGGCGCGGTGAACGGGGTTCCCTGCGCGGGAGTTCCCGGCACCGGAGTGCCCTGCGGGGGAGTGCCGGCCGGCTGGGCGGCCGGCGCGGGCGGCGTCGGACCCGGGACCGGCGGGCCGGCCGGGAACGACGGCACACCGGGTCCGGCCGGGGCGCCCGGCGCCCCGGAGGCGTTCTGCGTGTACCAGGCGGGGGGAGCGTAGTCGATGGTGAACTCGCCGGTGGTCTCGACGGCCTCCGCGTCGGGCTGGTCATCGCCGGGTGTGTCCCAGCCCCCGCGCATCCCGTCCCGATCGCTGCTCACAGTTCCTCCTGGTGTGGTCGAGCACCCTCATGCCGTGCCGGGGCGACCATGTCGTGTCGTACCGAATCGTCCGTAGTCGTTCGGGGCGGCCCGGCTCAGCGGACCTGCCCCGGGACACCGACGCCCGGCCCACGGGTCCTGCCATCGCGCCCACTCCCAGCCTAATCACCAGGAGCCACCCCCCGGCAGGCCCGCCCGCCTCCGTGTGGACGCATCGCGAGGCCGCCGCCCGCCCGGAGACCGGGTGCCCGCCTCCGCCCCGGCCGGAGGAAACAGGGAGCAAACGGCAGGCATGCGGCGAAGACGGACCGGGCGGGACGTGCGCACGGGTATGAACAAATGGGACGCGCAGGGGCAGTTCAGTCCATCCGCCGCGGCGTGCCCAACAATCCGATCTCGGCGTCGGTCGGTTGGGTCAGCACATATTGCCGGTCACGGTCGGTGCACCACAGGGTGACGCCGTCGGGCAGCGCCGGCAGCGACTCCACCTCGGTCCGCGACAGGCCCATGGTGCGCCCGAGTTCGGCCGCCTCGTCCGGCGAGACCCGCTGGATGCCGGCCAGCCGCGCCTGCCGCAGCAGCCGGGGCGCGACCGGGCTGAGGTACGGCAGCAGGGTCAGCACCGACTGCCAGGGCCCGGACACCACCCGGCCGCGCGGCGGACGCATACCGCAGTCCCGCACCACCAGCACCGGCGTACCGGCGGAGGCGCCCTGCGGCGGGACCCGCCCCACCTCGTACACGGACAGGCCGTTCTGCCCGCCGCCCATGGCGTGCACCATCTGCATCCACGCCTGCGGCCGGCCGGTCTCCACGGCGACCCGGGCGCCGGTGGCCGCCGTGCGCAGCGCCAGCACCTGCGCCGTCCACAGACCGCCGATCAGGACCACGTCGTAGGGCGTGGGCCGGTTGATGCCCAGCACGGCCGGCTGGCCCTCGGCGTCGACACCCGCCACCACGCCGTCGTCCCCGATCGGCAGGGCGAGCGCGTCCAGGTGCTGGGCGGACAGGCCGTGCCGGCCGTGCCGGGGCCCGATCAGACCGAGTCCGTGCCGCAGCAGCCCGGCCGCCCGCCGCGGCCCGGAGGGCTCCCGCGCGGCCGGTCCCGCCGGGGAGGTCGTGCCCATCGTCGTCATCGCGCACCTCCGAGGGGCAGAGTGGCCAGCATGCCGGGAAGCTGCTCGCGGTCGAGCCGGGCCAGGCCCGCCCCGGACCGCCGGGCCGCGTCCTCCAGCGCGCGCCGGGCCGCCACGAGTTCGTCGTCACTGCGCCCGGTCACCCGCAGGTGCCCGCACAGCGACACCTCCTGCCGCTCGCCGCGCGCCAGCGTCAGACTGAAGGTGGTCGCCAGGGCCGGCACCGCCGTGACCCGGGCGACGAACTGCGGCAGGGACTCGGCCCCGCCCCCGCCCAGCGGCGGCCACCGCCGCACCCAGTACGTCGTGTGCCGCCGGTTGTCGCAGCGCCAGCTCCGCCCGGACTCCTCCGTGCGCCGCTCCCGGGTCTCGCTGCGTCCCGCCTCCGCGGTGACCAGCGGGTTCGCGCAGGCCGAGGTGGCGACGGCGGCGACCAGCTCCTCCTCGTCCAGCACCCGCGCCCGGAACCCGGCGCCGGTCAGCCGGCTCGCCAGATGGTCCGCGATCCGTACGACGCACTTCTGCGCCCCTTCCAGCCCGCCGCCGCGCGCCGCCACGGCCTCCGCGCACAGCTCCGGGTCCAGCTTGAGCGCGATCCAGGTGATGCGCACGGCCGGGGCGCCGGTCTGCTCCTGCAACGGGACGTAGTTGGCGACGGCCACCGACTGCTGGGGCAGGTGCAGCGCGGGCGCGGGCTGGGTGTGCAGCACGACCTGGGCGGACTCCAGGCGGATGCCGTCCACCTCCAGCGCGTCGCGCACCAGGCCCAGCGGCAGCGGCTGGCGGCTCCGCTCGGCGCGCAGCGCGGTCGCGTCGGCCTCCACCTGGAGCACGGCGGTGACGAACGTGCCGTCGCCGATGACGCCGACCGGCCGGCGGTCACGCCCGCCGTACGAGGAGGTGCGCAGGGCCGGTTCGCACTCCACCGCCGGGACCAGCCCGGGCTCCGTGCCCGGCGGCACCGGGGTGTGCGCGGCCCGCTTCTGCCGCGCCCGCAGCTCCCGCGCGGTGGCGAGCCACTCGGGCAGGGACCGGCCCCGCCGCCGTACGAACGCCAGCAGGAGCAGCACCAGCGCGAGCACCGCGGCCGGTACCAGGGCCGCCATGCCGACGGCCCAGCCGGCCAGCAGCACGCCCGCCGCCAGCTCCACCAGCACCAGCCGTTGCAAACGGAACGAACCGGCCTGGCCCGGCCGTTGCCTGAGGCCGGGCGTGACCTGCTGGCGGTCCGCGCCGCGCCGGGCGGACGCGTCGCGCGCCGGCGTCCCGGACCCGGCCGCACGGCCTCGTGCCGCCGACCGGCCGCGTGCTCGCGTCCGCGTTCCGGAAGCCATCACTCCATCCCCCCGTTTTGCTCACAACTCACTGGAACCAGGCCACCGAACAAGGCCCTTGAGGGCCCCGGTACCCTACCCGCTCCACGCGGTCCGCTCCGTACCAGGCATAGTAGGGGCCGGGTCCGACAACGGAGGGCGGGGGAGCGTGGTCCCCGGGCGCGCTCCGCGGGAGACACGGGGAGAAACAGGCACAGATGGCATCTCGGCGGGACCAACTCAACGCCTACACCTTCGCGAAGCGCCGCATGCTCGCGTCGTTCGTGCAGTCGTCACCGGATGCCTCCGACGAGGGGGCGCCCCGGCCGCTGCGCGCCATCCTGCCCGGTGCCATCGTCGGCGTGGTCGTGCTGGCGGCCTTCGGGGCCTGGGGCATGTTCAAACCGACGGCCCCGCAAGGCTGGGACGATCCCGGGCAGAAGGTGATCATCGCCAGCAAGTCCACCACCCGCTACGTCGTTCTGAAGACCAAGGACAAGGTCCAGCTCCACCCGGTCCTCAACATGGCCTCGGCCAAGCTGGTCCTCGACACCCAGAACGACGTCGACGTGGTCACCGTGGACGAGTCGGTCCTCGACAACGGCAAGATCCCGCACGGCGTCACCATCGGCATCCCCTACGCCCCGGACCGGCTGCCCTCCGGCAAGGAGGCCGGCGCCGCCAAGGAGTGGGCCGTCTGCGAACGCCCGAGCGGCAACGGCGGCGCCCTCCAGAAGGCCGCGTTCGTCCTGGCCGAACGGGACCGCGGCAAGCTGGGCGGCCGGCAGCGGCTGCACGGCGGCGAACTCCTCTACGTCGCCACCCCGGACAAGCAGCAGTACGTCGTCGACGCGCACGGCCGGGCGTACCCGCTGGACGCCGGCGACAGCCTGCTCCTGCAGACCATCGTGGGCGCCGACCGCGTCCCGCAGAAGGTCACCAAGGAGTGGATCGACACCCTGCACCCCGGCGACCGCATCAGCTTCCCGCCGGTCGACGGCGTGCCGGGCGCCCCCGCCGGCGCCCCGGGCCAGCTCGACCCGGACGCCAACCGCGTCGGCATGGTGCTCCGGGCACCGGTCAACGGCCAGGAGCAGTACTTCGTCGTGCTGCCCCACCGGGTCGCGCCCGTCTCCGACTTCGTCGCCCAGCTCCTCCTGGTCAGCGAGGACCTCGTGAAGCTGGGCCAGGCCGGACACCCGCTGGAGGTCAGCGCGGGCGCCATCACCCGGGGCGAGCCGTTCGCCGCCGACCACCAGTGGCCCACCGAGAAGCCCAAGGCGGTCAACAACCCCGCCACCGCCGACGGCAGCCGCAACACCCTGTGCAACGTGCTGAACCACGTCGACCCCGGCAACGGCGACACGACCCTGACCACCTGGGCCGGCACCGACTTCCCCGCGGTCCTGCCCACCGGCTCCTCCAGCGCCTACGTCACCGCCGGATCCGGCCAGCTCTACCGCCAGTTCAAGGGCAGCGAGACCAAGGCCGGCCCGGTCTTCCTCGTCACCGACACCGGCCTGCGCTACGCCCTGCAGTCCAACGACGACAGCGCCGGCGACGACAAGGGCGTCGGCGTCGACGCCAAGCAGCGCCAACAGCTCCGCCAGGAAGCCAAGCTGGCGCAGACCCGCCTCGGCTACGCCGACCTCGACCCCGCGCCCGTCCCCGCGGCCTGGTCGCAGTTCCTGCCGACCGGCCCCCGCCTGTCGACCGCGGCGGCCCGCCAGCCGCAGGGCTCCTGAGGAGTACGACGATGGGTACGACGACGACGCCCGGCCCCGGCCGCCGCGCCACCCTCGCGGCGGTGCCCCGCGGCCGCGCGGCCCTGGCCGCCGCCGCGGCCGTGGCCGCGGTGCTGCCGGCCGCGCCGGCCGCCGCGGCCGATCCGGGCTCCGGCCAGTGCGAGTTCTCCAGGACCAACCACAAGTACGCCGGCACCCCCTGGGCGCTCCAGCGCGTCAACCTCGACGAGCTGTGGAGCGAGTCCAAGGGCAAGGGCGTACGCGTCGCGGTCGTCGACACCGGCGTCGACACGGCCAACCCGCAGCTCACCCAGGCCGTGGACGCCTCCCTGGGCGCCAACTTCCTGCCCTCCAAGGACAGCCAGGGCGAGCCCATCGACCGCGGCAACACCAAGGGCACCACGGACACGGTCGGCCACGGCACCCGGGTGGCGGGCATCATCGCGGCCCGCCCCATGAAGGGCACCGGCTTCGTCGGACTCGCCCCCGAGGCCACCATCATCCCGGTCAAGCAGAACGACGCCGAAGGCCACGGCACGGCCCTCACGCTCGCGCGGGCCATCCGGCACGCGATCGCCAAGAAGGCCGACGTCATCAACATCTCCCAGGACACGACCGACGCCGCCCGACCGGACCCCGACCTGCAACGGGCGGTGGACGAGGCGCTGGCGGCCCGTATCGTCGTGGTCGCCTCGGCGGGCAACGGCGGCGGCAACGGCGCCTCGAAGAAGACGTACCCCGCGTCCTACCCCGGCGTCCTCGCCGTGGGCGCCTCCGACCGCAACAACGAACGCGCGGCCTTCTCCCAGTCCGGCGACTTCGTCGGCGTCTCCGCGCCCGGCGTCGACATGATCTCCACCGTGCCGAAGGGCGGCCACTGCCCGGACAACGGCACCAGCTTCTCCGCGCCGTACGTGGCCGGCGTGGCCGCGCTGATCAAGGCCAAGCACCGCGACTGGACGCCCCGCGAGGTCGTGGCCCAGATCGAGCAGACCGCCGAACGTTCCATCCCGGGCCACGACCGCCTGGTCGGCTGGGGCGTGGTGGACCCGGTCCGCGCCCTCACCGAGGACGATCACCCCATCGAGTCGCCCCACCCCGACGCCGGCCTCACCCACGCGGAAGCCCCCACCCCCGCCAAGCTCACCCTCGGCGAGACCCCGCGCGAACGCACGGCCCGCATCGCGACGTACGTCGCCGTGGCCGTGGCGGTCCTGGTGGCGGCCCTGAGCGGCGCGGCGGTGGCGGTGCGCGACGCCCGCCGCAGGCGCCGCGGACTCAGGGGAGGCGGAGCATGGACGCGCTGAACCAGCTGAACGTGATCGGCCTGGTGCTGTCCGCCGTGCTGGGGGCCATGGCCTGCGTGAAGGCCGACTGGGTGCGCTCCTGGCGCGCGAACGTCAACCCCTCGGCCCCGGAACTGCCCGGCTCCGCCTTCGTCACCGCCCGCGTCCTCTTCCTGGGCCTGGCGGCCATCGGCGTCTACCTGGCCGTCCAGGGTTTCGGCGTCTCCGACGACGGGTCCTGGAGCGACGACGAGCTGAGCAGCGCGGTACGGCACGCGACCGACGACCTCGACGGCTTCATGTTCCGCACCGATCAGGGCGACAACCCCGACTCCTTCACCGACTACGCCTCGCTGGTGCAGGACCGGGTGACCGAGGCCGGCGGCGGCGACGCACCGGAGTTCGGGGTGGCGGTCGAGCCCGCCGAGGGCAACACGGCCGCCGACGCCTCCCTCACGATCACCGCGGACGGCACGGACGCCGAGTTCTGCGCCCGCCTGCGGCGCGTCCGCTCCAAGAAGGACGACTACACACCGCCGGGCATCACCGGCGGGCAGGGAACGATCACCTACCAGGCGTACCGTCTGCGGACGTCGGTACGCGAGGGAGGGTGCTGACGACCGCCGGGCCGCTCAGCCCGCGGACGCCGTGAGCCGGGCCGCTCAGCCCGCGGCCGCCGTGAGCCGGGCCGGTCAGCCCGCGGACGCCGTGAGCCGGGCCGACGGCTCGTCGCCCGCCTGGGCCTGTGCGGCCCGCCGCGCGAAGACGCCGGCGAACCGGTCGGCGAAGGAGTCCGCGGTGGGGACCCCGGGACCGGCTTCGGCCATGGACAGCATGATGACGCTGCCCACCCGCACCTGGACCATCAGGCCCTTCGAACCCTCGGCCGTCGACGCGCTCAGACCGGCCACGGCGTCGCGCTGGTCGCCGAGGTGCGGGGCCGGCACGGTCCTGGCCGCCGGCACCCACTGCTTCCACGCCTTCCAGACGGTTCCGTACGCGGCGCGGGCCGTGTCCTCGTCGCGGTACGTCTGGACGACGAAGGAGAGGTCCGGCTTCCCCTGCCGGCGGAACACCGAGGCACCCAGCACCCGGACGTGATCGCAGGAGTTCCGCCCCGCCACGTCATGGCACCGACGCAGGCCCATCTCCTTGGCCTTTTTCACCGGGTAGGCGACCGGCTCCATGGAGGCCTTCCACCCCGGCAGGGCCGCGGCATCCGGCAACACCGCCGCGGCCTGACCGGCCCCGAGAGCGGAATGTGCTCCCGCTTCCTCACTCCCGCACCCGCTCACCAGCACAAGGGAACCAACGAGGGCCAGAGCAGCCTTACGCACAGGCATCGGACTTCCCCACGGACGGCTGTGACAAGGTCTGGCCCGGCATGCCCTCACTGACACACACTGGATCGCTCCACCGCTGCCGTGTACGTGGTGATCAGCTTCTTCATGGCTGCGGCATCACTGTGCTTCGAGCCTGTAGCCAGCACAGCCGTGTAAAGGATCTGGTCACGCTTGTTGCGGCAACCCTCCGTCTTGCCGAAAGCCTGGTTCCCCGAGTAGGCGAACCGGCCGTCGTCAGTTCGGTGACCGACCTTTTCAAGGGTCAGCCCTTTGGCGAACTCGAGCACCGACATGTCGCTCCACCACTCCTGTGCGGTGTAGACGACGCGTGTTCCGTCGACGGAGACAGCGCAGCGAGTGGCCTTGGGCGAAGTAGCCGTGACCTTGGTCGAGACCTTCTCTCCAGGTGGGAGGAAGTCGGCCAGCGCTGCGGCATCGATGGCGGTGCCACACGCGGAGCGCGGCGTCGAGTACTCGCGCTGCTGCCCCTCTCCGGAGCAGCTCGCGAGTGCGAGGAGAAGGGCGGAGACCGCGATGGACGCCCCTGCACGGCGGCCCCGGCGGGGGCCGAAAGTCACATTCATGGCACTCTCGTCATGGCAGGTTGTCAGGAAGTCGTTCTGCTGCCGGGAGCCTGTCCCTGCAAGATGTCGTTGGCGTTGATGTAGCCCTGGCGAGCCCCTTCGCGCGACCACGTCCCGATGTCGTCCACGTTCCCGAGGTGGTACTGCTTGGCGGCCCCTTGCGCGCCCATCGCCACGTATTCGTTGTTCTTCTCCAGGCCGGCCTGCCAGCGGCTGCCCATCTCATCGGCGGCCTCTTCGAGCGCGTGTCCCTCGGCGTCCTTGTAGATGTGTTCCAGAAGCATGCTCGTGGCCGTACCGGCCGCCCCGCCGGCAGCCGCGCCGACCCAGGGAGTTGCGATGAACGACGTTCCGACGCCCACGACCGTTCCCACACCACCGGAAATAGCGTTCTTGCGCTGCGAGACGCTGTAGTCGAAGTCGTGATCCTTGTCACCGGCCGGCTTCGCGATCTCCTCCTGCCGTCCGAGACCGAGGACACCCGACACTTCGCCGGACCGCTGGGCGATGTACTTGACCGTGGTTTCCTGATCCTGGGAGAAGCGCTGGTCCGCCGGCAGGTCCGGGTCCAGGTGGTATTCCATCAGTTTGGACATGTAGGCCTGCTGCCCCACTTCGACTGCCGCGTAGCCCTTGGGATCCTGGCCGACGGTGAAAAGGAACTTGCTGACATCCCGGTGCCCCACCTCGGAATCGGTTCCCGCGATCGGATAGAGCTTCTCGATCTGCTTCCAGTCCTCCGAGTCCCGGCTCACGTCGGTCGTGGCGCGGTTGATGTCCGGCAGGTACTCGGAAGCGATCTGTCCCATGCTGTCGGACATCACACTGTGATCGGTGAGCCGTTCCGGATCGTCTCCCACCGACGAGACGATGGCGTTGAAGAGCTTGGCCTGTTCCTTGCTGTGCGGCGCGGTGTCCTGTGTGGGGATCTCTCCCGCGGGATGCCCGGTTGCCGCGGCTTCCAGGGCCGACGCGAGGTTGTTGCGGCCGTCCGTGCTCTCGCCGCGGCTGAGGTCGTTGTTGCTCTCGTGCGGCCAGTGGCGGTCTTCGAAGAGGTACTTGAAGTTGGAGACCGCGTGCTTGCGGTCGCCGTCCTTCGGGAGGAAGTCGTCGTTGAAGAAGTCGGTCGCGGCGTCGGGGTTGTTGGACAGACCCTTGAGGTAGCCCGACAGGGGGTCGAAGCCGGTGTCGCCGCCTTTCATGTGGTTCAGGTACGGGTCGAAGCCCATGCGCTGCCAGGCGTAGTGCGAGCCGTCGCCCGTGAACTTCCGCTCCGTCTCCATGAGGCCCTTGCCGTACTGCTTCATGAAGTCGTCGTCGTAGTCGCCCACCCGCATGAGGTTGCTCATGACCTGGAAGCCGAGCAGACCGCCGCGCTTGCCGCCGACCTCCTGGTCGCCGATGTCGACCATGTGCCGCTTCCACTCGGTCATGTCGGCCGTGTCGCTCTGGGTGGCGGTGGCGAGGGTGAGGCCGAGGTTCTTCTGCAACTCGCCGAGTTGGTCGCGCCGTTCCCGGTTGATGTCCCAGGAGACCTGGCTGTCGCTGACGTTGGCCCAGAAGGACAGCGTCTTCTCCGGCCCGAGGTCCTTCGCGAACCGCTCCGAGAACAGCGGATCGTCGTGGTACTTCTTCAGCCCCGCGTTGAGCCGGTCGAAGTCTTCCACCGACAGGTCGTCGGGGTCCTTCCTGGCCAGCTTCGCCAGTTCGTCGGCTTCCTTGACGGCTGCTGCCGCGGTGTCCCGGTCCTGGTAGCTGGCGTCCGAGAAACCCATCCGGGACTGGTCGACGATGGCCGTGAGGACGTCCTTGGCCGAGTTGTCGCTCTCGGTGGCCTTGCCGAGGATGCCCTGGATCTCGTCGCGGAGGTCGTCGACGTCCTTCTGGTTGGTGGCGCCCGTGTTGCCGCTCGGGTCCGAACTCCAGTCGGGCCGCGTGTTGCCCATGACCGTGAACTTGCCGCCGCCCGCGTCGATGACGGTCAGGTTCTTCTTCTGCCCGCGCGAGACGGCGTCCGTCAGCTGCTGGTGGAACGACTTCAGCTCCTCCCGGGTGTCCCGCAGGATGTTGTGGATGGTGGTCGCCTGCGTGTGGGCGTCACCGAACTCACCGGCCGTCTTGCCGATGAACTGCTTGGACACCTGGGCGTTCACACCGGCCCAGTCGGCCGTCGTCGCGGCCTTGTGTAGACCGTCCTCGGCGTCCTTCTTCAGGTCCGCGAGGTGCTTGACCAGCGTCGACCAGTCGGCGATGGCGTCGTCCAGCAGCTTGAAATTGGCGTGGTAAAGAGCGTTGAAGTCCATTGGTGGTGGTCCCCCGGAACAGCGGTGCCGATGGTGTGATCGTCTGCGTCGTCTACCGCCCGACGCCGCTACTCGTCCTTCTTGCCCTTGTCCTTGCCGTCGTCCCCGTAGTCGTTCTTCTTGCCCGGCGCCCCCACCCGCTCGTCGAACCCGTCGTCCAGCGCGTCGATGCTGCTCATCTGGCGCTGGATGTAGTGCTCGTCGTTCGCGTGCACGGCCTTGGTGGTCTGCATGTGGTTGGCGATCTGGGCGCAGGCGTCCATCAGGGACTTCAACTGCTCTTCCCAGCGGCTCGACACGTGCTGGAGCCCGGCGCCGAGGGCGAAGCCCTGCGTGGACAGGTCGCCCGCCGCCGAGTCGCTGGACGGGGTGGCCACCCGGGCCTTGTCCCACAACTGGTCGTACAGGTGGTGCGCGGAGCTGCCGATCTTCTCCAGGTCCTTGTGGCCGACCTTCAGGTCACCGGTCTTGCTGGGGAGGACGTACGGCCCGTACGTGCCACCGCCCCCGTCGACATGGTTGAGCTGCATGTGCGTCGACTGCCCCTGGGCAGCGTCTGCCTTGAGCTGCTCCCATTCGTCCCATGCCATGGAAGGGCCCCTTCCCCCGCGATTAGTCCGATGCCGTGTCAACCTAGCAATCAACGCCGGGGAAAATTTGCGCCATGTCTGCCATATGCGATGTACCGGGCGTGAAAATTCGGCGGAGGGACCGGCCGCCGGCCACCTGGCGCGACTGCCCGGACGGGACGGCGGGTAAGCGCGCGCATGTGAATCTTCTGCGCAGACTGCGGTCCCTTTCTGTCGTTATCAACCGCCTTGTCGGTCTCCGGTGACCCGGAGCCGGTCGGATCCGGACAGCATCGCAACTGAACCGTCGCGGAGTTCAGTTGGCCGCCATTTCCGCAATGACTACAGTGGTCGCCGGTGGACCGGTGCGCGGCCCTGCGCCGCCCGGTCTGCTGGCTGTACCAACGGGGAACGGGGAAGGGGTCGCGGTGAGCGGCGGTAGCGGCTCGGGTATGAGGCGTGGCATCGATGCGCTGGCGAAGTTCAAGAAGAAGGTCGACGACGCGCTGAAGGCCTTCGAGGGCGCTCCCGGCAGCCCGTCCAGGCTCGCGGAACACAGGATCAGCGCCTCCTCGTTCAGCGGCTCGAACATCCCCTTCCACGAGGCGACCGAGCTGCACGGCAAGTACGAGCAGGTGCACGAGCGCCTCACCACGCTGTCGCGGAACCTCGGGATGCAGATCGAGGCCCTGACGCTCGCGGCCCACGCGGCCGACGTCACGTACGACGGCACGGACGACGAGGTGCGGCGCCGCTTCTGGCAGATCCGCGCGCACCTGGACCACGAGCACCGCGAGGCCACGGAGCCCAAGGAGAAGCACGCCGACCCGAAGCCCGCCAAGACTGCCGAGCACGGCGGCGACCACCAGTCCGCGGGGGCGAGTTCCATTGACTGACAACTGGCAGCACAAGTCCGAGTACAAGACCGACGTCGAGCAGGCCAACCGCCAGGTCGGCATGGTCAACAGGCTCAGCCGGCTGCAGAACGGGCTCAGGGGCACCCCGATCGGTGCGGCCCTGTCCCTGGGCCGCACCGACTTCGAGGACCGCGATCTCAACGCGATGATCGACCTGGTCCACCACGCCAACCCCGAGCACCTGGAGACGGCCAGCAAGACGCTGTGGGACGCCCGCACGGCGATCCACGACGCGGCGACGGACCTGGAGACCCACCTCAAGGGCGTCGACTGGGAGGGCGAGGGCGCCGAGCAGTTCCGCACCTGGACCGACGGCCTCGTCGACTGGACGAAGAAGCTGGCGACCTTCGCCGACGTCGCCGCCACCGAGATCTCCGCCGCCGCGACGGGCCTGGCCTCGGTGCGCAGCGCCATGCCCGAGCGCGACCCCCGGCCCGCGGCCGAGCAGAAGCGTCCCCACGAGCTGCCCAAGACCAAGCAGGTCGACGACGACCCGGAGTACGCCGCCGCGCTGAAGGTCGAGAAGAACCGGCAGGAGGCGATCAACCAGATGAACCGGTTGGCGTCCTTCTACGCCGTGTCCGCGACCGCGCTGGGGCTGGCGATGGCTACGGACCCGAAGCCGTACAAGGCCATTCCGGACGTGGGCGTGCCCCGGCCGACGGGGCGGAGCGAGGACCGGGTTCCGTACGGCCCGGGACCGGGTGGCTCGGCGACGCCCCGGCAGAGCGTGGGACGCAGCCACGCAAGCGTGGCGGGGGGCGGCTCCGGCAGCGCAACGTCGCACGGAACGGGTGCCGGCGGACACGTGCCGCCCCTGAAGGAGGTCCACGACCCTGTCGTGCCTTCCACCGGCGGTGGCCACGACGTCGGCACGGAGATCAACACGACGACCACGCTGCCTCCCCAGACTCCGGCCGCACCGCCCGGCACCCCGACGCCGACCGTCCCGACCAGCAGTGGCGGCGGCCCGCTGCCTCCGCTGCCCACGGGCCCGATGGGACCGCCCGTCACACCGACGTCCGGCCGCACCCCCGGCTACGGGCCGCCCGGCCGTCCGGCCGTCCCCGCGCAGGGCCGTACCGGTCCCGCGGGCACCGGGAACGGCCGGGTGTCGCAGGGCCGTACCGGTCCCGCGGGCACCGGGAACGGCCGGGTACCGCAGGGCCAGCCGGGACGCACCACCGCCGGCGGCCGGGCTCCGCAGGGTCCGACGGGACAGGCCGCCCGTGCCATGGGACGCGCGACCCCGGCGGGCCAGCCGGGCGCGCGGGGACCCGTGCAGACCGGGCGCACCGCACAGTCGGGACGCGCACCGGTGGGACGCCCCGTCACCGGCGGGACGCCGAGGACGACCGGCATGCCCGGCGGACGCACCGCGGCGACCGGCCCCGCCGGTCCCGCCGGTGCGGCGCGCAACGGCGTCGTGGGCGGCAAGCAGGTCACCGGCCGTACGTCCGCGGGGGCGGCCAACCCCCGGGTCCCGCGCGGCATGGTCGTCGGCGCCGAGGAACCGGCGTCCTCCACGCCGTCCAAGGGCGCGCTGGGCCGGCGGGGCGTCGTCGGCGCCCCCACGGCCAAGCCGGAACCCGGCGCGGGCCAGGCGGCGCTGCGCTCGGCGGCCAACCCCGAGGGCGTCGTCGGCGCACCGCGCAACACCTCCGGCTCCCCGCTCAAGGGCTCCGAGGCCGGTGCCAAGGGGCTCGGCCGCGGAGCGGTGGGCGGTCGCCAGGCACCGGCCGCCGAGACCGGCCGCACCGGCGCACCCGCCAGGACGGAACAGCACCGCTCGTCGCAGGAGCGGCGTGATGTGCCCCAGAAGAGCGACTGAACACGAGCGAGGACGTACACAGGCATGAAGCCAGGGACCGGCCGACGCGGCCCGAGGACCGCCCTCCTGACGAGGCGCACCGCGAGACGGCTGTCTGCGGTGTGCTCGGCACTGGGCACGCTGGTGATCGCGTCGGCGGGACTGGCCTCCGGAGCCGTGGCCGCGGACGGCGCTCCGCCCAAGCAGTGGTATCTGGACGCGATGGGCGCCGACGAGATCTGGAAGCACAGCACCGGCAAGGGGGTGAAGGTTGCCGTCATCGACACCGGAGTGAATCCGCAGACGCCTTCGCTCAAGGGGCAGGTGCTCGTCGATGAGGTCCCGAGCGCCGCGAAATACCACGTCACTCAGGACTACGACGGACACGGCACGTCGATGGCGGAGATCATCGCCGGCACGGGAGCCGGTGGCGGCATCAAGGGGCTTGCTCCCGGCGCGAAGATCATTCCGATTCGTATCGGACTCGATCAGCTGACGGACGAGACGGAGCGGGCGAAGTCCCTCACCTCCGAGAAGGCGATCAGGGTCGCGGCCGACAGCGACGCCAAAATCATCAACATGTCGTTCGGAAGCCCGTACTACAGTTCCGAGGAGGAGGACGCCATCAAGTACGCCGCCTCCAAGGGAAAGTTGATGTTCGCCTCCGTCGGCAACAGCGGGAACAAGGGGAACAAGGGCGAATATCCGGCCGCTGACCCCTACGTTGTCGGTGTCGCCGCCATCGACAAGACCGGCACCGTGGGCGACTTCTCCACGTACGGCAACGACGTGGACCTCTCGGCACCCGGTCTCAACGTCCCCACGTGGTGTGACAAGACCTTCCGGAAGTACTGCCCCGGGCAGGGGACGAGCCAGGCCTCCGCCATAGCCTCCGCCTCCGCCGCCCTGGTCTGGTCCGCCCACCCCGACTGGACGGCCAACCAGGTCCTCCGTTCCTTCATCGACACCGCCGGCCGCACCTGGGCCAAGGACGAGCCCAGCAAGTACCTCGGCTACGGCATCATCCGGCCCCGCCGTGTGCTGATCGACAAGGACATCGATCCGGGACCGGCGAACCGCGACCCCCTCGCCGCCGAGAACGGAACGGACCCGGACGAGGACGTCACCGCCACGCCGAGCCTGTCGGTCGCGCCCTCCTCCGGGGAACCCGCCGAGGGAGCCAAGGAAAAGGAAGCCGGTTCCGCCGGCGGACCCACCTCCGCCGCCGCGAAGGACACGGAATCGGGCGGTGACACCCGGACCTGGGTGATCATCGGCGCCGTGGCCGCCGTACTCGTCATCGGAGGCGCCGGTTTCGCCGTGCTGCGCGCACGCCGTAACGCCTGAGCGGTCTCCCGCATACCCGCTCGTCCGCCGAGTGGGCAGAAATCCGCTTGCCGGCCGTACCGACGCCGCCTCAGGCTCGGCACCCGGCAAGGTCAGTCACAACGAAAGGCATCGACATGGCGACGCAGCGCCAGAAGGTAAGCGACAAGGACATCGTCGTCCTCGAAAAGGAGCTTCTGCACCGTTTCGAGGGCATCAAGGGCCAGCTCAAGGAACTGCAGGCCCTCATCGACAGCCTCGAGGGCAACTGGAAGGGCATCGGCGCCGGTGCCTTCAACTCCAAGCAGACCGAGATCAACGAGCGCATGGTCAAGATCGGCAACATCCTGGCCAAGTTCATCGAGGCCATGAGCACCACCCGGAAGATCAAGGACGGCACGGAGGACGAGGTCCGCTCGCAGGTGCAGAGCATCGACGTCGGCCTCGGCGGCTCGGCGCTGTCCAGCTACTGATCCCCTCCAGACCACCACCTCCTCGTAAGCAACGGAGCAATCATGGGCGCCAACAACAGCGGCGAGCTCGAAGTTTCCTACGGCAGCCTCGACGAGACCGCCACCCAGCTGGCCAACCACGCGCGGCGGCTCGAAGAGGGCCTCGAGGCCATCAAGCAGAAGGTCGCCGGCGTCGCCAGCATGTGGGAGGGCGAGGCGCACAACGCCTACGCCGAGCAGCAGGCCGCCTGGGACCGTGAGGCCAAGGGCATCCACGAAGCCCTGGTCCAGATCGGCAAGGTCGTGCACGCGGCCGGCGGCGACTACCAGGGCGGCGACCGGAAGGCCGCCAGCTACTTCATGTAGGACCGGCCGGCACGGTACGGCAGCGGGGTGGGCACGCACGGGAGGTGCCCACCCTCTGTCGTGCCGCACGGCCAGCGCGGAACGGACACCAGGACAGCGATGCATGCCACAGAGGGCGCCACGGGCGTGGCCGCCGGGGGAGGAGCGGGCGGCACCGGCCCGGCGCGGCGGCGGGTGGGCCCGTACACCCTGATCACCGCCCTGGACGAGGCGCGCACCCGGCTCCCCGTCCCCGAGCGGCGGTACATCGCCCGCGGCGCCGACTCCACGGACACCGTCCTGCTGTCCCTGCCGCTGCCCGGCGCCGATCCGCGGCGCTTCCTCGCCGAGGCCGAGGACTCCCGCTATCTCCTCGGCCCCTGCGCCGCCCCGGCCACGGCCGTCGCCGGCCCGGACGGGCCCGCCTGGCACGCCCGTCCCTATCTGCCCGTCCTGCCGCTGCCGACCGCCCTCGCCGTGCACGGCGGGCCGCTGCCCGAGCGGACGGTACGTGCGCTCGGCGCGGCCCTCGCCGAGACCCTGGCCATCGTGCACGGGCAGGGCCTGGCCTTCGCGGGCGTGTCCCCCGCGGCCGTGCTCCTCGCCGCCGACGGCCCGCGCCTGACCTGCTTCGGCGCCGTACGCGCCGCCGCCCCGGACGGCACGCCCCGGTCCGGGCTGCCCGGCCTGGAGGCGGGCAGCCTGCCGCCGGAGCAGGCGTCCGGCGGCCGCCCGCGCCCGCTCGGGGACGTGTACGCCCTCGGTGCGACGCTCGCGTACGCCGCCACCGGCCACACGGCCCCGGAGCGCGACGAACTCCCGGCCGCCCTGCGCACCGTCATCGGCCGGTGTCTCGCCCGCGACCCCGGCTCCCGGCCACAACTTGCCGAACTCATAGCGGAGGTGGGGGATACCAGCGACTCCCCGCTCGCCCCGGGCCGGCTTCCCGGCCGGGTGATCGCCGCCCTCGCCCACCAGTCGGCGGCCCTCCTCACGGCGGAGACGGCCGTCGGGGCCGCCCCCGTCCGGAACTGACGTACGCCGATGCCCACTCCCCTCACCCACGACGACCCCCGGGCGATCGGCCCCTACCGGCCCGTCGCCCGCCTCGGCACCGGCGGCATGGGCACCGTCTATCTGGCCCGAACCGCGGGCGGCCGTACCGTCGCGCTGAAGACCATGCACGCCCGTATCGCCTCCGACCCGGCCTTCCGCACCCGGTTCCGGCTGGAGACGGACGCGGCCCGGGTGGTCGGGGAGCGGTACGGCGCCGGGGTCGTGGCCGCGGACGTGCGGGCCGAGACACCCTGGCTGGCCACCGAGTACGTGCTCGGACCGCCCCTGGACGAGGCCGTCGAGCTGTGCGGCCCGCTGCCCGAGGCGACGGTGCGGGCCCTCGGCGCGGCGCTGTGCGGGGCGCTGGGACAACTGCACGCCTCCGACGTCGTCCACCGGGACCTCAAGCCGTCCAACGTCCTCGTCACCGCCTACGGCCCGAAGGTCATCGACTTCGGCATCGCCCGCGCGGCCGGCGACGAGCACCTCACCCGGGTCGGGGTCGCGGTCGGCACGCCCGCCTTCATGTCACCGGAGCAGGCGGCCGGGCAGGAGCACTCCGCGGCGGGCGACGTGTTCGCGCTCGCCGGGCTGCTGGTCTTCGCGGCCGCCGGGCACCCGCCGTTCGGCCACGGCCAGGCCGCCGACCTGCTGTACCGGGTCCAGTACGCCGAGCCCGGCCTGACCGGCGTACCCGACGCCCTGGTGCCCGTCCTCGCGCAGTGCCTGGACAAGAACCCCTTCCGCCGGCCGACGACCGGCCGGCTGGCCGCGCAACTGCACGACGGCACCGGCGAGTTCGCCGACCATCTGCCGGACGCGCTGCTGGCCGACATCGGGCACCGCGCGACCGAGGTCTGGCAGCTCGCCCCGCGGCGGCTGCCGGCTCCGGCCGACGCGCCGGACACCGCGGCGACGGCCGCGCCCGCGCGGTGGACCCGCCGCCGGCTGCTGTTCACCGGCGCGGGCACGGCGGCGGCGGTGGCCGGCGCGGGCGCCGGCGCGTGGGGCCTGTACGCGGCGGCCGGCGGCGGTCCGGACCGGCCGCTCCCGGGGCCCGGCAACAGCGTGCTGCCGAAGAAGCAGCTCGACTCCCTCTGGCAGATCCAGGTCCCCGACCCGGACCCCGGCTGGGTGCAGTGGCCGCTGGGCTACCTCCCGGCCCAGCTGTACCCCGCCGGAGACCTGGTGGCGCTGGTGGCGGGCAAGGGCCTGAAAGGCGTCCTGGCCGAGACCGGCGCGACCCGGTGGACGACGGACCTGGACGAGTCGGTCTGGCAGTCCGCCTCCGACGGCGAGCGGCTGGTCCGGGTGGCGTCCATCCTCGACGACGTGCCCTACCAGGAGGCGAAGTCGTACCCGCTGTACCTGGCCGCGGTCGATCCGGCCACCGGCGCGGCCGAGAAGGCCTTCGCGCACTTCGACGACCTCAACGGAGCCTTGGTGGAGACCCAGATGCTCTGTGTCGCGGACGGTGTGGCCTATGTGGTGGCGGGCACCGGCGCGTACTCCCTCGAAGGCTTCAAGGCCGGCCAGTCCTGGTACCTCCTCGCCGTCGACACCGGCACCGGCAGGCGGCTGTGGAAGACCCCGCTGCCGGCCCGCCGGCCGGGCGCCCAGGACCTGTACTTCGTCGCCGCCGCCGCGGTGGGCCGGCATCTGGTGGCGTTCCAGGAGGCCGGCGACGGCAGCGTGCACGCGGTCGTGCGCGACAACCGCACCGGCGCCGTCCGCTGGGACCACCCGCTGCCCGGGATCAAGCCGGACCGGGTGCGCCGCCCGCTCGCCGTCGACGGACGGCACCTGTACGTGGGCGCCGGCCGGCTCACCGCGCTGCGGCTCGCCGACGGCGCGAAGGTCTGGGACTCCGGGACCGGGCGGCCGGGCCGGACCTACGGGCTGCCGGCGGTCAAGGACGGCACCGTGTACGCGGTGGAGAAGGGGACCGGGCTGGTCGCCCTCGACGCGGCGGACGGCCGCGTCAGGTGGCGGGAGAAGGGCGGCGGGGGCGCGGAGGCGGACCTGAACGCGGCGCCCGTCATCGGCGCCGACTACGCCTACAGCAAGCGCGGTAAGCGGCTGTGGGCGATCGACCTGTCCTCCCGCACCCCGGCCCGCGCCTACAAGACCACCGGCGACCGGTTCACGGCCCACGAGAAGGCCGGGCTGGTCCTCGCACTGGGCGGCCGCTTCCTCGCGGCCTTCCCGCTGCGGTGAACGCCGCCCCCGCCAACCACGGGACCAGCCGCCCCGTCAGCCATCCGGCCGGTCGTCCGATGAGCCATCCGGTCAGCCGCCCGGCCGGTCGTCCGGTCAGCCGTCCGGCGAGCCGCCCGGCCGGCCGTCCGGTGAGAAGAGAGAGCGAACAGCGATGAGACCCCTGGAGACCGGCGACCCCATCCGGCTCGGCCCCTACCGGCTGCTCGGCGTGCTGGGCGAAGGCGGCATGGGCAAGGTGTACGTCGGTCAGGACCAGGCCGGGACCGTCGCCGCCGTCAAGGTGCTCCGGCCCGAACTCGCCCACGACGGGAACCTGGCCCAGCGCTTCGTGCGGGAGGCGCTGGCGGCGCGGGCCGTGAGCAGCCCGGGTGTGGCGGCGGTGCTGGGAGCGCAGACCGAGGGCGGCCGGCCCTGGATCGCCACCGAGTTCCTCGCCGGACCGACCCTCGACCAGATCGTGGACCGGCACGGCCCACTCGACGACGCGCGGCTGCGGGCCCTGGCCGCGTCGGTCGCGCGGACCCTGCGCGACATCCACGCCGCCGGCTTCGTCCACCGCGACCTCAAGCCGCCGAACATCGTGCTCACCGCGCGCGGCCCGCGGGTCATCGACTTCGGCATCGCCCGCCCCGAACACGGCCTGACCCTCACCACCACCGGCCAGATCCCGGTCACCCCCGGCTACGGCGCACCGGAGCAGGTTCTCGGCCGGCGCGTGGCACCGGCCGCCGACGTGTTCTCGCTCGGCGCCGTCCTCGTCTACGCGGCCACCGGCCACCGCGCGTTCCGGGGCACCCATGTGGCCGCCGTGCAGTACGACGTCGTGCACGGCGAACCCGACTGGCAGGGCGTCACTCCCGAGTGGCACGCGCTGATCGCGCCCTGCCTCGCCAAGGACCCGGCGGCCCGGCCCACCCCGGAGCAGATCGCCACCGCGTTCGCCGGGCCGAAGAAGGACTCGGCGGTGTGGCGGCGCGGGCCGGTGGCCGACGCGATCCGGGAGCGGGAGCGGGCGATCCGGGAGCTGTCCGCGCCGCTGCCGACGGCACGGACCGGGCCGTCCCGGCGGGGTCTGGTCACCTCGTTCGCGGCCGGCGGCGCGCTGCTCGCCGCGGGCGGGGGCGGCACGGCGTGGTGGCTGCTGCGCGCGGGCGGCGGCCCGCGCACGGATCCGTTCCGTATCCCGCCCGCCGTGCGCACGCCCGCGGCCCGGGTCCTGTCCGCCGACGACGGCGACTACCTCGTCGGCGGCCATCCCAAGCCGCTGTGGAGCCATGACGGCGTGGTGGGCAAGGACTCGCCGGCGCCGCTGCCGATCCGGGACGTCGTCGTCACCGGCGCCCTGTCCGGCGGCGTCTGCGCCGTCAACGTCGTGGACGGCAAACGCCGCTGGACCGCTCCGGACCTGGAGATGACGAGCCGCTATCTCTCGCTGTCCGACCGGCTCCTCGTGGGCGCCGACCGGGAGGGCACGCTGCACACCTTCGTCCCGTCCACCGGAGAGGCGAAGTGGACGGCACCGGCCGGCGCCAAGGCACTGCTCGCCGCCGACGCGACGGCGGTGTACGTCTGGACGAAGGACCACCGGCTGCGCGCGGTGGGCCGCTCCGACGCGCGGATCCGCTGGACCGTGTCGCCGCCGGCGGAGTTCCGCGACACCATCGCGCCCGAGGGCGCCGTCGCCGACCACGGCATGCTGGTCCTCGCCACCACCACGGGCCACGCCTTCGCCCTGGACGCGCGGACCGGACGCACCGCGTGGACGCTGTACCACCAGGCGAGGAAGCGCGCGCTGCTCCCGGCGGCCCGGGACGGCGTGGTCTACCTCAACGGCAAGTCGCTCTCCGCGCGCCGCATCACGGACGGCAGGGAGCTGTGGCAGGACACGGACAAGTACGCCGACCCGCCGGAGTACAGCCGGCCCAGCGTCTTCGGCGACTCGGTGTACGCCTGCGTCGGCGGCACCACGGTACGGCTCGCCGTCCGCGACGGTGACCAGGTGTGGTTCTCCCTGGAGAGCGGGGAGAAGTGCCCCGTCGTCGTCCAGGGCGGCGGCGCCTGGCTGATCGACGACTCCAGCGGCCTGACCGTGCACACCGCGAGCCTGGACAGCGGCGACGAGATCTGGTCCTACGACGTGCCGCTGGCCGGCGACCCCGGGCTGGCCGCCGCCGGCAACCGCGCCTTCGTCCGCTCCGGCGACACCCTGCTGGCCCTCCCGGTCTTCTGACGGGGCGCACCCCGGCGCACCCGGCACCTCCCCGGTGGGGTCCCGCTCCTCCCCGGCAGCCGTCGGTCCGCGTCACGGCCGACGCGACGACGGGCCACCGGGGAGGAGCGCGCGTCAGTACTCCCCGTCCACCCAGCCCGTCTGGACCAGCGGCTTGCCGCGCTTGCGCGAGACGAAGACGCCCCGGCCCGCGGGCATCGGGCGCGGGCGGACCCCGCCGAGGATGTCTCCCTCGGCCGGGTCGCCGGACAGGAGGAGGCCCTGGGCGCCCAGTTCCTTCATGCGCTGCATGAACGGCTCGTAGGAGGCGCGGCCCGCGCCCGCGGAGGAACGGGCGATGATGAAGCGGACGCCGACGTCCCGGGCGAAGGGCAGCATCTCGGTCAGTCCGCCGAGCGGGTTGCCGCTGGACGTGGACACCAGATCGTAGTCGTCGATGACGACGAACACCTGCGGCCCCCGCCACCAGCTCCGGTCCCGCAGTTGCTGCGCCGTGACGTCGGCCGTCGGCGTGCGGCGCTGCATCAGGTCGCCCAGCGCCACCATGTGGTGGTCCATCTGGTTGGACATCGGGATGTACTCGGCCAGGTGCGAGGCCGGCGTGACGTCCAGCAGCGAGCGGCGGTTGTCGACCACGAAGAACTTCGCCTCGTCACCGCCGTACCGCAGCGTGAGCTGCCTGATCAGCAGCCGCAGCAGGTTGGACTTGCCGGACTCGCTCTCGCCGAAGACCAGGAAGAACGGGTCCTGCTCGAAGTCGACGAACACCGGCTCCAGGTTCTCCTCGTCCAGCGCGAAGGCGACGCCCCGCTGCCGGAACCGGTCGCCCGGCGGCAGCTCGACCGCGTCCAGCCGGCGCGGCAGCAGCCGTACCTTGGGCGCGCCCGGCGCCTGCCAGTGCCGCCCGACCTCGGTGGTGAGCGCGGCCGTGGCCTCGGCCAGTTCGGTGTCGGAGGTGAGGCCGTCGATCCGCGGCACCGCCGCCATGAAGTGCAGCTTCTGGGGTGACAGACCGCGGCCGGGGACGCCGGCGGGGACGTTCACCGCGACCTTGCGGTCGATCTCGGAGTCCATGACGTCGCCCAGGCGCAGCTCCAGGCGGTTCATCAGATGGTCCTTGAGGTTCGCCCGGACCTCCATCGAGCGGGAGGCGGTGAGGACGAGGTGGATGCCGTAGCCGAGGCCCCGCGCGGCGATGTCCAGGACCGCCGGCTCCAGGCCCTCGTAGTCGGTACGGAAGTTGCCCCAGCCGTCGATGACCAGGAACACGTCGCCCCAGGGCTGGTCGGTGACCGAGATGTCGCCCCGGGCGCGCCGGGCGCGGTAGTCGGCGATCGAGGCGATGCCGGCCGTGCGGAAGTACTCCTCGCGCCGGGTGAGGACGCCGTACACCTCGGAGACCGTACGGCGCACGCGCTCCGGGTCCAGGCGGGAGGCGATGCCGCCGACGTGCGGCAGCCCGGCCACCGCGGCCATGCCGCCGCCGCCGAAGTCGAGGCCGTAGAACTGCACCTCGTGCGGGGTGTGGGTGAGCGCGAAGGCGCAGATCAGCGTGCGCAGCAGGGTGGACTTGCCGGACTGCGGACCGCCGACGATCTGCATGTGGCCCGCCGCGCCGGAGAAGTCGAGCATCAGCCGGTCGCGGCGCTGCTCGTACGGCTTGTCGACCAGACCGGCCGGCACGACCAGGCGGCCCGCGCCCTCGTAGTTCGGCTGGGTCAGACCGCGGCCCTGCACCGCGGCCAGGCCCGGCAGCAGCGCGTCCAGCGACGGCGGGCTCTCCAGCGGCGGCAGCCACACCTGGTGCGCCGCCGGGCCCTGCGCCTCCAGCCGGCGCACGATCACGTCGAGGACGGTGTCGGCCAGCGCCTCGTCGATCTCGGGCGCGGACTGCGTGCGCTGCTGCGGGATCGCGGAGTACTGCACCGGCACCTCGGTGGCCGTGAACAGCACCGGGCGGCGGTCCACCGGGAGCCGGCCGTCGGGCAGGGCCGCCCGCTGGCCGCCCGAGCGGTACACACCGGAGACGTACGCCGCCTTGAACCGGACCATCTCGTCGGTGCCGTACTTCAGGAAGCCGGAGCCGGGGACGTTCGGCAGCTCGTAGGCGTCCGGGACGCCGAGCGCGGCGCGCGACTCGGCCGCGGAGAAGGTGCGCAGACCGATCCGGTACGACAGGTACGTCTCCAGACCGCGCAGCCGGCCCTCCTCCAGGCGCTGGGAGGCCAGCAGCAGGTGCACGCCCAGCGACCGGCCGATACGGCCGATCTGCACGAACATCTCGATGAAGTCCGGCTTGGCGGTCAGCAGCTCGCTGAACTCGTCGATCACCAGCACCAGCGACGGGATCGGCTGGAGCGGGGCGCCGGCCGCGCGCGCCTTCTCGTAGTCGTGGATGTTGGCGTAGTTGCCCGCGTCGCGCAGCAGCTCCTGGCGGCGGTTCAGCTCGCCGCGGATCGAGTCGCCCATGCGGTCGACCAGGGTGAGGTCGTCCGCGAGGTTGGTGATCACGGCCGCCACGTGCGGCATCTGCGCCATGCCGGCGAAGGTCGCACCGCCCTTGAAGTCCGCGAGGACGAAGTTCAGGGTCTCCGAGGAGTGGGTGACGGCGAGGCCCAGCACCAGGGTGCGCAGCAGCTCCGACTTGCCGGAGCCGGTCGCGCCGACGCACAGGCCGTGCGGGCCCATGCCCTCCTGCGCGGCCTCCTTCAGGTCCAGCATCACGGGCCGGCCGTCCTCGCCGAGACCGATCGGCACCCGCAGGCGTTCCGCGAGCGCGCGCGGGCGCCAGGTCCGCTTGGTGTCGACGGACGCCGCGTCCCCGAGCCCCAGCAGGTCGGTGAACTCCAGGTTGGCGAGCAGCGGCTGGTCGTCGTCGCCGCCGGAGGCCATGCGCAGCGGCGCGAGCTGGCGGGCCAGCGCCTCGGCGGACTCGTAGGACAGGGCGTCGGGGCTGCCCTCGTACACCTCGCCGTGCCCGGACTCCAGGCGCAGCAGACCGGGCTGCACGACGACGGACAGGTCGCCGCCGGCCGTCGTCAGCTCGCCCGGCACCACCTCCAGGACCGTGACGCCCTGCAGTCCCTCCGGGTTGGCGAGGACGGAGTCCGGCAGCAGGGACAGCTCGTCCAGGACGAGCACGATGTGCGGCTCGTCCAGCAGCGGCGGGGCGGCCGGGTGGAAGCGCGGCCGGCCGGTCAGCCGGGCGGCCAGCAGGTCCTCCAGCTCGCGCGGGTCGCCGCCGATCAGCCGGCGCGAACCGGCGCCGTCCACCGCGCCGGGCGCCTGGGCGTGCGGCAGCCACTTGACCCAGTCCCAGTGCGGCAGCGCCTCCCGGCCCGCGGCCACCGCGACGATCAGGTCCTGCGGGGAGTGCAGCGAGGCCAGCGAGCCGACCAGGGCGCGGGCCGAGGCCCGCACGGACCGCGCCTCGCCGCTGACCGTGACGTGGTAGAAGGCGCGCAGCGACACGGCCATCGGCAGGTCGCCGACGCTGCCGTGCGCGGCGAGGAAGCGCTGCATCGCGCCCGCGGTCAGCGGCTCCAGCTGCTCGACGGGACCGGTCTCCGGGGCGACGAGCGGGGTCGCCAGCGGCTGCGGGCCCAGGCCGACGCGCACGTGCGCGAAGTCCTCGTCGCCGGGCCGCCGCTCCCAGACCCGGCTGCCCTCGGCGACGAGCGCCCAGAGCTGTTCGGGGGAGGGGTGCAGGTAGTACTGCGCGTCCCGCTGGGTCTTCGCCGTCGCCACGGCGGACTTGCGCGTCTGGGACAGATAGCTGAGGTAGTCGCGGCGCATGTCGGCCAGCTGGCCCTGGGAGCCGCGGCGGAAGCGGACCACCATCGCGACGGACATGCCCACCGTCGAGGCGATCATGATCATGCCCATGATCTTCATGAACGGCTGGCCGTTCGTGAAGAAGAAGACCACCGAGCCGCCCATGCCCAGCGTGGGCAGGAGCTGCATCAGCACGCTCTCCTGATGCCCCCGCGGCAATTCCGGCGGCGGCTGGACAACGACCTCATCCGTGGGCACTTCGGACGGCAGCGCCCTAGGGGGGCGCTTTACGACAATCTGGCTCACGCTCACCAATTCCCTTGCCCGACCCAGGCGTTCCGCCCGCCGCCCCGTGTCCGGCGAGCGCAGGCCGCCGCGTGATCCTACTGAGTTCACGCGGCACGGGTGAGCGGTAGGGTGCCGGATGTTCGCGTGAGCACACGCCGAGCAGGCCGGAATACCCGGGCAAACCCCTCAGGGAAGAGGCGGCGGAACCCCGGAATCCCGGTCTGCGGCACCCGGGTCGCCGCGCACCGGGCAAACCGGCACGGGACCTTCACGACACAGACGCACCACCACCACTGAGGGGGAGCAGCAGGTGAGCATGACGGCCGCCGCCACCGGCGGACCCGGGACGGGAGCACCTTCCGGGTCCGGCACCGGACTCGGCTTCTGCCGGGTCACCATCGTCGCGCCGGACAGCCGTATCGACGTGGCACTGCCCGACGACGTCCCGGTCGCCGACCTCTGCCCGGAGATCCTCCGGCTGTCCCGGCAGAGCCCCGAGGCCGGCGCCCCGGTCGGCTACCACCTGGTCCGCACCGACGGCACCGTGCTGGACAGCGCCCGCTCCTTCGCCGCCCAGCGCATCCTCGACGGCGAACTGCTCACCCTGCGCCCGTTCGCGGAATCCCTGCCGCCGGCCGTCTTCGACGACGTCGCCGAGGCCGTGGCCTCCTCCGTCACCAAGCAGCACAAGCTGTGGAGCGGCGACCTGACCCGGGCCGCCGGCCTCGTCGGCGGCGGCGTGCTGCCCGCACTGCTCGCGTTCGTCGCCTGGACCGCCGACCCGCGCCACGACATGCACGGCCTGGCCGGCATCCTCGCCGCCGTCACCGGCGTCCTCCTCGTCGTGCTCTCCGCCGTCCGCGCCCGCGTCTACGACGACCGCGGCTCGGCCGTCGCCCTCGGCCTCGGCGCGCTGCCCAACATCGGCGTCGCCGGCAGCGGACTGCTGCCGCTCGCCGCCGGCGAGGGCATCGGCAGGCTCCAGTTCCTGCTGGCCTGCGCGGCCGTCCTCGTCGCCGCCCTGATCCTCGCCCTGTGCTCACCGCACGGCGACGGCCCCTTCGTCGCGTTCGTGTTCGCCTCGGCCCTCGCCCTGGCCGTCGTCTTCGTCGCCACCCTCACCGGCTGGGCGCCCCGGGAGACCGCCGCCCTGTGCGCGCCCGTCTCCGTCGGCGCGCTCGCCTTCCTGCCCGGCATGTCCATGCGGTTCGCCCGGCTGCCCATCGGCTTCGAGAACCCCAGCAGCGGCGCACCCCGCCCCGCCTACGGCACCGAGTCCGCCCCCCAGGAAGCGGTGGACACCGAACGCGTCGAGGCGCAGGCCCGGCGCGGCCACGAACTCCTCGTCGGCCTGGTCGGCGGCTGCGCGCTGCTCGCCGTCGGCGCGTCGGCCGTGCTGGGCTTCTCCGACGACGTCTGGGCCCAGCTGCTCGCCCTCGCCACCGGGGTCGCCCTGCTCATGCGCGCCGGCCTCTTCCGCTACACCGCCCAGGTCGCCCCGGTGCTGGCCGCCGGCCTCGCCGCCCTGGTCCTGCTCGGCCTCGGCCTCGCCCTCAACCCGCCGCAGCACATCATGCGCGCCGCGCTGGCCGGAGACCGCACCGACCTGAGCATCCGCACCATCTGGCTGATCGCGGCGATCGCCCTGGCCACGGCCCTGGTCACGGCCCTCGGCCTGATCCTGCCGCGCGGCGGACCGACCCCGTTCTGGGGCCGCTTCCTGGAGATCGGCGAGGGCTTCGTCCTGCTCACCCTGATCCCGCTCGCTCTGGCCGTCTTCGACGTGTACGCCAAGGCGCGCGCCATGACCAGCTAGCGGACGGACGCGGGAACGAAAAAGGGGCGGCACGCGCGCGTGCCGCCCCTTTTTCGTTCCCGTGCGGGCCGCTCACTGCACGTCCAGGCCCCCGTTGTGCGCCATCGGCTTCAGATCGAACTCGCCGTCCCGCGCTCCGAGCACGAACGCGTTCCACTCGGCCTCGGTGTAGCGCAGCACGGTGTCCGGGTCGAGGGAGGACCGCATCGCCACCGCGCCGCCGGGCAGGTGGGCGATCTCGACCCGCTCCTCGTGCTCCTCCGTGCCGGGCGCGCTCTGCCACTCGACGCCCGAGATGTCGAGCGCGTACAGCTCGTCGCGCTCCCGCTCCTTGCGCGCCTTGATCTCCGCTTCCGATTCCGCCATGTGCGGCGACCCCTTCCCGAGATAGGTACGGTCCCGGCGCTCACCCTAGTGGCGCACACCGGGCCGCCAGGACGGTTCGGCGACCCCGCGCAAGGCGCCCGCCGTCCCCTGGTACCCTGAGTGACGGCCGTTCGTGTACGCACCCCCGGAACCCTTGCCGTTCTGGAGGCCGCGCCCAGCGGATCCCCGCCTCCCGAGTAACGGAAGCTCCCCCGCGATGCAGACCGGGGGCACTCGGTGGCCGTTCACAGACTATGAGGAGTATGCGTGTCGCTCGACGCCGCCACGAAGAAGCAGATCATCTCCGAGTTCGGTGCCAAGGAGGGTGACACGGGCTCCCCCGAGGTCCAGGTCGCTCTGCTCTCCCGTCGGATCTCCGACCTGACGGAGCACCTCAAGACCCACAAGCACGACCACCACTCCCGCCGTGGCCTGCTGATCCTGGTCGGTCAGCGCCGCCGGCTGCTGCAGTACCTGGCGAAGAAGGACATCCAGCGCTTCCGTGCGCTGGTCGACCGCCTCGGCATCCGCCGCGGTGCGGCGGGCGCCCGGTAGGACGCCATGAGGGGAGCGGTTTCCCGGCAGGGCCCGGGGACCGCTCCCTTTGCCGTATGCGGGGCCCCGCCGCGCATCCGGTGAGTAACCGTCGTCCGTTGCGGGAACGTGCGGAGTGTCACTCACGCTTTGTAGTGTGGTAGCACAACGCAATACGGACGACACAGCAGGATAGGAAGAGGAGAAGCGCGCCCAGTCGCCGCCGGTCCTCGGTAGTGGCCCCCGGAGAAGCGAACCCCGGGTGCTTCGATCGAAGACCGGCCCGCACCGCACGGAGCGCCTCTCCATCACCGTCCCCCTGCCACACGGGCAGCCAAGGGACGAAGACGAGGAGAAAACGCTAGTGGAGAACGAGACCCACTACGCCGAAGCCGTTATCGACAACGGATCCTTCGGCACCCGCACCATCCGCTTCGAGACGGGCCGCCTGGCCAAGCAGGCCGCCGGCTCCGCCGTGGCGTACCTGGACGACGACACCATGGTGCTGTCGGCCACCACCGCCTCCAAGAACCCCAAGGACCAGCTCGACTTCTTCCCCCTCACGGTGGACGTCGAGGAGCGGATGTATGCCGCCGGCAAGATCCCCGGCAGCTTCTTCCGCCGCGAGGGCCGGCCCTCCGAGGACGCGATCCTCACCTGCCGCCTCATCGACCGCCCGCTGCGCCCGTCCTTCAAGAAGGGCCTGCGCAACGAGATCCAGGTCGTCGCCACGATCATGGCGCTCAACCCCGACCACCTGTACGACGTCGTGGCGATCAACGCCGCGTCCGCGTCGACGCAGCTGGCCGGCCTGCCCTTCTCCGGTCCGATCGGCGGCGTCCGCGTCGCGCTGATCCGCGGCCAGTGGGTCGCCTTCCCGACCCACACCGAGCTGGAGGACGCCGTCTTCGACATGGTCGTCGCCGGCCGCGTGCTGGAGGACGGCGACGTCGCGATCATGATGGTCGAGGCCGAGGCCACCGAGAAGACCATCAAGCTGGTCGAGGGCGGCGCCGAGGCGCCCACCGAGGAGGTCGTCGCCTCCGGTCTGGACGCCGCGAAGCCCTTCATCAAGGTCCTCTGCCGCGCCCAGGCCGACCTCGCCGCCAAGGCCGCCAAGCCGGTCGGCGAGTTCCCGATCTTCCTGGACTACCAGGACGACGTCTTCGAGGCCCTGGCCGCCGCGGTCAGGCCCGAGCTGGCCCAGGCGCTCACCATCGCCGGCAAGCAGGACCGCGAGGCCGAGCTGGACCGCGTCAAGGCGCTCGCCGCCGAGAAGCTCCTGCCGGAGTTCGAGGGCCGGGAGAAGGAGATCTCCGCCGCGTACCGCTCGCTCACCAAGCAGCTGGTCCGCGAGCGCGTGATCAAGGAGAAGAAGCGCATCGACGGCCGCGGTGTCACCGACATCCGCACCCTGGCCGCCGAGGTCGAGGCCATCCCGCGGGTGCACGGCTCCGCGCTGTTCGAGCGTGGCGAGACCCAGATCCTGGGTGTCACCACCCTCAACATGCTCCGCATGGAGCAGCAGCTGGACACCCTCTCCCCGGTGACCCGCAAGCGCTACATGCACAACTACAACTTCCCGCCGTACTCCGTCGGCGAGACCGGCCGCGTCGGCTCCCCGAAGCGCCGCGAGATCGGCCACGGCGCCCTCGCCGAGCGCGCCCTCGTGCCGGTGCTGCCCACGCGCGAGGAGTTCCCGTACGCGATCCGCCAGGTGTCCGAGGCCCTCGGCTCCAACGGCTCGACGTCCATGGGCTCGGTCTGCGCCTCCACCATGTCGCTGCTGAACGCCGGTGTGCCGCTGAAGGCCCCGGTCGCCGGCATCGCCATGGGCCTGATCTCCCAGGAGATCAACGGCGAGACGCACTACGTCGCCCTCACCGACATCCTCGGTGCGGAGGACGCCTTCGGCGACATGGACTTCAAGGTCGCCGGCACCAAGGAGTTCGTGACCGCCCTCCAGCTCGACACCAAGCTGGACGGCATCCCGGCCTCCGTCCTGGCCGCGGCCCTCAAGCAGGCCCGCGACGCCCGCCTGCACATCCTCGACGTGATGATGGAGGCCATCGACCGGCCCGACGAGATGAGCCCGCACGCCCCGCGGATCATCACCGTCAAGATCCCGGTCGACAAGATCGGTGAGGTCATCGGCCCCAAGGGCAAGATGATCAACCAGATCCAGGAGGACACGGGCGCCGAGATCACCATCGAGGACGACGGCACGATCTACATCGGCGCCGCCGACGGCCCCTCCGCCGAGGCCGCCCGTGCCACGATCAACGGCATCGCCAACCCGACGATGCCCGAGGTCGGCGAGCGGTACCTGGGCACGGTCGTCAAGACGACCACCTTCGGCGCCTTCGTCTCCCTGCTGCCCGGCAAGGACGGTCTGCTGCACATCTCGCAGATCCGCAAGCTGGCCGGCGGCAAGCGCGTGGAGAACGTCGAGGACGTCCTCGGCGTGGGCCACAAGGTCCAGGTCGAGATCGCCGAGATCGACTCCCGCGGCAAGCTGTCCCTCATCCCGGTGATCGAGGGCGAGGACGGCGACGCGGCGTCCGACAGCGGCTCCGCCGCCGGTGCGAAGGACGACGCCGAGCAGTGACGTCCCGTAGCTCCGAGGCGACGGCCCGCCCCTCTTCGGAGGCGCGGGCCGTCGCCCGTACCCAAACCCTGATCAAGGGAGCAGGCGGCATCGGCACGGTCCGCAAGACCACCCTCCCGGGCGGCCTGCGCATCGTCACCGAGACCCTGCCCTCCGTCCGCTCCGCGACCTTCGGCATCTGGGCGCACGTCGGCTCCCGCGACGAGACCCCGGCCCTGAACGGCGCCACGCACTACCTGGAGCACCTGCTCTTCAAGGGCACCGAACGCAGGTCGGCGCTGGACATCTCCGCCGCCCTCGACGCCGTCGGCGGCGAGATGAACGCGTTCACGGCCAAGGAGTACACGTGCTACTACGCACGCGTGCTCGACACCGACCTGCCGCTCGCCATCGACGTGGTCTGCGACATGCTGACCGGCTCGCTCATCCGCGAGGAGGACGTCGACGTCGAGCGCGGCGCGATCCTCGAAGAGATCGCGATGACCGAGGACGACCCGGGCGACTGCGTACACGACCTGTTCGCGCACACCATGTTCGGCGACAACGCACTCGGCCGCCCGGTCCTCGGCACGGTCGACACGGTCAACGCCCTCACCGCCGACCGCATCCGCCGCTTCTACAAGAAGCACTACGACCCGACCCACCTCGTGGTCGCCTGCGCCGGCAACGTCGACCACGCCAAGGTCGTCCGCCAGGTCCGCGCCGCCTTCGAGAAGGCGGGCGCCCTGCGCAGCCCGGACGCACAGCCCGTCGGCCCGCGCGCCGGCAGCCGTACGATCCGCGCCGCCGGCCGGGTGGAACTGGTCGGCCGCAAGACCGAGCAGGCGCACGTCGTCCTCGGCATGCCCGGCCTGGCCCGCGCCGACGACCGCCGCTGGGCCATGGGCGTGCTCAACACCGCCCTCGGCGGCGGCATGTCCTCCCGCCTCTTCCAGGAGGTCCGGGAGAAGCGCGGCCTCGCCTACAGCGTGTACTCGTACACCTCGGCGTTCGCCGACTGCGGCCTGTTCGGCGTCTACGCCGGCTGCCGGCCCAGCCAGGTGCACGACGTGCTCAGGATCTGCCGCGACGAACTCGACCAGGTCGCGCAGAACGGCCTCTCGGACGACGAGATCGCCCGCGCCATCGGCCAGCTCAAGGGCTCCACGGTCCTCGGCCTGGAGGACACCGGCGCGCTGATGAACCGTATCGGCAAGAGCGAGCTGTGCTGGGGCGAGCAGATGTCCGTGGACGACATGCTGGCGAAGATAGCCGCGGTCACCCCGGACGAGGTCCGCGAGGTCGCCCGGGACGTCCTCGGCCGGCGCCCGTCGCTGTCGGTCATCGGCCCGCTCAAGGACAAGCAGGCCGCCCGGCTGCACGACGCGGTCGCCTGAAACACCACCGGTTAGGAAGCAGGAACATGAGCAAGCTGCGCGTGGCGGTCCTCGGTGCCAGAGGCCGGATCGGGGCCGAGGCGGTCAAGGCGGTCGAGGCCGCCGGTGACATGGAACTGGTCGCCGCCCTCGGCCGGGGCGACAAGCTGGAGACGCTGGCGGAGACCGGCGCCCAGGTCGCCGTCGAGCTGACCACCCCGGACTCGGTCATGGACAACCTCGACTTCTGCGTGCGCCACGGCATCCACGCCGTCGTCGGGACGACCGGCTGGACCGACGAGCGCCTCGCGCGGCTGCGGGGCCGGCTGGCCGAGTCCCCGGAGACCGGCGTGCTCATCGCGCCGAACTTCTCCATCGGGGCCGTGCTGACCATGAAGTTCGCGCAGATCGCCGCGCCGTACTTCGAGTCGGTCGAGGTGGTCGAGCTGCACCACCCGAACAAGGTGGACGCCCCCTCGGGTACCGCCACGCGCACCGCCCAGCTCATCGCCGAGGCCCGCCGGGCGGCCGGCACGGCCCCGGCGCCGGACGCCACGGTCACGGCCCTCGACGGCGCCCGGGGCGCCAGCGTCGACGGCGTCCCGGTGCACGCCGTCCGGCTGCGCGGCCTGCTCGCCCACCAGGAGGTGCTGCTCGGCGGCGAGGGCGAGACCCTGACCGTCCGGCACGACTCGCTGCACCACAGCAGCTTCATGCCGGGCATCCTGCTGGGCGTCCGCCGCGTGGTGACCGCTCCGGGCCTCACCTTCGGCCTGGAACACTTCCTGGACCTGGGCTGACGAACACTGCCATGCGCGCGAAGATCACCTACCTCGTCACGGCCGCCGTCCTGGTCTTCTACTTCGTCCTGGTCGGCAGCCGCGGCGTCCTGCTCATCCAGGCCGGCACGCTCCTGACCGTCACGTTCGGCGTGGCGGTGCTGATCCTGCCGGTCATCGGCGTGTGGTTCCTGTGGAAGAACACGCAGTTCGTCCGCAAGGCCAACCGGCTGGCCGCCGCACTCGACGCCGAAGGCGGTCTGCCGGCCGACGAACTGCGGCGCCTGCCCAGCGGCCGGATCGACCGCGACTCTGCGGACGAGGTCTTCGCCGCGCGCAAGGCCGAGACCGAGGCGTCCCCCGACGACTGGCGCTGCTGGTTCCGCCTCGCCGTCGCCTACCACGACGCCCGCGACACCCCGCGGGCCCGCAAGGCGATGCAACGCGCCATCGCCCTGCACGAAAACCGCCCCGTCCCTTCCTGACCCCACCTCGCGCGGGCGGGGTGGCCCAGGCCCCGGGCCCTGCCGGCCCGTTGCCCTTCTCCGTCAGCCGCGTCCGTGTTCCGCCGCCCACGCCTCCACCAGGTCCGCCGCCCGGTCGAAAGCCATCGGGCGGGCCAGGAAGTCCAGGCTGTGCGTGGTGAGCAACGGCGGGGTGTCCGCGGCCGGCCGGTCCTCGCGGACGAGCGCCAGCGCCTGCCCCTGCACCGTGCGCGGCAGCCCCAGCCAGCGCACCGGCTGCTGCACCGTCCGCACCGACACGACCCGCGCCCACGGCACCGTCCGCGTCGCCAGGAAGCCGGTCCGGCGCAGCCCCCGCCGGCTCACCCACACGCCCATGCGCAGCAGCCGCAGCGCGCCCGCCACGAACGCCAGGCCCACGACCAGCACCACGGCGGCCGTGGGCACGGCACCGGTCAGCGCGGTCAGCACCGCGGCCAGCAGCACGAACGAGGCGAGCAGCAGCCACAGCGCGGCCGCGCCCACCCGCCACGGCCCGAGCCGGTACGGGCGTCGCCAGCGGTCTGGATCGTCGTACGGCAGCGCGCTCTCGGCCGCCGTCTCGAAGGTGCGGTCGGCCGTCAGGAAGGGCAGGGGCACGGCTGTTCCTCACTCGGTCCTCGCGTGGACGGTGTCCGGTGAGGCTATCCGGCCGTGATCCCGCCCACCAGCGGTGAGCGTCCGGAAGGAGGAGGGCCCCCGGTCAGTGCCCCGGGGACGCCTGGGACTGCCGGACCGGCGTATCGGACGGCGTGGAGAGCGCCGGCGTCCCGACGGCGAGGGCACCCACGACCCCGGCGACGAGAGTGAGGCCCAGCAGCCAGCGTCCGGCGAGTTCGCCGAGGGACGCCCGCTGCCGGGGCGGGGGAGTGACATTGCTGCGGAACCGGTCGGCCTCGGCCAGGAAGGCGAAGGGCACGGGCTCGCGCCTACGGAACATCGTGACTGCCGCTCCTTTCGGGGAGAGAAGATCGAACATGCGCGCCTCACCGGTAAAGACGCCCGAGTGACGCAAAAGGTGCCCCATGTCCGGAAAAAATCGTGAGGAAGGGCGCCGCTCGTTCCGTGCCGTCTGCCCCGTACAGTGGGCGCGAACCTCAAGCAGCACTGGGAAGGACCTGCCCCACCGTGACCCGCACCCCGGACGACATCAAGATCGACTTGCGCAGTGACGTCACCGTCGAACTGGTCAAGCACAGCGCGGCCGACGCCGACGTGCTCTTCGCCGCCCGTGTGTCGACCGTCGGGGAGCAGTCCCTGGACGAGCTGAACAAGGACCCGGAGCGCTCCAAGGGCCTCATCAACTACCTGATGCGCGACCGGCACGGCAGCCCGTTCGAGCACAACTCGATGACGTTCTTCGTCAGCGCCCCGATCTTCGTCTTCCGCGAGTTCATGCGGCACCGCGTCGGCTGGTCGTACAACGAGGAGTCCGGCCGCTACCGCGAGCTCCAGCCGGTCTTCTACGTCCCCGACGCGTCCCGCAAGCTGGTCCAGCAGGGCCGCCCGGGCAAGTACGTCTTCGTGGAGGGCACCGAGGAGCAGCAGGCGTCGGCCGGACAGGCCATGGAGGAGTCCTACCGCCAGGCGTACGCGGCCTATCAGGAAATGCTCGCCCAGGGCATCGCCCGGGAGGTCGCCCGCTCGGTGCTCCCCGTCGGCCTCTACTCCTCGATGTACGCCACCTGCAACGCGCGCTCCCTGATGCACTTCCTCGGCCTGCGCACCCAGCACGAGCTGGCCAAGGTGCCGTCCTTCCCGCAGCGGGAGATCGAGATGGTGGGCGAGAAGATGGAGGCGGAGTGGGCGAAGCTCATGCCGCTGACGTACGCCGCCTTCAACGCGAACGGCCGGGTGGCCCCGTAACGGAGCCGTACGCCCCCGCCGGGAACGGACGTACGCGTCAGCCTCGCGAGGTGTCCGTATTGCGGCATTAAGAGAAGTTCATCTAGCCTGATCAAACGGACCCGGCACTGCTTGAACCCCCGAGCAGGCAGTGCCGGGCTCCGCCTTTGTCCTGACTTTCCCGGCACCCCACGGGCACAGCGCCCGACCGGCACCGAGTAGCGTGTTACCCATGGCTCCGACCTCGACTCCGCAGACCCCCTTCGGGCGGGTCCTCACCGCCATGGTCACGCCCTTCACGGCGGACGGCGCACTCGACCTCGACGGCGCGCAGCGGCTCGCCGCCCACCTGGTGGACGCAGGCAACGACGGCCTGGTCGTCAACGGCACCACCGGCGAGTCCCCCACCACCAGCGACGCGGAGAAATCGGATCTGGTACGAGCCGTCCTGGAGGCCGTCGGAGACCGTGCCCACGTCGTCACCGGCGTCGGAACCAACGACACCCGCCACAGCGTCGAGCTGGCCCGCGAGGCCGAGCGCGTCGGCGCCCACGGCCTGCTGCTCGTCACGCCGTACTACAACAAGCCCCCGCAGGAGGGCCTGTACCGGCACTTCACGACCGTCGCCGACGCCACCGGCCTGCCGGTCATGCTCTACGACATCCCCGGCCGCAGCGGCGTCCCGATCAGCACCGAGACGCTCGTCCGGCTCGCCGAGCACCCGCGGATCGTCGCCAACAAGGACGCCAAGGGCGACCTCGGCCGTGCGAGCTGGGCCATCGCCCGCTCCGGCCTCGCCTGGTACTCCGGCGACGACATGCTGACCCTCCCGCTGCTGTCCGTGGGCGCGGTCGGCTTCGTCTCGGTCGTCAGCCACCTCGTCACCCCGGACCTGCGCGCCCTGGTGGACGCGTTCACCTCCGGCGACGTCGTCAAGGCCACCGAGATCCACCAGAAGCTGCTCCCGGTCTACACCGGCATCTTCCGCACCCAGGGCGTCATGACCACCAAGGCCGCCCTCGCGCTCCAGGGCCTGCCGGCCGGACCGCTGCGCTCGCCCATGGTCGAGTGCTCGCCCGAGGAGATCGCCCAGCTCAAGATCGATCTTGCCGCGGGCGGGGTACAGCTCTGACAACAGACTTGGCACCACACGGGCTTCACAACTGAATCGAAAACCGCAGACGCAGGCCACCGGTGCCTGCGCGTTACCAACAACTGCTTCTGCACGAACGTCATGCGCGCCACGTGCCCGACCGGTACGTGGCGCGCGTGTGTGAGGAGAGTCTTTTGAGTCATCCGCATCCTGAACTCGGCCCGCCCCCGCCGCTCCCCGAGGGCGGCCTGCGGGTCACCCCGCTCGGCGGCCTCGGCGAGATCGGCCGGAACATGACCGTCTTCGAGTACGGCGGCCGCCTGCTGATCGTCGACTGCGGAGTGCTCTTCCCCGAGGAGGAGCAGCCCGGAATCGACCTGATCCTGCCCGACTTCTCGTCCATCCGGGACCGCCTCGACGACATCGAGGGCATCGTCCTCACCCACGGCCACGAGGACCACATCGGCGGCGTCCCGTTCCTGCTCCGCGAGAAGCCGGACATCCCGCTGATCGGCTCCAAGCTGACCCTCGCCCTGATCGAGGCCAAGCTGCAGGAGCACCGGATCCGGCCGTACACCCTGGAGGTGGTGGAGGGGAACCGCGAACGCGTCGGACCCTTCGACTGCGAGTTCATCGCAGTCAACCACTCCATCCCGGACGCGCTGGCCGTCGCCATCCGCACCCCGGCCGGCATGGTCGTGCACACCGGCGACTTCAAGATGGACCAGCTCCCGCTGGACAACCGCCTCACCGACCTGCACGCTTTCGCGCGGCTGAGCGAGGAGGGCATCGACCTGCTCCTCGCCGACTCGACGAACGCCGAGGTCCCGGGCTTCGTCCCGCCCGAGCGGGACATCTCCAACGTCCTGCGCACGGTCTTCGCCAACGCGCGCAAGCGGATCATCGTGGCCAGCTTCGCCAGCCACGTCCACCGCATCCAGCAGATCCTGGACGCGGCGCACGAGTACGGCCGCCGGGTCGCCTTCGTCGGCCGCTCCATGGTCCGCAACATGGGCATCGCCCGCGACCTCGGCTACCTCAAGGTCCCGCCGGGCCTGGTGGTGGACGTCCGGACGCTGGACGACCTGCCCGACCACCAGGTGGTCCTGGTCTGCACGGGTTCCCAGGGCGAGCCGATGGCGGCACTGTCCCGCATGGCCAACCGGGACCACCAGATCCGCATCGTCGACGGTGACACGGTCATCCTCGCCTCCTCGCTGATCCCGGGGAACGAGAACGCGGTCTACCGCGTGATCAACGGCCTGACCCGGTGGGGCGCCGACGTCATCCACAAGGGCAACGCCAAGGTGCACGTCTCCGGCCACGCGTCCGCGGGCGAGCTGCTGTACTTCTACAACATCTGCCGCCCCAGGAACCTGATGCCGGTCCACGGCGAATGGCGCCACCTGCGGGCCAACGCCGAGCTGGGCGCCCTGACCGGCGTCCCGCACGACCGGATCGTCATCGCCGAGGACGGCGTGGCCGTCGACCTGATCGAGGGCAAGGCCAAGATCTCGGGCAAGGTCCAGGCCGGATACGTCTACGTCGACGGTCTCTCGGTCGGCGATGTCGGCGAGCCGGCGCTGAAGGACCGCAAGATCCTCGGCGACGAGGGCATCATCTCGGTGTTCGTGGTCATGGACTCCTCCACCGGCAAGATCACCGGCGGCCCGCACGTCCAGGCCCGCGGCTCCGGCATCGACGACTCGGCCTTCGCCGACGTGCTCCCGAAGGTCACGGAAGTCCTGGAGCGGTCCGCCCAGGACGGTGTCGTGGAGCCCCACCAGCTCCAGCAGCTCATCCGCCGGACCCTTGGCAAGTGGGTCTCGGACACGTATCGCCGCAGGCCGATGATCCTGCCGGTGGTTGTGGAGGTCTGACGGTCCGTCCGTGCCGACCGGGAGCGGGCCGCCTCGATTTGCATCGAGGCGGCCCGCTCCAGTACGTTTACGGCTCCGCCCAACCGGGAACCCGAGCACATCACGTGCTGCACACGGGAAGTCCGGAGCGGGTGGGAAATCCGGCTCAGAACTTCTGATAAAGTCGGAGCCGCCGGAAAGGGAAACGCGGAAGCGGGAACCTGGAAAGCACCGAGGAAATCGGATCGGAAAAAGATCTGATAGAGTCGGAAACGCAAGACCGAA
>NZ_JBIROU010000011.1:0-260600 GCF_044332325.1 Streptomyces sp. NPDC017095
ACCAGCGTCCTGTTCGCCATGCTCCGCGACGGAACCTTCTACGAACCCAGGAGCCCCCGCATCGCTTGACGAAAGACATAGAGGCACCCCCCCGCCACCTCCCTTCGCGCCCCTCCCCCGCTTCGTCGTCGGCTGGAGGTCCGTCTGGATCAGGTCGGTTCGGACTGATCCAGACGGGGCTTCGCCTAGTGCGCCGCCGATTCCCAGTCCGGGCCCACGCCCACCGAGACGTCCAGCGGGGCCCTGAGCTGCACGGCGCCGGACATCTCGCGGCGGACGATCTCCTCCGCGGCCGTCCGCTCGCCGGGGGCGATCTCCAGGACGATTTCGTCGTGGACCTGGAGGAGCATGCGGGACTTCAGGTCCGCCGCCCGCAGCGCCTCGTCCACCTTCAGCATGGCGATCTTCACGATGTCCGCCGCCGTGCCCTGGATGGGCGCGTTGAGGGCCATGCGCTCGGCCGCCTCGCGGCGCTGGCGGTTGTCGCTGTTGAGGTCGGGCAGATAGCGGCGGCGGCCGAAGAGCGTCGCCGTGTAGCCCGTGGCCCGTGCCTCGTCGACCGCCCGGCGCAGATAGTCCCGCACCCCGCCGAAGCGCTCGAAGTACGCGTCCATCAGTGCCCGGGCCTCGGCCGCCTCGATGTTCAGCTGCTGGGAGAGGCCGAACGCGGACAGGCCGTAGGCCAGGCCGTACGACATCGCCTTGATCTTGCGGCGCATCTCCGCGTCCACCGCGCCGGGCTCGACGCCGAACACCCGGGACGCGGCCGTGGTGTGCAGGTCCTCGCCGGAGGTGAACGCCTCGATCAGGCCCTCGTCCTCGGAGAGGTGGGCCATCACGCGCAGTTCGATCTGGCTGTAGTCCGCGGTCATCAGGGACTCGAAGCCCTCGCCGACCACGAAGCCCCGGCGGATCGCCCGGCCCTCGTCGGTGCGCACGGGGATGTTCTGCAGGTTCGGGTCCGTGGAGGACAGACGTCCGGTCGCGGCCACCGTCTGGTTGAAGGTGGTGTGGATACGGCCGTCGCCCGCGATGGTCTTGATCAGGCCCTCGACGGTGACCCGCAGCTTCGCCTGCTCGCGGTGGCGCAGCATGATCACCGGCAGTTCGTTGTCGGTCTGGGTGGCGAGCCAGGCCAGCGCGTCGGCGTCCGTGGTGTAGCCGGTCTTGGTCTTCTTCGTCTTCGGCAGCGCCAGCTCGCCGAAGAGGACCTCCTGGAGCTGCTTGGGCGAGCCCAGGTTGAACTCGCGGCCGGCCGCCGCGTGCGCCTCCTTCACGGCCTGCTGCACCGCGCCCGCGAACATCTGCTCCATCGCTCCGAAGTGCGTCCGGTCGGCGGCGATGCCGTGCCGCTCCATGCGGGCGAGCAGCGCGGAGGTGGGCAGCTCCATGTCCCGCAGCAGGTCGGCGGCGCCCACCTCCTCCAGGCGGCCCGTGAACGCCTCGCCCAGGTCCAGGACCGCGCGGGCCTGGATCATCAGGGCCTCGGCCTCGGCGCCCTCGTCCGCACCGAAGGCCAGCTGGCCGTCGGCGGTGGCGGCGGGCGTCAGCTCGCGGTGCAGGTACTCCAGTGACAGCGCGTCCAGGTCGAAGGAGCGGCGCCCCGGCTTGACCAGGTAGGCGGCGAGCGCGGTGTCCATGGTGACGCCGTCGACGCGCCAGCCGTGCTCCGCGAGGACCCGCATGGCGCCCTTGGCGTCGTGGAACACCTTGGGCCGGCCGGCGTCGGCCAGCCAGGCGGCGAACGCGTTCTCGTCGGCCTCGTCCAGCTCGGACGGGTCGAACCAGGCCGCCGCTCCGCCGGCCGCTGCGAGGGCGACCTCGGCGACCGAGCCGGCGCCCAGCGCCCAGGTCCCGACGGTGGCGACGCCCAGGGTCCCGCTGCCGTGCTCGGCGAGCCAGGGGGCCAGCTCGCCGGTGCCCAGCACGCTGCCGTCGATCTCGACGCCGTCGGCGGCGACCGGGGCGGGTTCGGCCTCCTCCGTGCCGGGGTCGACGGCGAAGAGGCGCTCGCGCAGCGACGGGTTGCGGATCTCCAGCGTGTCCAGGACCATCGCCACGGCCTTGCGGTCGTACGGGGCGCGCTCCAGGTCGGTGACCGTCCTCGGCAGCTCGATCTGCCGCTCCAGCTCGGTCAGGACACGGTTGAGCTTGACGGACTCCAAGTGGTCGCGGAGGTTCTGGCCCGCCTTGCCCTTGACCTCGTCGACGCGTTCGACCAGCTCGGCGAAGGAGCCGAACTGGTTGATCCACTTCGCCGCGGTCTTCTCGCCGACGCCGGGGATGCCGGGGAGGTTGTCGGACGGGTCGCCGCGCAGCGCCGCGAAGTCCGGGTACTGGGCGGGCGTCAAGCCGTACTTCTCGAAAACCTTCTCCGGAGTGAACCGGGTCAGCTCCGAGACGCCCTTCGTCGGATACAGCACCGTGGTGTGCTCGCTGACCAGCTGGAAGGAGTCGCGGTCGCCGGTGACGATCAGCACGTCGAAGCCCTCGGCCTCGGCCTGGGTGGCGAGGGTGGCGATGATGTCGTCCGCCTCGTACCCCTCGACGGCGAAGCGCGGGGCGTGCATCGCGTCGAGCAGCTCGCCGATCAGCTCCACCTGGCCCTTGAACTCGTCCGGCGTCTTGGAGCGGTTCGCCTTGTACTCGGTGAACCGCTCGGAGCGCCAGGTCTTGCGGGAGACGTCGAAGGCCACCGCGAAGTGCGTGGGTGCCTCGTCACGCAGGGTGTTGGCCAGCATCGACGCGAAGCCGTAGATCGCGTTCGTCGGCTGGCCGGTCGCGGTGGTGAAGTTCTCCGCGGGCAGCGCGAAGAACGCGCGGTAGGCCAGCGAGTGCCCGTCCATGAGCATCAGCCGGGGACGGGGACCGCCGGAGGTCTTGTCGGTCTGCTTCGGTGCTGTCTCTGCCACGTCCCCGATCCTGCCACGCCGCACCGACACCGCGGGCCGGACGGCCCCCTCGGGCCCGGGAGCGGTGCCGCGGTCACCTCGTGACGACGGTTCCGCACGGGCGGGCACCCGGCGCGACCGCCGCTGCCGGACCGTGCCGGGCCGACCCGGCCGCCGGACGACGCCGGGCGATCCGGTCGTCCGCGGTACCGGCGCGACCGTCCGGTTCCGTTGTCAGTGGGCCGTGGGAGGATCGGCAGCGGTTGTTCTCACACGCAGGCGAAGGGGAGGGCGCGATGGCGACCAAGCCGCCCAAGGGTGATCCGGTGCAGGACGCGCCGCGGGTCGCGGAGCCGAAGCACGCGGCGGCGGGGCTGCCGGCCATCGGGCACACGCTGCGCATCGCCCAGCGGCAGATGGGAGTGAAGCGCACCGCGCTGACGCTGCTGCGGGTGAACCAGAAGGACGGCTTCGACTGCCCCGGCTGCGCCTGGCCCGAGCCGGACCACCGGCACGCGGCGGAGTTCTGCGAGAACGGCGCCAAGGCGGTGGCGGAGGAGGCCACGCTCCGCCGGGTCACACCCGAGTTCTTCGCCGCGCACTCCGTCGCGGACCTCTCCGGCCGCAGCGGCTACTGGCTGGGCCAGCAGGGCCGGCTCACCCACCCCATGTACCTCCCCGAGGGCGGCACGCACTACGAGCCGGTCTCCTGGGAGCGGGCGTTCGACATCGTCGCCGAGGAGATCGCCGCCCTCGGCTCCCCGGACGAAGCCGTCTTCTACACCTCGGGCCGCACCAGCAACGAGGCCGCGTTCCTGTACCAGCTCTTCGCGCGCGAGCTGGGCACGAACAACCTGCCGGACTGCTCGAACATGTGCCACGAGTCGTCCGGGTCGGCGCTCGGCGAGACCATCGGGATCGGCAAGGGCAGCGTCCTGCTGGAGGATCTGTACCAGGCCGATCTGATCATCGTCGCGGGCCAGAACCCGGGCACCAACCATCCGCGCATGCTCTCCGCGCTGGAGCGGGCCAAGGCGAACGGCGCGAAGATCATCAGCGTCAACCCGCTGCCCGAGGCGGGCCTGGAGCGCTTCAAGAACCCGCAGACCCCACAGGGCCTGGTGAAGGGCGCCGCCCTCACCGACCTGTTCCTGCAGATCCGCATCGGCGGCGACCAGGCCCTCTTCCGGCTCCTCAACAAGCTGATCCTCCAGACGGAGGGCGCGGTCGACGAGGAGTTCGTCCGCGAGCACACCCACGGCTTCGCGGAGTTCGCGGCGGCCGCGCGCGCCGCCGGCTGGGACGAGACGCTGACCGCGACCGGCCTGACCCGCGCGGAGATCGAGCAGGCCCTCGGCATAGTCCTCGCCTCCCGGCGGACCATCGTCTGCTGGGCGATGGGCCTGACCCAGCACAAGCACTCGGTGCCGACCATCCGCGAGGTGGTCAACTTCCTGCTGCTGCGCGGCAACATCGGCCGCCCGGGCGCGGGCGTGTGCCCGGTGCGCGGGCACAGCAACGTGCAGGGCGACCGGACCATGGGCATCTTCGAGCGGCCCGCCCCGGCCTTCCTCGACGCCCTGGAGAAGGAGTTCGGGTTCGCGCCCCCGCGCGAGCACGGCTTCGACGTGGTCCGGGCCATCCGCGCGCTGCGCGACGGCGCGGCGAAGGTCTTCTTCGCCATGGGCGGCAACTTCGTCTCCGCCTCGCCGGACACCGAGGTCACCGAGGCCGCGATGCGCCGGGCCCGGCTGACCGTGCACGTGTCGACCAAGCTGAACCGCTCGCACGTGGTCACGGGCGCGCGGGCGCTGATCCTGCCGACCCTGGGCCGGACCGAGCGCGATGTGCAGGCCGGCGGCGAGCAGTTCGTGACGGTCGAGGACTCCATGGGCATGGTGCACGCCTCCCGCGGGCGGCTCGCTCCCGCGAGCCCGCGGCTCAGGTCCGAGCCGGCCATCGTCTGCGGGCTGGCCCGCCGGGTGCTGGGCGAGCGCAGCGTCGTGCCGTGGGAGGAGTTCGCCAGGGACTACGGCGCGATCCGGGACCGCATCGCGCGCGTGATCCCCGGTTTCGAGGACTTCAACGCACGCGTGGCCCGCCCCGGCGGTTTCGCGCTGCCGCACGCCCCGCGCGACGAACGCCGGTTCCCGACCGCCACGGGGAAGGCCAACTTCACGGCGGCGCCGGTGGAGTACCCGGCGCTGCCCGAGGGCCGGCTGCTGCTCCAGACCCTGCGCTCGCACGACCAGTACAACACCACCATCTACGGCCTGGACGACCGCTACCGGGGCATCACGGGCGGACGCCGGGTGGTGCTGGTGCATCCCGAGGACGCGCGGTCGCTCGGGCTCGCGGAGGGGGCGTACGTCGACCTGGTGAGCGAGTGGCGGGACGGCGTGGAGCGGCGGGCGCCCGGCTTCCGGGTGGTGCTGTACCCGACGGCCCGGGGATGCGCGGCGGCGTACTACCCCGAGACGAACGTCCTGGTGCCGCTCGACGCCACCGCCGACACCAGCAACACCCCGGCCAGCAAGTCCGTCGTCGTGCGCCTGGAAGCCCACACCGACGGCGCGCGGCGTCCTCTGGAACAATCGGCGGCCGACTGAGCGTTTGCTCAGTGAGCACTCTGGTGGACGACGAACGGAGCCGGCCCATGGGCGAGCAGCAGCGAGTGAAGTTCCCGCAGGAGGTCATCGACGAGTACGCGACGCTCGGTGTGGACCTGCCCGCCCTGTTCTCGGCCGGACACCTGGGCATGCGCATGGGCGTGCAGATCCTGGAGGCGTCGGCGGACAAGGTCGTCGGGACCATGCCAGTGGAGGGCAACACCCAGCCGTACGGCCTGCTGCACGGCGGCGCCTCCGCGGTGCTGGCGGAGACCCTGGGCTCGGTCGGCTCCATGCTGCACGGCGGCACCTCGAAGATCGCGGTCGGCGTGGACCTGAACTGCACGCACCACCGCGGCGTCCGCTCGGGCCTGGTGACCGGGGTGGCCACGCCGGTGCACCGGGGCCGGTCGACGGCGACGTACGGGATCGTGATCAGCGACGAGGAGGGCCGCCGGGTCTGCTCCGCCCGGCTCACCTGCCTGCTGCGGGACGCCCGCCCGGGCGAAGGCGCGCTCGTGCGGCCCACCGCGAGCTGACCGCCGCGGACGGCGGCCGGACCACCACCCCGGCCGCCCCCGCCACGCCCGCCGCCCGAGCCGTTCGTGTCGACCGAGCCGTCGCCGTTCCCGTCCCCTGCCTGCTCACCCCGCCTGTCCCGGCTGCGCCTCCCGCCGCCCACCGAACCCAGGTGCCGCCGGACCGTCGCCCCGCCCGTGCCGTCGGAACCGTTGCCTCCCGCCCCGTCTCCCCTTAGCTTCGGCCCATGGGACGGCGAGGAGGCCCCCGGCCGGCAGCGAGGTTCCTGGTGCCGGCGTCGGTGCTGCCGGCACTGCTCTTCGCGGCGGGCTGCGCCGACCCGGGCGCCTCCCCGCACCCCGCGCACCCCACGCACTCGGCCACCACCCCGCACCCCGCCCCATCCGCCTCCGCACCGCCGGTCTCCGACGCCGCTCTCTGCACCCGGCTCGTCACCTACTGGGCCCGCGAGGTGCTCGACGGCGAGACCTACGGCGACTACCAGTCGATGGGCCTGTCCCACGGGCAGTACGACATCCTGAGGGATGCCGTGGACGCCGGGCGGGCCGCCGGGAAGCGCCAAGCGGCCGGTGACGTAACCGAGTTGACGGCCCGGCAGATCCGCGCCGAGTGCGCCGCGCGCTACCGCCACGGGCGGCCGGACGACGCCCCCTGGACCTGAGGCCACCGACCCGCCGGCACCAGCCCGCCGGCATCCCCCGCTCTGTCCCGCCACCCGCCGCACGGCCCCGGCTCCGTCGTCCTACCGAGCGTGACCTCCCGACCGCCGGCCGGCGTGACGCGTGGGGCGCGGACGTACGCAAGTCGGCCCGTGCGGACGGAACTTACCGCTCCGTTCCGTACCCCCGCGGGCTCCGCCCGCAGGATCACCATAACGCCGCACACGACGAAATACCGAAAGGCCCACAGGAATGCCGGATTCCCTTTCCTGCGCGTAACTCAGCGTAATACGCGCGCAATATATGCACAGACCTTCATCCTCTGCGGACACACACGGAAGGCCGTCCCGAGGACGGGAAGACGCCCGCGGCAACGGATTCGAGTAATCAGCAAAACAGCCGACACACCTGGGATGATCATGCTCAGTCCTGCGGGTTCTCAGCATGCGGACGGCGCGAATCCCCCTGAATTCCGCCTTCTCGACCACCGTGTACCGCTGTGCATTACGTCGTGTCATAACAAGAGCGTCACAGCCTGGGTCAGACTCTCCTCCACGTTCCCCACACACGCTTAGAGTCACGGCCAGTCACCGCGCCTTCGGATTGTCAATTCAGCGCGGCGCGCGACTCGGCCGCTTCCATGGGGAGGCGGTTGTGCCTGGGGAAAGGACTGATCGTGCGTCAACGTTCGCTTATCGCCATCACCGCCGCGCTGGCGGCGGGAGCGCTCACCCTCACCGCCTGCGGTTCGCGCGACAGCGGCGACAAGGAGGGCACCGGCGCGGGCGACGGCGGCACCACCGTCGTCATCGGCGTCGACTCGCCCCTGACCGGCGACCTGTCCGCCATGGGCCTCGGCATCAAGAACTCGGCGGACCTCGCCGCCAAGAACGCCAACAAGCAGAACTTCGTCAAGGGCGTCACCTTCAAGGTCGAAGCCCTCGACGACCAGGCGCAGCCCTCCGCCGGCCAGCAGAACGCCACCAAGTTCGTCTCCGAGCAGGAGGTCCTCGGAGTCGTCGGCCCGCTGAACTCCTCGGTCGCCGAGTCGATGCAGAAGGTCTTCGACGACGCCAAACTGGCCCAGGTCTCCCCCGCCAACACCGGCCCGTCCCTCTCCCAGGGCGCCGACTGGCAGACCAAGAAGGTCCGCCCCTACAAGGCGTACTTCCGCACCGCGACCACGGACGCCATCCAGGGCCCGTTCGCCGCCCAGTACGTGTACAACACCGCCAAGAAGAAGAAGGTCTTCGTCATCGACGACAAGAAGACCTACGGCTCCGGGCTCGCGGCCACCTTCACCGACGAGTTCAAGAAGCTGGGCGGCAAGGTCGTCGGCACCGAGCACATCAACCCCGACGCCAAGGACTTCTCCGCGGTCGCCACCAAGGTGAAGAACTCGGGCGCCGAGATCGTCTACTACGGCGGCGAGTACCCGCAGGCCGGCCCGCTGAGCAAGCAGATCAAGGCCGCCGGCGCCAAGATACCGCTGGTCGGCGGCGACGGCGTCAAGGACGACACGTACATGAAGCTGGCGGGCGCCGAGAGCACCGGCGACCTCGCCACCTCCGTCGGCGCCCCGGTCGAGGACTTGCCCTCCGCCAAGACGTTCGTCTCCGACTACAAGGCGGCCGGCTACAAGGAGGGGTACTCCGCCTACGGCGGCTACTCCTACGACTCCGCCTGGGCCGTCATCGAGGCCGTGAAGAAGGTCGTCGACGCGAACGGCGGCAAGCTGCCCTCCGACGCCCGCGCCAAGGTCACCGAGGCCATGCAGAACGTGTCCTTCGACGGCGTGACCGGCAAGGTCTCCTTCGACGAGTTCGGCGACGCCACCAACAAGCAGCTGACCGTGTACGCCGTGAAGAACGGTGCCTGGGTGCCCGTCAAGTCCGGTACCTACGCCGGCTGACCGGCGCCCGTACCACCCGAGGGCCGCGCGGGGCGCTGTTGCACTGGCGCCCCGCGCGGACTCGCATCCGGCCCCATCCCTCGCACTTTCCGAACGCTCGGAGGACATGCGGTGAACGAACTGCCGCAGCAGCTGGTCAACGGCCTGCTCCTAGGATCCATGTACGGGCTCGTCGCCATCGGCTACACCATGGTCTACGGCATCGTCCAGCTCATCAACTTCGCCCACGGCGAGATATTCATGACCGGAGCCTTCGGCGCGCTCACCGTCTGGCTCTGGCTCCCCGGCGGCACCACCATGTGGATCGCGCTGCCGCTGATGATCGTCGGCGCGGTCGTCGTCGCGGTCGCCATCGCCGTAGGGGCGGAACGATTCGCCTACCGGCCCCTCCGCACCGCCCCGCGCCTCGCCCCCCTCATCACCGCCATCGGCCTCTCCCTGGCCCTCCAGCAGGCGGTCTGGGCCTGGTACCCCGAGGCGAAGTCCGCGCGCACCTTCCCGCAGATCGCCGGCGGCCCCTTCGAGATCGGCAGCGTCACCATCCAGACCGGGGACATCTTCCTCGTCGCCGCCGCCCCCATCAGCATGGCGATCCTCGCCTACTTCGTCATGAAGACCCGCACCGGCCGCGGCATGCAGGCCACCGCCCAGGACCCCGACACCGCCAAACTGATGGGCGTCGACACCGACCGCATCATCGTGATCGCCTTCGCGCTCGGCGCCGCGTTCGCCGCCGTCGGAGCCGTCGCCTACGGCCTGAAGTACGGCGAGATCAACTTCCGCATGGGCTTCATCCTCGGCCTGAAGGCGTTCACCGCGGCCGTCCTCGGCGGCATCGGCAACATCTACGGCGCCATGATCGGCGGCGTGGTCCTCGGCGTCGCCGAGACCCTGGCCACCGCCTACATCGCCGACATCCCCGGCATGGACAAGTTCGGCAGCCAGTCCTGGGCCGACGTCTGGGCCTTCGTACTCCTCATCCTCGTACTGCTGTTCAGGCCGCAGGGCCTGCTCGGCGAACGTGTCGCGGACAGGGCGTGAGACCGATGACCACACAGACCACCGCACCCGAAACCCCCGCCGCCCGCACGGCCGGCACCCCCTCCGGCCTGCTGCCCCTGCCCGAGAAGGCCGCCCGCGCCCTCGCCCTCGGCGGCAGCCTCCTGACGGCCGTCTCCACCTTCCTCGCCTGGACCTGGACCTCCGCGTTCCCCGGCGACCTCACCGTCTACGGCTACCCCGGCGGCCTCCAGGTCCTCGTCCTCATCGGCGCGCTCCTCGCCACCGTGTACGCGCTCGCCTCCTACGGCGTCCCCGGCCTCGGCGCACTCGCACCCGCCGGACCCGACGCGGCCCTGCGGTTCGCCACCCTGGCCACCTTCGCCACCAGCTTGTACACGGTCCTCGCGATCAGCACCGACCTCGGCGGCGTCGTCAACCTCGAACCCGGCGGCATCCTCGTCGCCGTGGCCAGCCTGGCCGCCCTCGCCGGCGCGCTCGCCCTGCCCTTCCAGCGGCCCGCGCCCGACCCGGCCGACCCCGACGACACCGGCTGGGAGAAGACCAGGCACGGCCTCGCCCACAAGTGGACCACCACCAAGGCCGTCTTCGCCGCCGGCCCGCCCCGGCCCGCGCCCGCCCTCCCGCCGTACGCCGAGATCCTGGTCATCGTCGCCATGCTCGCGCTCGGCCTCGCCGTCTTCACCTACGGCATCGGCACCGAGTACGACGAACTGTTCATCGGCTTCCTGCTCACCGCCGGCCTCGGATTCGCCGCCCTCACCAAAGCCGGCCTCATCGCCCACGTCTCACAGATCGCCTCCCGCCACACCGGCATCACCACCTGCGGCGCCTTCGCCGCCGCCGCCCTGTTCCCCTTCACCCAGACCAACGACCAGTACGCCACCCTCGGCGTCTACATCCTCATCTTCGCCACCGTCGCCCTCGGCCTGAACATCGTCGTCGGCCTCGCCGGCCTCCTCGACCTCGGCTACGTCGCCTTCCTCGGCGTCGGCGCCTACGCCGCGGCCCTCGTCTCCGGCTCCCCCAGCTCACCGTTCCACGTGCACTTCCCGTTCTGGGCCGCCGTCCTCGTCGGCGCCGCCGCCTCCCTGGTCTTCGGCGTCCTCATCGGCGCCCCCACCCTCCGGCTGCGCGGCGACTACCTCGCCATCGTCACCCTCGGCTTCGGCGAGATCTTCCGCATCACCGCCAACAACCTCGACGGCACCTCAGGACCCGACCTCACCAACGGCTCCAACGGCATCTCCTCGATCCCCAACCTCGACGTCCTCGGCTTCGACTTCGGTGCCCCGCACGCCATGGGCGGCTTCACCATCGGCCGGTTCGCCAACTACTTCTTCCTCATGCTGATCATCACCGCCGTCGTGGTGCTGGTCTTCCGCCGCAGCGGCAACTCCCGCATCGGACGCGCCTGGGTCGCCATCCGCGAGGACGAGACCGCCGCACTCGCCATGGGCATCAACGGCTTCCGGGTCAAGCTCATCGCCTTCGCCGTCGGCGCCTCCCTCGCCGGCCTCGCCGGCACCGTCCAGGCCCACGTCACCTACACCGTGACCCCCGAGCAGTACCTGTTCGCCGGACCCATCCCGCCCAACTCCGCCTTCCTGCTCGCCGCGGTCGTCCTCGGCGGCATGGGCACCATCAGCGGCCCCCTCATCGGCGCCGCCCTGCTCTTCCTCATCCCGAACAAACTCCAGTTCCTCGGCAACTACCAGCTCTTCGCCTTCGGCCTCGCACTCGTCCTGCTGATGCGGTTCCGCCCCGAGGGCCTCATCCCCAACCGCCGCCGCCAGCTCGAATTCCACGAAGAGGCACCGGCGCCCACCCTCCTGACGAAGGCGGGGGCCTGACCACCATGACCACCGACACCACCACCCGCGGCACCGCCCCCGGCGCCCCCGCACCCCGCACCACCGTCCTCGACGCCCGCGGCGTGACCATGCGCTTCGGCGGCCTGACCGCCGTACGCGGCGTCGACCTCACCGTGGGCGCCGGCGAGATCGTCGGCCTCATCGGCCCCAACGGCGCCGGCAAGACGACCTTCTTCAACTGCCTGACCGGCCTCTACGTCCCCACCGAGGGCGAAGTCCGCTACCAGGGCAACGTCCTGCCCCCCACCCCCTTCAAGGTCACCGCCGCCGGCATCGCCCGCACCTTCCAGAACATCCGGCTGTTCGCCAACATGACCGTCCTGGAGAACGTGCTCGTCGGCCGGCACACCCGCACCAAGGAGGGCTTCTGGTCCGCCGTCCTGCGCGGCCCCGGCTTCCACCGGGCCGAGAAGGCCTCCAAGGACCGGGCCATGGAACTCCTCGCCTTCATCGGCCTGGACCACAAGGCCGACCACCTCGCCCGCAACCTCCCCTACGGCGAACAGCGCAAACTGGAGATCGCCCGCGCCCTCGCCAGCGAACCCGGCCTGCTGCTCCTCGACGAACCCACCGCCGGCATGAATCCGCAGGAGACCCGGGTCACCGAGGAACTCGTCTTCGCCATCCGCGACATGGGCATCGCCGTCCTCGTCATCGAGCACGACATGCGCTTCATCTTCAACCTGTGCGACCGCGTCGCCGTACTCGTCCAGGGCGAGAAGCTGATCGAGGGCGACAGCGCCACCGTCCAGGGCGACGAACGGGTGGTCGCGGCCTACCTCGGCGAACCCTTCGAGGACGCGCCCGGCGCCGAGGAGGCGGCCGAGGTCGCGGCCGCCGAGGCCCACGCCGAGACCACGAAGGACGCCGCGCCCGGCAAGGAGAACGACCGATGACCGCACTGCTCGAAGTCGAGGACCTGCGGGTCGCCTACGGCAAGATCGAAGCCGTCAAGGGCATCTCCTTCACCGTCGACGCCGGCCAGGTGGTCACCCTCATCGGCACCAACGGCGCCGGCAAGACCACCACCCTGCGCACCCTGTCCGGACTGCTCAAACCGGCCGGCGGACAGATCAGGTTCAACGGCAGATCGCTGAAGAAGGTCCCGGCCCACGAGGTGGTCTCGCTGGGCCTCGCCCACTCGCCCGAGGGGCGGCACATCTTCCCGCGCATGACCATCGAGGACAACCTGCGCCTCGGCGCGTTCCTGCGCAGCGACCGGCCGGGCATCGAACAGGACATCCAGCGCGCCTACGACCTGTTCCCCATCCTCGGCGAACGCCGCAAGCAGGCCGCCGGCACCCTGTCCGGCGGCGAGCAGCAGATGCTGGCGATGGGCAGGGCGCTGATGTCCCGGCCCAAGCTGCTGATGCTCGACGAGCCGTCGATGGGACTGTCGCCGATCATGATGCAGAAGATCATGGCGACGATCGCCGAGCTGAAGGCACAGGGGACGACGATCCTGCTGGTCGAGCAGAACGCCCAGGCGGCGCTCTCGCTCGCGGATCAGGGACACGTCATGGAGATCGGCACGATCGTCCTGTCCGGAACGGGACGGGACCTGCTCCACGACGAATCGGTCCGCAAGGCCTACCTCGGCGAGGACTGACCGCTCCGGGACGACAGAGGCCCGCTCCCCCTTCTCCGGGGCGCGGGCCTCGTCGTACGCAGGGGCCGCTCAGCTCTTCTTGGCCGCCTTCTTCTCGTCGTTGTCCGCGATGACCGCCTCCGCGACCTGCTGCATCGACATCCGGCGGTCCATGGAGGTCTTCTGGATCCAGCGGAAGGCGGCCGGCTCGGTCAGGCCGTACTCGGTCTGCAGGATCGACTTCGCCCGGTCGACCAGCTTGCGGGTCTCCAGCCGCTGGGAGAGGTCGGCGACCTCCTGCTCCAGCTGCTTCAGCTCGGTGAACCGGGAAACGGCCATCTCGATCGCCGGCACGACGTCGCTCTTGCTGAACGGCTTCACCAGATACGCCATCGCACCGGCGTCCCGGGCCCGCTCGACGAGGTCGCGCTGCGAGAAGGCGGTGAGCATCAGGACCGGCGCGATGGACTCCTCGGCGATCTTCTCGGCCGCGGAGATGCCGTCCAGCTTGGGCATCTTCACATCCAGGATGACCAGGTCCGGCCGGTGCTCGCGGGCCAGCTCGACGGCCTGCTCGCCGTCCCCGGCCTCACCGACGACGCTGTACCCCTCCTCCTCCAGCATCTCTTTGAGGTCGAGCCGGATCAGCGCCTCGTCCTCCGCGATGACGACACGGGTCGTCAGCGGAGGCACGTGCGACTTGTCCTCGTCGGTCACGTCTACGGGCTGGGGCGACTCGGGGGCGGTCACGGAGGCTCCTTGGTCCAGGGCAGGGGCTCTGCTTCCAGCAGGGTACCTAGCTGCGGGGATGAGCGGTGAACCGGTACACTTCCCACGACCCCCTCGCCTGCCCGGTTGGAGGAACTGGTCAGACTCGCGGCACTCAAAATGCCGTGCCCTTCGGGCATGTGGGTTCGAATCCCACACCGGGCACCGTAGTACGAAGCGGAGGATCACGTTCGCGTGGTTCTCCGCTTTTTTCGCGTGTCGGCACGGGTGTTCACACAGAGTGTCCGCATGAACGTCCACAGCACTGAAGTGCGACAGAAGGCCCTCACGCTGCTCCGGGGCGGCGCAAGAAACGCGGACGTGGCGCAGCATCTGCACGTGCCTGAGGGGACAATCGGCTACTGGAAGCACCTCGACCGGGCCCGACGCGGCGAGTGTCCCGGGCGGCATAGTCCGCCATGCCCGCGGTGCGACGGCCGCCCGCTCGACGAGGTGGCCTACGGCTACCTTCTGGGCCTCTATCTCGGCGACGGCCACATCAGCCGCTACTCCGGGCACCGGGTGCCCAACCTCATGATCACGTGCTCGGATGCGTGGCCCGCCGTGATGGACGCGTGCGAGGCGGCTATGCGCGCCGTGTTCCCCGCGAACTCGGTGTGCCGGGTGCGGAAACAGGGCTGCCACAACGTGAAGGTCTACTCGATGCACCTGTCCTGCCTGTTCCCCCAGCACGGGCCCGGGAAGAAGCATGAGCGTCCGATCGTGCTCGAGCCCTGGCAGTGGGCGATCGTCCGGGACCACCCCTGGGAGTTCGTCCGGGGGCTCGTCCACTCCGACGGCTGCCGGGTCACCAACTGGACGACCCGGACGGTCGCCGGTGAGCGCAAGCGGTACGAGTATCCGCGCTACTTCTTCTGCAACAAGTCGGACGACATCCGCGGGCTCTTCACGGACGCTCTCGACCTGGTCCGCGTGGAGTGGACCACCCTGGCCCGCGGCGGCACCCCGTTCACCGTCTCCGTCGCCCGCAGGGCCTCCGTAGCCCTCATGGATCTCCACGTCGGGCCGAAGCGCTGATCCCGGCCCCCGTCACTTCGGGCTGTCGTCCTCGCCGATGTGGTGGACCCGCACCATGTTGGTGGCGCCGGAGACGCCGGGCGGGGAGCCGGCGGTGATCACCACGACATCGCCCTTCCGGCAGCGGCCGTACTTCAGCAGCAGCTCGTCGACCTGGTCGACCATGGCGTCGGTGGAGTCCACGTGCGGGCCGAGGAAGGTCTCGGCGCCCCAGGTGAGGCTGAGCTGGGAGCGGGTGGCCGGTTCCGGGGTGAAGGCCAGGAGCGGGATCGGCGAGCGGTAGCGGGACAGGCGGCGGGCGGTGTCCCCGGACTGGGTGAACGCGACCAGGAACTTGGCGCCGAGGAAGTCGCCCATCTCGGCGGCGGCCCGTGCGACCGCGCCGCCCTGGGTGCGCGGCTTGCTCCGCTCGGTCAGCGGCGGCAGCCCCTTGGCGAGCATGTCCTCCTCGGCCGCGGCGACGATCTTCGCCATGGTGCGCACGGTTTCGACCGGGTACTTGCCGACGCTGGTCTCGCCCGAGAGCATCACCGCGTCCGTGCCGTCGAGGACCGCGTTGGCCACGTCGGACGCCTCGGCGCGGGTGGGCCGGGAGTTCTCGATCATGGAGTCGAGCATCTGGGTGGCGACGATCACCGGTTTGGCGTTGCGCCGGGCGAGTGCGACGGCGCGTTTCTGGACCATCGGCACCTGTTCGAGCGGCATCTCGACGCCCAGGTCGCCGCGCGCGACCATCAGGCCGTCGAAGGCGGCCACGATGCCGTCGAGGTTCCGTACCGCCTGGGGTTTCTCGATCTTGGCGATGACCGGGAGGCGGCGGCCTTCCTCGGCCATGATCCGGTGGACGTCGAGGGCGTCGTCGCCGCTGCGGACGAAGGAGAGGGCGATCACGTCGAAGCCGGTGCGCAGTGCCCAGCGCAGGTCGTCCTCGTCCTTCTTGGACAGGGCGGGGACGGAGACGGCGACGCCGGGGAGGTTGAGGCCCTTGTGGTCGGAGACGACGCCGCCTTCGATCACCCGGGTGTGGACGCGGGGGCCGTCGACGGCGGTGACCTCCAGGCAGACCTTGCCGTCGTCGACGAGGACGCGTTCGCCGGGGGTGACGTCGGCGGCGAGGCCGGCGTAGGTGGTGCCGCACTGGTGGCGGTCGCCTTCGGCGCCGTCTTCGACGGTGAGGGTGAAGGTGTCTCCGCGTTCAAGGAGTACGGGGCCTTCGGTGAAGCGACCGAGGCGGATCTTCGGGCCCTGAAGGTCGGCGAGGATGCCGACGCTGCGGCCGGTTTCGTCGGCCGCTCGCCGGACGCGCTGGTAGCGCTCCTCGTGCTCGGCCTGGGTGCCGTGGCTGAGGTTGAACCGGGCGACGTCCATTCCGGCCTGGACCAGTGCCTTGATCTGGTCGTACGAGTCGGTGGCGGGCCCCAGGGTACAGACGATCTTTGCTCGGCGCATGAGTCGAGCCTAGGGCTTACCCACGGGTAGGGAATCGGTGTCGTATGACCACTCAACACACTTTCGGCAAAGGGTTGTTGACAAGTGTTGAAGTGCGCGGCGGTGCGCTCCGATGAGCGATGGTCATCAGATCGCAACCTCGCGGACCTGTTGCCGCCGGACATGCTCAGGACAGAATCTACGCGCGTTGTCGACCATCGCCTAGGAGACCGAGAGATGCCGCTGAACCGCCGGAAGTTCCTAAAGAAGTCCGCCGCCACCGGAGCGGGAGCGGTGGTCGCCGGCGCGGCGGCGGCGCCGGCGGCCGAGGCGGCCGGGGCCGGCGCGCCCGGGCACCGCGCGAAGCGGTACGCGCTGACCGTCATGGGCACCACGGACCTGCACGGTCATGTCTTCAACTGGGACTACTTCAAGGACGCGGAGTACTCCGACAAGGCGGGCAACGCGCTGGGCCTGGCGCGTATCGCGACCCTGGTCGAGCAGGTGCGCGAGGAGAAGGGCCGCCGCAACACGCTGCTGCTGGACGCCGGTGACACCATCCAGGGCACCCCGCTGACGTACTACTACGCGAAGGTGGACCCGATCACCGCCGAGGGTGGTCCGGTGCATCCGATGGCGCGGGCGATGAACGCGATCGGGTACGACGCGGCGGCCCTCGGCAACCACGAGTTCAACTACGGCATCGAGACGCTGCGGGCGTTCGAGGAGCAGCTGGACTTCCCGCTGCTCGGCGCCAACGCGGTGGACGCGAAGACGCTGCGGCCCGCTTTCCCGCCGTACGTCATGAAGACGTTCCACGTGCCGGGTGCCAAGCCGGTCCGGGTGGCCGTGCTCGGTCTGACCAACCCGGGCATCGCGATCTGGGACAAGGCGTATGTGCAGGGCCGGCTGGCGTTCCCGGGGTTGGAGGAGCAGGCGGCCAAGTGGGTGCCGAAGCTGCGGTCGATGGGTGCGGACGTGGTGGTCGTCTCGGCGCACTCGGGTACCTCGGGCACGTCGTCGTACGGTGACCAGGTGCCGTATCTGGAGAACGCGGCGGCCGAGGTGGCCCGGAAGGTGCCCGGTATCGACGCGATCCTGGTGGGGCACGCGCATCTGGAGATCCCGGAGCTGAAGGTGGTCAACGAGCGGACGGGCCGGACCGTGGTGCTGTCCGAGCCGCTGTGCTACGCCGAGCGGCTCACCGTCTTCGACATCGAGCTGGTGTTCGGCAAGGGCCGCTGGGAGGTGGAGTCGGTGTCCGCCTCCCTGCGCGACTCGCGGACCGTCGTCGATCATCCGGAGATCACCCGGTTGCTGACCGAGGATCACCGCAAGGTCGTGGCGTACGTCAACCAGGTGGTGGGCCGGGCCACCGAGACGCTGACGACCGTCGAGGCCCGGTACCGGGACGCGCCGATCATCGATCTGATCACCAGGGTCCAGGAGGACGTGGTCAAGGCGGCGCTCGCGGGCACGGAGTACGCCGCGCTGCCGGTGATCGCCCAGGCGTCGCCGTTCTCCCGGACCTCCGAGATCCCGGCGGGCGAGGTCACCATCCGGGATCTGTCGAGCCTGTACGTGTACGACAACACGCTGGTGGCCAAGGTGCTGACGGGCGCGCAGGTGCGGGCGTACCTGGAGTACTCGGCGGAGTACTACGTCCAGACGGCGGCCGGTGCCGTGGTCGACGTGGAGAAGCTGACCAATGCCGGTGGCCGTCCGGACTACAACTACGACTACGTGTCGGGGCTGTCGTACGACATCGACATCGCGCGGCCGGCCGGGTCGCGGATCAGGAACCTGGCCTTCGGCGGGGCCGCGCTGGACGACGCGCAGCAGTTCGTGCTGGCGGTGAACAACTACCGGGCCAACGGCGGCGGTGCCTTCCCGTATGTGGCGAAGGCCAAGGAGGTGTGGTCGGAGTCGACGGAGATCCGGACCCGGATCGCGGAGTGGGTGACCGCGAAGGGTGTGCTGGACCCGAAGGACTTCGCGTCGGCGGACTGGAAGCTGGTGCGGGACGGCGTGCCGGTGTTCTAGCCGGTGGTGCGGGGCGGCGGTCCTGGCGGGCGGTGCCGCCGCCGGTGGGCTCGGCCGGTCGTGCGGGCGGTCAGGGGCCGTCGACGAGCGGGATGAGCCGCTTGGGCTGCCGGGCCTGCGGCACCCGTTCCGCCGGGTCGTCGAGTCCGAAGGTGGTGAAGGCGGTCCGGGTGGGCAGCGGGTAGGTCTCCTTGCCGGTCAGGGAGTTGAGGATGGTGGCGCTGCGCCAGGCGGCGAGGCCGAGGTCGGGGGCGCCGACGCCGTGGGTGTGCAGTTCGGCGTTCTGGACGTAGACCGAGCCGCTGACGGCAGGGTCGAGGACGAGGCGGAACTCCCCGTCGATGAGCGGGCGTTCACTGCTGTCGCGGCGGACGTAGGGGTCGAGGCCGGCGAGGATGCGGCCGAGGGGGCGTTCGCGGTAGCCGGTGGCGAGGATGACGGCGTCGGTGGTGTGCCGGGTGCGGCTGCCCTGCTGGAGGTGTTCCAGGTGCAGTTCGATCCGGCTGGTGGCGATGCGGCCGGCGGTGCGGACGCGGACGCCGGGGGTGAGGACGGCGTCGGGCCAGCCGGTGTGCAGGGTGCGCCGGTACAGCTCGTCGTGGATGGCGGCGAGGGTGCCGGCGTCGATGCCTTTGTGCAGTTGCCACTGGGCGGAGACGAGCCGGTCGCGGACAAGTTCGTCGAGGGCGTGGAAGTAGCGGGTGTAGTCGGGGGTGAAGTGTTCCAGGCCCAGCTTGGAGTACTCCATCGGGGCGAACGCCTCGGTGCGGCCGATCCAGTGCAGTTGTTCCTGGCCGGGTGGGCGGTGCCGCATCAGGTCGAGGAAGATCTCGGCGCCCGACTGTCCGGAGCCGACGACGGTGACGTGTCCGGCGGCGAGGACGGCGTCGCGGTGGCCGAGGTAGTCGGCGGCGTGCAGGACGGGTACGCCGGGGGCGTCGACGAGGGGCTGGAGGGGTTCGGGGACGTAGGGGGCGGTGCCGATGCCGAGGACGATGTTGCGGGTGTAGGTGCGGCCCAGGGTCTCGGTCTCGCCGTCGGTGTCGAGCTGGGCGTAGTCGACTTCGAACACGTCTCGTTCGGGGTTCCAGCGGACGGAGTCGACCTGGTGGCAAAAGCGCAGCCCGGGGAGTGCTTCGGCGACCCAGCGGCAGTAGGCGTCGTACTCGGCGCGCTGGATGTGGAAGCGCTCGGCGAAGTAGAAGGGGAAGAGCCGTTCGCGGTTTCTGAGGTAGCTGAGGAAGCTCCAGGGGCTGGTGGGGTCGGCGAGGGTGACGAGGTCGGCGAGGAAGGGCACTTGGATGGTGGCGCCCTCGATGAGCAGTCCGGGGTGCCAGTCGAAGCCGGGCCGCTGTTCGTAGAAGACGGCGTCGAGTTCGGCGAGCGGGTGGGCGAGGGCGGCGAGGGAGAGGTTGCAGGGGCCGATGCCGATGCCGACGAGGTCGCGGGGGGTGGCGGGTTCGTGGCGTGGGGGGTGGGTCATCCGGGGGTGCTTCTTTCGGCGAGTTCGACGGGGGCGGCGCGTGCGACGAGGTCGAGCAGGTGGGCCAGGTCGTCCGGCCGGGTGTGGGGGTTGAGGACGGTGGCCTTGAGCCAGAGCCGGCCGTCGAGCCGGGCGCGGCCGAGCACGGCCCGGCCCTGGTGCAGCAGTGCGCGGCGGACGGCGGCCACGGCGTCGTCGGTGGCGCCGGCCGGGCGGAACAGGACGGTGCTGATGACGGGCCGGCCGTAGAGCTCGAAGCGGGGGTCTTCGGCGGTTCGGGCGGCGAGTTCGCGGGCGCGGGCGCAGACCTGGTCGACCAGGGCGCCGAGTCCGGTGCGGCCGAGGGTGCGCAGGGTGACGGCGATCTTCAGGATGTCGGGGCGGCGGGTGGTGCGCGGGGAGCGGTCGAGGAGGTCGGGGAGGCCGGCTTCGGTGTCGTCGGCGGCGTTGAGGTAGTCGGCACGCTGGTGGAGGGTGCGGAGTTCGCCGGGGCGGGCCACGGCGAGCAGGCCGGCGGCGGCCGGCTGCCAGCCCAGTTTGTGCAGGTCGAGGGTGACGGTGTGGGCGGCTTCGAGGCCGGTGAGCCGGTGGCGGTGGCGGTCGCTGAAGAGCAGGCCGCCGCCGTAGGCCGCGTCGATGTGCAGCCGGGCGCCGTGGGCGGCGCACCGGGCGGCGATCTCGGGCAGCGGGTCGATGAGTCCGGCGTCGGTGGTGCCGGCGGTGGCGGCGACGAGCAGCGGGCCGGGGAGGGTGCGCAGGGTGTGGTCGAGGGCGGCCGGGTCCAGGGTGCCGCCGGGTGCCGGGACGACGGCGGGCTCGGGCAGGCCGAGCAGCCAGGCGGCGCGGGGCAGGGAGTGGTGGGCGTTCGCGCCGTGGACGAGGCGCAGGCCGGCGCCGTGGGCTTCGCGGGCGAGCAGCAGGGCGAGTTGGTTGGACTCGGTGCCGCCGGTGGTGACGAGGGCGTCGGCGAGGCCGGCCGTGCGGGCGAGGGCGCGGGCGACGGCGGCTTCGAGGGCGGAGGCGGCCGGGGCCTGGTCCCAGGAGTCCAGGGAGGGGTTGAGGGCGCTCGCGGCGAGGTCGGCGGCGACGGCCACGGCGAGCGGCGGGCAGTGCAGGTGGGCCGCGCAGAGCGGGTCGGCGGGGTCGGCGGCGCCCGCGGCGAGGGTGTGTACGAGGGTGCGCAGGGCGTCGGGGTCGCCGGTGTCGGGCAGGGCGTCGCCGAGGGCGGTGGTGACGCGGGCGGTGACGGTGTCGGGGCCGCCGGCGGGCAGGGGGCCGCCGCGTGCGGTCCGGCCGGCGGCGAGCGCGTCGAGGACGGTGGCGAGGAGGGGGCGCAGGGCCTCGGGACCGCCGGGGCCCGAGGCGAGCGGCGGGGCCGGGGCGAGTGGAGGGGCCGGGGCGACCGGGGCGAATGGAGGCGGGTGCGGGGTCTCTCCTCCGCTCATGGGCTCTCCTCCGGGGCGCGGGAACGTCCGGCGGGCTCGCGTCGGCCCGGGGTTTCCGGCGTGTGGGTGGAGTTCCAGCTTGTACCGGAAGAGAGCCCTGTGTCCCGAAAGCCAGGGGAACACGACCCGAAAGTGTGTACTGCCCTCTGCCGGCGACGGGTTGGGGCCGCGCCGGGAGGCCGGTGGCGGTGACCGGCGCGGCCGGCGGTGCCGGTCGCGCCGGTCACCGCCATCACGGTGCCGCCTTCCGCGGGCCCGGCCGTGCGCGGGCCGTCGGCCCCGGGGCCGACGGCCTGCCCGCGTCCCGCGCCTACTCCCCGGGCCGCTCGCCGCGTACCCGCAGGGCGCGGGAGAGGTCGTCCAGGCGGTCGGCGAGGGTGCGGCGCAGCGCCGGGGTGAGGTCGGCGTCGCGCAGGCAGGCCTCGCCGAGCCGGAGGTTCTCGGTGTCGACGGCGTGGGCCGGGAAGCACCAGCGGCCTGCGGCGACGGCGATGGCGGGGCCGCGGCGGGCGGCGAGGGCGACGGCGTCCGGGTAGAAGCGCGGCACGTACGCGCGGACCAGTTCGGCCTGTTCGGGCTGCCAGAAGCCCTGTGCGGTGGCCGTGAAGAGGTAGTTGGACAGGTCGTCGCCGGTGAACATCGCCTCCCAGGCGGCGCGCTTGGCCTCCGGGTCGGGCAGTGCGGCGCGGCAGCGGGCGGCGCCCTCCTGGCCGGTGGCGCTGGGGTCGCGGGCCAGTTCGGCGGCGATGGTGTCCTCGTCGGTGGCGCCGAGGACGGCGAGCCGGGCGAGGACGCGCCAGCGCAGCTCGGGGTCGAGTTCCGGTCCGCCGGGGACCGTGCCGTCGGCGAACCAGGAGGCGAGGGGTTCGGGCTGGGCGGCCACGGAGATCAGGTGCCGTACGGCGATCAGCCGCAGGCCGGGGTGGTCGCCGTCCTCGGTGCGGCGCAGCAGGTCGCGGCAGAGGGAGGTGAGGGCGGCCAGGGCGGCCGGCCGGTCGGCGGGTGCCAGGTACTGCTCGGTGAGCTGGCCGGCGGCGAAGGCGAGGACGCCTTGGGCGACGGCGAGGTCGGTCTCGCGGGGCAGGTGTGCGCGGGCCGTCTCCAGGTAGGCGGCGGGCGGGAGTTCGCCGTCCCGCACGGCGTCGCGGAGGGCGTTCCATACGAGGGCGCGGGTGAGCGGGTCGGGCAGTCCGGACAGGCTGGTGCGGACGGTGTCGAAGGAGGCGGTGTCGAAGCGGATCTTGGCGTAGGTGAGGTCGCCGTCGTTGAGGAGGACCAGCGCGGGGCGCTTGCCGATGGGCTGCGGGGCGGTCTGCGGCAGGTCGAGGTCGACGCGTTCGCGCAGCACCAGCCGGTCCCGGTCGGTGATGTCGTGGTCGTACAGGCCGGCGCTGAGGCGGTGCGGGCGGCTGCCGGCGCGGTCGACGGCGAGCGCGCAGGTGCCGCCGGCGGAGGTGATCACCGGGGCGAGGGTGTCGACGCCGGTGGTGCGCAGCCAGCTGTCGGCCCAGGCGGGCACGGAGCGGTCGGTGGCCGAGGCGAGGGAGTCGAGGAAGTCGGCGAGGGTGGCGTTGGCGAACTTGTGCCGGGCGAAGTGGGTGTTGATGCCGGCGAGGAAGTCCTTCTCGCCGAGCCAGTGGGCGAGCTGGCGCAGCGCGGAGGCGCCCTTGGCGTAGGAGATGCCGTCGAAGTTGAGCAGGGCGGAGGCCGTGTCGTCGACGTTCTCGGGGGCGACCGGGTGGGTGGTGGGCCGCTGGTCGGCGTCGTAGCCCCAGGCTTTGCGGGTGACGCCGAACTCGGTCCAGGGGTCGGTGAACCGGGTGGCCTCGGCGGTGGTCTGGTAGCCCATGTACTCGGCGAAGGACTCGTTCAGCCAGATGTCGTCCCACCACTTGAGGGTGACGAGGTCGCCGAACCACATGTGGGCCATCTCGTGTGCGATGACCATGGCGCGGGTCTGGCGCTCGGTGTCGGTGACGGCGGAGCGGTAGACGAACTCGTCGCGGAAGGTGACCAGGCCCGGGTTCTCCATGGCGCCGGCGTTGAACTCGGGGACGAATGCCTGGTCGTAGGAGTCGAAGGGGTAGGGCTCCTCGAACTTCTCGTGGTAGCGGTCGAAGCAGGCGCGGGTGATGTCGAGGATCTCGTCGGCGTCGGTGTCGAGGTGGGGGGCGAGGGAGCGGCGGCAGTGGAGGCCGAAGGGCAGTCCGCGGTGTTCGGTGCGCACCGAGTGCCAGGGGCCGGCGGCGACGGCGACCAGGTAGGTGGAGACCGGCGGGGTGGGCGCGGCCTGCCAGACGCCGTCGGCGCGGCGGGCGGTGACGCCGTTGGCGAGGACGGTCCAGCCCTCGGGGGCGGTGACCGAGACCTCGAAGACGGCCTTGAGGTCGGGCTGGTCGAAGGCGGCGAAGACGCGCTGGACGTCGTCCATGAACATCTGGGTGTAGACGTACGTCTCGCCGTCGCTGGGGTCGGTGAAGCGGTGCATGCCCTCGCCGGTGCGGGAGTAGCGCATGACCGCGTCGACGCGCAGCAGGTGCTCGCCGGCCGTGAGGTCCTTCAGCGGCAGCCGGTGCCCGGTGAGGGCCGCGGGGTCGAGCGGCTGTCCGTCGAGCGTGACGCTGCGCAGCTCGGCGGGCTTCAGTTCGACGAACGTGTCCCCGTCGGACCGGGCGGTGAACCGGATCTCGGTACGGGAGTCGAAGGTCTCGTCACCGGTGGTGAGGTCCAGTTCGACCGTGTACCGGTGGACGTCGAGGAACTGTGCTCGGAGCTGCGCTTCGTCGCGCGTGAGTACGGACATGCAGGCCATGCTGCCTGATGAGGGCGACAGCGCACAGGGGCGGATCGGTACACGGCTTTTTTCCCCGCGCGCCCCGGCTCCTCGCCGGCTGCTCCCCGGCCCTCCCCCGGTCCGGCGCGGGCGCCGGCCGCCGTGGGCGGGCCGGGGCTCAGGCGTCCTGGTCCCGCTGCCCGTTGTGGGTGTCCTCGGCGATCCGCTCGTGGTGCCGGATCACCTCGGCGATGATGAAGTTCAGGAACTTCTCGGCGAACGCCGGGTCCAGCTTGGCGTTCTCGGCGAGGCGGCGCAGCCGTTCGATCTGGCGGGCCTCGCGGGCGGGGTCGGCGGGCGGGAGCTGGTGCAGTGCCTTGAGCCGGCCGACCTGCTGGGTGGCCTTGAAACGCTCGGCGAGCATGTGGACGACGGCCGCGTCGATGTTGTCGATGCTGTCGCGCAGCCGCTCCAGTTCCTGGCGGACCCCGGGGTCCGCGGCACCGGTGCCGGTGTTGCTGGTGGTCATGAGGGTCAACCCTATGCGCTGGACGGGCCGGGTCCTACGGGGTGTCCGAGGAGTGGATCAGCGGCGGGTCGCCGGGGTCCGGGACGCGGTCGCTCCAGCCGCCGGGCACGGTACGGCCCTGCCGGGCGCGGAAGCGGACGGGGGCGAGGCCGACGCGCCGGGTGAACAGGCGGGAGAAGTAGGCGGGGTCGGCGTAGCCGACGCGGCGGGCGACGGCGGCGACGGGCAGTTCGGTGCCGGCGAGCAGTTCCTTGGCCCGGCCGAGGCGGATGCCGAGCAGATAGTCCTTGGGGCTGCATCCGGCCGCCCGGCGCACCGCTTCGCGGAGCGCGGCGGTGGTCATGCCGTGCCGGGCGGCGTGGCCGGCGACGGTCAGGGGGGTGCAGGCGTCCCGGGCCAGGGCCGCCAGCACCTGGTCGCCGTCGGGGGCGAGGTCGGCGCGGGCGCGGCGCAGCGCGACGAGGAGTTCGTGGACGGCGGCGCCGGTCTCCACCTCCAGCAGCGGGTTGCCGCGGCGGGCGGCCCGGGCGACGCGGGCGATGACCGTGCGGGGCCCGGTGGCGTCGGAGAGCGGGACCACGGGCCGGCCGGGTTCGATGTAGCCGAGGTCCCGGTAGGCGGCGGTGGCGGGGCCGTCGAAGTCGACGAAGCCCTCGTCCCAGCCGGTGTCCGGGTCGGGGCCGTAGTGGTGGGGCACGCCGGGGGTGAGCCACAGCAGCGCGGGCGCGGTGACCGTCGTACGGCGGCCGTCGGCGCCCTGGTACCAGCCGCCGCCCGCGCTGATCACCACGGCCACGTGGTGGTCGAGGGTGCGCGGGCCGACCACGGGCAGCGCGCCGTGCTGGAGGCCGACGCCCAGGCAGACCAGGCCGAGGCGGTGGTGGGCGGGGCCGGGGCTGAGGAACCGCATCCAGGTCCGGTACATCGGTGCTCCTCCCGCTGTCCGCGCGGTGCGCGTTTTTGTCCAAGCGGCGCCGATCCTCGTCCATGGCGCGGACCGCGGGAAGGGGGCGAGGCTGGGGCGCATGAGCGAGTTCACGGTGGGGGAATCCGGATTCGTGCTGGACGGGCGGCCGGTGCGGGTGCTGTCCGGGGCGCTGCACTACTTCCGGGTGCACGAGGCGCAGTGGGGGCACCGGCTGGGCATGCTGCGGGCGATGGGCCTGAACTGCGTGGAGACGTACGTCCCGTGGAACCTGCACGAGCCGCGTCCGGGGACGTATCGGGACGTGGCGGCGGTCGGCCGGTTCCTGGACGCGGTGCACGCGGCGGGCCTGTGGGCGATCGTGCGGCCGGGGCCGTACATCTGCGCGGAGTGGGAGAACGGCGGGCTGCCGGCGTGGCTGACGGGCGGGGGCGTCCGGGTGCGGACGCGGGACGAGCGGTATCTGGGCCGCGTGCGGAGCTGGTTCCGGCGGCTGCTGCGGGAGATCGTGCCCCGCCAGCTCGGCCGCGGCGGCCCGGTGATCATGGTGCAGGTGGAGAACGAGTACGGCAGCTACGGCAGTGACGCCGGTTATCTGGCGGAGCTGGCCGGTCTGCTGCGCGCCGAGGGCGTCACGGCGGTGCTGTGCACCTCGGACGGGCCGGAGGACCACATGCTGACCGGGGGTTCGCTGCCCGGGGTGCCGGCCACGGTGAACTTCGGCTCCCGGGCGGGCGAGGCGTTCGCGGCGCTGCGCCGCCACCGTCCGGGCGGCCCGCTGATGTGCATGGAGTTCTGGTGCGGCTGGTTCGACCACTGGGCCGGCGAGCACGCCGTGGGGGACGCGGACGAGGCCGCGGCGGTGCTGCGGGAGATCCTGGAGTGCGGGGCGTCGGTGAACCTGTACCTGGCGCACGGCGGGACGAGTTTCGGGGGCTGGGCGGGCGCCAACCGGGACGGCGCCCTGCACGAGGGCCGGCTGCTGCCGGACGTGACGTCGTACGACTACGGCGCGCCGGTGGACGAGTACGGCCGCGCCACGGAGATGTTCCACCGGTTCCGCGAGGTGCTGGCCCGGTACCGGCCGGGCCCGCTGCCCGCCCTGCCGCCGTCGCCCGCGCGGCTCGGTGCCCCGGCCGAGGCCGTGCTGACCGGCTGGGCGCCGCTGTCCGGTGTGCTGGAGGCGCTGGGCGGACCGGAGACGGCCGGCCCGGTGCCGCCGGCCTTCGAGGAACTGGGGATCACCCGGGGCCTGGTCCGCTACGCGGTCGACGTGCCCGGTCCGCGCCGGCCGTACCCGCTGACCGTGCGCGGGCTGCGCGACCTCGCCGTGGTGTACGTCGACGGCCGGCGGGCCGGGGTGCTCACCGAGGACGCGCCGCGGCTGCCGGAGCCGGTCGCGGGCCCCGCGCGCCTGGAGCTGTGGGTGGAGTCGCTGGGGCGGGTGAACTACGGGCCGCGGCTGGGCGAGCCGAAGGGCGTCACCGGCGGCATCCTGCACGAGCGGCAGTACCTGCACGGGGTTCGCGCGCGGGGGCTGGACCTGGACGCGTTCGACGGCGGTGTGGCCGCGGTGCCGTTCGAAGCGCCGCCCCGGACGGGCGCGCCGGGGCTGTACCGGGGGTCGGTCACGGTCGGCGGGGCCGGGGACGCCCGGCTGGAGCTGCCGGGCCGGACCCGTGGTTTCGCCTGGATCAACGGCTTCGGACTGGGCCGGTACTGGTCGGCGGGCCCGCAGCGGTCGCTGTACGTGCCCGGGCCGGTGCTGCGGGAGGGCGGGAACGAGATCTGGCTGCTGGACCTGGACGAAGGGGACCCGGACACCGTGGCGCCCCGTCTGCTGCCCGTGTGACCGGAGCCCTTCCCGGCGGGGCCGTGCCGCCTACAGTGGAGGGAGGTTCCGCGTCCTCAGGGGGTGCCGGTGTGGCGAACGGCGGGCCGGTCGAGCATGGCTATCCGCATCTGGAGACGGTGCGGGCCGCCGTCACCGCGCTGTACCGGCGGCTGTCCCGGGACACCATCGAGACGTTCTCGGCCAGCGTGGCCCCCGCCGACGTGGCGTTCTGCGACACCGACGACCTGCATCTGGGCGCGCAGCGGGTGGCCCGGGAGATCGTGCGGCACTTCCGGCTGCCGGACGCGCGGCTGATCGTCGGCTTCCGGGAGATGACCCACGCGGCCAACGTCGAACTGGCGGCGGGCCCGGAGTACTTCGTCGAGCTGAACGACCGGTTCCGCACCCACCGCCGGGACATCGGCGCGGCCCTCGCCCACGAGGTGGCGCACGTCTATCTGCACCGGCTGGACCTGGCCTTCGCCACCACGGCGGAGAACGAGATCCTGACGGACACGGCGGCGGCGTACCTGGGCGCGGGCTGGCTGCTGCTGGACGCCTACCGGCAGGACGCGGTCTCCTCCCAGAAGCTGGGCTATCTCACCCCGGAGGAGTTCGGTTACGTCCTGGCCAAGCGGGCGCTGCTCTTCGGTGAGGACCCGTCGCTGTGGTTCACCAGTCCGCAGGCGTACACCGCCTACGCCAAGGGGCTGGAGCGGGCCCGGCACGACGGGCGGCAGCCACCGCTGACCGCGGCCGGCTGGGCGGGCCGCCGCCGCTACGCCCACGACCGCCGGCACGCCGGGACGGGTCCGCCGGCGGCGCCGTACGCCTTCGACCCGGACGCGGCCGGCCGGCTGCGGGTGTCCTTCCCCTGCCCGACCTGCCATCAGCGGATCAAGGTGCCGGTGCGGGGGCGGGTGCGGGCCCGGTGCGGGCTGTGCCGGACGGTGCTGGAGTGCGACACGTAGCCGTGGCGCGCGGTCCCGGTCCGGATGTGCGACGACGCCTGCCCAGTCGTCCGGTCGGGGACAGGCGGGCAGGCGCCATCTGTGTTCCGTACGCCGTTGTACGGGACGTTCCTTGGGGGCCGGGGTCCGAGGACCCCGGGTCCGTGCGCGTCAGACCGCCAGGGCGCGGTCCGTCGGGCGGATCGGGGCCGGCAGGTCGCTGGCCCCGGTCAGGTAGCGGTCGACTCCGCGGGCGGCCGAGCGGCCCTCCGCGATCGCCCACACGATGAGGGACTGGCCGCGGCCGGCGTCACCGGCGACGAACACACCCGGCACGTTGGTCTGGAAGTCGGCGTCGCGGGCGATGTTACCCCGTTCGTCCAGGTCCAGCCCAAACTGCTCGACGAGGCCGTTCTCCCGGTCGGTGCCGGTGAAGCCCATGGCGAGGGTGACGAGCTGGGCCGGGATCTTCCGCTCGGTGCCGGGCTTGGGGGTCAGCCTGCCGTCCACGAACTCGACCTCGGTGAGGTGCAGCCACTGGACGTTGCCGTCCTCGTCGCCCTCGAAGTGGGTGGTGGAGACGGAGTAGACCCGCTCGCCGCCCTCCTCGTGCGCCGAGGTGACCTTGTAGAGCAGCGGGAAGGTCGGCCAGGGCTGGGCGACCGGGTGCCGCTCGTCGTTCGGGCGGGGCATGATCTCCAGCTGGGTGACGGAGGCCGCGCCCTGCCGGTGGGCGGTGCCCACGCAGTCCGCGCCGGTGTCGCCGCCGCCGATGACGACGACGTGCTTGCCCTCGGCCGACAGGGGCGGGGTGACGTAGTCGCCCTCCTGGACCTTGTTGGCCAGCGGCAGGTACTCCATCGCCTGGTGGACGCCCTTGAGTTCGCGGCCCGGCACCGGCAGGTCGCGCGCGGTGGTGGCGCCGGCGGCGATCACGATCGCGTCGTACCGCTTCTTCAGGTCGCGGGCGTTGATGTCGCGGCCGATCTCGACGCCGGTGCGGAAGCGGGTGCCCTCCGCGCGCATCTGCTCGATCCGGCGGTTGATGTGCCGCTTCTCCATCTTGAACTCGGGGATGCCGTACCGCAGGAGGCCGCCGACGCGGTCCGCGCGTTCGTAGACGGCGACCGTGTGGCCGGCCCGGGTCAGCTGCTGGGCGGCGGCGAGACCCGCCGGGCCCGAGCCGATGACCGCGACCGTCTTGCCGGACAGGCGCTCGGGGATCTGCGGGGCGACGTCCCCGCTGTCCCACGCCTTGTCGATGATGGAGACCTCGACGTTCTTGATGGTGACCGGCGGCTGGTTGATGCCCAGCACACACGCCGCCTCGCACGGGGCCGGGCACAGGCGGCCGGTGAACTCCGGGAAGTTGTTGGTCGCGTGCAGGCGCTCCTGGGCCGCGGCCCAGTCCTCGCGGTAGGCGTAGTCGTTCCACTCGGGGATCAGGTTCCCCAGCGGACAGCCGTTGTGGCAGAACGGGATGCCGCAGTCCATGCAGCGGCTGGCCTGCTTGCTGATGATCGGCAGCAGGGAGCCGGGGACGTAGACCTCGTTCCAGTCCCTGACCCGCTCGGCGACGGGGCGGGTCTCGGCGACCTCACGGCCGTGGTTCAGGAAGCCCTTCGGGTCAGCCATTGATCGCCGCCTCCATCATCTTCTCGGTGATCTCGGTCTCGGAGAGACCGGCTCGCTCGGCGGCGTCCTTGGCGGCGAGCACTGCCTTGTACGTGCTGGGGATGATCTTGCTGAAGCGTGCCGCGGCCGTGTCCCAGTCGGCCAGCAGCTTCGCGGCGACGGTCGAGCCGGTCTCCTCGGCGTGGCGGCGCACCACGTCGTGCAGCCACCGCTTGTCCGCGTCGTCCAGCGTTTCGACCGCACCGGCGTTGCCGGCGTTGACGTCGGCGGTGTCGAGGTCGATGACGTAGGCGACACCGCCGGACATGCCCGCGGCGAAGTTGCGGCCGGTCGGGCCGAGGACGACCGCGTGGCCGCCGGTCATGTACTCGCAGCCGTGGTCGCCCACGCCCTCGGAGACCACCAGCGCGCCGGAGTTGCGGACGCAGAACCGCTCACCGGTACGGCCGCGCAGGAACAGCTCGCCGCCGGTGGCGCCGTAGGCGATGGTGTTGCCCGCGATGGTGGAGTACTCGGCGAGGTGGTCGGCGGCCCGGTCCGGGCGGACCACGATCCGGCCGCCGGACAGGCCCTTGCCGACGTAGTCGTTGGCGTCGCCCTCCAGGCGCAGCGTGACGCCGCGCGGCAGGAACGCGCCGAAGGACTGACCGGCGGAGCCGGTGAAGGTGATGTCGATGGTGTCGTCGGGCAGACCCGCGCCGCCGAACTTCTTCGTCACCTCGTGGCCGAGCATGGTGCCGACCGTGCGGTTGATGTTGCGGATGGCGACCTGGGCGCGCACCGGCTGGGCCTCGGTCGCGTCCTGCGCGGCGAGCGCGTCGGCGGCCAGCTTGATCAGCTCGTTGTCCAGGGCCTTCTCCAGGCCGTGGTCCTGGGCGGCGACCTGGTGGCGGACGGCGCCGTCGGCCAGCTCGGGCACGTGGAACAGCGGGGCCAGGTCCAGGCCCTGCGCCTTCCAGTGGTTCACCGCGCGCTCGACGTCCAGCACCTCGGCGTGACCGACGGCCTCCTCGATGGAGCGGAAGCCCAGTTCGGCCAGCAGTTCGCGGACCTCCTCGGCGATGAACCGGAAGAAGTTCACCACGTACTCGGCCTTGCCGGCGAAGCGGTCGCGCAGCACCGGGTTCTGGGTGGCGATGCCGACCGGGCAGGTGTCCAGGTGGCAGACGCGCATCATCACACAGCCGGAGACGACCAGCGGAGCGGTGGCGAAACCGAACTCCTCGGCGCCGAGCAGCGCGGCGATGACCACGTCCCGGCCGGTCTTCAGCTGGCCGTCGGTCTGCACGACGATCCGGTCGCGCAGGCCGTTGAGCAGCAGGGTCTGCTGGGTCTCGGCCAGGCCCAGCTCCCAGGGGCCGCCCGCGTGCTTCAGCGAGGTCAGCGGGGAGGCGCCCGTGCCGCCGTCGTGGCCGGAGATCAGGACGACGTCCGCGTGCGCCTTGGACACACCGGCCGCGACCGTGCCGACGCCGACCTCGGAGACCAGCTTGACGTGGATCCGCGCCCGCGGGTTCGCGTTCTTCAGGTCGTGGATCAGCTGGGCCAGGTCTTCGATGGAGTAGATGTCGTGGTGCGGCGGCGGGGAGATCAGGCCGACGCCCGGGGTGCTGTGCCGGGTCTTGGCCACCCACGGGTAGACCTTGTGGCCGGGCAGCTGGCCGCCCTCGCCGGGCTTGGCGCCCTGCGCCATCTTGATCTGGATGTCGTCCGCGTTGACCAGGTACTCGGAGGTCACGCCGAAACGGCCGGAGGCGACCTGCTTGATCGCCGAGCGGCGCGCCGGGTCGTACAGGCGGTCCGCGTCCTCGCCGCCCTCACCGGTGTTGGACTTGCCGCCCAGCTCGTTCATGGCGATGGCGAGGGTCTCGTGCGCCTCCTTGGAGATGGAGCCGTACGACATCGCGCCCGTGGAGAACCGCTTGACGATCTCGGAGACGGGCTCGACCTCCTCGACGGGGATCGGGCCGCGGCCGGACTTGAAGCCGAACAGGCCGCGCAGCGTCATCAGGCGCTCGGACTGCTCGTTCACCCGGGACGTGTACTTCTTGAAGATGTCGTACCGGCCGGAGCGCGTGGAGTGCTGGAGGCGGAAGACCGTCTCCGGGTCGAACAGGTGCGGCTCGCCCTCGCGGCGCCACTGGTACTCGCCGCCGATGTCCAGCGCGCGGTGCGCCGGAGCGATGCCGGAGACGGGGTAGGCCTTGGCGTGGCGGGCGGCGACCTCCGCGGCGATGACGTCAATGCCGACGCCGCCGATCTTGGTGGCGGTGCCGTTGAAGTACGTCTCCACGAAGCCCTCGTCCAGGCCGACGGCCTCGAAGACCTGCGCGCCGCGGTAGGAGGCGACGGTGGAGATGCCCATCTTGGACATGACCTTCAGCACGCCCTTGCCGAGGGCGTAGATCAGGTTCTTGATGGCCTGCTCGGGCTCCAGGCCGTTCAGGAAGGTGCCCGCGCGCAGCAGGTCCTCCACCGACTCCATCGCCAGGTAGGGGTTGACGGCGGCGGCGCCGTAGCCGATGAGCAGGGCGACGTGGTGGACCTCGCGGACGTCGCCGGCCTCGACCAGCAGGCCCACCTGGGTGCGCTGCTTGGTGCGGATGAGGTGGTGGTGGACGGCCGAGGTGAGCAGCAGCGACGGGATCGGCGCGTGCTCGGCGTCCGAGTGGCGGTCCGACAGGACGATCAGCCGGGCGCCGTTGTCGATGGCGGCGTCGGCCTCGGCGCAGATCTCCTCGATGCGCGCGGCGAGGGCGTCACCGCCGCCGGAGACCCGGTACAGGCCGGAGAGGGTCGCGGCCTTGAAGCCGGGCATGTCGCCGTCGGCGTTGATGTGGATGAGCTTGGCCAGCTCGTCGTTGTCGATCACCGGGAAGGGCAGGGTGACCGAGCGGCAGGAGGCGGCCGTCGGCTCCAGCAGGTTGCCCTCCGGGCCCAGCGACGAGCGCAGGGAGGTGACCAGTTCCTCGCGGATGGCGTCCAGCGGCGGGTTGGTGACCTGCGCGAAGAGCTGGGTGAAGTAGTCGAAGAGCAGCCGGGGGCGCTCGGAGAGGGCCGCGATCGGGGAGTCCGTGCCCATGGAGCCGATCGGCTCGGCGCCGGCGCGGGCCATCGGCGCGAGGATGACGCGCAGCTCTTCCTCGGTGTAGCCGAAGGTCTGCTGGCGGCGGGTGACCGAGGCGTGGGTGTGGACGATGTGCTCGCGCTCGGGCAGGTCGACCAGCTCGATCTCGCCGGCCTCCAGCCATTCGGCGTACGGCTTCTCGGCGGCGAGGGACGCCTTGAGCTCGTCGTCCTCGATGATGCGGTGCTCGGCGGTGTCGACGAGGAACATCCGGCCGGGCTGGAGACGGCCCTTGCGGACGACCCTGGCGGGGTCGATGTCCAGGACGCCGACCTCGGAGCCGAGGACCACCAGGCCCTCGTCGGTGACCCAGTAGCGGCCGGGGCGCAGGCCGTTGCGGTCGAGGACGGCGCCGACCTGGGTGCCGTCGGTGAAGGTGACGCAGGCGGGGCCGTCCCAGGGCTCCATCATCGTGGAGTGGAACTGGTAGAAGGCGCGCCGGGCCGGGTCCATGGAGACGTGGTTCTCCCACGCCTCCGGGATCATCATCAGCACCGAGTGCGGCAGCGAACGGCCGCCGAGGTGCAGCAGCTCCAGCACCTCGTCGAAGGAGGCGGAGTCGGAGGCGTCCGGCGTACAGACCGGGAAGAGGCGGTCCAGCTTGTCCTGGGGCCCGAACAGGCCGGAGAGCAGCTGGGACTCGCGGGCGCGCATCCAGTTGCGGTTGCCCTTGACGGTGTTGATCTCACCGTTGTGCGCGACGAAGCGGTACGGGTGTGCGAGCGGCCACGACGGGAAGGTGTTCGTGGAGAACCGGGAGTGCACGAGCGCGATCGCGGAGGCGAAGCGGCGGTCGGACAGGTCCGGGAAGAAGGGCTCGAGCTGGCCGGTGGTCAGCATGCCCTTGTAGACGATCGTCCGGGCGGACAGGGACGGGAAGTAGACCCCGGCCTCCCGCTCGGCGCGCTTGCGCAGCGCGAACGCCTTGCGGTCCAGGGCGATGCCCTCGCTGGCGCCGTCGGCGACGAACAGCTGCCGGAACAGCGGCATGGTGGAGCGGGCGGTGGCGCCGAGCAGTTCCGGGGCGACCGGGACCTCGCGCCAGCCGAGGACGGTGAGGTCCTCCTCGGCGGCGATCGTCTCGATCTGTGAGACGGCGTCCTCGGCCCCGGCCTGGGGCAGGAAGGCGATGCCTACCGCGTAGGAACCGGCCGCGGGAAGGTCGAATCCGGCCACTTCGCGGAGGAAGGCGTCCGGCACCTGGGAGAGGAGGCCCGCGCCGTCGCCGGAGTCGGGCTCGGAGCCGGTGGCGCCGCGGTGCTCCAGGTTGCGCAGCACGGTGAGTGCCTGCTCGACCAGGGTGTGGGAGGCCTCGCCGGTCAGAGTGGCGACGAAACCGACGCCGCAGGCGTCGTGTTCGTTGCGGGGGTCGTACATACCCTGCGCAGCAGGGCGAGCATCCATGAACGACCAGTTTCGGCCGTTCGTGGAGTGCTGGGACGGCTGGCGCGGCGTACGCATCGGCTCTCCCGTCGTCGTCATATGGCATGTGGCAGGTGCCGAGGGACGACGTTGGCCCTCTGCGTGAGATCTACGGTGAGATCAAAATTTCGTGCAGGTTACATGATGGAGCGGTTCCCGGGAACCGGATACTCCGTTCCATCATGCGGACGCCGCGGTCGCGGCGGAGGTGCCACGGGGACGCGGCGGATGCCGCGCGGTGGCGGCGCGGTGCCGTACGGGACGGCGGTGCCGTGGGGTGGCGGCGGGGGCCGTGCGGTGACGGCCGACGTGGCGGAGGGACCGCCACGGACCCGATCGGTCGGATCGGCGTCCGGCGGCCCGCGGGGGCCGGGGAGGGTGACATCACCCGCCCCGAGGGGTGCGGCAGGCGTCATTGCCCGCAGCGCTTACGGCTCATGCCCGGTCGTCAAGGAACTGAAACCAGTGAGTAACGGGTACTTATGCGGCCCCTCGCATAGGTACCGGTCGGCCTATCCTACGGCCGTTCCGAACAGAGTGCCCAGGGCGTACGTCACACCGGCCGCCGCGCCGCCGAGCGCGAGCTGCCGCAGACCGCTGAACCACCAGCTCCGCGCGGTCACCCGGGCCACCACGGCACCGCATCCGAAGAGCCCCGCGAGGGCCAGCAGCACGGCCGGCCACAGCACGGTCGCGCCGAGGAGGTACGGCAGGAGGGGCAACAGGGCGCCGAGGGCGAACGAACCGAACGAGGACACGGCGGCGACCAGCGGCGAGGGCAGATCACCGGGGTCGATGCCCAGTTCCTCGCGGGCGTGGATCTCCAGGGCCTGCTCGGGGTCCCGGGACAGCTGCCGGGCCACCTGGCGGGCCAGCTCGGGCTCCACCCCGCGCGCCGCGTACAGCGCGGCCAGCTCCGCTTCCTCGTCCTGCGGGTGGCGGCGCAGCTCACGGCGTTCGACGTCGAGTTCGGCCTCGACGAGTTCGCGCTGCGAGGCGACGGAGGTGTACTCGCCGGCCGCCATGGAGAAGGCGCCGGCGGCGAGGCCCGCGAGGCCGGTGATGACGATGGTGTGCTGGCCCACGGAGCCGCCGGCCACGCCCGTCATCAGGGCGAGGTTCGAAACCAGGCCGTCCATCGCACCGAAGACGGCGGGCCGCAGCCAGCCGCCGTTCACATCGCGGTGCGTGTGGTTGTCGCGGTGCGCTTCGTGCAGCGCGGCCTCGGTTTCGATGATGGCCATGCGGGCCCCCCAGGTGAGCTTAGCCAAAGCTGACTTTGGACGCGTTCTACTTTTTGACAACACAGAATCTACGCCGGTGATTCCCTCTCCGCCAGCAAGGAAAGGCTGCGCTAACCTGCGGTTTTGCCCTCCGGCACCGGTCGCGTGGGACGCGCCGGAACCCTGGAAACCGCGCGACCCGGACCGCCCAGGGGGATGATTCGGGACATGACGGTCAGAAACGAAGCACGCGTCGGCGCGTCCCCCGGCCCACGGCGCACCGGAGTACCGGCCGGCGGCAACGCCTGGCGCACCGCCCGGTCCCTCGCCCCGGCGGCCGCGGATAACGGCCGGCAGGGGCCGTGGGCGCCCGGCCCGGCGCCCGCCGGGGTCGCGCGCGAGGCCGCCGGCCGGGACGGGACCCGCGCCCCCGAGCGCGCGGCCGGTCCTCTCGGAGGCCGCCCGTGCTCCGTCTGACCTGGGTCCAGCCGGAAGACCTGCTGGGCCACGAACTGCGCCAGGCCCGGCTGGACGGGCGTGAACCGAAGGCGGTCGAGGCGCGCTGGCGGGCGGCGGGCGGCCCGGACGCCCCGGAGCGGGCCGGGGCGTCCGCGCCCGGCGTCTCCCGCTACCTGCGCCTGCTGGCCGAGGACCTGCTGGACGAACTCGCCGATCTGCCCGGCCGCTTCGCCGAGGACGAGCCGACGGACCCGACCCGGATCATGTCGCTGTGCCCCGCCTGGCCGGCGCCCCCCGCCGGGCCCCGCGTTCCCGCGGAGCGCTACCGCGCCGCCCTCGAAGCCGCCTGGCTCGGCCGGGCCGTCGGCTGTCTGCTCGGCAAGCCCGTCGAGACGCTCCCCCTCGACGGGCTGCGCGCCCTCGCCGAGGCGGCCGGGAACTGGCCCCCCGCCGGCTACTTCACCGCCCGGTCGGTCCCCGGGGACCTCCTGGCCGCCCACCCGTGGAACCCCCGGGACGCCGCCCCCTGCCTCGCCGAGAACATCGACGGCATGCCCTCGACCGGCGAACTCGACCACACCCTGCTCGGCCTGCTGCTGCTCCAGCGGCACGGCAAGGCGTTCACGACCGACGACGTGGCCCGGCTCTGGCTCGACGAACTGCCGGCCGGCCGCACCTCCACCGCCGAGCGGCTCGCCCTGCGCAATCTGCTGGCCGGCGTGGAACCCCCGCACACCGCCCGCCACCGCAACCCGTTCCGCGAATGGACCGGCGCCCTGGTCCGCGCCGACGTGCACGGCTGGACCCACCCGGGCGACCCGGCCGCCGCCGCCCGGCAGGCGCACCGCGACGCGGTCCTCACCCACACCGCCAACGGCGTCTACGCGGCGATGTTCACCGCCGCCGTCATCGCCACCGCCGCCACCGGCACCGAGGACGTCCACGCCTGCCTGCGCGCCGGCCGCGCGGTCCTCCCGCCCCGGTCCCGGCTGGCGGCGGCCGTCGCCCACGCCGTCCGGCTGGCCCGGAGCACGACGGACTTCGCGGACGTGGCGGACGCCCTCCAGGGCCGCTACGCCGCCACCCACCACCGGCTGCACGCCGTCCCCACCACCGCCCTGCTCGCCGCCGCCCTCACCCACGCCGACGGCGACTTCACCGGCTCCGTGGGCCGTGCCGTGTCCGGCGGCTGGGACACCGCCTCGGCCGGCGCCGCCGCGGGCAGTGTCGCCGGTCTGCTCGCCGGCTCCCCGGACGCGCTGCCCGAACACTGGCGGGCCCCGCTGAAGAACCGGCTCGCCAGCCGCCTCGCCGACTTCGACGGGTCCGGCTTCGACACCCTCGCCCAGCTCACCCGCCGGCAGGCGCTCTGACGGGCCTGCCGGCCACCTTGCCGGACCGGGTGACCCCGGGGCCGCCCGCCCCCGCACACGCCGAGGGCGCCCGGGGTTCCCCGGGCGCCCTCCGTGTCGGTCCGCCGGCCGGTCAGCTCTTCTCGGCCGACTCCGGTTCCGGCTTGGAGTCCGGCGCGGGCGCCGGTTCCGTCTTGTCCGCCGCCGGCGCCGTCCGCCCGGCGGTCCCGGCCTCGTCCTCACCCTCGGCATCCGTGTCGGGCGTCGTGTCGGCCGCGTCGCCGGCGCTCACCGCACCCGGTTCGACCACCGCTTCCCGGCCCGGCCGCTTCTTCGCCGACACCACCATGTAGGTCACCGCCAGCAGGAAGACGACCAGCGCGGTCCAGTCGTTCAGGCGCAGGCCCAGGATGTGGTGGGCGTCGTCCACCCGCATGTACTCGATCCAGCCGCGGCCCACGCAGTACGCCGCGACGTACAGGGCGAACGCCCGGCCGTGCCCCAGCCGGAACCGGCGGTCCGCCCAGATCACCAGCAGGCCGACGCCGACGCACCACAGGGACTCGTACAGGAACGTCGGGTGGTAGTAGCCCGGCACCCGGCCGCCCTCGGACGAGGTGATGTGCAGCGCCCAGGGCACATGGGTCTCCCGGCCGTACAGCTCCTGGTTGAACCAGTTGCCCCAGCGGCCGATGGCCTGCGCGAACGCGATGCCGGGCGCGACGGCGTCGGCGTACGCGGGCATCGGGACGCCCCGGCGACGGGCGCCGATCCACGCGCCGAGCGCGCCGAGCGCGATGGCGCCCCAGATGCCGAGGCCGCCCTCCCAGACCTTGAAGGCGTCCACCCAGTCGCGGCCCGCGCCGAAGTACAGCTCGTAGTCCGTGATCACGTGGTAGAGCCGGCCGCCGACCAGGCCGAACGGCACGGCCCAGACGGCGATGTCGGCGACCGTGCCGGGCTGCCCGCCGCGGGCGATCCAACGCCTGTTGCCGAACCAGACGGCAACGAAGACGCCGATGATGATGCAGAAGGCGTAGCCGCGCAGCGGGAGGGAGCCGAGGTACAGCACCCCGTGCGACGGGCTGGGGATATAGGCAAGGTTCATGGCAGGTCCGACGCTACCGTGCCGGGCCGTGGGGACGGCAAGCAGCCCGGCTACGGGTCCATAACGGGCGCGGTGCACGCTCACCGCCGGTCGGCCGCCTCCACCGTCTGCTTCAGCTTGGCCGGGGTCATCGTCCGGTCCTGGTAGATGTTCTTGCCGCCGAGCAGCACCGTGGGCGTGCCGTTGAAGCCGCCGGTGCGGAACGCCTGGTGGGACTTCTCCACCCAGCCGTCGTGGGTGCCCTTGTCGACGCAGGAGCGGAACGCGGGCGTGTCCAGGCCCTTCACCTTGCCGGCCAGCCCGGTCAGCCTGCCGTTGTCCGCGAAGGCGTCGTCGGTCTCCTTGGGCTGGTTCGCGAACAGCACGTCGTGGTAGTCGCGGAACTTCCCGGCGTCCTGGGCGCAGGCGGCGGCGTTGGCGGCGCGCAGCGAGCCGGTGCCGCCGAGGTTGCCGTCGATCAGCCGGACCAGGTGGTACTCGATCCTGAGCTTGCCGGCGTCGGTCAGCTCGTGGAGCACCGGCCGGTACGCCACCTCGAAGGCCTGGCAGGCCGGGCAGCGGAAATCCTCCCAGACGGTGAGCGTCGACCCGGCGCCGTCCTTGCCGACCGGGAGCGCGAGGCTGTCCTTGCCCTGCGCGCCCGAGGGTGCCACGGCCGGGCCGGCGTCGGCGCTCTTCTTGTCCTTGCCGGCGTTCGCGGCGACCACGCCGATCACCGCCGCGAGGCCCAGGACGCACACGACGCTCGCGCCCACGATCAGCGCGCGCCGGCGCCTGTCCGCGGACTTCTGCTTCTCGCGCTCGACCGCCAGCCGCTCCCGGGCGGTGCGCTTTCCGTCACGGTTCTTCTCGCTCACACCCCCAGAACGAACCGGGGAGGCGCAGCGCGCCTCCCCGGTCCCAGGTCCACCCGTTCGAGTGACCGACTCCCTTGACGAAGGGCATGCCGACGGTCACCGCGGGCGGTCACGCCTGTCCGCGTACGCCCTTCGCCAGTTCCCCGGCCAGCTCGCGCACCGCCGCGAGGCCGGCGGCGTGGTCCGGCGCGTCCAGCATCCGCTTGACGAACGCCGATCCGACGATCACGCCGTCGGCGAAGCCGGCCACCTCGGCGGCCTGGGCCGGGGTGGAGACGCCGAGCCCGACGCAGACCGGCAGCGCGGTGCCGGTGCCGCGGGTGCGCTCGACCAGGTCCTGGGCCTGCGCGCCGACGGACTCACGGGTGCCGGTGACCCCCATGAGGGAGGCCGCGTAGACGAATCCGCTGCCCGCCGCGGTGATCTCGGCGAGCCGCTCGTCCTTGCTGCTCGGCGCCACGACGAAGACGGTGGCGAGGCCGTGCTTTTCGGCGTGCTCGCGCCACAGCGCCGACTCCTGCACCGGCAGGTCGGGCAGGATGCAGCCGGCGCCGCCCGCCTCGGCCAGCTCGGCGGTGAAGCGCTCGACGCCGTAGCGGTCGACGGGGTTCCAGTACGTCATGACGAGGACCGGCTTCCCGGTGGCCCGGTGGGCCTCCCGGACCGTGCGGAGGACGTCGGCGATCCGCACCCCGCCGCGCAGGGCGATGTCGTCCGCGGTCTGGATGACCGGGCCGTCGAGCACCGGGTCGCTGTGCGGCAGGCCGACCTCGACCACGTCCGCGCCGCCGTCCAGGACGGCCCGGACGGCCTCGATGCCGCCGTCCACGGTCGGGAACCCGGCCGGGAGGTAGGCGATGAGCGCGGAGCGGCCCTCGGCCTTGGCGCCCGCGAGGGTGTCCGACAGCAGCTGGATGTTCCCGCTCACTTGGCGTCTCCCTCGATCTCGGCGGTGTCGGCGGCGTCGGCCGCGACCTCGGCGTCGGTGTCGTACAGGCCGAAGTAGCGCGCGGCGGTGTCCATGTCCTTGTCGCCGCGGCCGGACAGGTTGACCAGGATCAGGCCGTCTTCGCCCAGCTCCCGGCCGACCTCCAGGGCGCCGGCGAGGGCGTGGGCGCTCTCGATGGCCGGGATGATGCCCTCGGTGCGCGACAGCAGGCGCAGGGCCCGCATGGCCGCGTCGTCGGTGACCGCGCGGTACTCGCCGCGGCCGGAGTCCTTCAGGTACGCGTGCTCGGGGCCGATGCCCGGGTAGTCCAGGCCGGCCGAGATCGAGTACGGCTCGGTGATCTGGCCCTCGTCGTCCTGGAGGACGTAGGACCGGGAGCCGTGCAGGATGCCGGGCTCGCCCGCGGTCAGGGTGGCCGCGTGCTCGCCGGTCCCGATGCCGTGGCCGGCGGGCTCGCAGCCGATCAGGCGGACGCCCGCGTCCGGGATGAAGGCGTGGAAGAGGCCGATGGCGTTGGAGCCGCCGCCGACGCAGGCGACGGCCGCGTCCGGGAGGCGTCCGGCGCGCTCCAGGATCTGGCGGCGGGCCTCGACGCCGATCACCCGGTGGAAGTCGCGGACCATGGCCGGGAAGGGGTGCGGGCCGGCGACCGTGCCGAACAGGTAGTGGGTGTGGTCGACGTTGGCGACCCAGTCCCGGAACGCCTCGTTGATGGCGTCCTTCAGGGTGCGGCTGCCGGACTTCACAGCGACGACCTCGGCGCCGAGCATGCGCATGCGGGCCACGTTGAGGGCCTGGCGCTCGGTGTCGATCTCGCCCATGTAGATGGTGCAGTCGAGGCCGAACAGCGCGCAGGCGGTGGCCGTGGCGACGCCGTGCTGGCCGGCGCCGGTCTCGGCGATGACCCGGGTCTTGCCCATGCGCCGGGTGAGCAGGGCCTGGCCGAGCACGTTGTTGATCTTGTGGGAGCCGGTGTGGTTCAGGTCCTCGCGCTTGAGGAACACCCGGGCGCCGCCGGCGTGTCCGGCGAACCGCGGCACCTCGGTGAGCGCCGACGGGCGGCCGGTGTAGTGGACCAGCAGGTCGTCCAGCTCGCGGGCGAACTCCGGGTCGTGCTTGGCCTTGTCGTACTCGACGGCCACCTCGTCCACGGCGGCGACGAGGGCCTCCGGGATGAACTTGCCGCCGAACGCGCCGAAGTAACCCTCGGCGCTGGGGACCCGGCCCTCGGGGTCGGGAACGAAGAAGTCGCTGGGCATGCGGAAACCTCACGGTGAGTGCGGAAGAGACACTGTGCGCCGTGGGGCGGGGGTGGTCAGCCGGCCGCGGGCCGGCCCGGCGTGTCGCGCAGTTCCCCGCGCCCCTGGAGGGCGCGCTGCCTTCGGCGGCCGTTGACCTGCCCGGGTTCGTCGCCGATGACGTACCGCACGCGGCGGCCGTGGACGCGGCGGGCCGGGGCGCGGCAGCCGCGCGGGCGGCAGCCGCGCGCCAGGCGCGCGTGCCGGTCCACGGTCGTCACGGTGAGAGTCATCGGCCCCAGCCTAGCGGCGCTCAGCCGCGCCCGTGGCGCAGGGCCGGGTGTTCGCCCGCCGCCACCAGGTCGGCCACCGCCGCCTTCGGGTCGCGGCCGGTGACCAGGGACTCGCCGACCAGGACCGCGTCGGCGCCGGCGTTGGCGTAGGCGATCAGGTCGTGCGGGCCGCGCACTCCGGACTCGGCGACCTTGACCAGCTCGTCCGGGATCTCGGGGGCGATCCGCTCGAACGTGCCGCGGTCGACCTCCAGCGTCTTCAGGTCGCGCGCGTTGACACCGATGATCTTGGCGCCCGCGTCCACCGCCCGCTCGACCTCGTCCTCGTCGTGCACCTCGACCAGCGGGGTCAGGCCGATGGAGACCGCCCGCTCGATCAGCGACTCCAGGGCCGGCTGGTCCAGGGCGGCCACGATCAGCAGCGCGAGGTCGGCGCCGTACGCGCGGGCCTCCCAGAGCTGGTACGACGTGACGATGAAGTCCTTGCGCAGCACCGGGATGTCCACGCGGGCGCGGACGGCCTCCAGGTCGGCGAGCGAGCCGCCGAAGCGGCGCTGCTCGGTGAGGACGGAGATGACGGCCGCGCCGCCCGCCTCGTAGTCCGCGGCGAGTCCGGCCGGGTCGGCGATCGCGGCCAGCGCGCCCTTGGACGGGCTGGAGCGCTTGACCTCGCAGATCACCTTGACGCCGTCGCCCTTGAGCGCGGCCACCCCGTCCTTGGCGGCGGGGGCCTTGGCCGCGCGCTCCTTGAGCTCGTCGAGGCTGACGCGTGCCTGCCGCTCGGCGAGGTCGGCACGGACTCCGTCGATGATCTCGTCGAGCACACTCACGCGAGCGGCCCCCTTCCAGACGGTGGTTCCTTCAGGTTCGGAAAACCTTTGGTCAATGCGATGGTATCCGCAGCGGGGCCGTGGCCCCGCATCCGGCGGAGGGCGGTCCCACTACCTGGACGTCCGTCCCGTGATCAAGGGCGGAGCCAGCCACCGAACGGCAGGTTCCGGACGACGGTGAACACCAGCACCAGGGCGCCGGCCGCCCACAGGCCGGCCGGCGGGAGACCGGGGAGCGGCGGGCGGCCGCGGGCCGCGCGGGCCGCCCAGAGCGTCCACAGCACGGCGAAGCCCAGGGCGCCGGCCACGCCGAGGGCGTTGTCGCGCAGGGCGGTGAGCAGGTCGCCGTGGACGAGGGCGTGCGCGCCGCGCAGTCCGCCGCAGCCGGGGCAGTACAGGCCGCTGAGCCGGTACAGCGGGCAGACCGGGTAGTGGCCGGGTTCGTCCGGGTCGACGGCGCCGACGTAGGCGAAGGCACCGGCGACGGCCGCGAGCAGCGCCACGGGGACGGCGAGCCGCCGGACGGGGCCGCGGGGCGCGAGCCGACGGACAGGAGCCAGGGGCGCCGGCCGCCGGGCGGGGGCGCGGGGCGGGGCCGGGCGGCCGGAGGCGTTCACGTCGGCATTGTGCCCCGCCGGACCGCCGCCCGCGCGCCGGCGGCCCCGTACGCGCGCGGGGCGGCCCGCGGCTCTAGGCCGCCGGACCGCCCCGCGGGTGACGCCTGTGGATCAGCTCTCCGCCCCGACCGGCTCGCGGCTCGGTGCCGGGCTCTGGTGCGGCAGGGTGCCGGACTGCTTCGGCATGCCGAGGCCCATGGCGCGCATGATCGCGCCGACCACCGCGCCGAGGACCGTGATCGCCATACCGGCCCAGAAGCCGACGGGCTGGGCCATCACCATGAAGGCGCCCGCGACGCAGAAACCGATGAAGGCGATGATGACACCGGTCCAGGCGGCCGGGGTGTGACCGTGGCTGCTGCCCGCCATGACTTGCTCCTCGTTGCTGTGTACGTCTCGTGATAGGCGTCGTACGCTCGTCGTCCATTGTCCCGCACGGCCGCGGGCGCCGGACGCGGGGGTGGCGTCTGTTTCACCACACCGCTCAGGCGCCCGTCGGGTCCTCGCCCCGGTCCAGTGCCTTCCAGATCTCCTCGGGGCGCTCCGGGTCGGCCGGGCGGGCGGTGCGCCGGGGGCGGTCGGTGCCGCGTTCGTACCGGCCGGACATCGCGGGCCACCGGCCGCCGTAGCGCAGGGCGAGCAGTCCGGCGAGCAGGATCAGCACCCCGCCGGCGGCGGCGACGTAGGGCCAGCCGGTGTGGGTGAGCGCGGCGACCGTGGCGGAGCTGTCGCCGCTCACCCGGGCCGCCTTCTCGTCCAGCGCGGAGCTGTCGGAGGCGCTCGCGAGGGCGGCGGCGGCGGTCCCGGCGCCGGACAGCGCGAGCAGTGCGGAGACCAGGAGGCGGCCGGCCCGGCGGACGGCGAAGACGGCGACGAGCGCGGCGAGGCCCACTATGGCGAGGGCCGCGGGGACGCCGGTGACGTCGCTGCCCTTGGCCGTCAGCGGGAACGCGCCGCCCGCCACCGTCGCGGTGCCCTCCGCCCAGCGCTGCCGGGTGGCGAGCAGCGCCACGGCCGCGCCGAGCGCGCCGGACAGGAGGGCGACGGCGAGGCTCCGCCGGCCGGACCGGGCGGGTGCGGCGGCTTGGGAAGGGAGGTGGGGTACGGCAGTCACGTACTCCACTATCGCCTGAACCCCGGGCGAACCGTCACCCGGGGTTCGTATGAGAAACGCCCTAGCGTCCCAGGCGGTTCGCCGTGTGCACGGCGCGCAGTACCGCCGCCGCCTTGTTGCGGCACTCCTGGTCCTCCGCGGCCGGGTCGGAGTCGGCGACGACGCCGGCGCCGGCCTGGACGTAGGCCGTGCCGTCGCGGAGCAGGGCCGTGCGGATGGCGATCGCGGTGTCGGAGTCGCCGGCGAAGTCCAGATAGCCGACGCAGCCGCCGTACAGGCCGCGCCGGGACGGCTCGAGTTCGTCGATGATCTGTATCGCGCGGGGCTTGGGGGCGCCGGAGAGGGTGCCCGCCGGGAAGCACGCGGTGAGCACGTCGAAGGCGGTGCGGCCGGGCGCCACCTTGCCGGTGACGGTGGAGACGATGTGCATCACGTGCGAGTAGCGCTCGACGGACATGAAGTCGACCACCTCGACCGAGCCGGGCTCGCAGACCCGGCCGAGGTCGTTGCGGCCGAGGTCGACCAGCATCAGGTGCTCGGCACGCTCCTTGGGGTCGGCGAGCAGTTCCTCGGCGAGCGCCTGGTCCTCCTGCGGGGTGGCCCCGCGGTGCCGGGTGCCGGCGATGGGGTGCACCAGCGCGCGCCCGTCCTCCACCTTCACCAGCGCTTCCGGGGAGGAGCCGACGACGTCGAAGCCGTCGAAGCGGAAGAGGTACATGTACGGCGAGGGGTTGGTGGCGCGCAGCACCCGGTAGACGTCCAGGGCGCTCGCCGTGCACGGCGTCTCGAACCGCTGGGAGGGCACGACCTGGAAGGCCTCGCCCGCGCGGATGCGTTCCTTGACGTCCTCGACGGCCCGCTGGTAGTCGGGGCCGCCCCAGCGGGCGGTGTACCCGGGCAGCTCCGAGGGCGGCAGCTGCGCCGGGGGCTGGGCGACGGAGCGGGACAGGTCCGCCTCCATGGCGTCCAGGCGGGCCACGGCGTCCGCGTACGCCTCGTCGACTCCGGTGTCCAGGTCGTTGTGGTTGATCGCGTTGGCGATCAGCAGGACCGAGCCCTCCCAGTGGTCCATCACCGCGAGGTCGCTGGTGAGCAGCATGGTCAGCTCGGGCAGCTCCAGGTCGTCGCGCTCGCCCGGGCCGATCTTCTCCAGGCGGCGCACGATGTCGTAGCCCAGGTAGCCGACCATGCCGCCGGTGAACGGCGGCAGGCCCTCCTGGTGCGGGGTGTGCAGGGCCTGGAGGGTGGCGCGCAGGGCCACGAGTGGGTCACCGTCCGTGGGGACGCCGACGGGCGGGGTGCCGGTCCAATGGGCCTGTCCGTCGCGCGCGGTGAGCGTGGCGGCGCTGCGGACGCCGACGAAGGAGTACCGGGACCAGGAGCGGCCGTTCTCCGCGGACTCCAGCAGGAAGGTGCCCGGGCGTTCGGCGGCCAGTTTGCGGTAGACGGCGACCGGGGTGTCGCCGTCGGCGAGGAGCTTGCGGGTGACCGGGATGACACGCCGGTCGGTGGCCAGTTCGCGGAAGGTCTCGAGGTCCATGGCGGCCGACCTTACTGAGCGGACGCCGGGGCGGCGGAACCGGCGTCCTGAAGGAGCACGTCCGCGTCGAAGCAGGTGCGCGCGCCGGTGTGGCAGGCGGCGCCCACCTGGTCCACCTTGACCAGCAGGGTGTCGGCGTCGCAGTCCAGCGCGACCGACTTCACCCGCTGGACGTGGCCGGAGGTGTCGCCCTTGACCCAGTACTCCCGGCGGCTGCGCGACCAGTAGGTGCAACGGCCGGTGGTCAGCGTCCTGTGCAGTGCCTCGTCGTCCATCCAGCCGAGCATCAGCACCTCGCCGGTGTCGTACTGCTGGGCGATGGCGGGGACGAGACCGTCGGCGCTGCGCTTGAGCCGCGCGGCGATCTCCGGGTCGAGGCTGCTGGGCCGGGGGCTGCCGGTCGTACTGGTCATGGGTGCCATTGTGCCGCGCGCGCCGGCCGGGCCCGCTCCCCCGTCCATTGAGCGGACCGGCCGCCTGGCCGTAGGCTTTCCCCATGTCGACCTTCGCCAAGCGTGAACGGCTGCTGCTCGCCGACCTCTTGGAAACCGTCGGGCCGGACGCCGAAACCCTCTGCGAGGGCTGGCGGACCCGGGACCTGGCCGCGCACGTGATCGTGCGCGAGCGCCGGCCGGACGCGGCGGGCGGCACGCTGCTCAGACAGCTCGCGCCGCGCCTGGAGAAGGTGATGGCCGAGTACACGGCGAAGCCGTACGAGGAGCTGATCCAGCTCATCCGCACCGGCCCGCCCCGGTTCTCGCCCTTCCAGCTCAAGCAGGTCGACGAGGCGGCCAACATCATCGAGTTCTACGTCCACACCGAGGACGTCCGCCGGGCCCAGCCGGACTGGACGCCGCGCGAGCTGGACCCGGTCTTCCAGGACACGCTGTGGTCCCGGCTGGAGCGGGCGGCGCGGCTGATGGGCCGGGGTGTGCCGACGGGTCTGGTGCTGCGCCGCCCGGACGGGCAGACCGTGGTGGCGCACCGGGGCACGCCGGTGGTCACGGTGACCGGTGAGCCGTCGGAGCTGCTGATGTTCGCGTACGGGCGGCAGAACGCTGCCCGGGTGGAGCTGGACGGCGACGCGGAGGCGGTCTCCCGGCTGCACGAGTCGAAGCAGCTCGGCATCTGAGACCACGGCCCGGGCGCGGTCAGCCGGGCAGTTCGGCGCCGCGCAGGGCCGGTACGGCGAGGACGACGAGGCCGCCGAGTCCGCAGACGGCGGCGCTGACGGCGTAGACCGGGCCGAGTCCGAAGGTGCCGGCCGCGGCGGCCGCCAGGGGCATGCTCAGCGGGGCCAGGCCGAGGCTGACGAGGCCGGAGACGGCGGTGACCCGGCCCAGGTAGGCGGGGTCGGACTGGGTCTGAAGCAGGGCGCCGCACAGGGCGCCGCTGAGACCGGTGAGCAGGCCGACCAGCAGGGCGGTGCCGACGGCGGCGGTCAGGGCCGGCACGAAGGCGAGGGCGCCGAGGGCCACGGCGCCGGCGGTGCACGCGCACCCGGTGACCAGTCCGGCGCGCGGCACCCGGCCGCGGGCCGCCAGCAGCAGCGCGGCGGCGCCCGCGCCGGTGCCGAATCCGGCCAGCACCCAGCCCAGTCCGGCGGCGCCCCAGCCGCGCCGGTCGGCGAGCAGGGTCAGACCGACGTTCAGCGGGCCGACGAAGCCGAGGTCGCCGAGGGCGATGGCGATCATCAGCGGTCCCAGGACGCGGTGGTGGCGGACATGGCGCAGACCGGCCCGCAGATCGCTCCAGGCGGTCCTCGCGGTGCCCGGCGGACCGTCCGCCCGCGGGTCGGGGATCCGCACGGAGACCAGCAGCGGCACCGAGAGGGCGATGAGCGCCCCGGCGAGGGTGAAGGCGGCCGGGGCGCCGCCGAGGGCCACGCCGAGGCCGCCGAGCGGGGCGCCGACGACGCTCGCGCCCCGGTTGGCGAGGCCGCGCAGGCCCTGGACGCGGGCGAGCTGGTCCTGGCCGGTGATCCGGGCCGGCAGGGCGCCCACGGCCGGCAGGAACACCGCGTCGACGGCGCCGAAGACCAGGGCGAGCAGGGCGAGCGGCCACAGTCCGGGGCGGGTGAGGAACAGCAGCGCGGCGACGGCGAGGACGGCGGCGCAGCGGACGGCGTCGCTGCCGATGACGACCCTGCGCGGGCCCAGCCGGTCGGCGAGCACGCCGCCGCCGAGCAGGAGCACGGCCCGGGGCAGCGCGCTCGCGGACATCACCAGCCCGGCCTGCGCGGGCGTGCCGGCCTGGACGGCGGCCCAGGACAGCGCGAGGTAGTAGACGCTGTCGCCGAGCATCGAGGAGGTGTAGGCGCCGAGCCAGCGCAGGACGCGGGGGTCACGGTGGGCGTGCGCGGTCGCCGGCGGTATGAGCGGCGCGGTCACGGAAAGGGGCGCTCCTCGGGCGGCTGTCGCGGGCGTGCGGCAGGCCCCGGCCGGGCGGCCGGGGCCCTTGGGAAGGCGGCGGGTCTACCGGACGGGGTGGCCGGCGTCCCGCAGGGTCTGCTTCACCTGGCCGATGCGCAGGTCGCCGAAGTGGAAGACCGAGGCGGCCAGGACCGCGTCGGCGCCCGCCGCGACGGCCGGCGGAAAGTCGGCCAGCCGGCCGGCGCCGCCGGAGGCGATCACCGGGACGGTGACGTGCTTGCGGACCGCCGCGATCATCTCCAGGTCGTAGCCGTCCTTGGTGCCGTCCGCGTCCATGGAGTTCAGCAGGATCTCGCCCGCGCCCAGCTCCGCCGCCCGGTGCGCCCACTCCACCGCGTCGATGCCGGTGCCGCGCCGGCCGCCGTGGGTGGTCACCTCGAAGCCGCCCGGACCGGTCCGGCGGGCGTCCACCGACAGCACGAGCACCTGGCGGCCGAAGCGCTCAGCGATCTCGCGGATCAGGTCGGGGCGGGCGATCGCCGCGGTGTTCACGCCCACCTTGTCGGCGCCCGCCCGCAGCAGCTTGTCCACGTCCTCGGCGGTGCGGACGCCGCCGCCGACCGTCAGCGGGATGAACACCTGCTCGGCGGTGCGGCGCACCACGTCGTAGGTCGTCTCTCGGTTGCCGGAGGACGCGGTGATGTCGAGGAAGGTCAGTTCGTCGGCGCCCTCGGCGTCGTAGACCTTGGCCATCTCGACGGGGTCGCCGGCGTCGCGCAGGTTCTGGAAGTTGACGCCCTTGACGACCCGGCCGCCGTCCACGTCCAGGCAGGGGATCACCCGTACGGCCAGGGTCATGCGGTCACTCCCCGGAACGCCTCCACCTCGACCTCGACGACCAGGCTGGGGTCGACGAGACCGGAGACGATGATCATGGAAGCGGCGGGCCGGACGGTGTCGAACAGCTCCTTGTGGGCCCGGCCGACCTCCTCCACGTCCCGGGCGTGCGTGAGGTACATGCGGGTCCGCACCACGTCGTCCCGGCCGAGTCCCACCTGCTCCAGCGCCGAGAGGGCGACCTGGAAGGCGTTGGCCGCCTGCTCGTAGGGGCCGCCCCCGGCAATCTGCCCGTCCACGACGGACGTGCAGCCCGAGACCAGCACCAGTCCGTTCGGCAGCTCCACCGCGCGGGAGTAGCCGAACTCCTCTTCCCAGGGCGCGCCGGTCACCACGCGTCGCACGTCGCTCACCGGGACACCGCCGTCAGGGCCTCTTCCAGGGTGAACGCCTTGGCGTACAGGGCCTTGCCGACGATGGCGCCCTCGACGCCGAGCGGGACCAGGCCGGCGATGGCGCGCAGGTCGTCCAGGGAGGAGACGCCGCCGGAGGCGACCACCGGGCGGTCCGTGGCCGCGCACACGTTCTTCAGCAGTTCCAGGTTGGGGCCCTGGAGCGTGCCGTCCTTGGCGATGTCGGTGACGACGTAGCGGGCGCAGCCCTCCTTGTCCAGGCGCTCCAGCGTCTCGTAGAGGTCGCCGCCGTCGCGGGTCCAGCCCCGCCCGCGCAGCGTGGTGCCCCGGACGTCCAGGCCGACGGCGATCTTGTCACCGTGCTCGGCGATGACCTCGGCGACCCACTCGGGCGTCTCCAGGGCGGCCGTGCCGAGGTTCACCCGGGTGCAGCCGGTGGCCAGGGCGGCGGCGAGGGTGTCGTCGTCGCGGATGCCGCCGGACAGCTCCACCTTGATGTCCATCGCCCGGGCGACCTCGGCGATCAGGGCGCGGTTGTCCCCGGTGCCGAACGCGGCGTCCAGGTCGACCAGGTGCAGCCACTCCGCGCCGGCGCGCTGCCAGGCGAGGGCGGCCTCCAGCGGGGAGCCGTAGGAGGTCTCGGTCCCGGACTCGCCGTGCACGAGGCGGACGGCCTGGCCGTCGCGGACGTCGACGGCGGGGAGGAGTTCGAGCTTGGCCATGGTCTACAGGGTTCCGATCCAGTTGGTGAGGAGCTGGGCACCGGCGTCGCCGGACTTCTCGGGGTGGAACTGGGTGGCCCACAGGGCGCCGTTCTCCACGGCGGCCACGAACGGCTCGCCGTGCGTGGCCCAGGTGACCTTGGGGGGCTCGATCACCGGGTTGTGGGTCGGCAGGGACCACTCGTGGACGGCGTAGGAGTGCACGAAGTAGAAGCGGGCGTCGGCGTCCAGGCCGGCGAACAGCCGGGTGCCGGCCGGCGCGTCGACGGTGTTCCAGCCCATGTGCGGCACCACGTCGGCCTGGAGCGGGCCGACCGTGCCGGGCCACTCGTCCAGGCCCTCGGCCTCCACGCCGTGCTCGATGCCGCGCGCGAAGAGGATCTGCATGCCGACGCAGATGCCCATGACCGGGCGTCCGCCGGACAGCCGGCGGTCCACGATCCAGTCGCCGCGCGCGGCGCGCAGGCCCTTCATACAGGCGGCGAACGCGCCGACGCCCGGCACCAGCAGGCCGTCGGCGTTCATCGCCCGGTCGAAGTCACGGGTGATCTCGACGTCGGCGCCCACGCGCGCGAGGGCGCGTTCGGCGGAGCGGACGTTGCCGAAGCCGTAGTCGAAGACGACGACCTTCTTCGTGCTCAATTCCACACCTCCAGGCGCATGACGCCCGCCACCAGGCACAGGCCCGCGGCGATCGACAGGAGGACGATCAGGCTGGTGGGCATCTTCTGCTTGACGAAGGAGACGATGCCGCCGACCAGGAACAGGCCGACGACGATCAGCAGGGACGACAGACTGTTCATGGGGTTACAGCGCGCCCTTCGTCGACGGGAGGATGCCGGCCGCGCGGGGGTCGCGCTCGGACGCGTACCGCAGGGCCCGGGCCAGCGCCTTGAACTGGCACTCCACGATGTGGTGGGCGTTGCGGCCGTACGGCACGTGCACGTGCAGCGCGATCTGCGCCTGGGCGACGAAGGACTCCAGGATGTGCCGGGTCATCGTGGTGTCGTACGCGCCGATCATCGGTGCCATGGTCTCGGGCTCGGTGTGCACGAGGTAGGGGCGGCCGGACAGGTCGACGGTGACCTGGGCGAGGGACTCGTCCAGCGGGACCGTGCAGTTGCCGAAGCGGTAGATGCCCACCTTGTCGCCGAGTGCCTGCTTGAAGGCGGCGCCCAGCGCGAGGGCGGTGTCCTCGATGGTGTGGTGGGAGTCGATGTGCAGGTCGCCGTCGGTCTTCACGGTCAGGTCGAACAGACCGTGCCGGCCGAGCTGGTCGAGCATGTGGTCGTAGAAGCCGACGCCGGTGGCGATGTCGGTCCGGCCGGTGCCGTCGAGGTCTATCTCGACCAGCACCGAGGTCTCCTTGGTGGTGCGCTCCACGCGTCCTGTGCGGCTCATGAACCCTGCTCCTTCTTCAGCTGACGGACCGCGTCGAGGAACGCGTCGTTCTCCTCCGGGGTGCCGGCGGTCACCCGCAGCCGGCCCGGTACGCCGTTGTCCCGGACCAGCACGCCGTGGTCGAGGATGCGCTGCCAGGCCTCGTGGGCGTCCGGGAACCGGCCGAACTGCACGAAGTTCGCGTCGGACTCCGTGACCTCGTAGCCGAGCGCGCGCAGCTCGGTGACCAGCCGGTCCCGCTCGGACTTGAGCTGCCGGACGTAGCCGAGCAGGGTGTCGGTGTGCTCCAGGGCGGCCAGGGCGGTCGCCTGGGTGACGGCCGACAGGTGGTACGGCAGGCGGACGAGCTGGACGGCGTCCACGACGGCCGGGTGCGCGGCCAGGTAGCCGAGGCGCAGGCCGGCCGCGCCGAACGCCTTGGACATGGTCCGGGAGATCACCAGGTGCGGGCGGCCGGCCAGCAGCGGCAGCAGCGAGGCGCCGTGGCTGAACTCGACGTAGGCCTCGTCCACGACCACCATCGACGGCTTGGCCGCCTGCGCCGCCTCGTACAGCGCGAGGACGGTCTCGGCGGGCACCGCGTTGCCGGTGGGGTTGTTGGGGGTGGTGACGAAGACGACGTCCGGCCGGTGCGCGGCGATCGCGCGCTCGGCGGCGGCGAGGTCGATCGTGAAGTCCTCGCGGCGCGGGCCGGGGATCCAGCCGGTGCCGGTGCCGCGCGCGATGAGCGCGTGCATCGAGTACGACGGCTCGAAGCCGATCGCCGTGCGGCCCGGTCCGCCGAAGGTCTGCAGCAGTTGCTGGATGACCTCGTTGGAACCGTTCGCGGCCCAGACGTTCTCGGCGCCGAGCCGGTGGCCGCCGGTCCGCGTCAGGTACGCGGCCAGCTCGGTGCGCAGCTCGACCGCGTCCCGGTCCGGGTAGCGGTTCAGGTCGCGGGCGGCCTCCCGCACCCGCTCCGCGATCCGCTCGACCAGCGGCTCGGGCAGCGGGTAGGGGTTCTCGTTGGTGTTCAGCCGGACCGGGACGTCCAGCTGGGGCGCGCCGTAGGGGGACTTGCCGCGCAGCTCGTCCCGTACGGGCAGATCGTCGATCCTCACGTCGCTCACTTGCTCTCGGGCACCTTCCAGCCGAACCTCGCCTTGATCGCCGCGCCGTGCGCGGGCAGGTCCTCCGCCTCCGCCAGCGTCACCACGTGGTGGGCGACCTCGGCGAGCGCGTCGCGTGTGTAGTCCACGATGTGGATGCCGCGCAGGAAGGACTGGACGGACAGGCCCGAGGAGTGGCAGGCGCAGCCGCCGGTGGGCAGGACGTGGTTGGACCCGGCCGCGTAGTCGCCGAGCGAGACGGGCGCCCAGGGGCCGATGAAGACCGCGCCCGCGTTGCGCACCCGGTCGGCGACCGCGGCGGCGTCGGCGGTCTGGATCTCCAGGTGCTCGGCGCCGTAGGCGTCGACCACCTTCAGGCCCTCCTCGATGCCGTCCACGAGGACGATCGCGGACTGCCTGCCCCGCAGCGCGGGCACGATCCGGTCCTCGGTGTGCTTGGTGGCCTCGGCCTGGGGCCCGAGTTCCTTCTCCACCGCGTCGGCCAGTTCGGCGGAGTCGGTGACCAGGACGGCCGCCGCGAGCGGGTCGTGCTCGGCCTGGCTGATCAGGTCGGAGGCGACGTGCACCGGGTCGGCGGCGGCGTCCGCGAGGATCGCGATCTCGGTCGGGCCGGCCTCGGCGTCGATGCCGATGCGGCCGGTGAAGTAGCGCTTGGCGGCGGCGACCCAGATGTTGCCCGGGCCGGTGACCATGGGGGCGGGCGGGCAGGACTCGGTGCCGTAGGCGAACATCGCGACGGCGGTGGCGCCGCCGGCCGCGTACACCTCGTCCACGCCGAGCAGGGCGCAGGCGGCGAGGATCGTCGGGTGCGGCAGGCCGCCGAAACCGGCCTGCGCCGGCGAGGCGAGCGCGATGGACTCCACCCCGGCCTCCTGGGCCGGCACGACGTTCATGACCACGGACGACGGGTAGACGGACCGCCCGCCCGGCGCGTACAGACCGACCCGCTCGACCGGCACCCACTTCTCGGTGACCGAGCCGCCGGGCACCACCTGGGTGGTGTGGGTCTCACGGCGCTGCGCGCGGTGGACCAGCCGGGCGCGGCGGATGGACTCCTCCAGCGCGGCCCGCACGGCCGGGTCCAGGGCGGCGAGCGCGTCGGTGAGCGCCTGGGCCGGGACACGGACGGTTTCCAGCCGTACTCCGTCGAACTTCTCGGCGAAGTCGATCAGCGCCGCGTCGCCTCGATGATGCACGGCCTCGCAGATCGGCCGCACCTTCTCCAGGGCGGCCGAGACGTCGAAGTCGGCTCGGGGCAGCAGGTCGCGCAGGGCGGGGCCCTCGGGGAGGGCGTCGCCGCGCAGATCGATTCGGGAGATCACGGTTCCAATTCTCTCAGACCGCCGCGGCGGGCCGTTCGCGCGTATCAATGGCTGATACAGAACGGGCCCCGCCGACGGCCGCGCCGTGGGTCAATGCCCGGCACAGACCGTGGCCGGAATCCGGAAGATCACCTTCACGTGTGGTGTTCGGGAGGTCACGCAGCGGGCATGAACGGCTGTACGAAAACCACCGTGACGGGGAGAGGAGAACGGTGAGCGAGGGAGCCGGCATCCGCACCACCGGGGACCTGCCGGACGACCTGACCGCGAGCGAGGCGGGCATGTGGCAGGCCTTCCGCAACGGCAGTGTCTACGACCTGAGCAGCGGGGACTTCGCCGCGGACGATCCGCACGGCGGGTATCCGTGGGGTCCGGAGCGGACCGTGCGGGCCCGTATCGTCTGCTGGCTGCTGCTGGACGGCCCGCCGGCGCTGGCGGGCCGGGTGTCCGCGCTGAAGCTGGTCGGCGTCCGGATATCCGGGGTGCTGGACGTGTCGGGCGGCCAGATCACGCCGTACGTGGAGCTGACCGGCTGCCGCTTCGACGAGGAGGTCCGGCTGCCGGAGGCCCGGTTCACGACCGTGCGCCTGGTGGACTGCTCGGTGCCCCGCCTGGAGGCGGCCCGGGTGCACACCGAGGGCGACCTGCATCTGCCGCGCTGCCGGTTCCCGGGCGGGGTCCGGCTGACGGATGCGCACATCGGCACCGATCTGCTGCTCAACCAGGCGGTCGTGCACCGCGACCGCAGCGGCCGGTCGATCGCGGCGGACGGCATGACCGTCGGCCAGGACCTCCAGGCGGAGCTGCTGGAGTCCTACGGCGAGCTGAGCCTGCGCGGCGCCCAGGTGGGCGTGTCGCTCAGCCTGCGCGGCGCCCGGCTGGCCAACCCGTACGCCCGGTTCGCGCTGAACGCCCCGCAGCTCACGGTCGAGCGCACCCTCTACCTGACCCCGGCCGGCCTGGGCGGCCCGGCGCTGAGCGGCACCACGCCCGCGCGCGGGACCCGCGTCCAGCGCTTCGAGTGCCGGGGCGGGGTGCGGCTGGACGACGGGCGGTTCGGCGACGCCGTCGACCTGGAGCGGGCCCTGTTCGCCTTCACCGACGACCAGGAGCTGTCGCTGCGCCGGGTGCAGACACCGGAACTGCGCTTCCTCGGGGACAAGCCGCAGCACGGCAAGGTCGTGCTGTCCGGCGCGCGGATCGTGAACCTGGTGGACCGCGCGAGCAGCTGGCCGGACGAGGGCAATCTGCACATGGGCGGGTTCGCCTACGAGAACCTGGTGCCGCAGGGCCCGTTCCCGCTGACCCGGCGCCTGGACTGGGTGGCGGCCGCCACCGCCGAGTACGCCCCGGAGGCGTACGAGCGGCTGGCCGCGGTGCTGCGGGCCGCCGGGGAGGACGAGGACGCGCGCGAGGTGCTGCTCGCCAAACAGCGCCGGCGCCGCGAGACGCTGCCGCCGGCCGGCAAGGTCTGGGGGTTCGTGCAGGACTGGACCGTGGCCTACGGCTACCGGCCGGGCCGGGCCGCGGTGTGGATGGCGGTGCTGTGGGCGGCGGGCACGCTCGCGTTCGCGCACGCCGACCATCCGCCGGTGAGCCCCGGCGGCCACCCGGCCTGGAGCCCGGCGCTGTTCACGCTGGACCTGCTGCTGCCGGTGATCGACCTGGGGCAGGCCGGCCAGTGGCAGCTGCGCGGCGGCTGGCAGTGGCTGGCGACGGTGATGATCCTGCTCGGCTGGGTCCTGGCGACCACGGTGGCGGCGGGCACCACCCGCCTGCTGCGCCGCAGCTGAGGCACGGGCCGCGCTCACCCGTGCCGGAGCCGCAGGGCCACCCGTCGCTCACCGCGCGCCCGCCCGCCGCGCCACAGCCGTGGCCGGGCCGCCCGCGCCGGAGCCAGCGGCCACCCGTCCCCCACCGCGTGCCGGAACCGGCGGAACACACCCGTCCCTCACCACACCACCACGAGACGCGCATTCACCCTTTACCGCCCCTTGACCGTCGGCCGTACAACTTTCCGTGACTTGCCCGGAGCCTCTGGCGCCGCCCCGACCTGCGGACTTTCAATGGTCGGCACCATGGCTCTGCTGCCCTCGTTCATCCGCCCCACCCGGATGACCCCCCGCCCCGCACTCCCGGCCGGCCGGCCACCGGCCGGGTACGAGGCCGTGCTCGACGCGCCCGACGACCGCCTCTCCCCCGCGCTCGTCGCGGCCGGCCGGGGCGAGTACGCCACCGCGGCCGGACTGCTCGCCGCCACCCGCGGCGCGGCCGAGTGGGAACTCAGGGACCGGTACGCGCGGCGCCTGGCCGCCTTCGCCCGCTCCCGCCCCGAGTGGTACGAGGCGTGGCGCGCCGCCGCGCCCGACGACCCAGGAGCGCTGCTGGTCGGCGCCCAGCTCGCGGTGGACCGCGCCTGGCCCTCGCCGGCCCGGGCCGAGCTGCTGCGCGAGGTGAGCCCGCTGATCACCGCCGCCGCCCGCGCCGACGACCGCGACCCGGTGCCCTGGCGGATCGCGCTCGACCACGCGCGCGGTTCCGGGGCCGGGCACCGCTACTTCGAGGAGCTGTGGGAGGCGGCCGTCCGGCGCGCCCCGCACCACTACGGCTGCCATGTGGCCGCCCTGCGCTATCTGGCCGCCTCCTGGCACGGCTCCCACCGCGAGTGCTTCGACTTCGCCGACCGGGCCGCTCAGGACGCCCCGGCCGGCTCGCTGGTCCAGGCGCTGCCCGCCCGCGCGGCCTTCGGCTATCTCACCGACGGCTGCGGGGCGGCGGTGCCGCGCGCCCGGCTGGACGCGGCGGCCGACCGCGCGATCGCGCTGTCCGCGCGTCTCCCGGCGGCCGACCCGGCGCCGGCCGAGGTCCGCAACAAACTGCTGTACGTGCTGCTGCGGCTGGACCGCCGCAAGGACGCCCGGACCCAGCTGCGCCTGATCGGCCCGTACGCCACGTCGTTCCCGTGGGACCGGTTCTCCGACGATCCGCTCGGCCACTTCCTGCGGCTGCGCGAGCACCTGGAGACGGCGGCCGGACCGGCCCCGGCCGGGCTCCTGACGGTGCCGCCGGGGCTCGTCGGCGGGCACGGCGGACACGGCCCCGCCGCCGACCACTAGGCTGGGGCGCCGTGACCACCGCCCGTCTCCCGCTCTTTCCGCTGAACTCGGTGCTGTTCCCCGGGCTCGTGCTGCCGCTCAACGTCTTCGAGGAGCGGTATCGCGCCATGATGCGCGATCTGCTGAAGACGCCCGAGGACGAGCCGCGCCGGTTCGCGGTCGTCGCCATCCGCGACGGCCACGAGGTCGCGCCGAGCGCCCCGGGCATGCCGGACCCCACCGCGCTGCCCGCGCGGGGCCCGGCCGCCGGCTTCGGCGCCGACCCGCTGCGCGCCTTCCACACGGTGGGCTGTGTGGCGGACGCGGCGACCATCCGGGAGCGGCCCGACGGCACCTTCGAGGTGCTGGCGACCGGCACGACCCGGGTGCGGCTGCTGTCCGTGGACGCCTCGGGTCCGTTCCTCACGGCGGAGCTGGAGGAGCTGGCGGAGGAGCCCGGGGACGAGGCCGGCCCGCTGGCCGAGGACGTGCTGCGGTCCTTCCGGCGGTACCAGAAACGGCTGGCGGGCGCCCGCGAACGCTCGCTGTCCACCGGCGCGGAGCTGCCGGACGACCCGGGCGTGGTGTCGTACCTGGTGGCCGCGGCCATGGTGCACGACACGCCGACCAAGCAGCGGCTGCTCCAGGCGCCGGACACCGCGTCCCGGCTGCGGGACGAGCTGAACCTGCTGCGCGCGGAGACGGCCATCATCCGCGGCCTGCCGTCGCTGCCCGCGTTCGAGCTGACGCGGACGCCGACGAGCCTGAACTGAGGTACCGGGACGGGTACCGGGTCGGCGTACCGCCGACGAGGTACCGGGACGAGAGCGAGGGAACCGCACTCCTGATGGCGAAGAAGGCGAAGAAACAGCAGTCCGGGGGCACGCCCGCGACGGTGGCGCTGACGGCGGCGGGCGTGGAGTTCACCGTCCACGCCTACGACCACGATCCGTCCCACCCGTCGTACGGCGAGGAGGCGGCGCAGGCGACGGGCGTCCCGCCCGAGCGCGTCTTCAAGACGCTGGTGGCCGACGTGGACGGCTCCCTGGTGGTCGGTGTGGTCCCGGTGGCCGGTTCGCTGGACCTGAAGGCCCTGGCGGCGGCGGTGGGCGGCAAGCGGGCGGCGATGGCCGACCCGGCCCTGGCCGAGCGCACCACGGGCTATGTCCGCGGCGGCATCTCCCCGCTCGGCCAGCGCAAGAAGCTGCCCACGGTCCTGGACGATTCCGCGCGGGCGCACGCCACGATCTGTGTGTCGGCGGGACGGCGGGGCCTGGAGGTCGAGCTGGCCCCGGACGACCTGGCGAAACTCACGGAAGCGGTGCTGGCGCCCATCGGCCGGGGCTGACGGGCTTCACCCCCGTCCGGCGCCCATCGGACGGGGCTGACTGACGGGCCCACCCCCGGCTCCGGCCGCCCGCCGGCACGTACGCGCGCACGGCCCGCCGGTCAGGCGGGCGGCTCCTCGTCGCGGGGGCCGAACAGCGCGGTCAGGCCGAGGTGGGCCAGCAGCCCCGCGAACGGCCAGGCCAGCAACGCGCCCTTCGCCGACAGCTTCAGCGGCGCCGGGAACGTCACGCCCTTGCCCACGGCCCGCGCGTGGGCGAGCACGTCGGACGCGGGGCCCAGCCAGACGCCGAGCCGCCAGGCCAGCAGCGAGCCGAGCAGGCCGCCGAGGCCCAGCGCCACCGCCAGCGGCACTCCGCCGCGCCGCCGCAGCAGGAACACGGCGACCGCGCCGGCCAGTCCGAACCCGAGCCCCAGCAGCGTGAACGTGCCGTCCACCCCGACGGCCTGCTCGCCTTCGGAGTCCTTCAGATAGACGACCCAGTTCCCGTCCAGCTCGTCGCCGACCAGCGGCACGTGCGGCGCCAGCCACCACCACAGCAGCCCGAGCAGCACCCCGCCGAGCGCCGTCGCCACCGTGATCACGGCGGCCTCGCGCAGTTCCGTCCGCATCCCGGGACCGTCCTGTTCCCGCCCGTGCCCGGCGAGCGCCCCGCCGGGCGGCGGCTGCCGGACCGGGTGCGCGGAGTCGTCGTGCGGCGGCGGTGGCGGAGTCAACGGTGCGGTCACCCTGCCATCGTGCCAGGTCGTCCTGTGGGCCGCGTCACCGGACGGCGGCCCTGCGGTAGGCCCGGGTCGCCACGGCCAGCGAGAGCACGCCGACCCCCGCGCACACGCCGAGGTCGACGAGGACGACGGCCCAGTCCGGGTGGGCGCCGAAGGTCCGCGCGTACGCCTCCACGCCGTAGGTGGAGGGCAGCAGATCGCGGGCCAGCCGGATCACCTCCGGCATCCGGTCGGCCGGCAGCACGCCCAGCAGCAGCGCCGCCGACATGCCCAGCTGGCCGAGCAGCGTGGCCAGCTCCGGCCGGGGCGCGAGCAGCCCGCAGGCGGCGCCGAGACCGGCCAGCGCGGCCCCGGCGAGCGGGACGACGGCCAGCAGGACCCACAGGTTGGTCAGCGGCAGCCCGAACAGCACACAGCCGAACACGGCGGTCACCAGGGTGCCCGGGACGGTGAAGGAGGCGTACGCCGCCGCCGCGCCCAGCACCACGGCGGCCGGCGGCACCGGCAGGGTGGCGTAGTGGTCGAGCCCGCCGCTGGCCCGTAGCTGCCCGAAGTACTGCGACAGCAGGTTCAGCGCCACATAGGCGACGACCAGCACGGCCGACCCGGCCACCACGGACTGGGCCTCGGGGCCGCTGTCGACGACCCCGCGCATCATCACGGCGATGCCGACCGACTGGAAGGTCGCCACGAACAGCAGCGGGATGCGCGCCACCCGGGCCCGGGACAGCTGCGCCCGGTAGACGGCCGCCAGCGACGGCCACAGCCGCGCGGGCGGGCCCAGCTCGGCAGCACCGGGCGCCGGCTCCGGCACGGCCCGGGCGCCGCCCGGCAGGACCTCGGCGGGTACGACACTCACGACGAGCTGCTCCTCATTCCCTACGGCGGTCGCACCGGCACCCGCGCGTCGCGGGGACCGTCCGCTCACGCCCTCACCAGTCCCTGCCGGGCCTCGCCGCCCAGCGCCAGGTAGACGTCCTCCAGGCTGGGCGTGGCGAGCGTGAAGTCGTCCAGGGCGGCGAAGGCGGCCCCGCCGGTCACCGTGGCGACGACGGCGCGGGCCTCCTCGGGCGCGAGCCGCAGCGTCCAGCGCCGGCCGGACTCCGCCGCCCGCTCGCGCAGGACGGCCACCTCGGGCACCTCCAGCGGCGCCCGCTCCCGCCACACCAGCTCCACCCGCACCTCGCCGGCGACCCGGGCCTTGAGCCCGGCCGGGCTGTCGCAGGCGATGACCCGGCCCTGGTCGAGCACCGCGACCCGGTCCAGGACCGTCTCGGCCTCGATGACGTTGTGGGTGACCAGCAGCACGGTCGTGCCGTGCTCGGCCCGCCGCCGGTCCACGGCCGCCCACACCGCGCGCCGGGCCACCGGGTCCATGCCGGTGGTCGGCTCGTCCAGCACGAGCAGCGGGCGGCGGCCGACGAGGGCGGCGGCGAAGCAGGCGAGCCGGCGCTGGCCGCCGGACAGCTTCCGCAGGGCCCGGCCGGCGATCGGGGTCAGCCCCAGCTCCTCCAGCACGGCGTCCCGTTCGGACCGGGCCCGGCGTGCGTCCAGGCCGCGCAGGCGTCCGGTGGTCTCGACGGCGAGGGAGACGGTCAGCTCGTCCAGGGCCGAGGACTCCTGGCCCAGGTAGGCGAGGAGGCGGGCGGCCCGTTCCGGGTGCCGCACGATGTCGTGGCCGAGGATCTCCACGCTGCCCGTGTCCGGGCGCAGCAGTCCGGTGAGCTGCCGTACGAGGGTGGACTTGCCGGCGCCGTTCGGGCCGAGCAGCCCGAAGACCTCGCCGCGCCGCACGTCCAGTTCCACCCCGTCGGTGGCCCGGACCCGCGGGGTGCCCGGCGTGCCCCGGCGGCCCTTGACGGCCGGGTAGGTCTTGGCGAGTCCGCGCACGCGTACGACCTCGTCGTACCGAAGTGCCTGTCCCGCGCGCGTCATCACAAAGGACGAGCCTACGGGGTCGGGGGGCTTTACTCGCCTTTGGGGGCGGCTACGGGGGCACCGGCCGGGGCGGGCCGGGAGCGGCCGCGGGACCCGGCCGGCCGGATTCAGTCGGCGGCGGAGGGCTGCTGGTCGGCCGCCGCCGGGATGTCGAACTCCCGCCAGAACCCCGCCCGGATGGCGTAACGGTCGTGCTCGTCGATCTGGTCGTCCTTGTGCGCGAGCAGTCCGAAGCGCGCCGCGTACCGCAGCAGCTCGCCGTCGATCCGGTGCGGGATGCGCGGATACATCTGCGACAGCCGCTGGAGGTGGCTCTGGTCGCCGAGCCGGGAGATCCAGCGGCGGGCGAAGACCTGCCCCACCTCGTACGGATCGCCGCCGACGGTGGTGATGTCCTCCTCGCGGTCGGCCCACCGCTGCTCGGCCGTGGTGAGCTGGGCCAGGGTCGGCATGGAGGCGGCCTCGGGCGGCTCGGCGGTCGCTCCCGGCCGCTCGACCCAGCCCTTGTCGGAGGACCAGCGCAGGGTCGCGGTCGCCGGGGGCGGCGCGGTCTGGGTGCCGGGGGCGCGCAGCGCGGCCAGGTCCTTGGGCGTGGGGACGCCCTTGGGCGCGGGGACCCGCTCGGGGCTGCCGTTCTCCGTCGCGGCGGGCGGGTGCGCGGACTGCTGCGCGGACCGTTCGGCCGCCGCGAGCGCGGACTCGGGCAGCGGCGCGGAGAGGATCGCCGCGATCTCGGGGCGGGGCGCGGGCGGCGGGGCGCACACGCCGGTCAGCTCCTTGACGCGGACGGCCTGGGTGATCCAGGCGCGGTCCAGCACGCGCCGCTCGTCGGCCTCGGCGACCAGGTCCTCGGACTGGTTGTAGTCGCCGTCGGCGGCCTGGACGGCCCACAGGTGGACGGCGACGCCGTGCTCCTTGGCGGCCATCATCCCGGGCAGCAGATCGCCGTCACCGGTGACGAGGACGACGTCCGAGCAGGCGCGGTTGCGGGCCAGTTCGGTCAGTTCGGCGTGCATGGCGGCGTCGACGCCCTTCTGCGCCCAGCGTCCGTCGCTCCGGGTGAGGGCGCCGAGGCGGACGGTGACCCGGGGCATCACCCGCAGCCTGCGGTGCTCCGGCTGGGGGACCCGGTCGGGGGCGCCGTCGAACCAGTAGATGCGCAGCAGCGGGCGCCCGGTGTCGGACTCCGCGCGCTCCCGCAGGGCCAGGATCAGCGCCGCGTGGTCGACGGTGATCCGGGACCGCGAGGGCTCGCCGGCGAGGAGGCTGGCGGCGGCTCCCAGCAGATACCCGGCGTCCACCAGGACGATGCAGCGGTCCACGCGACTCACCCTCTTCCCGGGAGGCTTTGCTTCGGACTTCCTTCGAGTCTGCCCGACCACGCGGAGGTTAACGGCCCGAACTCGATCATCGGCGTGGCGTTTGCCGGTTCCCGTCGGCTCAGCTGCCCTGTCACACACGGTAATTATCCGACATGCGGCCAATGTCGGCATATGTGAATCTGGTCCCGGCTCTGGCCCTCAGATCCCCCACAGGAGGCAGATCACCATGGCCAAGAACAAGAACCGCAAGCAGGCCGGCCCGCAGAACCGCACCCCGCGGACCGAGCACGCCCAGCGGCCCGCGGCGGAGGAGCACGCCGATTCGCCGGTGTCGCACATCCAGGGCGGCCCGGCGGACGCCACGCGCAAGAAGCAGAAGAGCTTCGGCCACAACTAAGGGCAGTTGACGCCCGGACACGAAAGGGGCGCACCCGTGGCGGGTGCGCCCCTTTTCCGTCGCGGGACTCAGCCGGCCAGGCAGGACGGGCCGAGGAGCACCTTCAGGTCGCCGAAGAGGGCCGGGTCGGGCTTGACCCGGTGCCGGTCCAGGCGCAGCACCGTGGTCTTGCGCGGGCCCTGGAGCTTGATCCGCACCTCGCTGTCGCCCTTGTGGTGGCTGAGGATCTCACCGAGGCGGCTGACCATCGGCGGTGTCACCTTCACCGCCGGGATGGTGAGCACCACGGGCGCGTTGGTGCCGGCGTGGGACAGGTCCGGGACCATCAGCTCCATGGCGACCAGCCGGGGCACGTCCTCGCGCTTGTCGAGCCGGCCCTTGACGAACACCACGGCGTCCTCGACCAGTTGGGTGGAGACCAACTGGTAGGTGGCCGGGAAGAACATGCACTCGATGGAGCCCGCGAGGTCCTCCACGGTGGCGATCGCCCAGGCGTTGCCCTGCTTGGTCATCTTGCGCTGGAGACCGGAGATGATGCCGCCGATGGTGACCACCGCGCCGTCGGCGTGCTCGCCGCCGGTGAGCTGGGCGATGCCCGCGTCGGCCTTGTCGGCGAGGACGTGCTCCAGGCCGAAGAGCGGGTGGTCGGAGACGTACAGACCGAGCATCTCCCGCTCCTGGGCGAGGAGATAGGTCTTGTCCCACTCGTCGGGGGAGAACTCCACATCGAGTCCGAAGCCGGGCTCGCTGCTGGTCTCCTCGCCCATCCCGCCGAAGAGGTCGAACTGGCCCTCGGCCTCCTTGCGCTTGACCGCGACCACGTTGTCGATCATCGGCTCGTACTGCGCCGTGAGGCCCTTGCGGGTGTGGCCCATCGAGTCGAAGGTGCCGGCCTTGATCAGCGATTCGGTGGTGCGCTTGTTGCAGACCACCGCCTCGACCTTGTCCAGGTAGTCGGGGAAGGAGGTGTACTTGCCCTTCGCCTTGCGGCACTTGATGATCGACTCGACGACGTTGGTGCCGACGTTGCGCACGGCGGACAGGCCGAAGAGGATCACGTCGTCGCCCTGGGCGGCGAAGTTCGCCTCCGACTCGTTCACGTTCGGCGGGAGCACCCGGATGCCCATGCGGCGGCACTCGTTGAGATAGACCGCCGACTTGTCCTTGTCGTCCTTCACGGAGGTCAGCAGGGCGGCCATGTACTCGGCGGGGTGGTTCGCCTTCAGGTACGCCGTCCAGTACGACACCAGGCCGTACGCGGCCGAGTGGGCCTTGTTGAACGCGTAGCCGGCGAACGGGACCAGCACGTCCCACAGCGCCTGGATCGCCTCGTCGCTGTAGCCGTTGCCGCGGGCGCCGGCCTGGAAGATGACGAAGTTCTTCTCCAGTTCCTCCGGCTTCTTCTTGCCCATCACGCGGCGCAGGATGTCGGCCTCGCCGAGCGAGTAGCCCGCGATGATCTGGGCGGCCTTCTGCACCTGCTCCTGGTAGACGATCAGGCCGTAGGTGACGTCCAGGACCTCCCGGAGCGGTTCCTCCAGCTCCGGGTGGATCGGGGTGATCTCCTGCTGGCCGTTCTTGCGCAGGGCGTAGTTGGTGTGCGAGTTCATGCCCATCGGGCCCGGCCGGTACAGGGCCGAGACGGCGGAGATGTCCTCGAAGTTGTCCGGCTTCATCAGCCGCAGCAGGGACCGCATGGGGCCGCCGTCGAACTGGAAGACGCCGAGGGTGTCGCCGCGCTGGAGCAGTTCGAAGGTCGTGGGGTCGTCCAGCGGCAGGGACAGCAGGTCGATGTCGAGGCCCTTGTTGGCCTTCACCATCTTGACCGCGTCGTCCATGATCGTGAGGTTGCGCAGGCCCAGGAAGTCCATCTTCAGCAGGCCGAGCGACTCACAGCTCGGGTAGTCCCACTGGGTGATGGTCACGCCGTCGGTGTGCCTGACCCAGACCGGGACGTGCTCGGTGATGGTCTCGCTGGACATGATCACGCCGGCGGCGTGCACGCCCATCTGCCGGACCAGGCCCTCCACGCCGCGCGCGGTGTCGATGACCTTCTTCACGTCCGGCTCGTTCTCGTACATCGACCGGACCTCGCCCGCCTCGCTGTAGCGCGGGTGGGCGGGGTCGGTGATGCCGGACAGCGGGATGCCCTTGCCGAGGACGTCGGCGGGCATGGCCTTGGTGATGCGGTCGCCCATCGCGTACGGGTAGCCCAGCACGCGCGCGGAGTCCTTGATCGCGTTCTTGGCCTTGATGGTGCCGTAGGTGCCGATCATGGCGACCTTGTCGGCGCCGTACTTCTCGGTCACGTACCGGATCACCTCGACGCGCCGGCGCTCGTCGAAGTCGATGTCGACATCGGGCATGGAGATGCGCTCGGGGTTGAGGAACCGCTCGAAGATCAGGCCGTGCGGGATCGGGTCGAGGTCGGTGATGCCGAGGGCGTAGGCGACGATCGAGCCGGCCGCGGAACCCCGGCCGGGGCCGACGGCGATGCCCTGGCGCTTGGCCCACATGATGAAGTCGGCGACCACGAGGAAGTAGCCCGGGAACCCCATCTGGATGATGACGTCCATCTCGTAGTCGGCCTGCTTCTGGCGGTCCTCCGGGACGCCGTCCGGGTAGCGGCGGTCCATGCCGCGGCGGACCTCCTCCTGGAACCAGGTGACCTCGGTGTAGCCCTCCGGGATGTCGAACTTCGGCATGAGGTCGCGCTTCTCGAACATGCCGGTGGTGTCCACCATCTCGGCGATGAGCAGCGTGTTGGCGCAGCCCTCCTGCCAGGCGTCCGAGGAGTCGATGGCGTACATCTCGTCCGTGGACTTCAGGTAGTAGCCGGTGCCGTCGAACTTGAAGCGGTCGGGGTCGGAGAGGTTCTTGCCGGTCTGGATGCACAGCAGGGCGTCGTGGGCGCCGGCCTCGTGCGCGTACGTGTAGTGGGAGTCGTTCGTGACCAGCGGCGGGATGCCCAGCTTCTTGCCGATCTCCAGCAGGCCGTCGCGGACCCGGCGCTCGATCTCGATGCCGTGGTCCATCAGCTCCAGGAAGTACTTGTCCTTGCCGAAGATGTCCTGGTACTCGGCGGCGGCCTTCAGGGCCTCGTCGAAGTGGCCGAGGCGCAGCCGGGTCTGCACCTCGCCGGAGGGGCAGCCGGTGGAGGCGACGATGCCCTCGGACCACCGGGCGATGGTCTCCTTGTCCATCCGGGGCCACTTCTGCAGCCAGCCCTCGGCATAGGCGTCGGAGGAGAGCCGGAAGAGGTTGTGCAGGCCGGTCTTGTTCACGGCCCACATCGTCTTGTGGGTGTAACCGCCGGAACCGGAGATGTCGTCCCGCTTCTGGTGCGGCTGGCCCCAGAGGATCTTGCGCTTGTTGCGCCGGGACTCGGGAGCGACATACGCCTCGATCCCGATGATCGGGGTGATTCCGGCCTTCTTCGCGGAGTGGAAGAAGTCGTACGCCCCGTGCAGGTTGCCGTGGTCGGACATGGCGATGTGCGTCATGCCCATCTCGTTGCACGCGTTGAACATGTCCTTCAGCCGCGCGGCACCGTCCAGCAGCGAGTACTGGGTGTGGACGTGCAGGTGCGTGAAGGGCGGCTTCGACACGGTTTGGCCTCCAACGGAAACACGGACGACGGGCGGGCGGACGGTTGCGGGGGTCAGCGTCGAAGTCTATGCCTCGCCGCCGACAGCGGCCGACGGGCACGGCCCGCGGCGCCCCGGGCACCAGCGCGTACCTTCGTGCGTTGGAGACGGCAGACACACTGTCGTACGAGTGACGTACCGCACCAGGAGGCACCCCGCGATGTCGGTCCCCCAGCTCGACGAGGAGCAGCGCGGCGAGGAGATCCTCGCCGTCTTCGACACCGCCTTCGGCCGGCTCCTGGCCGCCGACCCGGCCGCGTTCCGGGTGAAGTTCCGGAAGATGGCGGCCTCGGCGTTCGCGTTCTACCGGGGCACGGCGTGCCTCTTCTACCACGACCTGGACGCCGGGCGGGCCGACGGTGACGTGCCGAGCGGTCCGTACCTGGACGAGCGCACCTCGCGGGTGTGGATCCACGGCGATCTGCACGCGGAGAACTTCGGCACGTACATGGACGCCAACGGCCGCCTGGTCTTCAACGTCAACGACTTCGACGAGGCGTACGTCGGCCCCTTCACCTGGGACCTGAAGCGCTTCGCGGCGTCGGTCGCGCTCATCGGGTACGCCAAGGCGCTCAGCGACGCGCAGATCTCCGAGCTGGTGACGGTCTACGCGCACGCGTACCGCGAGCGGATCCGCTCCCTGGCGACGGGCGTCCGGCAGGACGAGGTGCCGCCGTTCACACTGGACACCGCGCAGGGTCCGCTGCTGGACGCGCTGCGCGACGCCCGCGCGCTGACCCGGTTCGGGCTGCTGGAGTCGATGACCGAGATCCGTGACTTCGAGCGCCGCTTCGCCGCGGGCGGCGGCGCGATCGAGCTGGACGCGGCCACCCGCTACAAGGTCCTGGCGGCCTTCGACGGCTATCTGGAGACGCTGCCGGACTCCTCCCTGGCCCGCCCGGACTCCTACCGGGTGAAGGACGTGGTGGGCCGCCGGGGCATCGGCATCGGTTCGGCGGGCCTGCCGTCGTACAACATCCTCCTGGAGGGCCACAGCGACGCCCTGGAGAACGACGTCGTGATCTACATCAAGCAGGCCCAGACGCCGGCCGTCTCCCGGCACCTTACGGATCCGGCCGTCGCGGGGTACTTCCGGCACGAGGGCCACCGCACGGTGATCTCCCAGCGCGCCCTCCAGGCGCACGCCGACCCGTGGCTCGGCTGGACCGAGCTGGACGGCGCCGGCCAGCTCGTCGCCGAGGTCTCGCCGTACGCCGTGGACCTGGGCTGGGACGACATCGACGACCCGGCGGAGATCGCCGCCGTCGTCGCCGACCTGGGCCGGGCCACCGCCGCCATGCACGCGGCGGCGGACGACACCTCCGGCGAGTCGCTGGTGCCGTTCTCCACCGAGCGGGCCATCGACGCGGCGATCGCGGCCGACGAGGAGGGCTTCGCGCCGCTGCTGGTGGACTTCGCGCACGGCTACGGCGCCCGCGCGCGGGCCGATCACCGCGTCTTCGTCGACCTGTTCCGCAACGGCCGGATACCGGGGCTGTAACGGCCGCCGGTTCACAGGCACCCTTTAGGGGTCTTTTACCGGTCTCCGTGCCAGACTCTTCTTTCGCTATGGACATATCCGGGACCCAGCTCAGAGCCGTGCGCGCGGCGCTGTTCACGGCCTTCGTCGTGACGCTCGGCACCGCGTCGCACGTGCTGCTGTCCCGTGTTCCGCTGCCGGCGGCGACCGTGGGCGCGGTCGCCGCCGGGGTGTTCGTCACGGCGTACGCGCTGGCGGGCCGCGAGCGGGGCTTCGGCCGGATCGCGGCCCTGCTGGTCCCGCTGGAGCTGGCCGCCGACACGGTGTTCACCACCGGCCAGCACGCCTGCTACGGCCGGGCGGGCGGCCCGGTCGCCGGTCCGCTGCGCGCGGTCGGCCTGGACGTGCTGTGCGAGGGCCCGGTGGGCGGCCCGCTGGCCCGGATGGCCGGCGGTCCGGAGCGGACCGGCGCGCTGCTGGCGCAGGCCGGCCCGGCCGCGGCCTGGCTGCTGCTGGCCGCGCACCTGTGCGTGGGGCTGCTGGCCGCCGCCTGGCTGCGCCGGGGCGAGCGGGCGCTGGGCCAGTTGCTGCGCGCGGTCGCCGCCACCACCTTCCGGCCGCTGCTGCTGGCGGTGGCCGCGGTCGCCGTACGGCCGCTGCCGGCCCGCCGGCCGGCCCGCCCGGCCCCGCCCCGCGCGGCGGGCCCCGACCGGCTCCTCGTGCACTCCCTGGGACGGCGTGGACCGCCGTGCTCACCGGCCTCCGCCTGAGCACGACCAGTCCCCCACACGTATCCCGCGTACGACCTGTGCGCGTCCCACATGGAGATCAGACATGAGCAAGCGGAACAGCCAGTCGGCCAAGACGGCGGCCCGGGAGCGGCTGCGCCAGGAGCGCGAGCGGCAGGCCCAGCGCGCCAAGGTCAGGCGGCAGCTCACCGTGGCCGGCGCGGTCGTGGCCGTCCTGGCCGCAGCCGGCGGCATCGGCTACGCGGTCGTCCAGGCCAACAAGCCCAGCTACTGGGAGGGCCAGAAAGACGCCAAGGTCACCGCCCCGGCCAACACGACGGGTGCTGACGGCACAACCGTCGTCATCGGCAAGGAGACCGCCAAGAAGACCCTGAAGATCTACGAGGACCCTCGCTGCCCGGTCTGCGCCTCGTTCGAGCAAGCGGTCGGCCCCACGGTCAAGAAGGACCTCGACGCCGGCAAGTTCAAGATCCAGTACATCGGCGGCACTTTCCTCGACGGCGACACGCTGGGCAAGGGCAAGATCGGCTCGCGCGGCGAGGGGTCGAAGAACGCCCTGAGCGCCCTGGGTGCCGCGCTCAATGTCAGTCCCGAAGCCTTCCTCGACTACAAGAGCGCGCTCTACTCCGCGAAGTACCACCCGAACGAGACCGACGACAAACTCAAGAGCGACGACTACCTCATCAAGGTGGCGGACACCATTCCGGCACTGAAGAACAACGCGAAGTTCCAGAATGCCGTAAAAAACGGCACGTACGACGCCTGGGCCCTGGCCATGTCGAAGAGCTTCGACACCAACAAGGACGGCGTCACCGGCACCCCGAGCCTGGTCATGGACGGAAAGAAGCTCACGGCCGACAGCCAGGGCAACGCCCCCATGACGGTGACTGATTTCAACCGCGTACTGAGCACCGCGCTCAAGGGATAAGCCGTCTGAAACACCCGCTGCCGGAAGCGCGGAGCGGTTCGCCGCCTGGCGGTGGAGTGGCCACAGCGCCTCCCCACCGCCAGGCGTCTTCGCTTCCGCGCAGCGGACCGCTCGGTCGACGCCTGTCCGCAGTGAATCCGACAGCGCCATCCCCTCATCGTCAGCCGTCGGCGACTCATCATCATGGCGCGTTTACACGTTGTCACTCCGATCGCTCTGACCTGCGGTAGTTCCACGGCGGCGGGGAATTCGCACCCTCCCTGCCGTGCAACACGAAAGAGACCCGAGGGGAACAATGAGGATCGACACAGCGGCACGGCGCGTTTTAGCCGGAGCGGCTTTCACCGCGGCAGCCTTAGCCCTTGGCACGGCCCCCGCCTTCGCCGGAAGTAATGCACACGGCTACTCCTACTTGGAAGACTGCTCACCTTTAGGGTGTGCCGAAGTCCGTCTCGCAGAAGGCTGGTTCATAGCCGACGGGGACGACTGGAAGGTTTGCGACTTGGAAGCCGATGGCGACCGCGCCATGGTTGCGGTCTATTGGGAGGACTCCGGCGGAAGCCATTACCACCGTCTCGCCGCCACCCGCGGCGCCCACACCTGTGAGTCCGGTGGGCAAGGCGTGGACATACCGGAGAACAAGAAAGTGACCTTGCTGGTCTGGCACCAGGATGGTGCCGATGGCTCGCCGAAGGACGAGAAGAGGTACTCCGGCACCGCGTGACGGAAGCCTGGGCGGTCTGACGGCGCGTCGGCGGGTGACGATCAGCCGGACGGCGGGCGAACTTTCGTCAGTTCGTCCGCCTGGGTGGGTACCGGTCAGTAACCTGATCGACCGTGACCAGTCGATACAGATCAGCCGGGGCCGCTCCGGACCCCGGCCCGCTCGCGCCCCGTCGCCGTACGGTCGTCAAGGCCGCCGCGGCGGCCGCCGTCCTGGCCGGCCCGCTGGCCGCCGCGCGGCCGGCCCGCGCCGCCACGGGCGTTCCCGCCTTCCTGCACGGTGTCGCCTCCGGCGACCCGCTGCCCGACGGCGTCCTGCTGTGGACCCGGGTGACCCCCGTCCCGGAGGCGATACCGGGTTCCGGGCTCGGCCCGGACACCGAGGTCGGCTGGGTCGTCGCCCGGGACAGGGCGCTGACGGACGTCGTCGCCCGGGGCACCACCACCGCGACGGCCGCCTCCGACCACACCGTCAAGGCCGACATCCGGGGCCTGGCCCCGGCCACGGACTACTGGTTCCGCTTCTCCGCGGGCGGCACCGACTCCCCGGTGGCGCGCACCCGCACCGCGCCGGCGGCGGACGCGGCCGTGACCGGCCTGCGCTTCGGCGTGGTGTCCTGCGCCAACTGGGAGGCGGGCCGCTTCGCCGCCTACCGCCACCTCGCCAACCGCGGCGACCTGGACGCCTGGCTGCACCTCGGCGACTACATCTACGAGTACAAGTCCGGCGAGTACGGCACCCGGGGCACGGTCGTGCGCCCGCACGCCCCGGCGGGCGAGATCCTCACCCTCGCCGACTACCGGCTGCGGCACGCGACGTACAAGACCGACCCCGACCTCCAGGCCCTGCACCTGGCGGCGCCGGTCATCGCGATCTGGGACGACCACGAGTTCGCCGACAACGCCTGGGCGGGCGGCGCGGCCAACCACACCGAGGGCGCCGAGGGCACCTGGGCGGCCCGTCAGGCCGCCGCCAAGCAGGCCTACTTCGAGTGGATGCCGGTCCGCCCGGCCGTCGCCGGCACCACCTACCGGCGGCTGCGCTTCGGCAGACTGGCCGACCTGTCCCTGCTGGACCTGCGCTCGTTCCGCTCCCAGCAGGCGGCCACGGCGAACGGCTCGGTGGACGACCCGGACCGCACCCTCACCGGCCGGGCCCAGCTCGACTGGCTGAAGACCGGCCTGCAAGCCTCCGACACCACCTGGCGGCTGGTCGGCAACTCGGTGATGATCTCGCCGTTCGCCATCGGCTCGCTCACCGCCGACCTGCTCAAGCCGCTGGCGAAGCTGCTCGGCCTGCCGCAGGAGGGCCTCGCCCTCAACACCGACCAGTGGGACGGCTACACCGACGACCGCCGCGAACTGCTGGCCCACCTGCGCGCCCACGGCATCCGCAACACCGTCTTCCTGACCGGTGACATCCACATGGCGTGGGCCAACGACGTGCCGGTGGACGCGGGCACCTATCCGCTGTCGGCGTCGGCGGCCACCGAGTTCGTGGTGACCTCGGTCACCTCCGACAACCTGGACGACATGGTGAAGGTGCCCGAGGGCACGGTCTCCGCGGTCGCCGCACCGGTGATCAAGGCCGCCAACCGGCACGTCCACTGGGTGGACACGGACCGGCACGGCTACGGCGTGCTCGACCTGACCGCCGAGCGCGCGCAGATGGACTTCTACGTCATCTCCGACCGCGCCGACGCGCACGCCACCGCCGGCTGGGCGCGTTCCTACCGCACCCGCAGCGGCACCCAGCGGATCGAGCGGACGTACGACCCGGTGTAGCCGCTCAGCCGAGCGTGCCGAGGAAGCCGAGCGCCACCCGCCAGGTGGCCTCGGCGGCCTCGGCGTCGTAGTCCGGCAGGCCGGGGTCGGTGTAGAGGTGACCGGCCCCGGCGTAGCGGTAGACCTCCACGTCGGCGCCCGCCCGGCCCATCTGGAGGTACCAGGCGCTCAGCCAGTCGTCCGTCTCGAACGGGTCAGGCTCGGCCACGTGCAGCTGCACCGGCAGCTCGTCCACCCGCGCGTTCGGCGCGATGTCCGACGTGCCGTGCAGGAGCAGCAGGCCGCGCGCCTTGTCGTCGCCGAGGGCCAGGGTCTGGGCGACGGACGCGCCGAGCGAGAACCCGGCGTACACCAGCCCGCGGTCGGAGTACGGCGCCGCCGCCAGCACGGCCCGCTTCAGCAGTTCGTCCTTGCCGGTCCGCTCCTTGAACTCCATGCCGTCCTCGACGGTGTCGAACGTGTGCCCCTCGAAGAGGTCCGGCGTCCACACCTCGTGGCCCGCCGCGCGCAGCCGTTCCGCGGCCTCGCGCACCGCCGGCCGGAGCCCGTAGGTCGAGTGAAAGAGCATGATGTTCATGAGGCCATGGTGCCAGCCGGGCCGGCCGGAGCCGTAGCGCGGCCGTACCCACGTGCGCCGGGAAGACACATGTTCATGCCCGCCGAAGCCGGTTACGTTCGGAGACATGGAGACCGTACTCCGACCCGTGATCGTAGTCGGCGGCTCCGTGTTCCTGACCGTTCTCATCGGCTGGGCCACGGACGTACTGCTGCGCAAGGCAGACGAACGCCGCACCGACACCCCGCTGTGGGACCTGCTGCGGCGGGGCCGCGTGCCGTACCAGCTCGTGCTGTGCGCCGCCCTGCTCAGAGGCTCCTACGACCAGGCCGACCTGCTCCAGGAACACCGGACCGGGGTGGGCCGGACGCTGACCCTGGTGCTGATCGGGGCGGCGGCCTGGCTGGTGATCCGCATCGCGTCGGCCGTGGTGGAATCGACGTACGCCCGGTACGCGCGCGCCCACCACGACCCGGCCCGGGTGCGCCGGGTGCGCACCCAGGTGACGCTGATCATGCGGGTGGTGGCGGCGGTCGTCGGCGTGGTCGCGGTGGCGGCGATGCTGCTGACGTTCCCGGCGATGCGCGCGGCCGGCGCGTCCCTGCTGGCCTCCGCCGGCGTCCTCGGCATCGTGGCCGGTGTCGCCGCCCAGTCCACGCTGGCCAACATGTTCGCCGGGCTCCAGATCGCCTTCGGCGACATGGTCCGCATCGGCGACACGGTGGTGGTGGACGGCGAGTGGGGCACGGTCGAGGAGATCACCCTGACCTTCCTGGCGGTGCGGACCTGGGACGAGCGCCGGATCACCATGCCCGTCTCGTACTTCACCTCCAAGCCGTTCGAGAACTGGTCCCGCGGGACCCCGCAGATGACCGGCATCGTCTACTGGCACCTCGACCACAGCGCGCCGCTGGAGGCGATGCGCGAGAAGCTGCGGGACATCCTGCGCCACTGCCCGGCGTGGGACGGCCGCGCCTGCAACCTCCAGGTGACGGACACCACACCGAGCACCATCCAGGTGCGGGCGCTGGTGACGGCGAAGGACGCGGACGACATCTGGACGATCCGGGTCGCGGTCCGCGAGCAGATGATCAGCTGGCTGGCCACCGAACACCCCTACGCGCTGCCCCGGGTGAACACCGCCGACTCGGTGCTCCCGCCGCACCACGTCCCCTCCCCCGACCGCATCGCGCTGCGCAGGGCGTACGACTTCCCGCGCACCGGCCGCGGCTGACCGCCGGCGCCCCGGCACCGGCGGTCAGCGGTCAGCGGTCAGCGCAGACTGCGTACGTCGAGGTGGCGGAGCACCCGGTCGACGATCTCCGGGTCCGCGCCGGGCTCGCTGCGCGCGGCCAGCACCTCGTGGCGCGCGGCGCTCAGCATCTCGTTCTGGATGCGCCGCACCCGCTTGATCCGCTTGGCCCGCTGGTACTGCGCCTCCCGGCGCTCCTCCTCGCCCATGTCCGGGCTGATCCGGATGCCGATGTCGAAGGCGCGCCGCAGCATCTGCTCGGACAGTTCCTCGGGCAGCTCCTCCACCTGTTCGATCTCGCGCAGCCGGCGCTTCGCCGCCTTCGCGGCCCGCACCGCCAGCTCCTTCTCGAACTCCTTCTCCCGCTCGGAGTCGGCCCGCACCCCGAGCCGCTTCACCAGCCAGGGCAGGGTCAGCCCCTGCACCACCAGGGTGGCGACGATCACCCCGAAGGCGATGAAGATGATCTCGTCCCGGTCGGGGAACGGGGCGCCGGCGCCGGTGCGCAGCGGCACGGCCAGCGCCAGCGCCACCGAGGCCACGCCGCGCATCCCGGACCACCACATGACGACGGTCTCCCGCCAGCTCACCGGGATCTCCTCGTCGTAGTCCCGGCGGGCGTGCAGCCGTTTGGTGAGCCAGGTCGCCGGCAGCAGCCACAGCAGCCGTACGACGACCACCACGCCGACGACGGCCGCCGCCCAGCCGAGCATCTCGCCCCACCGGCCCTGGGCCGTGCGGATGGCGTTGTGCAGTTCCAGTCCGATGAGCCCGAAGGCGACGCCGGTGACGAGGGTGTCGATGATGTCCCAGAAGGTATGCCCGGCGAGCCGGGTCATCACGTCGTCGGCGTCGGTGGCGTACTCGGCGAGGAAGAGCGCCGTGGTGAGCACGGCGAGCACCCCGGAGCCGTGCAGTTTCTCGGCGAGCACATAGGCGGCGTACGGCACCAGCAGGGTCATGCCGATCTGGAGCGTCGGATCGCCCAGCAGGTCCATCAGCCTGTTCGCGCCCCAGCCCAGCACCAGTCCCACGGCCACCGCGACGACGGCGGACAGCACCAGGTCGAGTCCGGCCTGCCAGGGCGAGAACGCGCCGCTGACGGCGGCGGCGATCGCCACGTGGTAGAGCACGATGGCCGTGACGTCGTTGAAGAGCCCCTCGCCCTCCAGGATCGACACCAGCCGGCGCGGCAGTCCCAGCTGTCCGGCGACGCTGGTCGCGGCGACCGGGTCGGGCGGGGCGATCAGGGCGCCGAGGGCGACGGCGGCGGCCATCGGCAGTCCGGGCACGATCGCGTGGGCGACGAAGGCCACGCACACCATCGTCACGAACACCAGCGCCACGGCCAGCAGGAGGATCGGGCGGACGTTGGCCGCGAACTGCCGCCAGGAGGTCCGGCGGACGGCGGCGTAGAGCAGCGGCGGCAGCAGTCCGGGGAGGATCAGTTCGGGCGGGATGTCGACGTTCGGCACGAAGTCGGCCACCGCCAGGACCCCGCCGAACACGGTCATCAGCACCGGCGCCGGCAGCCCCAGCCGGTCCCCGACCGGGACGCTCACCAGGGCCCCGAGCAGCAGTACGAACAACAGAGCCAGCTGGTCCACGGATGGCGCTCCGGGTTTCGACGATCACACGGCGGACCTCCAGTCTGCCATCGCGACCTGCGGATTCGGCACGGGCGGCTTGGTGCGGCCCGCGTGTTCGCATACACTGCACGCCCTACCCGGGAGGCAGGCGGCGGCACGGCGGCCAACGCCCTTTCCGGCACGCGTATTTGACGCGTTGTCAGCCCTCGGCGGACTTCCGGGGAGTCCGTCGCTCCGGCCGTCGCCGCCGGCACCCACCTGGAGGTCACCATGGACATCGAACTCTCCGACCTTCTCGCGTCGTTGCGGTCCGAGATCGAGACCGCCCGTGCCGAGGCCGACGGCAAGGACGTCCGGTTCCGCATCGAGTCCGTCGACCTGGAGCTGCACGTCGCCGTCGAGAAGACGAAGCAGGGCAAGGGCGGCGTGAAGTTCTGGGTGGTCTCCGGCGACTTCACCGGTGGGTCGAAGAACACCCGCACCCATGTGGTCAAGCTGCGGCTGTCCCCCGAGACCTACGACGCGCAGGGCACGCCGGCCACGGTCCTCACCGGCGACGACGTCTCCGACCTGATCGGCTAGGGCGGGCATGGGGGCCGGGATCGACCACGGGGCACGCGTCGCGGAGATCCTCGTACAGCGGGGGGAGAACGCCGAGTACGGCTCGGGTTTCCTGATCAGCAGGCGTCTGGTGCTCACGGCCCGCCATCTGCTGCGGCCGCTGGCGGACGGGCCGGGCACCGTCGACGTCCTGCTCGGCGGCGCGGCGCTCCGGCTCCCCGCGGACGTGGCCTGGACGTCCCCGGCACAGGACCTGGCGCTCCTCAGGCTGCGCGAGCCCGTGCCGGACGTGCCGCTGGTCCGCTTCGGCCGCCTGCCCTCGGGCCCGGGCTCGGTGGAGGTGCAGGCCATCGGTTTCCCCCGGTTCGCCCGCCGTCCGGAGCTGCCGGGGCTGGCCGGGCGGGACAGCTTCGCGCCCGGGGGCGTGCTGCGCCTCGGCTCCCATCTGAAGTCCGGTCTGCTGGACATCGCGATCACCCACGCGCCCCGCTTCCCGTCCCCGGCCGGCGAGGTGTGGAAGGGCATGTCCGGTGCCGCCTTCTTCACCAAGGAGGGCAACTACCTCGTCGGCGTGCAGCACCAGTGCCGGACCGCCGCGGGGAGCAACACCGTCGAGGCCGAGCCGGTCAGCCGCGCGCTGGAGGACCCCGGCTTCCGGGAGGTGCTGATCGGCGAGGGCGTCCGGGCGACCAAGCTGAAGCCCACCGACGTGCTGCGGGCCGAGAGCGAGGACCCGCTGCCCGCGGTGGTCGACCAGGACGACCTGCTCGCCGGCCTGACCGGCTTCAAGAAGAACCTCATCTCCGACCACCTGCCGTTCGTCTCCCCCGGGGCCGGGCACGACGCCGACCCGCACCGGATCATGCGCCGCATCCTGGAGGGCGAGGACGACGGGCTGCTGCTCGTCGGCGCCGCCGGCACCGGCAAGACCCGCACCTCCATCGAGGTGGGCCGGGTGGCCCACGAGGCCGGCTGGCGGGTGCTGCACGTCCGGCCCGGCGGCTCGGCGTCCCTGGTCGACGACATCGCCAAGGCGGTCCTGGGCGGCTCCCAGGACGTTTTGGTCGTCGTGGACTACCTGAACCTGTTCATCACCGACAAGGACGGCGAGTCACCGCTCGACCTGGAGGCGGTCAAGGGCCGGCTGCTGCCCGACGCCGCGAAGGAGGGCGTCGCGGTGGTGTTCCTGGCCTCGGTGCGGCCGGGCTGGCTCCAGCAGCACCGAGGCCGGCTGCGGTCCTTCTTCGGCGAGGTGCACCTGCGCCAGGACGAGGAGTTCCTGGCGCAGGTCGCCGACCAGGGCCTGCGGCGCCTGGCCGGGACGGCGGTGGCCGCCTACGGCCTGGAGCAGATGCGGCGGCTGTGCGGGCACCGGCCCATCCTCACCCTGCTGATCGCCTCCGAGATGGAACGCCGTGTGGTGCGCGGTCTGGGCCCGCCGCATATCGCGGGCATGCGCGAGGGCGGCGAGCTGGCCAAGTGGCTGCACTCCCGGCTGCACGAGGACGCCCTCACCGTGCCCGCCCCCCGCTCGCCCCTGGACGGCGTGCACGCCTCCGACGACCTGGTGGCCGCCGCGGCCGCCGCGGCGGCCTGCCCCCAGCCGGAGGCCGAGGTCCGGGAGGCGGCCCGCGCCGCGCTCACCGCGACGCCCAGCGGCGCCGGCCGGGCCGACACCGTCGTCGACGCCCTGCTCGGCCTCGGCTGGCTGGAGGGCGAGGGCGGGCACCTGGAGGTGGCCCACGACATCGTCTGCGACCAGCTGACCGACTCGGTGATCCGTCCCGACGGCACCCGGGTCGACCGGCCGCGCACCCACGACCTGCTGTCCGGCTGTTTCACCGAGGCCCGCACCATCGGCCGGTACGCGACGAACCTCGCCCGGCTCCTCGACGACCTCGCGCAGCGGTCCCGGGACGCGGAGGCCCGCGAGGTGCTGGCGGACTGGTTCGCCGGGAACGCGCCCGCCATCGGCGACGTCATGCAGCGCGACCCCGACGTCGGCGGCTACGCGCTGGGCGCGATCTGCTCGGGGCCGCCCTGGGCCGGCGCCCTGGTACGGCACTGGCAGGCGATCGTCGACCCCTGGCTGGAGGAGTACGGCGACACCGTCAACGCCCGGCACGTGCTGCGCCGCGGCCTCAGACACCTGCCGACCGACGCCGCCCGGCGGCTGGTGCCCACCGCGCTGCGCTGGCTGGAGCTGCACAGCCGGCGCCGCGAGGGCGGCTTCGTGCTGGCCATCCTGCTCGAACGCGACGAGGTAGCCACCAGCTTCCTGCCAGAGGTCCTGCAGACCACCGTGGTCTGGCTGGCCGACAACTCCACCCTCGTCGAGGCGAGCCACCTGCTCGCCAGGATGCTGGCCCGCCGGGACCTGACCCGGCACCAGGAGCAGCGGGTCGTCGCCGCCGCGCTGCGCTGGCTCGGCCGGTACAAGACCAGGCGCGAGGCCACGTACGTCCTCGCCCCGCTCCTGGAGCACCCGGCGCTGCGCGTGGACGCGCGCCGGGCCGTGCGGACCGCCGAGCTGTGGCTCGGCGAGTACGGCACCGCACCCGACGCCTGCCATGTGCTCGCCCGGCTGCTCTCCCGCGACGACCTCACCCCGGAGATGCGGCGGACGGTCTTCCGGCGGGCCGGGGAGTGGCTCGCCGCGCACGGCCGCCTCCAGGAGGCCAGCCACGTGGTGAGCAGGCTGCTCTCCCGCGGCGACCTGACCGGCACCGAGCTGCGCGACGCCGTGCGGGCCGCCCTGGCCTGGACCCGGGACCAGCCGGTCGAGTCCAACTGGACCTACGTCCTCGAAGTGCTGCTCAGGCGCCAGGACCTGACCGACGGCGAACGCGAGAGCGCCGTCCGGCTCGCCGACGCGTGGCTGGCGCGGCACGCCGAGGACCCGGCCGCGGACTTCTTCATCCGCGCTGTGCTGGAACGGCCCGACCTGACGCACGAGGTGATCCGGCGGACGGTGGCCCACGCCGGCGCGTGGCTGGCGGTGCACGCCCTGGAGCACACCGCGGACCGCCTCCTGAACTTCCTGCTCGCCTACGACGGCCTGACCGCGGACGAGCGGGCCCTGGCCAACCGGTACGCCGAGCGGCGGCTCGCGGGCCGGCCGGACGACGAGGACAACAGCTACGCCCTGGTCACCCTGCTGGGGCAGCAGCGCGACATCTCCGCCGAGGAGGCCGCCGGCCATGTGGCGGCCGCGCTCGACTGGCTCGCCGCCCACGGCACCAGCCCGGCGGCCAGCCACGTCCTGCGCGCCCTGCTGGACCGGCAGTTCCTGGCCTACGACGCGCTGACCCGGTCGGCCGCCGCGGCCCTGGCCTGGATCGACCGCCACCCGTCCGAGGGCGGCACCGGCTATGTGCTCGGCGCGCTCCTGACCCGGCACGACCTGCCCGCGGAGTTCGTCCCGGCCACCCTCGGCCGGGCGCTGGCCTGGCTGGAGCGGCACGGCGGCGAGCACGTGGCGGGCATCGTCCTGTTCCATCTGCTGCTCCGGCGGGACCTGGACGGACCGCGGCTGCGGCGCGTCTTCGCCCACTCGCTGCCGTGGCCCGACCTCCATCCGGCCGACGTGCCGCTGTCGGGCCGCGTCCTCGGCAGCCTGCTCTTCCGCGGCGACCTGGAACCGGACGAGGCCGAGCGTGCCGTCTCCCGGGCCCTGCCCTGGGTGCGCGAACACGTCGGGAACCACTGGGCGGAGCGCCCGGTGCGGGCCCTGCTGCGCCGCGCGGAGCTGACCGGGACCGACCGGCGGGAGGCGGTCGAACTCGCCGTCGTCTGGGCGCACACCCACCGCGAGCACCCGGTGGCGGCCAACGTCCTCATCGAACTGCTGGGCCGGACGGACCTCGACGACGCCCAGCGCGCCCGGGTCGAGGCGGCCGGCTCGGACTGGGCGGCGGCCAACCCCGCCAGCCCGAGGAACGCCGCCGTGCACGCGGCGAAGATCAAGGCGGCCACGGCCGCGGGCGCCGCGCACTCGATCGCCGAGGCGCTGGCCCAGCTCGCCCCGGACAGCGGCGAGCTGCCCCCGTTCGACCTGTTCCGGGCCCTGCTGAGCCGGCGGCAGCTCACCCAGGAGGCGTTCGAGTCGATCGTCACCGTCGTGCTGGACTGGGCCGACGCCCACCCGGACAGCCTGGACGGCGCCTGGCACCTCGGCCTGCTGCTCAGCAGGCACCGGCTCACCGGCGCCGTCCTGGACCGGGCCGTCGCCACCGCGGACCGCTGGCTCGGCCGGCACGGCGCGCTGCCGCAGGCCAGCTCGGTGCTGGCCGGTCTGCTCGACCGGACGGACCTCGGCGAGGAGCGGCTCGGCACGGCGCTGGCGCACACCGAACGCTGGCTCGGCCGGCACGCCGCCCTGAGCGACGCGCAGTACGTGCTCAGGAAGCTGCTCGCCCGCACCGATCTCGCCCCGGCCGAGGGGCACGAGGTGCTGCGCACCACCTTCGCCTGGCTCCGGCTGCACGGCACCGGCGAGCAGGCGGCGCTGGTCCTGGGCCCGCTGAACGCCTCACCGTGGCCGGGGGCGCGGGAGACCGCCCTGCTGGTCGGGCACGCGCTGGTCTGGGTGGACGCCGGGTGGACCGGGCGTGACGTGCAGTACGTGCTGGAACCGCTGCTGGAGCGCCCCGACCTCACCCCGGCCCAGCTGACGGACGTCGCCCGGCGCGCCCTGCGCTGGAGCGACCGCAACCTCGGGGAGATCGGCGCGCCCAGGCTGCTGAAGGCCGTCCTGGCCCGCCCGGAGATCCCCGCCGAGGTCTCGGCCGCCTCGGTCGACCTCGCCTACGACTGGGTGGGCGCCCGCGCCACCGACTTCGACGCCTGCTTCTTCCTCGACGCCCTGCTCCGGGTGCGCGATCTGCCGGCCGACCGGCTCACCGCCCTGGTGGACCGGTCCTTCGACTGGCTGGGCCGGCACATGCCGCAGTTCAAGTCCCGGCTGGTGCTGCGGTCCCTGCTCGCGGTGGAACGGCTCTCGGTGGACCAGGCGCGGCAGACCAGGGACTACACGCTGCGGTGGCTCGGCGTGTACCAGGACCACCTGGTCCCGGGCTCCACGAGGAACGGATACGGGCGGGAGCTGGCCGATCTGCTGCTCGCGCGCGCCGACACGGACCCGGAGACGGCCGAACAGGCCCGGCGCTTCTCGTCGCAGCTCGACCCGGCGGGGTGAGCGCGGGCGGTGCGGGTCCGGCGGCGGGCCGGTGTCCGCCGCGCTACAGGGCCCGGCGCATCGCGCGGTGCGGTATGCCGGCGTCCAGGAACTCCGGGCCGTACGCCGTGTAGCCCAGGCGTTCGTAGAACCCCAGGGCCCGGGTCTGCGCGTGCAGGTCCACCGCCGCCAGGCCGCGCGCGCGGGCCGCGTCCTCGATGGCGCGCACCAGGGCCGCGCCGACGCCGAGGCCGCGGGCCGTCCGGGAGACGGCGAGCCGGCCCAGCGAGCCGGCCGTCGGGTCGCCGCCGGTCCTGGGGGCCGCCGCCTCGCCGTGGAGCAGCCGCCCGGTGCCCAGCGGCACCCCGTCCTCGCGGACCGCCAGCACGTGCACGGCCACCGCGTCGTCATCGTCGTACTCGAGGTCCTCCGCGACGCCCTGCTCGACCACGAAGACCTCCTTGCGGACCGCGAAGCACGCCTCGCGGTCGGCGGGGTCCTCCGCCAGGCGGACGGTGTAGGCCGGGCTCACGCCCAGCTCTCCTCGCGGACCTGCTCCAGGGCCTTCCGGAGGTCCTCGGGATAGTCACTCGCGAACTCCACCCAGGCGCCGTCGCCGGGGTGCTCGAAGCCGAGGCGCACCGCGTGCAGCCACTGGCGGGTCAGGTGCAGCCGCTTGGCGAGGGTCGGGTCGGCGCCGTAGGTGAGGTCGCCGACGCACGGGTGGCGGTGGGCGGCCATGTGGACGCGGATCTGGTGGGTGCGGCCCGTCTCCAGCTTCACGTCCAGCAGGGAGGCGGCGCGGAAGGCCTCGACGAGGTCGTAGTGGGTGACGGAGGGCTTTCCTTCGGCCGTGACCGCCCACTTGTAGTCGTGCTGCGGGTGGCGGCCGATCGGGGCGTCGATCGTGCCGCTGGTCGGGTCCGGGTGGCCCTGGACCAGCGTGTGGTAGCGCTTGTCGACCGTGCGCTCCTTGAACTGGCGCTTGAGCGAGGTGTACGCGCGCTCCGACTTGGCGACGACCATCAGGCCCGAGGTGCCGACGTCCAGGCGGTGCACGATGCCCTGGCGCTCGGCGGCGCCGGAGGTGGAGATCCGGTACCCGGCGGCGGCGAGACCGCCGATAACGGTCGGCCCCGACCAGCCCGGCGACGGGTGCGCGGCCACACCGACCGGCTTGACGATCACGACCACGTCGTCGTCGTCGTGGACGATCTCCATGCCCTCGACCGGCTCGGCGACCACCTGGACGGGTGCGGGCGCCTGCGGCATCTCGACTTCGAGCCAGGCGCCGCCGCGCACCCGCTCGGACTTGCCGACCACCGCGCCGTCGACCTGGACCTTGCCGGCCGCGGCCAGCTCCGCCGCCTTCGTGCGGGAGAAGCCGAACATGCGGGAGATGGCGGCGTCGACACGCTCGCCCTCCAGGCCGTCGGGCACGGGCAGGGTTCGGATCTCGGGAATCGTGCTCACCCGTCGAGTATGCAGGACGGGCCGGACGCCTCCGCACGAGCCTGTGGAAAACCCGGGCCGGTACGGGCTCAGTCCTTGTGGACGGTGCCGTCCGGGTCCAGGCCGCGGAAGGACAGCAGCACGATCAGGATGCCGCCGCACACGATCGCCGAGTCGGCGAGGTTGAACACCGCGAAGCCCTGGGGCGCGATGAAGTCCACCACCTCGCCTTCGAAGACGCCCGGCGCCCGGAAGACCCGGTCGGTGAGGTTGCCGAGCGCGCCGCCGAGCAGCAGGCCGAGCGCGACCGCCCACGGGAAGCTGTACAGCTTGCGGGCCAGCCGGATGATCACCACGATCACGGCGGCGGCGATCAGCGTGAAGATCACCGTGAAGGCCGCGCCGAAGCCGAAGGCGGCGCCGGGGTTGCGGATGGCGTGCAGTTCCAGCAGGTCCCCGACGACCCGGATCGGCGCGTGGCCCTCCAGCCGGGAGACGACGAGCATCTTGCTGATCAGGTCGAGGGCGTACGCGAACGCGGCCACCGCGAACAGCACGGCGATCCGGCGGCCGCGGCCGGTCCGCCGCGCCGCGGCGCTGTCCTGCCCGTCCGCACCACTCTGCCCGGACGCACCGGCGGGCGCCGCGGCCGCCGTCGTCCGCCCGTGGTCGTCGTCCGGGGTGTCCGGCGTACCGATGACGCGCTCCGCCTCTGCCACGTGAGTCCCTCAACCTAGGTGCCTGACTGAGGACGAGACTACGGCACGGCCTCCCGGCTCAGGAGCGGCGTTCCTGCTTCTGCTTGCACTCCACGCACAGCGTGGCCCGCGGGAACGCCTGCATACGGGCCTTGCCGATGGGATCGCCGCAGTTCTCGCAGAGGCCGTAGGTGCCCGCGTCCAGCCGTTCCAGGGCGCGCCCGGTCTGGGTGAGCATCTCGCGCGCGTTGGCGGCCAGCGCCAGCTCGTGCTCGCGCGTGATGTTCTTGGTGCCGGTGTCGGCCTGGTCGTCGCCCGCGCCGTCGCCGGAGTCCCGCATCAGTCCGGCGAGGGACGCCTCGGACGAGCTGATCTCCGCCCGCAGCCGCTCCAGCTCGGACTGGAGTTCCGCGCGGGCCTCCTCGACCTCCTCCGGGGTCCACGGCTCCTCGCCGGGGCGTACCGCCAGCTCGCCGGGGTCCGCCGCGCCCGTCCGCGCCTTGGGTACGGCGCCCTGGTCCGCCGTGGCCGTGCCAGGAGTCTTCTTCGCAACCACTGTCGTGGCTCCCGTCTGCTCCGCGGCCCGTGCCGCGCCCGCTTCCTTGGCCGTGCTCCCGGGGCCCGCCGCCACGGCCGCGGCCGGGCCGGCCGCGGCCTTCGGGGCGGCGGTCTTCCCGGCGGCGGTCTTCGGGGCGGCCGTTTCCCCCACGGCCGCCGTGCGCTTCCCGGCCGACTGCGGCGTGGTGGCCGTCGTCTCCACAGCCGCCTCCTTGGTGACCGTCATCTCCGTAGCCGCCTCCTTGGCGCGCGTCTTCCCGGCGGCCGTCTTCTTCGCGGCCGTCCTGCCGGCCGCCGCCTCCTTGGCGGCGGACTTCTTCACGGCCGCGGTCTTCCCGCCGGCCACCGTCTTCCTACCCGCCGCCGCCTTCTTCACGGCCGCCTTCTGCGCACCGGCCCTCCCCCCGGCCGCCGTCCCGGCGGAAACGTGCCCGGCGGCCTTCTCACCGCCCCGCCCGGCGGCCTGCTCCGCGGCCGTCCCGCCGGCCGTGCCGCCCGGGGCCGTCTCCTCGGTGGCGGGCCCCGCGTCCCTCCCGCCGGTCGCCGGCTGCTGTACGGCGGTCTTCTTCGCCACCATGGCCGCGGCCCCTTCACATATTGTGATCTTGCTCGCGAATCGTGCTGGGACGATAAATCGACTTGAGTCCCGCGGCAACGGGGCACACCGCCCGATTCGCCCGCCCGCACCCCCGGGCCACGGGCCTGCATCGGTTGTGCCCCGCTCCCCGCCGGGTATTCCGCCGCCCCCGGCGCGCCCGGAACCCGGGCCGCCGCCCCCTCGCCATCCGGGTCACCCGGCCCGGCCGCGCGCCCGCGGCCCGGGCCCGCGGAAAACCGGTCCGCCGCCGTCCGCGCGGCGCCGTACACTGGGCGGAGCGAGAAGCGTGGATGGGGACGAGTAGCGGCGTACGCAGCCCAGAGCGACCCGGGGACGGTGTGAGCCCGGGGGCGAGCGCGACGTGAAGATCACCCCGGAGCCGCCGGAAGAAAGCCGCACCCCCTGGGACGACGGCGAGTAGAACCGGTTTCGCGACCCCAATGAGGGGGCTCACCGGCGCGTACGGCGCACCGGAGGGCCAAGGAGGGTGGTACCGCGGGAGCGCGCCGCACACGGCGTCGACAGGATCGAAGGCTCTCGTCCCTCCGACGGAAGGCAGCAAGTCCGTTGGAGGATGCTCGCAGATGACAGCGCCGACGTACCGCCAGGTGCCCGCACAGGTCGACCTGCCCGCTCTTGAGCACGCCGTGCTCGACTTCTGGCGCGAACAGAAGATCTTCGCCAAGAGCCTGGAGCAGTCCGAGGGCCGCCCCGAGTGGGTGTTCTACGAGGGCCCGCCCACCGCGAACGGCATGCCCGGCGCGCACCACATCGAGGCCCGCGTCTTCAAGGACGTCTTCCCGCGGTTCCGCACCATGCGCGGCTACCACGTGGCGCGCAAGGCCGGCTGGGACTGCCACGGCCTGCCCGTCGAGCTGGCCGTCGAGAAGGAGCTGGGCTTCTCCGGCAAGCAGGACATCGAGGCGTACGGCATCGCCGCGTTCAACGACAAGTGCCGCGAGTCCGTGACCCGGCACACCGACGCGTTCGCCGAGCTGACCACCCGCATGGGCTACTGGGTCGACCTGGACGACGCCTACCGCACCATGGACCCCGAGTACGTGGAGTCCGTCTGGTGGTCGCTGAAGGAGATCTTCGGCAAGGGCCTGCTGGTCCAGGACCACCGCGTGGCCCCCTGGTGCCCGCGCTGCGGCACGGGCCTGTCCGACCACGAGCTGGCCCAGGGCTACGAGACGGTCGTCGACCCGTCCGTGTACGTCCGCTTCCCGCTCACCTCCGGACCGCTGGCCGGCGAGGCCGCGCTCCTGGTGTGGACGACCACGCCCTGGACCCTGGTGTCCAACACGGCGGTCGCCGCGCACCCGGAGGTCACCTACGTCGTCGCCACCGACGGCCGGGAGAAGCTGGTCGTCGCCGAGCCGCTGCTCGCCAAGGCGCTCGGCGAGGGATGGGAGAGCACCGGCGAGACCTTCACCGGCGCCGAGATGGAGCGCTGGACCTACCAGCGCCCGTTCGAGCTGGTCGCGTTCCCGGCGCCCGCCCACTTCGTGGTGAACGCCGACTACGTGACCACCGAGGACGGCACGGGTCTGGTCCACCAGTCCCCCGCCTTCGGCGAGGACGACCTCAAGGTCTGCCGCGCCTACGGCCTCCCCCTGGTGAACCCGGTCCGCCAGGACGGCACCTTCGACGAGGACGTCCCGCTGGTCGGCGGCGTCTTCTTCAAGAAGGCGGACGAAAAGCTCACCGAGGACCTGGCGGAACGCGGGCTCCTCTTCAAGCACCTGCCGTACGAGCACAGCTACCCGCACTGCTGGCGCTGCCACACCGCGCTGCTCTACTACGCGCAGCCCTCCTGGTACATCCGTACGACGGCCGTCAAGGACCGGCTCATCCAGGAGAACGAGAAGACCAACTGGTTCCCGGAGACGGTCAAGCACGGCCGCTTCGGCGACTGGCTGAACAACAACATCGACTGGGCGCTGTCCCGCAACCGCTACTGGGGCACCCCGCTGCCCATCTGGCGCTGCGCGGAGGACCACCTCACCTGTGTCGGCTCCCGCGCCGAGCTGTCCGAGCTGTCCGGCACCGACCAGTCTGGCCTCGACCCGCACCGGCCGTACATCGACGAGGTCACCTTCGCCTGCCCGCACGAGGGCTGCGGCGAAACGGCCACCCGGGTCCCGGAGGTCATCGACGCCTGGTACGACTCGGGGTCGATGCCGTTCGCGCAGTGGGGCTACCCGTACAAGAACAAGGAGCTGTTCGAGAGCCGGTACCCGGCGCAGTTCATCTCCGAGGCGATCGACCAGACCCGCGGCTGGTTCTACACGCTGATGGCCGTCGGCACCCTCGTCTTCGACAAGTCGTCGTACGAGAACGTGGTCTGCCTCGGCCACATCCTGGCCGAGGACGGCCGCAAGATGTCCAAGCACCTGGGCAACATCCTCCAGCCGATCCCGCTCATGGACCAGCACGGCGCGGACGCGGTGCGCTGGTTCATGGCGGCCGGCGGCTCCCCGTGGGCCGCGCGCCGGGTCGGCCACGGCACCATCCAGGAGGTCGTCCGCAAGACGCTGCTGACGTACTGGAACACGGTCGCCTTCCAGGCGCTGTACGCCCGTACGTCCGGCTGGGCGCCGTCCGTGGCGGACCCGGAGCCGGCCGGGCGCCCGGTGCTGGACCGCTGGCTGCTGTCCGAACTGCACGCGCTGACCGACCAGGTGACCCAGGCGCTGGAGGCGTACGACACCCAGCGCGCCGGCAAGCTGCTGTCCGCGTTCGTCGACGACCTGTCCAACTGGTACGTCCGCCGCTCGCGCCGCCGCTTCTGGCAGGGCGACAAGGCCGCGCTGCGCACGCTGCACGAGGTGCTGGAGACGGTCACCAAGCTGATGGCGCCGATCACCCCGTTCCTCACCGAGCGGGTGTGGCAGGACCTGGTCGTCCCGGTCACGCCGGGCGCGCCGGAGTCCGTGCACCTGGCCGCCTGGCCGGAGGCGGACCTCGCCGCGATCGACCCGGAGCTGTCGCAGCAGATGGTGCTGGTGCGCCGGCTGGTGGAGCTGGGCCGCGCCACGCGCGCGGAGTCCGGCGTCAAGACCCGTCAGCCGCTGTCCCGCGCGCTGATCGCGGCCACCGGCTTCGCGTCCCTGGACCCGGAGCTGCACACGCAGATCACCGAGGAGCTGAACGTCTCGGCCCTGGCCTCCCTGTCCGACGTCGGCGGCAGCCTGGTCGACACGACCGCCAAGGCCAACTTCCGCGCGCTGGGCAAGCGGTTCGGCAAGCGGGTGCAGGACGTGGCGAAGGCCGTCGCGGCCGCCGACGCCGCCGCCCTCTCCCTCGCCCTGCGCGCGGGCACGGCGTCCGTGGAGGTCGACGGTGAGACAGTGCCCCTCGCCCCGGACGAGGTGATCATCACGGAGACCCCGCGCGAGGGCTGGTCGGTGGCCTCCGACTCCGGTGCCACGGTGGCGCTGGACCTGGAGATCACGGAGGAGCTGCGGCAGGCGGGCCTGGCCCGGGACGCGATCCGGCTCATCCAGGAGGCCCGCAAGAACAGCGGCCTGGACGTCGCCGACCGGATCGCCCTGCGCTGGACCTCCACGGACCCGGCGGTCGTCGCGGCCCTCACCGAGCACGCCGGGCTGATCGCCGACGAGGTGCTGGCCACCGACTTCGGCCAGGGCGAGGCCGGTGACGGCTACGGCGAGCCCTTCACCGACGAGGGCCTGTCGCTCGTCTTCCGGCTGCGCAAGGCGTAACGCCCCCGCCCACGACGGAAGGGCCCGGTCTCCCCACGGGGAGGCCGGGCCCTTCCGTCGCGCGTCCCGCGCGTCCGCCCACGGCAAAGGGCGCGGCCCCGGACCGGAATCCGGGGCCGCGCCCTGAACGCTGCCGACGCCTGAGGCGTCCTACGCACCGTGCCCGGTGCTCAGTTGTCGTCCTCGTCGATCAGGAACCCGCGCATCGGCGAGGGAGCCTGGCCCATCGGGGACGGACCCTGCGGCCGGACCGGGGCCATGGGCTGCGTCATGGCCGGGGTCATCTGCTGCTGGCCGCCGTAGGACGGACCGGACGGGGCCTGCGAGCCGCCCATCGACTGGTTGCCGCCGTAGGACGGGGCACCGGCGCCCGCCGGCGCCATGGAGGGCGACGGGGACGGCGGCAGCGAGGCGGCGGCCGGGGTGCGCGGCGGGGCCAGCGAGTCGTCCGCCTGGGTCTCCAACTGACGGAGCTGCGACTCCAGGTACGACTTCAGCCGCGTGCGGTACTCGCGTTCGAAGCCGCGCAGGTCCTCGACCTTGCGCTCCAGCGTGGCGCGCGCGGACTCCAGGGAGCCCATGGCGACGCGGTGCTTCTCCTGCGCGTCCCGCTCCAGGGCGTCGGCCTTGGCACGGGCGTCACGCTCCAGACCCTCGGCGCGGCTGCGGGCCTCGCCGACGATCTTGTTGGCCTCGGAGCGGGCCTCGGCGATCGCCTGGTCGGCGGTCTGCTGGGCCAGCGAGAGGACACGGGCGGCGCTGTCGCCGCCGGGGCCCTGACCGGGGCCGCCCATCGGACCGCCCATGGGACCACCCATGGGACCGCCCATCGGGCCGCCCATCTGCTGCTGCATGGGCGGCTGACCGCCCATCGGGCCTTGACCCATCGGACCCTGGCCCATCGGACCGGGACCCTGCGGGCCGCCCTGACCGCCGGGGCCGGCGGGCAGCTGCGGGGCACCGCTCGGCAGCTGGGGCGGACCACCCATGGGGCCACCCATCTGCTGCTGCGGCGGGCCCGATATCCCGGCGGGCACCGGCTGGCCGGGACCTCGCATGCCCTGCTGCTGCTGAGGGTGCTGCTGCTGGGGATGCTGCTGCTGAGGGTGCTGCTGGTCCTGCTCCGGGGGCTTGCGCTGGTTCTGCTGGTTCTGCGCGGCGGCTCGCGTCGCGGCGGCCAGCTTGGCGCGCAGGTCCTCGTTCTCGCGCAGCAGACGCGTCAGTTCGGCTTCGACCTCGTCGAGGAAGGCATCGACCTCGTCCTCGTCATAGCCTTCTCGGAGGCGGACGGTCGTGAACTGCTTGTTCCGCACGTCCTCGGGGGTCAACGGCATCTCTTCACCTCAACGTAGTCATCGGCAGTCGGCAAGACCGGATCGTCCCTCCTCATCTCACGAAGCTCCGCGCGACGGAGATGAGAATGTAGACGATGATCATCAGTACGAAGAAGGACAGGTCGAGCGCCACGCCCCCGAGACGCAGCGGCGGGATGAACCGCCGCAAGAGCTTCAGCGGTGGATCGGTGACAGTGTAGGTGGCCTCCAGAACGACCACCATCGCCTTGCCGGGTTGCCACGAGCGGGCGAACTGGAAGACGTAGTCCATGACCAGCCGGAAGATGAGCACGACGAGGAACACCATCAGCGCGATGTAGATCACCTGCGCGAACACGCTCATGGCCTACGGTTCCCTCTCCCCTGTCCATGTTCTTCGTTCTTCCGTACTGCGGTCCGGTCGTCCGTCTCAGCTCTGGTTGAAGAACCCGCCCTCTGCGATGCGGGCCTTGTCCTCCGCCGTGACATCGACGTTAGCAGGAGACAACAGGAACACCTTCTGCGTCACTCGCTCGATACTGCCGTGAAGACCAAACACCAAACCCGCCGCAAAGTCGACAAGTCGCTTGGCATCCGTGTCGTCCATCTCCGTCAGATTCATGATCACCGGGGTGCCCTCACGGAAGTGTTCCCCGATGGTACGGGCCTCGTTGTAGGTCCGCGGGTGAAGCGTGGTGATCCGGTAAGGCTCTCGTTCCGATACGACCTTGGGCATGATCACCGGCGCGTTCTTCTCCAGGGACTGGCGTTCTTGTGTGATGGATGCCACGGGCGCGATCCGCGCCGGGCGTCCGGATTCCGCGGCGAGCGAAGTCGAACGGGCGACTGGTTCGCGCGGCGCGGGCGGCTGCACGATACGCACTTCTTCGTCCCTTTGGGACTGATGTGCGCTGTGCGGCTGATGTGACGGTTCGTGCCGCCGGTGGTCCCGTTCGGGCTCCGGGTCCAGCTCCGGCTCGAAGTCGTCGTCGGGGTCGAATCCACGGCCGTCGTACCCATCGTCCTCCACGAGGCCGAGGTAGACCGCCATCTTGCGCATCGCGCCGGCCATGCTCTGAGTCCTCCGCTCTGTGGTGGATCGGCTGACGACTGCCAAGTGCCCGCGATCCACGTGGTCGTTGTGCCCAACTTCACGGGCATTGACCATATTTTCTGCTGTGGTCCGACTTCCTGGCGACGTTACCCGAGCCTGGGACGGACTCCGAGTACCGCGCTGCCAATGCGCACATGTGTCGCCCCGGCGGCCACGGCCTGTTCGAGGTCCGCGCTCATCCCTGCCGACACCATGGTCGCAGCCGGATGACCCCGGCGCAGGTCGGTCGACAAATCCATGAGCTGCTCGAACGCCGCTTGTTCGCGTCCCGCGTACGCGCCGGTGAGGGGGGCGACGGTCATCAGTCCGTCGAGCCGCAGCCCGGGCGCGTCGGCGACGAGACCGGCCAACTCTTCGATTCCGTCCGGGGCCACGCCCCCGCGCTCACCCCGGCCGCTCGCCCCGGCGTCCAGCGCGACCTGGAGCAGACAGCCCAGCTCGCGCCCCGTCCGCACCGCCTCCTTCGACAGCGCGGTGACCAGCCGGGACCGGTCGACGGACTGCACGACATCGGCATAACCGAGCACGGAACGCACTTTGTTGGTCTGCAACTGACCCACGAAATGCCACTTCAGCGGCAGATCCGCACAGGCGGCGGCCTTCGGGGCCGCGTCCTGGTCGCGGTTCTCGGCGACGTGGCGCACCCCGAGTTCCGACAGGATCCGCACGTCACTCGCCGGGTAGGTCTTGGTGACCACGATCAGGGTCACCTCCTCCCGGGCGCGCCCGGCCCCCGCGCACGCGGCGGCGATGCGCTCCTCCACCTTCGCCAAATTCGCGGCGAGTTCGGTCTTACGGTCCGTCATGCCCTATCAGTCCAGCCAGACATAGCCCGCGAGGCGTCCGGTGACGCGGTCGCGGCGGTACGAGAAGTGGTCCTGCGACTCCCGCGTGCACACAGGCGAACGCGCCCGGTCGCGCACCCCGAGCCGGTCCAGCTGGGCGTGCACGCCGGCGCACACGTCGACCGCCGGCGTACCCCAGCTCGTCTCGGCGTACGCCGCCGGTTCGACGGCGGCCACCTCGGCGCGCATCGCCTCCGGCACCTCGTAGCACCGACCGCACACGGCCGGTCCGGTGCGGGCGACGATCCGGCCCGGCTCGGCGCCGAGTTCGGTCATGGCCCGTACGGCGGCCGGGACGACGCCCTTGACCATGCCGGGCCGGCCGGCGTGGGCCGCGGCGACGATCCCGGCGACGGGGTCGGCCAGCAGCACCGGCACGCAGTCGGCGGTGAGGACGGCCAGCGCGAGGCCGCGCCGGGCGGTGACGAGCGCGTCGGTCTCCGGCACCGCGCCGCCCTCCTCCCGGTTTCCCCCGAACGAGGGGACGTCCGTGCCCCACGGACCGTTCACCCGGGTGACGCCGGCGCCGTGCACCTGGTTCATCCAGACGACCCGGCCCGGGTCCAGCCCGAGCGACTTGGCCGCCAGCTCGCGGTTGACCGTCACCGACCCGGGCGTGTCGCCGACCGCGCCGCCGAGGTTCAGCTCCTCATACGGAGCGGCGCTCACCCCGCCCCACCGGTCGGTGAAGGCGAAGTGCGCGCCGCTCACGCTCTCCCGCTGTCCTATCACTTGAGGAAGTCCGGGACGTCCAGCTCCTCGGCCGCGCTGTCCGAGTAGGTCCGGGGCGACGGCGGCACCGGCGGGGCGACCGGGAGGTCGACCGCCGGCTCGGGTGCCGGCTCCGGCTCCTCCTTGGGCTTGACGCTGCCCAGCGAGCCGAAGGACGGCCGGCTGGGCTCGCTCGGCCGGGCCGGCGCGGGCTCCTCGCGGCGCCCGCCGGCCGAACCGGAGGCCGAGCCGAGGACGTTGTCCCGGCGGGCCGGCGGCTGGCCGCCGTCGAAGCCGGCCGCGATCACGGTGACCCGGACCTCGTCGCCGAGGGCGTCGTCGATGACCGCGCCGAAGATGATGTTGGCCTCGGGGTGGGCGGCCTCGCTGACCAGCTGGGCCGCCTCGTTGATCTCGAAGAGACCGAGGTCGGAGCCGCCGGAGATGGAGAGCAGCACACCGCGGGCGCCGTCGATGGACGCCTCCAGCAGCGGCGAGGAGATCGCCATCTCGGCGGCGGCCACCGCGCGGTCGTCGCCGCGGGCCGAGCCGATGCCCATGAGGGCCGAACCGGCCTCGGACATGACCGACTTGACGTCGGCGAAGTCGAGGTTGATCAGGCCGGGGGTGGTGATGAGATCGGTGATGCCCTGCACACCGGAGAGCAGGACCTGGTCCGCGGACTTGAAGGCGTCCAGGACCGAGACCTGGCGGTCCGAGATGGACAGCAGCCGGTCGTTCGGGATCACGATGAGGGTGTCGACCTCTTCGCGGAGTTCGGCGATGCCGTCCTCGGCCTGGTTCGCGCGGCGCCGTCCCTCGAAAGTGAACGGGCGCGTCACGACGCCGATGGTGAGGGCGCCCAGCGACCGTGCGATGTTCGCCACGACGGGTGCCCCGCCGGTGCCGGTGCCGCCGCCTTCACCGGCCGTCACGAAGACCATGTCGGCCCCCTTGAGGACCTCCTCGATCTCCTCGCGGTGGTCCTCGGCGGCCTTGCGGCCGACGGCCGGGTTGGCTCCGGCGCCGAGTCCGCGGGTGAGTTCGCGGCCGACGTCCAGCTTGACGTCGGCGTCGCTCATCAACAGCGCCTGTGCGTCGGTGTTGATGGCGATGAACTCGACGCCCTTGAGACCGACCTCGATCATCCGGTTGATGGCATTGACACCACCGCCGCCGACACCGATGACCTTGATGACTGCGAGGTAGTTCTGCGGTGCTGCCACGTCGAAGGCCTCTCGCCTCGAATTACGTTGTCGCCGCCGTGCGGTGCCCCGCGCCGGGACGACGGATGCCGAATGGGACGGTCCGTAGCGCCGACCCGAACCCTAACCTTGAAGTTTAGGGTTACCAGTGTGTCCGTTCTCTGGAGTCTTCTGAACAGGACACTAAGTCGACAAGCGGCGCCCGTTCAACGAACACGCCGAACCTCCCGTTTTTCTTTTCACCCTATGTGATCAGGCATAGCGGTGCCCAACCAGGGTGCTGGCCTGCGCTGATGTGCGTCAACTCCCCGATGACGCGGGGGCGGTGGGGACGCTGACATCGAAGTGCCGCGCGCCGGGAGCTGCTTTCATGAGAGCCGTGAGGGCCCGTGCCTTGGCGCGGCCGTCCTCGTCACTGCCCCATGCCACCACCCGGCCGTCGCCCAACTCCACGGAGATGGCGTCGTAGGAGCGCACCCGGACGGTCCGGGCGGTGCGGGCCACGGGACCGGGCAGGTCGCCGGCGACCCGGACGGCCGCGCGCACCAGCCGGCCGCTGCCGAAGCGGCGCAGGCTCGCCGCGCCGGGACCCGTGCGCGAGACGGACATCTCCAGGGTCGGCACGCCTTTCGGGGCCCGCGCGACCGTGGCGAAACGCACGCCCTCGTCGTCGACTTCGATGACGTCGCGGCCCTTGCGCACGAGCAGGACCGGAGTGCGTTCGGTCACGTTCAGACCGATTCCGCGCGGCCAGGAACGCACCACGTCCACGGTGTGGATCCGGGGCAGTTTCCGCCGCAGCCGGGCCGCGATGGCCCCCGTGTCGACCGAGGCCAACGGCGCGCCGACGGGCACGGCCGCCGCCTCGCGGACCTCCGCGGGGGTCAGCACGAGCGTGCCCGACACCGAGACCTGCCGCACGCGCAGCCACTGCGAGCCGTACAGCACCCAGGTGGTGCCGGCGGCCAGCAGCACCAACGCCACGGCCAGAACGATGATCCTACGAAGGCGCGTTCGGCCGGGCCGTCGGGCGGGCGGCGGGCCGGACGACTCCTGCTGGCGTTCCCCGCGCTCGGCGGTCGTCCGTCCGGCCACGCTCACTGCCCTTTCGTCATACGGTCCTAACGGCGCGAGGCGATCGCCTCGTACACCATGCCGACGAGCAGCTCGTCGGCGTCCCGGCGGCCGAACTCGCTTGCCGAGCGGGACATCTCGTACAGCCGGTGCGGATCGGCGAGCACGGGCAGCACGTTCTGCTGCACCCACTCGGGCGTCAGGTCCGCGTCGTCGACGAGCAGTCCGCCGCCGGCCTTGACCACCGGCTGGGCGTTGAGCCGCTGTTCGCCGTTGCCGATGGGCAGCGGGACGTACGCGGCCGGGAGCCCGACGGCGGAGAGTTCGGCGACGGTCATCGCGCCCGCGCGGCAGAGCATCATGTCGGCCGCGGCGTACGCGAGATCCATCCGGTCCAGGTAACTTACCGGGATGTAGGGCGGCATTCCCGGCATCTGGTGCACTTGCGGCAGTTCGTTCTTCGGGCCGACCGCGTGCAGGATCTGGATGCCGGCCTGCTGGAGCCACGGGGCGACCGTCTGCGTCACCTCGTTCAGCCGCCGGGCGCCCTGCGAGCCGCCGGAGACGAGCAGCGTGGGCAGGTTCGGGTCGAGGCCGAAGCGGGCGCGGGCCTCCGGGCGGACGGCGGCGCGGTCCAGCGTGGCGATGGAGCGGCGCAGCGGGATGCCGATGTAGCGGGCGTCCCGCAGCTTGCTGTCCGGGGTGGAGACGGCGACCCGGGCCGCGTACCGCGAACCGATCTTGTTCGCCAGTCCGGGGCGGGCGTTGGCCTCGTGGATGACGATGGGCACCCCGAGGCGCTTGGCGGCCAGATAGCCGGGCAGGGCGACATAGCCGCCGAAACCGACCACGACGTCCGCCTTGGTGCGCTCCAGGATCTGCTCGGCGGCCTTGATCGTGCCGCGCAGCCGGCCCGGTACGGTGATCAGCTCGGGCGTGGGCTTGCGGGGCAGCGGCACCGCCGGGATCAGCGCCAGCTCATAGCCGCGTTCCGGGACGAGCCGGGTCTCCAGGCCGCGCTCCGTGCCCAGGGCCGTGATCCCCACGGTGGGGTCCTGCCTGCGCAGGGCGTCCGCGAGGGCGAGCGCGGGCTCGATGTGGCCGGCGGTCCCCCCACCGGCGAGTACGACATGCACCGAAATTCACCGCTCTCCGGACGAACGCGCCGCCGAGGCACGCCGTCGCATCGTGTTCCATCTCCGAGGCCCCCGCGCAGCGCCGGAGCCTCCCGCCCGCTTTCTACCAAAGCGAGGTTGCCGCATCGCAAGCGCGGCCCGCGCAGCGGGCTCGTCGCGTGCGAAGGCGATCAGCAGCCCGATGGCGAACATGGTCGGCAGCAGGGCGGACCCTCCGTAGGAGAACAGCGGGAGCGGGACGCCGGCGATCGGCAGCAGACCGAGCACCGCACCGATGTTGATCACCGCCTGGGCGGTGATCCAGGTGGTCACGCCTCCCGCGGCGTACCTCACGAAGGGGTCCTCCGTGCGTCCGGCCACGCGGATACCCGCATAGCCTAGAGCCGCGAACAGGGCGAGCACCGACAGCGTCCCCGCCAGACCCAGTTCCTCGCCGGTGACGGCGAAGATGAAGTCGGTGTGGGCTTCCGGGAGTTGGCCCCATTTTTCCACACTCGCGCCGAGCCCGGAGCCGAACAGCCCGCCGGAGGCGAGGGCGTAGATGCCGTGCACGGCCTGCCAGCAGTCGGCTACCCCGCTTTTCGGCTCGGTAGCACCGATACAGGCGAGCCGGGCCATCCGGTTGGGGCTGGTCTTGATCAGCAGGACCCCGATCAGGGCGGCGACCGACAGCACCCCGGCGAACAGCCGGGTGGGCGCGCCCGCCAGCCAGAGCAGGCCGAACAGGATCGCCGTGAGGATGATCGCGGTGCCCATGTCACCGCCCAGCATGATCAGGCCGAGCAGCAGGAAGGTGACCGGGACCAGCGGCACCAGCATGTGCTTCCACTGGGCCAGCAGCTTGCGCTCCTGTTTGCGGGCGATCAGGTCCGCGCCCCACAGCACCAGCGCCAGCTTGCCGAACTCGCTGGGCTGGATCTGGAAGGAGCCGCCGAGGGAGATCCAGTTCTGGTTGCCGTTGACCTCCCGCCCTATCCCGGGCACCTGCACCAGGACCATCAGGAAGACGGCGGCGGCGAGGATCGGGTAGGCCAGCGCCCGGTGCAGCTTCACCGGCATGCGGGAGGCGGCGAACAGCAGTGCCCCGCCGATGACCGCGGCGAGGAACTGCTTGCGGAAGAAGAACGACCCGGGCAGCGAGAGCTGGAGCGCGGTGATCTGGGAGGCCGAGTAGACCATCACCAGACCCAGCACGGTGATCAGCACGCTGCCGCCGACGATCAGGTAGTAGGCCGTCAAGGGCCGGTCCCACGCCTTGCGGGCGCGGTCGCCGAGCCGTTGTACGGGGTTCTCGCGCGGGGTGCGGGAGACGGCGGGACGGCGGGACGCCCGCTGCACGGGCGGCCGGCCGGTACGGCTACTGGGCATCGGTCCCTCCGCTGAACGTCGACCGTCCCACGCGTCCCTCCCAAGGTCCGCCCGGCAGGCGGCCGGGGTCAGGCGCCGAGTTCGCGGACCGCCGCCGCGAACGCGTCGCCGCGCTGGTTGTAGTTGGTGAACATGTCCATGGAGGCGCAGGCCGGGGCCAGCAGCACCGTGTCGCCGGGCCGGGCCAGGCGCCCGGCCTCCGTCACCGCCTGGAGCATCGCCCCAGTGTCGGTCCGGTCGAGGTCGACCACGGGTACTTCCGGGGCGTGTCGCGCCAGGGCCTCGCGGATCAGGGCCCGATCGGCACCGATCAGGACCACGCCCCGCAGCCGCTTCGCCGACTTGGCGACCAGTTCGTCGAAGGTGGCGCCCTTCGCCAGCCCGCCCGCGATCCATACGATCTGCTCATATGCCGCCAACGAGGCTTCCGCGGCGTGGGTGTTGGTGGCCTTGGAGTCGTCCACGTACGCGACGCCGTCGACGTCGGCCACGTGCGCGATGCGGTGGGCGTCCGGCCGGAAGGCCCGCAGCCCGTCCCGTACCGCGCCGGCGGGCACCCCGAAGGCGCGGGCGAGGGCCGCCGCCGCCAGGGCGTTGGCGATGTTGTGCGGGGCCGGCGGCCGGACGTCGGAGACCTCGGCCAGTTCCTGCGCGTTCTTCTGCCGGTTCTCGACGAAGGCGCGGTCGACCAGGATGCCGTCCACGACACCGAGTTGGGACGGGCCCGGGGTGCCGAGGGTGAACCCGACGGCCCGGCAGCCCTCTTCGACGTCGGCCGCGCGCACCAGGTCCTCGGTGGCCGGGTCCGCGACGTTGTAGACGCAGGCGACCTTGTTGCCCTCGTAGATACGGCCCTTGTCGCGCGCGTACGCCTCCATGGAGCCGTGCCAGTCCAGGTGGTCCGGCGCGAGGTTGAGGACCGCGGCCGAGTGGGCGCGCAGGGACGGCGCCCAGTGGAGCTGGTAGCTGGAGAGCTCCACGGCGAGGACGTCGTACTCCTCCTCGCCGAGGACCGCGTCCAGCAGCGAGACGCCGATGTTGCCGACGGCGGCCGTGCGCAGGCCCGCCGCCTTCAGGATGGAGGCGAGCATCTGGACGGTGGTGGTCTTGCCGTTGGTGCCCGTCACGGCCAGCCAGGGGGCCGCGTCCGGCCCGCGCAGCCGCCAGGCCAGCTCGACGTCGCCCCAGACGGGCACGCCCGCCTCCCGGGCCGCCAGGAACAGCGGCTTGTCCGGCTGCCAGCCGGGCGCGGTGACGATCAGCTCGGTGCCCTCCGGCAGGGTCGCCCCGTCGCCGAGGCGCACGGTGACGCCGAGCGCCGTCAGGTCCGCGGCCTGCTCCCGCGCGCGTGCGTCGTCGCCGTCGTTGACGACCGTGACGACCGCTCCGCGCGCGTGCAGCGCTCTGGCCGCCGGGACACCGGAGACGCCGAGCCCGGCGACGGTGACATGCGTGCCCTGGAAGTCGAAGAGCCCCGAGGTGGAGGTCACTTGTCCGCTGCCCATCCCGCATAGAAGAGGCCCAGTCCGACGATCACACAGATGCCTTGGATGATCCAGAACCGGACCACCACCAGGACCTCGGACCAGCCCTTGAGTTCGAAGTGGTGCTGCAGTGGCGCCATCCGGAAGACGCGCTTGCCGGTGAGCCGGAAGGAGCCGACCTGGATGACGACCGACATGGTGATGAGGACGAACAGGCCGCCCATGATGGCCACCAGCAGCTCCGTGCGGGAGAGGATGGCCAGACCCGTGAGGACACCGCCGAGCGCCAGCGAACCGGTGTCGCCCATGAAGATCTTCGCCGGCGAGGTGTTCCACCACAGGAAGCCGAGGCAGGCGCCCATCAGCGCGGAGGCGACCACGGCGAGGTCCAGCGGGTCGCGCACCTCGTAGCAGGCGCCCGGGTTGGTCAGGGTCTGCGCGTTGGCGCAGGACTCCTGGAACTGCCAGACGCCGATGAAGGTGTAGGCGCCGAAGACGAGGACCGAGGCGCCGGTGGCGAGGCCGTCCAGACCGTCGGTCAGGTTCACGCCGTTCGACATCGCGAGGATCATGAACAGCGCCCAGACCACGAACAGCACCGGGCCGATCGACCAGCCGAAGTCGGTGATGAACGACAGCTTCGTGGACGCCGGGGTGTTGCCGCGCGCGTCGGCGAACTGGAGCGAGAGCACCGCGAAGGCGATGCCGACGATCAGCTGGCCGGCCATCTTCGCCTTGGCCCGCAGACCCAGCGACCGGCGCTTGACGATCTTGATGTAGTCGTCCAGGAAGCCGACCAGGCCCATGCCGAACATCAGGCCCAGCACCAGCAGACCCGAGTAGGTCGGCGGCTGGCCGGTGATCACCTTGGACAGGAAGTAGGCGACGATCGTGGCCAGGATGAAGGCGATGCCGCCCATCGTCGGCGTACCGCGCTTGCTGGCGTGTTCCCGGGGGCCGTCGTCACGGATGTACTGGCCGTAGCCCTTGCGGGCCAGCAGCTTGATCAGCAGCGGCGTGCCGATCAGCGTCAGGAAGAGGCCGATGACGCCCGAGAACAGGATCTGCTTCATCATCGGGCATCAACCCCACGCCCGGCACCGGCCTCGACGAGCGCCTGGGCGACGCTCTCCAGCCCCACCGAACGGGACGCCTTCACGAGCACGACGTCCCCCGGGCGCAACTCGCTGCGCAACAGGTCGATCGCCGCCTGTGCGTCGGACACGTGCACCGACTCCTCACCCCACGAACCCTCGTTATATGCGCCCAATTGCAGCCAGGAGGCCTCAATCCCCCCGACGGCGACGAGCTTGCTGACGTTGAGCCGGACGGCGAGCCGTCCGACGGCGTCGTGCTCGGCGAGCGCCTCGTCCCCCAGCTCGGCCATCTTGCCGAGCACCGCCCACGTGCGGCGCCCCCTGCCCATGGCCGCGAGCGCCCGGAGGGCGGCCCGCATGGACTCGGGGTTGGCGTTGTAGGCGTCGTTGACGATGGTCACGCCGTCCGGGCGCTCGGTGACCTCCATGCGCCAGCGGGAGAGGGAGCCCGCCTCGGAGAGCGCGAGGGCGATCTCCGCTGCGGACATGCCCAGCTCATGGGCGACGGCGGCCGCGGCGAGCGCGTTCGACACGTGGTGCTCACCGTACAGGCGCATCGTCACATCGCTTGCACCGGAGGGTGTGTGAAGCCTGAAGGCGGGCTGTCCGCTGTCCGTGAGTCGCACGTTCTCGGCGCGTACGTCCGCTTCGGCCGACTCTCCGAAAAGCACCACCTTCGCCTGGGTACGGGAGGCCATGGCCCGCACCAGCGGGTCGTCGGCGTTGAGGACGGCGGTCCCGTCCGCGGGCAGCGCCTCCACGAGTTCGCCCTTGGCCTGGGCGATCTGCTCACGGCCGCCGAACTCGCCGATGTGCGCGGTGCCGACGTTGAGCACCAGGCCGATCTTCGGCGGGGTGAGACCGGCGAGGTAGCGGATGTGCCCGATGCCGCGGGCGCCCATCTCCAGCACGAGGAACCTGGTCTCCTCGGTGGCGGTCAGGGCGGTCAGCGGCAGCCCGATCTCGTTGTTCAGCGAGCCGGGCGTGAACACGGTCGGCGCCTTGCGTCCGAGCACCTGGGCGATCAGGTCCTTGGTGCTGGTCTTGCCGGCCGAGCCGGTCAGCGCGACGAGGGTCGCGCCGAGCCGGGCCACGACATGCCGGGCGAGGGCGCCGAGGGCGGCCTGGACGTCGTCCACCACGACGGCGGGGACGCCGACCGGCCGGGACGCCAGCACGGCGACCGCGCCGGCCTCGACGACCCGCTGCGCGTAGTCGTGGCCGTCCACGCGCTCGCCGACGAAGGCGGCGAACAGGCTGCCGGGCACCACCTCCCGGGAGTCCCGGACGACCGGTCCCGTGACCTGTGCGGACGGATCCGGTATGTCGTGCGTCTGCCCGCCGACGACTGCTGCGATCTCGGCGAGGGAGAGGGCGATCACAAGTTCATCCCTGGGTCTTCTGGATAGCTTCGCGAAGCACCTGGCGGTCGTCGAAGGGACGGATCACGCCGGCGATGTCCTGGCCCTGCTCGTGGCCCTTGCCCGCGACCAGCACCGTGTCGCCGGCCTGGGCGCGGCCCACGGCGGCGGCGACGGCGGCGGCCCGGTCCTCGAAGAGGAGCACCTCGCCGCGCTCGTGCGCGGGCACCGAGGCGGCGCCCTGGAGCATGGTCGCGAGGATCGCGAGCGGGTCCTCGGAACGGGGGTTGTCGGAGGTCAGTACGGCCGTGTCGGCGAGCCGGGCCGCGGCGGCGCCCATCGGGGCGCGCTTGGTCCGGTCGCGGTCGCCGCCGCAGCCGAGGACGATGTGCAGCCGGCCCTTGGTGACCTTGCGCAGCGCCCTGAGCACCGACTCGACCGCGTCCGTCTTGTGCGCGTAGTCGACGACGGCGAGGTAGGGCTGCCCGGCGTCGACGCGCTCCAGGCGGCCCGGGACGCCGGGTACGGCGGCGATGCCGTCGGCGGCGGCCTGCGGGTCGAGGCCGGCGACGGCGAGGGCGACGATGGCGGCGAGGGTGTTGGCCACGTTGAACGGGCCGGCGATCGGCGACCTGGCGTGGACGCGCAGGCCGTCCGGGCCGAGCACGGTGAAGGTCGAGTCCATCGGGCCGACCTGGACGTCCTGGGCGCGCCAGTCGGCGTCGGGGTGGCCCTCGGCGGAGTAGGTGACGACGGGGACGGTCGCCTCCCGGGCGAGCCGGCGGCCGTACTCGTCGTCGGCGTTGACCACGCCGAGCCGGCTGCGCCGGGGCGTGAACAGCTGCGCCTTGGCCCGGAAGTAGTCCTCCATGTCGGAGTGGAACTCCATGTGCTCCGGGCTGAGGTTGGTGAACACGGCGATGTCGAAGACGCAGCCGTCGACCCGGCCGAGGACCAGGGCGTGGCTGGAGACCTCCATGGCGACCGCCTCGACCCCGCGTTCGCGCATGACGGCGAACAGGGCCTGGAGGTCGGTGGCCTCGGGGGTGGTGCGCTCGGACTTGATCCGCTCGTCGCCGATGCGCGTCTCGACGGTGCCGATGAGCCCGGTGGCGCGGGCGGTCCGCAGGCCGCCCTCCACCAGGTAGGCGGTGGTGGTCTTGCCGGAGGTGCCGGTGATGCCGATCTGGAGCAGGTCGCGGCCGGGCCGGCCGTACAGGGTGGCCGCGAGTTCGCCCATCCGGGCGCGCGGGTCGTCGACGACCAGCACCGGCAGGCCGGTGGCGGCGGCGCGGTCGGCGCCGCTCGGGTCGGTGAGCACGGCGACCGCGCCGAGGCCGGCGGCCTGGGGGGCGAAGTCGGCGCCGTGCAGCCGGGCGCCCGGCAGGGCGGCGTACAGGTCGCCGGGGCGGACGGCGCGCGAGTCGTGGGTGATGCCCGTGACCTCGGCGGCGGCGTCCGGAGCGGCGGCACCCAGCTGATCGGCCAGTTCCGCGAGGGGGGTGGCGGAGACCTGAACCGGTCGCGGCGGTCCCGGATACGTCACGGAAGCGCCCTTCTGGGTGGTTTGGGACTGATCAGCGTGTGGCACGGCGGTGAGCGTACCGGGCGTACCGGCTCCGGAGCGAAGCGAGGGGCTGTCGTCCCTGTGGTTCCCGGGGTCGGGGGTGATCGTTGTCACGGGCTCGTTCCTGGTGTTTCCGTGCTGACCAGTGGGGGTGCTGATCAGGGCTTGTACTCGACGGGCAGGCTGGCGGGCTTCGCCCCGGTCGGCGGGACCTGGAGGGTCTTGAGGGCGAACTCCATCACCTGCTTGTAGATGGGGCCGCAGATCTGGCCGCCGAAGTAGTCGCCCGACGTGGCGTTCTGGATGGCGCAGTAGACGGTGATCCGCGGGTTGTCGGCGGGCGCGAAACCGGCGAACGACGAGGTGTAGCCGCGGTAGCGGCCGGTGGCCGGATCCACACGGTTGGCCGTGCCGGTCTTACCCGCCACCCGGTACCCGGGGATGCGGGCCTTGATGCCGGTGCCCTGCTCGTCGTCCACGACGGACTCCAGCATCTGGGCGAGGCTCTTGGCCGTCCTGGCGCTGACCACCCGGGTCTGCTTGGGCTTCGGCGCCGGTGTGAACCGCCCGTCGGCGCCCTTGGTGCCGCGCACCAGGGAGGGCTCGACGCGGACCCCGCCGTTGGCGATGGTGGAGTACACGGAGGCGGCCTGCATCGCGTTGATGGAGAACCCCTGGCCGAAAGGGATCGTGTACTGCTGCGAGGTGGACCACTTCTGCGGCGGCGCGAGGATGCCGGGCGTCTCGCCGGGGAAGCCGAGCCCGGTGTAGCTCCCGATGCCGAACTTGCGCAGGTAGGAGTAGAGGACCTTGTTGGCCTCGGGCTGGCTCTTGGCGAGTTCGCCGGTGGCCAGGATGGTGCCGATGTTGCTGGACTTGGCGAGCACGCCGTTGAGCGTGAGGTACCAGGTGCCGTGGTCGACGTCGTCCTGGAAGAGCCGGTCGCCGCGGTGCAGCCGGTTGGGGATGACCACGTGGGTGAGCGGGGTCGCCGCGTTCCGCTCCAGCACGGCCGCCATCGACATCACCTTGGCGGTGGAGCCGGGCTCGTAGGCGTCCTGGAGGGCCGCGTTGCCCATCGCGTCGCCGTCGGCCTTGGCCAGGTCGTTCGGGTCGAAGCCGGGCGCGTTGGCCATGGCCAGGATCTGGCCGGTGCGGGTGTCCTGGACGATGACGTAGCCGCGGTCCGCCCCGGACTTGCGCACCTGCTCGCTGATGGCGCTCTGCGCGGCCCACTGGATGTCCCGGTCCAGGGTCAGCTCGACGTCGGCGCCGGGTACCGCGGGGGTCTCGGCGGAGCCCACCGTGGGCACCTCGCGCCCGCCGGCCTGGGCGTAGCGGACCTTGCCGTCCTTGCCGGAGAGCCGCTTGTCCAGCTGCTGCTCGACGCCGCCGCCGCCCTTGCCGTCGGCGTTGACCCAGCCCAGTATCCCGGCGGCCAGGTCGCCGTTGGGGTACACGCGCTGGCTGCTGGGGTCGGCGAAGACGCCGGCCAGCACGTTGACGGTGGTGTGGTCGGTGCCGGCCTTGTTGGCCAGCGCGGTCTTCAGGTCCCTGATCTGCTTCCAGACCTGCGGGGTCTGCCGGGTGGCGAGCCGGGTGTAGCGGGCGTCCTTGTTCGCGGGCCGCAGCTTGCCGGCGATCGTGGCCTGGTCCTGGCCGAGGATCGGGGCGAGCAGCGCGGCGGCCCGCTCCGGACCGTCGCCGATCTTCAGCTGCCGGGCGCTGAACATGGTCGGGTCGGCCGTGATGTCGTAGGCGTCCTCGCTGACGGCGAGGGCGACGCCGTTGCGGTCGGTGATCTCGCCGCGCTCGGCGGCCAGGGTGTGCACCACGTACCGGTTCTGCTCGGCCCGCGCCGCGTAGGCGCTCGCGTCGACCGCCTGGACCTGGAGCAGCCGTACGACGAAGACGAGCAGCACCAGGGTCAGCGCGAGGCCGACCAGGCGCAGCCGGGGCCGGGGGCTGCCGAGCCGCAGCGGGCGCGCGGGCATGGGCCGGGACCCGCCGGGGCGGCGGGCCGGCCGGGCGCCGGGTCCGGGCTGCCGCCGGACGGCGCTGCGTGGCCGCGGGGGCCTGGCCGGCCCGGGCACCCGGCGGCGCGGCGGTTGCCTGTCGGACACTTCCGTCACCTGCCGGGGGTCGGGGTGGGCACGGTCTGGGGGGCGGCGGGCGGCGCGGAGGCCGCGGGAGCGCCCGGCGGCTGGGCCGGCGGGACGGTGGGCGCGGCCGCGGGGTCCGGGGCGGCGGAGGCCGGGGCGGCGGCCGGGATCAGGGCCTCGGGGGCGGCCGGGCCGGAGAGGGCCGCGGTCCCGGCGGTCCCGGGTGCGGCGCTCGGTACGCCCTTGACGGTGCCGTCGGGGCCGAGGAAGGCGGGGTCGCCGCCGGGGACCATGCCGAGTTCGCGGGCGCGCCGCTGGAGGGCGTCGGGGGACGAGTAGGCGTCGATGTCCCGCTGGAGGGCCTGCTCCTCGTCGGTGAGGCTCTTCGTCCGCTTCTGCAGGTCGTCGAGCCGGAAGGAGCCCTCGCTGAGCGCGGAGTTCAGCACCAGCAGCCCGATGAGGCCGCCGCCGAGGAGGAGGACGACGAGGAGGACGAACGGGGTGCGGGCCGCCCGGGCGCGGCCGGCCGGGAGGAGCCGGGCGAGCCGCGCGGCCCTCCCCTTCAGCTCGGGTTTCCTGCTCACCGCTCCCCCGCCGCGTGGGGGCCGCCGCCGGCCGGGCGCGCCTTCGGGTACGCGAGGGGGCCCGCCGGCCGGACCCCGGGCTGCGCGGAGGAGACCCTCCGACCCGTCTCGCTCACTCGACGTCCTCCCTGATGCGCTCGGCACCCCGCAGTCTGGCCGGTGCGGCCCGGCGGTTGTCGGCGATCTCTTCCTCGGTGGGAAGTTCGGCACCACGGGTGAGCAGCTTGAGCCGCGGCTGGTACCGCTCGGGCACGACCGGCAGTCCGGGCGGCGCGGTGTTCGCGGCGCCGGCCGCGAACACCTGCTTGACGAGCCGGTCCTCGAGCGAGTGGTACGACAGCACCGCGATGCGCCCGCCCACGTCCAGGGCCTTCACGGCGGCCGGCACCGCCCGCTCCAGCACGGACAGTTCGCCGTTGACCTCGATGCGCAGCGCCTGGAAGGTGCGCTTGGCCGGGTTGCCGCCGGTGCGCTTGGCGGCCTGCGGCAGGGCGTCCCGGATCAGTTCCACGAGCCGCGCACTGGTGCTGAACGGCTCCTTCTCCCGTTCCCGGACGACCGCGGCGACGATCCGCTTGGCCTGCTTCTCCTCGCCGTACGCGCGCAGGATGCGCACGAGTTCGCCGGGCGGGTAGGTGTTGAGGACCTCGGCGGCGCTGACGCCGGTGGTCTGGTCCATGCGCATGTCCAGGGGCGCGTCCTGCGCGTAGGCGAAGCCGCGGCCGGCCTCGTCGAGCTGCATGGAGGAGACCCCGAGGTCGAACAGGACGCCTTGCACGCGCGCGATGCCGAGCCGGTCGAGTACGCCGGGCAGCTCGTCGTAGACCGCGTGCACGAGGGTGGCGCGGTCGCCGAACGGGGCCAGCCGCTCGCCGGACAGGCGCAGCGCCTCCGTGTCCCGGTCGAGGCCGATCAGCCGGACGCCGGGGAACCGGGTGAGCAGCGCCTCGCTGTGCCCGCCGAGGCCGAGGGTGCAGTCGACGACCACCGCTCCGGGCCGCTCCAGGGCGGGTGCCAGCAGGTCCAGGCACCGCTGGAGCATCACCGGGACGTGTCGACTCTGGCTCAAGGGGGCCTCTCAGTTCCGGCGGGCCGTACGCACCGTCGGTCCCCCGAGCCGTACGTACGCGCCGCGCGCGCGGGGAGACGAATCCGGGTGTGCGCCGGGGTCTCCGGGGGTCTCACCAGCGGGGAGAGACTCGTCTCCCGCTTTCGCGTCACTTTAGTCCACGCCGTCCCCGGGTCAATCAACCGGCCTGCGCGTCGCGCACCGGGCCGCGGCGGGAACCCCGTCGCGCGCCGTTCCACCCGTTCGGCCGTGCCGCACCCTCCCTGTGGGTTAGCTCACACCAAGCCGCGATGACGTTCTTTGTCCCCTCTCACGGCAGGCCGGAAGGTGACGTGACCAGTACCGTCGTCGGCATGACGACTTCCGCTGCAGTTCCCGCCGGGCCCGAAGGCGCCATACCCGCGGACGGCACCGTGACCGACCGTCTGGTGACGGCCAACCACCACTACGCCGAAGCGTTCGAGGACCCCGGCATGGACGCCCGGCCGGTGCTGCGCGTCGCCGTCGTCGCGTGCATGGACGCCCGTCTCGACCTGCACCAGGCCCTCGGTCTGCAGCTCGGCGACTGCCACACCATCCGCAACGCGGGCGGAGTGGTCACCGATGACGTCATCCGCTCGCTGACCATCAGCCAGCGCAAGCTGGGCACCCGCAGCGTCGTGCTCATCCACCACACGGGCTGCGGCCTGGAGGCCCTCACCGAGGACTTCCGCACCGAGCTGGAGCGGGAGATCGGGCAGCGGCCGGCGTGGGCGGTGGAGTCCTTCCATGACGTCGACCAGGACGTGCGCCAGTCCATGCAGCGGGTGCGCACCTCGCCGTTCCTGCCGCACACCGACGACGTGCGGGGCTTCGTGTTCGACGTGCGCACCGGTCTGCTGCGCGAGATCGACCCGTCCTGACCCGGCACCGGCCGGCCGCACCGGGGGCGCGTCCCGCCGCCCCGGCCGGGAACGCGGCCCCGGAAAGTCGTAGGACCGGCGCCGCGTGGGCAGTTGTCCACAGGCGAGTGACACGAATCGGTAACGGCGGCAAGAATGCGGGGTGGGGCGGCACGCGGAACTTTTCCCGCGTGGCGTCCGTGTTTCGGGGTGGGCCGGTTTCGCTAGCGGAGCGTCGGCCCGTAATGGATGGGCCGAGGAGGGCCGGGTGACCACCTATGACGATCCTGCTAGCCATGGGGACGCCCCCGCCCGGCCGTACGGGAGCCCGGGGGACGACCTGACCGCCACGGTGGAGCGGGTGCGCGGCTCGGTGGAGAGCGTGATCGAGGGCAAGCCCGAGGTCGTACGGCTCGCGCTGACCGTGCTGCTCGCCGAGGGCCACCTGCTGATCGAGGACGTCCCCGGAGTGGGCAAGACGATGCTCGCCAAGGCGCTGGCGCGGTCCATCGACTGCTCGGTGCGGCGCATCCAGTTCACCCCGGACCTGCTGCCCTCGGACATCACGGGCGTGTCGATCTGGGACCAGCAGCGCCGGGACTTCGAGTTCAAGCCGGGCGCCATCTTCGCGCAGATCGTGATCGGCGACGAGATCAACCGTGCCTCGCCCAAGACCCAGTCGGCGCTGCTGGAGTCCATGGAGGAGCGGCAGGTCACCATCGACGGGCAGACGTACGAACTGCCCAGCCCCTTCATGGTGGTGGCCACGCAGAACCCGGTGGAGATGGAGGGCACCTACCCGCTGCCCGAGGCCCAGCGCGACCGCTTCATGGCCCGCGTCTCCGTCGGCTACCCGAGCGTGGAGGCCGAGTTGCGGATGCTCGACGTGCACGGCGGCGTCAGCCCGCTGGAGGACCTCCGGCCGGTGGCGCACGCGCACGAGATCGTGAAGCTGATCGAGGCGGTGCGCGGCGTGCACGTCGCCGAGCCGGTCCGGCGGTACGCGGTCGAACTGGTCGCCGCCACCCGTGTCCACCCCGACCTCAGACTCGGCGCCTCCCCGCGTGCCACGCTGCACCTGCTGCGCGCGGCCAAGGCGTCCGCGGCCCTCGCCGGCCGGGACTACGCGCTGCCGGACGACGTCCAGGCGCTGGCCGTCGCCGTCCTCGCCCACCGTCTGCTGCCCACCGCCCAGGCCCAGCTCGGCCGCCGTACGGCCGAACAGGTGGTGCTGGAGATCCTCCAGCACACCTCGGTGCCCACGGGCCCGGGCCGGCAGGGCGGCCCCGGCGCCGTCGGCCGGACCGTCCCGGCCTATCCCGAACAGCCCCCGCGGATCCGGTGATGAGCTTCGGGGGGACCGGGCCGGCGGAGCCCGACCGCGGCGAGGCGGGCGGCGTGCGCACGGCCCTGGCGGGTCTGACCACCCGGGGCCGCTCCTTCCTCGCGGCCGGGATCGCCGCCGCCGTCTGCGCGTTCGTGCTGGGCCAGAGCGATCTGCTGCGGGTCGGCCTGCTGCTCGCCGTGCTGCCCCTGATCTGCGCGGCCGTGCTGTACCGCACGCGCTACCGGGTGACCGCCACCCGCGTGCTGGCCCCCGCCCGCGTCCCGGCCGGCGACGAGGCCCGGGTGCACCTGCGCATGGACAACGTCTCCCGGCTGCCCACCGGTCTGCTGATGCTCCAGGACCGGGTGCCCTACGTCCTCGGTCCGCGTCCCCGGTTCGTGCTGGACCGGATGGAGCCGCAGGGCCGCCGCGAAGTGTCCTACCGGGTCCGCTCCGACCTGCGCGGCCGCTATCCGCTGGGCCCGCTCCAGCTGCGGCTGGCGGACCCCTTCGGCATGTGCGAGCTGACCCGCTCCTTCTCGACGTACGACACGCTGACGGTCATCCCGCGCGTGGAGCCGCTGGCCCCGGTCCGCTTCGGCGGCGCGGCCCGCGGACACGGCGACGGACGGCGGCGCTCGCCGGCCCTGGCCGGCGAGGACGACGTGATCCCGCGCGGCTACCGCCACGGCGACGACCTGCGCCGGGTGCACTGGCGCTCCACCGCCCGCCACGGCGAGCTGATGGTGCGCCGCGAGGAGCAGCCCCGGCGCTCCCGGTGCACCGTGCTGCTGGACACCCGGGGCGGGGCCTACGAGGGCGCGGGCCCGGACTCGGCCTTCGAGTGGGCCGTCTCCGGTGCCGCCTCGGTGCTGGTGCACATGCTGGAGCGCGGCTTCTCGGTGCGGCTGCTGACCGACACCGGCAGCGCGGTGCCCGGCGAGGGCGGCGACGGCTTCGCGGGCACCGGCCAGGAGACGGCGGACGCGGCCGCCCTGATGCTGGACACCCTCGCGGTGATCGACCACTCCGACGGCACCGGCCTGTCCGCGGCGTACGACGCGCTGCGCGGCGGCCACGGCGGACTGCTGGTCGCCTTCCTCGGCGACCTGGACGAGGAGCAGGCCATGACGGTCGCCGGGATGCGGGGGCGCGGCGGCGCCGTCGCCTTCGTGCTGGACCCGGACGTCTGGACGCGGGAGGCGACCGACGTGCCCCGCGCGGGCGACCGGCACGCATGGCGGCTGCGGCTGCTGCGCGAGGCGGGCTGGACGGCGCTGAGCGTGCCGCGCGGCGCCGCGCCGGCCGATCTGTGGCGGCAGGCCGACCGGGAGCGCTCCGGTACGGCCCCGGTGGGCGGGGAGGTCCCGGGATGAGCGGACGGGCACGGCTGGCGCTGTGCGCGGCGGCGGCCACGCTGATGGCTTCCTGCGCGCTGCTGCCGCTGGTCAGCGAGCCGACCTGGCTGCTGCAACTGGTCCCGCTGGTGGCCGTGCAGGCCGGGGTGGGCGCGGCGGCCCGGCGGGTGCCGCTCGGCCGGGCGCCGACCGTGCTGGCGCAGGCCCTGGCCACCCTGGTGCTGCTGACCCTGGTGTGCGCCCGGCGGCAGGCGATCGCCGGACTGGTCCCGGGTCCGGAGGCCTTCCGGCACTTCGCGCACCTGCTCCAGCAGGGCGGGGACGACATCGGCCGCTACGCGATACCGGCGCCGCTCACCGACGGCATCAAGCTGATGCTGATCGGCGGTGTGCTGGTGATCGGGCTGCTGGTGGACACGCTCGCGGTGACGTTCCGCAGCGCGGCCCCGGCCGGGCTGCCGCTGCTCGCGCTGTACTCGGTGGCCGCGGGCCTGTCCGAGGGCGGCGCCGACTGGCTGTGGTTCCTGGTGGCGGCGGCCGGCTATCTGATGCTGCTGCTCGCGGAGGGCCGGGACCGGTTCGCCCAGTGGGGCCGGGTCTTCGGCGGCGCGCCCCGCGCGCCCGGCGGCTCCGGGACCGGCGGCGCCCTGGGACCGGTGCGCACCGGCCGCCGGATCGGCGTGCTGGCGCTCGGCGTGGCCCTGGTCGTGCCGCTCGCCCTGCCCGCGATGCACGGCGGTCTGCTGGACGCCGCCCGCGACCGGGTGGGTGCGGGCAACGGCGACGGCGGCACGATCTCGGCGGTCAACCCGCTGGTGTCGCTGCGCGACAACCTGAACACCGACGACGACCGCCAGGTGCTGTCCCTGCGCACCAGCGACGGCGACCTGTCCGGCCTGTATCTGCGGATCGTCTCCCTGGACGAGTTCGACGGCACCACCTGGAAGCCGGCCCAGCGGCACGTCGTCGGCGTACCGGACCGGCTGCCCACGCCCGCCGGCCTGGGCCCGGACGTCCGGCGCGGCACGGTGCGCACCACGGTCACGGCGGCGGACACCTACGCCCAGGACTGGCTGCCGATGCCCTATCCGCCGAGCGAGGTCAAGGCCGGCGGCCGGTGGCGGTACGAGCCGGTCGGGATGACCCTCGTCGGCGACCACGGGCAGACCACGCGCGGTGAGACGTACGAGGTGACCAGCCTGGACGTGGAGCCGACCGCGCGGCAGCTGGCCGCCGCGCCGCAGCCGCCGGCCGCCCTGCGCGCCGAGTACACCAAGGTGCCCTCCGCGCTGCCGGAGGTGGTGGCCCGCACCGCGCGGGAGATCACGGCCGGCAGCAGCAGTCACTACGAGGAGGCCGTCAAGCTGCAGGACTGGTTCGCGGTGACCGGCGGGTTCCAGTACGACACCCGGGTGGAGGTCGGCCGCGGCCCGGGCGCCATCGCGAACTTCCTGGAGAAGAAGCAGGGCTTCTGCGTCCACTTCTCCTTCGCGATGGCGGCGATGGCCCGCACGCTCGGCATCCCGGCCCGGGTCGCGGTGGGCTTCGCGCCCGGCACCCCGCAGGCCGACGGCACGGTCGCGGTGAGCCAGCGGGACGCGCACGCCTGGCCGGAGCTGTATTTCGAGGGCGTGGGCTGGACCCGCTTCGAGCCGACCCCGACCCGGGGCACCACGCCGTCGTACACCCAGTCGGACACGCCCGGCAGTTCGCTGCCGGACGAGGTGCTGCCGTCCAAGGGCGCGTCCTCGGCGCCGTCGGCGGCGGCCTCGCCGGGCGAGAGCTGCGCCTTTGGCCCGCACGGGGCGACGCCGTGCGACAGCCCGTCGGCGGCGGTGGTCGCGCCCGACGGCCGCGCCGGTGCGCAGGGGTGGGCGTGGCCGCTGACCGCGCTGGGCGCGCTGCTGGTCCTGGCGGCTTCGCTGGCGCCGCTGCTGTGGCGCCGGCGGACGCGCGCGCGGCGGCTGGGCGGACACGCCCGGACCGAGCAGGGCGCCGCCGCGCACACCCTGGCCGCCTGGCAGGAGCTGACGGACAGCGCCTGGGACCACGGCATCGTGCCGGACGAGTCGCTGACCCCGCGCAAGGCCGCCGCGCGGATCGTCCGGCTCGGGGGTCTGGATCCGGCGGCCGGGGCCGCCGTGCACCGGGTCGCGGACGCGGTGGAGCAGGTCCTGTACGCGCCCCGGCCGCGCCCGGCGGCGGGCGCGGCCGAGGACGTGCGCCGGGTGATCGAGGGGCTGCGGGCCGTGGCGGGCGCGGGCACGCGGCTGCGCGCGCTGTTCCTGCCGCGCTCGTCGGTGCGGGCGTGGCGGGCGGTGGCGGCCCGCTGGTCGACGCTCGGGGCCAGGGCCGCGGCGGTCCGGCCGGCGCTGCGCCGGCCGGACGGTCAGCGGGGCTGAGCGGCAGCGGCAGCGCCGAGGGGCGGCCACCGGATGGTGGCCGCCCCTCGGCGGATGTCTGGTCTGCGGATGTCTGGGCTGCGGATGTCTGGGCTGCGGGAGTCCGGTCCGGGGACGCTCCGGCCGGTGCGCGCCGCCGGTCAGCGGCCCTGTTCGTCCCGGCGGCGCTGCCAGCGCTGCTCGATCCGGTCCATCACGGTGCGCTTCGGCCGTGGCTGCCGGCGCACGGCGGCCGGGGGCCGCTCACCCGGTTTGGGGGTCTTGCGCCAGCCGGTGACGGCCAGCACGGCGCAGCCCAGCATGACGAGGAAGCCCACCACACTGACCCAGATGAGCTGCATGACCATTCCGGTCATGAGGAGCGCGATACCGATGAGGAAACCCGCGACCGCCTGGTAGACCCGCCGACGGGTGTACGTCCGCAGGCCGTTTCCCTCAAGCGCCGACGCGAACTTGGGATCTTCGGCGTACAGCGCTCGCTCCATTTGCTCGAGCATGCGCTGCTCGTGCTCCGAGAGCGGCACGGAGTCCTCCTCATCGTGCAGTCGCCGGGGCGACCCGGGGGGTCCCTTCAGGATAGGCAGGGAATCGCCCCCGTGAAACCCGCCCCTCTACGCCTACTGGCCAACCGGAGTCCGTCATGGCCGTCCGGCTCGCTGAGGCTTGCATTCCCCGGCAGCCGACCCGTCATGCCGGGCGGTGTACCTCGATCATACGGCGCAAACCGCTCGATCGGGGGGCATGTGGCGTACTCCATCCGCCGCCCAGGCCCTGATCAGCGGCTGTTCCACGGGGGTGTGGGCCCGGGCCCCGGGCCGGCGGGGCCGCGCGCTCAGACCGCCGCGGCGCCCGGTGTCTCGCCGAGCACGTGGAGCTGGGTGGCGACGGAGTGGAAGGCGGGCAGTTCGGCCGCCGCGGCCTCCAGCCTCAGCAGCGCGTCGAGGGCGCCGGGCTCGGTGTCCACCAGGACGCCGGGCACCAGGTCGGCGAAGACCCGCACGCCGTGCACCGCGCCGACCCGCAGACCGGCGCCCTCGACCAGCGCGGTGAGCTGTTCGGGGGTGAACCGGCGGGGCATGGGGTCGCCGGCACCCCAGCGGCCCGCGGGGTCCTGGAGCGCCTGCCGGGCCTCGGTGAAGTGGCCGGCCAGGGCGCGGGCGAGCACGGCCCCGCCGAGCCCGGAGGCGAGCAGGCTGAGGACGCCCTCGGGGCGCAGCGCCGCGACCGCGTTGCGGACGCCCTCGGCCGGGTCGTCCACGTACTCCAGGACGCCGTGGCACAGGACGGCGTCGTACGCGCCGCGTTCGGCCACGTCGAACAGGCCGTGCGCGTCGCCCTGGACGCCCGTGACCCGGTGGGCGACGCCGGCCTCGGTGACGCGGCGCTCCAGCGCGAACAGGGCGTTGGGGCTGGGGTCGACCACGGTGACGCGGTGGCCGAGGCGGGCCAGGGGCACGGCGAAGTTGCCGCTGCCGCCCCCGGTGTCGAGGACGTCCAGCGAGTCCCGGCCCGTGGCCTTGACCCGGCGGTCGAGAGCGTCCTGCAGGACGTCCCAGACCACGGCGGTACGCAGGGAGGCGCGGGGGCGCGACGGGTCCGACACGGCAGTTGACTCCTCGGCGGGGCGGGCGGATTTCAGGCCTCTCCACCCTATTGCCTCCCGATTGCCTCCCATGCCGCGGCGGCTCCTCGCGTCGCGGCCCGGACGGGGTGTGCCGCGGGACGCGCCGGCCGGGCACCCCGCCGGTGTCGGGCAGTGCGGCAGCCGGGTGCTCAGCCGGTGTCGGGGAGTGCGCCGCGCGGTGCCGGGGCGCGCGGCGCCGGGCCGTCGGGTCCGCCGGCGTCCTGGCGGGGCTGGGGCAGGACCGGCTGGAGGACGAGCATCCGCTCCACGAGGCGCAGGAACATCGCCACGTCCCGTATCAGGTCGTCGGCGTCCCGCCGGCCGGCGGCGCCCCGGATGCCGGCCTCGGCGCGGGCGCGGCGGGCGGCGCCGGAGGCGAACAGCGCGCTCCACTCGGCCAGTTCCGGGGCGATCTCGGGCAGCACCTCCCAGGCGCTGCGGATCCGGGCCCGGCGGCGCGCGGAGGTCTCGGGCCGGCCCCGGGCCGCGAGCACGGCGGCGGCGGTGCGCAGGGCGGCGAGGTGGGCCGTGGCATAGCGCTCGTTGGGGGTCTCCAGGACGGTGGCCTCCTCCAGTGCGGCGCGGGCCTGGGCAAGCAGGTCGAGGGCGGCGGGCGGGGCCGTGGCCCGGCGCAGCACGGGGTGTACGTCGCTCGCCGGTCCGGTCAGTGAGGGGGCAGGGCCGGTGGCGCGGCGCCGGGGTGCGGCGGCCGCGGACGAGTGGGCCATGACGAACCTCCTGTCGTCTGGGTGACGGCACGTATGCCGTATGTGCCCATCGTGAGGTATGCCACTGACAATCCGTTCTGACCAGGGCTTTTGCCTCGGTCGTAGGTTCGGGCGTATTTTTGTACTGACTAGTCAGTACAACTGACCGGGGCACACCAGGCAGGGGGGCTCGTGAACGACACGGCCGGTACGCACGGCACCGAGGGCATCGACGTCACTGAGGACACCGAGGACACCGACGGCGCCGAGGACACGCACCACCCGGACGATCCCCCCGGCGTCGGGGTCCGGGCCGACGGCCTCGGGCTCCAGGGGCCGCGGGGCTGGGCCTTCCGCGGCATCACCCTGGACGCGGCGCCCGGCTCGCTGATCGCGCTCAACGGACCGTCCGGCTCCGGCCGCACCTGTCTGCTGTTGTCCCTCACGGGGCGGATGAAACCCACTGAAGGAGTCGCCACCGTCGGCGAGTTGAAACTTCCCCGGCACATGGCGGCCGTGCGCCGCCTGTCCGCGGTGGCCAACGTGACCGGCGTAACCGACCTGGAGCCGGCCCTGACCGTGGGCGAACACCTGCGGGAGCGGGCCCTGTTGGAGCACCGCTTCGGCGGCTCCCTGCGCGGGCTGCTGCACCCGCGGCCCCGGCGCGTCCACGAGGCCCGGCTGCGCGTCGACGCGGCGCTGGCCGCCGCCCGGCTGGACCTGGAGACGCTCCCCAAGGGCTCCCGGACGGCCGTACGGGACCTGGAACGGCCGCAGGAGGCGCGGCTGTCCCTCGCGCTGGCGCTGCTCGGCCGGCCCCGGCTGCTCGGCGTCGACGACGTCGACATGAAGCTGTCGGACACCGAACGCACCGCGATGTGGGACCTGCTGCGGTCCCTCGCCCGCGCGGGGACGACGGTCGTGGCCGTGTGCCGCACCGCGCCCGGCGACTGCGTGACCGTGCCGACCGGACCGAAGGAGGACGCCGGTGACGCGCTCGCCGAGGCTGGCCGCGCTTGAGCTGAGGCGCTTCGGACGCGGACGGCTGCCGCGCGCCGCGCTGGTCGCGCTGCTCGTGCTCCCCCTGCTGTACGGCGCCCTGTACCTGTGGTCCTTCTGGGACCCGTACGGCCGGCTGGACCGCGTCCCGGTGGCCCTGGTCAACGACGACAAGGGCGCCACGGCGGGCGGGAAGCGGATCACCGCCGGCGACGACATCACCGACGGACTGCGTGACAGCCGGACCTTCGAGTGGCACGAGGTGAGCGACGCACAGGCCCGCGCGGGCGTGGAGGACGGCACCTACTACCTGTCGCTGACCCTGCCGGCCGACTTCAGCCGCCGGATCGCCTCCAGTTCGGGCGACTCGCCCGAGGCCGGCGCCCTACAGGTGCGCACCAACGACGCGAACAACTACATCGTCGGGCAGATCTCCCGCACGGTCTTCGCCGAGGTGCGCTCGGCCGCGTCCACGAAGGCGTCCCGGGGCTTCCTGGACAAGATCTTCGTGTCCTTCTCCGACATCCACGACCAGACCGTCACGGCGGCCGCGGGCGCCGACAAGCTGAACAGCGGTATCGGCAAGGCGGAGAAGGGCTCCAAGGACCTCGCGGACGGGCTGAAGGACGCCAAGAGCGGCAGCGGCGAGCTGGCCAAGGGCCTGAAGAAGCTGGACACCGGCTCCGGTGACCTGCAGAAGGGCGCCCGGCAGGTCGCCGACGGCACCCAGGCGCTCGCCGACCAGGTCAACGGCGTCTACGCCGACGCGGGCCCGTTCCTGAAGGACAACGAGAAGACCGTCGGGGACACCGCCCGGCTGGTCTCCGACTCGGCCAAGGCGGTCGGGGACAACCTGGAGACGCTGGTGAAGCTGGCCCCGGGCACCGCCAAGGCCGCGCACGCCTCCGCCGCCGTCCTGGACGAGGTCTACCGGGCGCGCTGCGAGAAGGCGCCCGTCCCCGACCCGGCCTGCCCGCAGCTGAAGCGGGCCGAGCGGGCCGCCGCCGAGACCGCCACCGTCGCCGACGACCTCAACACCCTCATCGCCGACCAGCACGGCGACCTGAAGACCATGCGGGACAACCTGGGCGCCCTGCGCAAGCAGGCCGACGCCCTCGCCGCGCGGGCACCGCACCTGTCCGAGGACGTCGCCCACGCCGTCAAGGACATCAACACGCTGAACACCGGCGCGCGGAAGGTCGCCGCCGGCGCCGAGCGGCTGCACACCGGGCTCGGCACCGCGCACACCGGCGCGGTCGCCCTGGACCAGGGCATCGGCACCGCGAAGTCGGGCGCCGAGACCCTGAACGGCGGCCTGTACAAGCTGTCGGACGGCTCCGGGAAACTGGCCGGCGGGCTGCACTCGGGCGCCCGGAAGATCCCGGACTACGACAAGCGGGACCGCGACCGGCGCACCGGCGTGATGGCCGACCCGGTCCGGCTCGCCTCCCACGACCTGCACCGGGCGCCGAACTACGGCACCGGGTTCGCCCCCTACTTCATCCCGCTGTCCCTGTGGGTCGGCGCGATGGTGGCCTACATGCTGATCCCGCCGCTCAACCGGCGCGCCCTCGCGGCCGGCGCCTCCGCCTGGCGGATCGCGTGCGCCGGCTGGCTGCCGGTGGTCGCCGTCGGCGTGCTCCAGGTGACGGCGCTGATGGCCGTGCTGCACTGGGCGATCGGGCTGCGGATGCTCCGGGCGGCCGGCACGCTCGGTTTCCTCTTCCTGGTCACCGCCTGTTTCGCGGCGCTCGTGCAGTGGCTGAACGCCCGGTTCGGCGCGGCGGGGCGGATCCTGGTCCTCGCGCTGCTGATGCTCCAGCTGACCTCGGCGGGCGGCACCTATCCGGTGCAGACCAGTCCCGGCTTCTTCGCCGCCGTGCACCCGTTCCTGCCGATGAGCTACATCGTGGAGGCGCTGCGCCGGCTGATCACCGGCGGCGGGCTCGGCCCGGTGTGGCAGGCGTGCGGGGTGCTGACCGCGTTCACCGCCGGCGCCCTGGCGCTGACCGCGCTCGCGGCCCGCCGCCGCCAGGTGTGGACGCCGGCCCGGCTGCATCCGGAGCTGACCCTGTGACGGGGGCCGGGGGAGGCGCCCGCACCCGCGCGGACCTGTGAGAATCGGGGCCATGGAAAGCAGCAGCGCCCGGGCCGGCGGCAGCACGCGCCGCGAGGCCACCCGGCAGAAGCTCTACGAGGCGGCCGTCACGCTCATCGCGGAGCAGGGCTTCTCCGCGACCACGGTGGACGAGATCGCCGAGCGGGCCGGGGTCGCGAAGGGCACGGTGTACTACAACTTCGCGAGCAAGTCCGTCCTCTTCGAGGAGCTGCTGAGGCACGGCGTCGGCCTGCTCACCGCCTCCCTGAAGGAGGCGGCCGAGCGGACGGCGCGCGCGGGCGGCGGCAAGGTGGACGCGCTGGACGCGATGGTCCGCGCGGGCCTGGTCTTCATCGACCGCTACCCGGCCTTCACCCAGCTGTACGTCGCCGAGCTGTGGCGCACCAACCGGGCCTGGCAGTCCACCCTGATGGTGGTGCGGCGGGAGGCGGTCGCGGTGGTGGAGGGCGTGCTGCGCGACGGCGTGGCGGCCGGCGAGTTCAGCGACGAGATCGACGTCCCGCTGACGGCGGCGGCGCTGGTCGGCATGGTGCTGGTGGCCGCGCTGGACTGGAAGTCGTTCCAGCCGGAGCGCTCCCTGGACGATGTCCACGCGGCCCTGTCCCGGCTGCTCCAGGGACGGGTCAGCGGCAGGGTCTGAGCGCCCGGGGACCTCCCGGCCCACGGAAGAAGGCGCCGGTCCGCTCCCGGACCGGCGCCTCTTCTCTCCCCCGTGCTCCCCCGTGCTCCCCGTACGTCCTTCGCGTTCTCCCCCGTACGGGTTCCCCCTGGTCTCCCCCTGCGGACCCCCGTGGCGGTCTTCCCCCGAGGCCCCCCGTCTCGCTTCCGCCGACGGATCGGCGGAAGGAGCGGCCGGCGGGCGGGCGCGGTTCCGCCGCCCCGTGCCGGCGGTGCCGGCCCCGCCCCCTGCCGTGGCTCCACTCTCTCGTCCCGGCGGCCGGCGGCCCATCCGCGCGCGTACTCATCCGGCGGTCTGAGTACGCGTACTCAGCCGTCCGCGCGCGGGCCGGGCCGTACGCCCGCCGGGTGGCTACGATCGCCTCCGTGTCCGTACTCCCCTTGGTCTTCACCAGTGGCTGGGCCAGCGGCGTCAACGCCTACGCGGTGGTGCTGCTGCTCGGCCTGTTCGGCGTGACGGGGATCAGCGACGACGTGCCGCAGGCGTTGCAGCGGCCCGAGGTGCTGATCGTCGCGGGGGCGCTGTTCCTGTGCGAGGCCGTCGCCGACAAGATCCCTTACGTCGACTCGGTCTGGGACTCCGTGCACACGGTGGTCCGGCCGGCCGCCGGCGCCTGGGTGGGGGCGCTGCTCGCCGGCCACAGCGGCTCCGTCCCCGAGCTGGCGGCCGGTGTGCTCGGCGGGTCGACGGCGCTGGCCAGCCACACCGTCAAGGCCGGGACGCGGATGGCGGTCAACGCCTCGCCCGAGCCGTTCAGCAACATCGTGCTGAGCCTCGCCGAGGATCTCGGGGTCGGCGCCGTCGTGGCGTTCGCGATGTTCCATCCGCTGGCCGCGGCGGTCGTCGCGGGTGTCCTGCTGGCCGGCGGGCTGCTGGCCCTGGTGTTCCTCGTCACGCGCATCCGGCGTTTCCTGCGCCGCCGGGCCCAGCGGCGCGAGGAGCGGCGCATCGCCTCGCGAGTCCCCTGACCTGCGGCGCGGCGGCCCGGCGGCCGCGTTGTCGGTGGCGGTCGATAAAGTCGCGGGCATGGCACGGATTGCGGTGATCGGCGCCGGGATGGGCGCGATGGCGGCCGCCGCCCGGCTGGCCGTCGCGGGCCACCGGGTGGTGGTGTACGAGCGGACGGAGACGTACGGCGGGGCGGTGCGCCGGTTCGAGCGGGAGGGTTTCCGCTTCGACACGGGCCCGGGGCTGCTGACGCTGCCGGCGGTGTACCGCGATCTGTTCGTCAAGACCGGGAAGGAACCGCTGGAGGAGTGCGTCGGGCTGGTCCAGGTCGACCCCTCGTCCCGGCACGTCTTCGCGGACGGCTCCGCGGTGTCCCTGCCGAACGCCTCGCGCGCGGGCGTCGTCGCGGCCCTGGACGAGGCGCTGGGCGCGGGGGCGGGCGAGCGGTGGGGCGCGTTCCTGGTGCGGGCCCGGGAGGCCTGGGACCGCACCCGCCGGCCGCTGCTGGAGGAGCCGCTGTGGCCCAACTGGCGGGTGCTGGCCGAGAAGGAGCCGTATCCGGCGGTCCCGCACAAACGGCTGCTGCGCACCCGCCGGGCCGGGACGCTGGCCGAGATCGGCGCCTTCGAGCTGCGGGACGAGCGTCTGACGGCCCTGCTGGCGAGTCACGCGCTGGCCTACGGCCTCGATCCCCGCACCACCCCGGCGAGCGCTGCCGTGCTGGCGTACATGGAGCACGCGTTCGGCACCTGGTATGTGCGCGGCGGCCTCCGTGAGCTGGCGCGCGCGGTGTACGAGCGGTGCCTGGCGCGGCGGGTGGAGTTCGTCTTCGGCGCCGAGGTCACCCGGATCACGGAGCGGGACGGCCGGGCGGCCGGCGTGGAGCTGGCCGGGGGCACGGCCGCCGAGGCGGACCATGTCGTGGCGGGCGTGCACCCGGCGCGGCTACGGGCCCTGACGGACCGTCCACTGGACGGGGAGGGCGAGGTGCGGGCCGACCCGGAGGCCGCGCCGCCCGCCCGGTTCACGCTGCTGCTCGCCCTGCGCGGCGCCCGGGAGCCCGGTGCCGCGCACCGCACGGTCGTGCACCCGGCGGACCCCGGGGCGGAGTGGGACTTCCTGGCCTCGCCGGGCGGTGCCGAGCCGCCCGCGCCGACGGTGACCGTGCTGCGCCCCGGTGATCCCGCGCTGCGCCCCGACGACGCGCACGAGTCGGCCGTGCTGTCCGCCGTGGTGCCCGCCGGCGCCGGCCGGGACGAGCGGGCGGCCGGGCGGTACACGGACCTCCTCCTGGCCGCCGGCGAGCGCGCGATACCGGGGCTGCGCGAGCGGCTGCTGTGGCACGAGGTGCGCTCGCCGGGCGACGCCGGGGCGGAGACGGGCGCCCCGGGCGGGTCCGTGCCCGCGCCCGCGCTCGCCGCCGGCGGGGGCCGCTTCCTGCACCCGGCGAACACCACGCGGCTGCCCGGGCTCTACCGGGCCGGCGGCTGGGCCCACCCGGGCGGCGGGCTGGCGCACGCCGGGATGTCGGGCGCGCTGGTGGCCGGGCTGATCGTGGAGGGACCACGGTTCCGCGGCTCCCAGTGAGCGGGGTCCGGTGAGCGGGGTCCGGGCCCCGGCGGACGGGGCCCGGACGGCTCAGAAGCGGTACTGCTCGTCGTAGCCGGCGCCGGGCTGCGGCCGGTGTCCGTCCGGCTGCGGGTACGGCTGCTCCTGCGGGAGTTCGCCGCCGTGGCTGTCGTCGGTGCGCTGCTGCGGCACCCAGACGCCGCCCGGCGGGGTCTCGGGGTAGCCGCCGGGAGCGTACGGGTCCGGGGCGTAGCCGGGCTGCTGGCCGTACTGCTCGCCGTAGCCCTGGTCGTAGCCACCGTAGGACTGGGTGCCGATGTACGGGTCGGAGTAGTTGGCGTACCCCTGCGGCCGGCCGGTGGTGTCGTAGCCGTAGTCCTGCTGTCGGCCGTAGGCGGGGTATTCGTAGGCCGGGGCCTGCTGGGCGGGGTCGCCGTAGCCGGTGTAGCCGCCGGGGTCCTCGGGGAGGACCAGCGGTTCGTAGACGGCGGTGGTCTCGGCGGGGGCGGTGCCGTCCGCACGGGAGGCGGCCGGCGTGAAGACGTCGTCGCGGTCGAAGTCGTCGCGGTCGAAGCCGTCGGCGCGGTCGAAGCCGTCGTGGTCGCCGGGTGCCTGGCCGTAGACCGGGTGATCGGTGCCGTGACCGGTCTCCTGCCCGTAGGCCGGCCGGCCGGTGTTGTCCTGCTCGTCGGCGGGCCCGGGGTCCTGCGGGGCCGCGGTCTGCCGGTCCGTGCGGCCCCGGCGGCGCTTGCTGCCGCCACCGGTCCCGGCGCCGGGCCGCTTGACCGCCCAGCCGGAGGCGAAGCCGCGGCGGAACGAGAGCGTCACATAGGTCTGGCCGACCGCGAAGGCGATCGCGCCGACCCCGATCACGATCACGGAGGGCAACAGCACACCGGCCACGACCCCGGCGAAACCGGCGAAGGCCAGCAGCCGCCAGCGCAGCCGCGCCTTGTATTGCAGCAGCACCTCGCCCAGCAACCACAGCGCGACGCCGCCGAACGCGATGTAGAGGACCGCCCAGCCCATGTACGCCCCTCTCCCAGTGACCGCTACGCAGTGTGTCGTATCGCGGTGCGGCCGGTCTAGGCCCGCGGGGGGTGGTGCAGGCCCAGGTTCTCGTAGATTTCCAGGGTCGCCGTGGAACTGTTCAGCGTGATGAAGTGCAGTCCGGGCACTCCTTCGGCCAGCAGCCGAGCGCAGAACTCCGTGGCGAACTCGATACCGATGGAGCGTACCGCCGCCGGATCGTCCCGCGTCGCCAGGATCCGCTCTTTCAGGGCGTCCGGGACCTGGGCGTTGCTCAGTTTCGGCAACCGTTCCAGCATCTTCACGCTGGTCACCGGCAGGATCTCCGGGATCACCGGGGTGTCGCAGCCCGCCGCCGCCACCCGGTCGCGCAGCCGTAGATACGACTCCGGCTGGAAGAACATCTGTGTGATGGCGTAGTCGGCGCCCGCGCGGCACTTGTCCACGAAGTGCGCGACGTCGGTGTCCCAGTCCGAGGAGCGCGGATGCATCTCCGGGAACGCGGCGACGCCCACGCAGAAGTCGCCCGACTCCTTGATGAGCCGGACGAGTTCGGCCGCGTAGGTGAGCCCCTTGGGGTGCGGGACCCAGGTGCCCATCGGGTCGCCGGGCGGGTCGCCGCGCACGGCGAGCATGTTGCGGATGCCGGCGTCGGCGTACTGGCCGATGATGTTGCGCAGTTCGGCGATGGAGTGGTCGACCGCGGTGAGGTGGGCGACCGGGGTCAGCGTCGTGTCGGCGACGATCTGCTGGGTCTCCTTGACGGTGCCCGCGCGGGTGGAGCCGCCGGCGCCGTAGGTCACGGAGACGAAGTCGGGGGCGACCGCCTCGACCCGCCGGAGCGCGCTCCACAGGTTCCGCTCGCCCTTGGGAGTCTTCGGCGCCGAGAACTCGAAGGAGTACGTCGTCTTGCCGGTGGCGAGCATGTCGCGCACGGTGCGTGCGCGATCAGTCCTGGTGGATGGGGTTCCGAGGGCCATACGGGCAGGTTAGCCAGGGGTGGGCGGTCCCCCAACCGAACCTGGGAAATTGCCCGGATTGTCGGCCACGTGTCCACCCCTTGGACACCGATCCGGCCACCGGGCGCTCTCAGACCTGCCGCAGCCGCTTGCCGAACTCGGCCGCCGCCGCGCCCGGGTCGTCCGCCTCGGTGAGCGCGCGGACCACGACCACCCGGCGGGCGCCCGCGTCCAGCACCTCGTCCAGGTTGCCGAGGTCGATGCCGCCGATGGCGAACCAGGGGCGGCCGGTGCCGAGGGCCGCCGTGTGGCGGACCAGGCCGAGGCCGGGCGCGGGGCGGCCGGGCTTGGTGGGGGTGGGCCAGCAGGGGCCGGTGCAGAAGTAGTCCACGCCGTCCTGGACGGCCGCGGCGGCGGCCTCGGCCTCCGTGTGCGTGGAGCGGCCGATCAGCACGCCGTCGCCGAGGATCGCGCGGGCCGCGGGGACCGGCAGGTCGCCCTGGCCCAGGTGCAGCACACCGGCGCGGGCGGCGTGGGCCACGTCGGCCCGGTCGTTGACCGCGAGCAGCTTGCCGTGCCGGGCGCAGGCGTCGGCGAAGACCTCCAGGTGCGCCAGCTCCTCGGCGGCCTCCATACCCTTGTCGCGCAGTTGCACGATGTCCACGCCGCCGGCCAGGACCGCGTCCAGGAACTCGGGCAGGTCGCCCTGGCGCCGGCGGGCGTCCGTGCAGAGGTACAGGCGGGCGTCGGCGAGCGCGGCGCGGGCGGTGTCGGTCATGTGCGTGGGTCCCCCCGTGGTCGGTGTCCCCGGCGGTGCTGCGGCGGCGGTGTGCGGGCGTCCGGCCCGCACACCGCCTCCGGCTCCCCGGTGCGGCTCAGACGGCGAGCGCCTGGGCGCGGCGCTTCACCTCCGTGCCGCGATTCTCGCTCAGGGCCTGCGCGGGCGTGCCGGGCAGGGTCGGGTCGGGCGTGAAAAGCCACTCGATCATCTCTTCGACCGTGAAGCCGTCGTCCCGCAGGAGCGTCAGGGTCCCGGACAGGCCCTTGACGACCTTGTCCCCGTCGATGAAGGCTGCGGGGACGTGCAGCGCCCTGTTCTCCCCCCGGCGTACGGCGATGAGCTGGCCGTCCTTGACCAGCTGCCGGACGCGCGTCACCTCGACGCCGAGCATGTCGGCGATGTCGGGGAGGGTGAGCCAGGCGGGGACGAGAGCATCGATCTTTGCGTCAATCTCGGTCACGGATCTAGGGTAGGCGCTCCGCCGGGGCGCCCGCGATGTGTCGTCGGCCGTCCGCGGGTCCGTCGTGGCCGGTCACGCCCCCGCGGGCGGCCGTGGCGCTCAGTCGGCCGTGGCGTTCTTCAAGGGGCAGGCCGGGTCCGACAGGGCCCCCGGATCCATGGCGCGGCCGGCCTCGATCAGCCGGCGGCCCTGGGCGAGATCCCGGGGCCGGCCCACGGCCAGCAGGGCGACCAGGCGGCCCGCGCGCAGCCAGCAGACCGTCCAGGACGGGCCGGCCGGGTCGCCGCGCCACACCAGGCGGTCGGCCGCGGCGTGGTGCCCGGCGTACTGCACGAACCGGCCGAACTGCTCCGACCAGAAGTACGGCACCGGGTCGTAGACCGCGGGGGTCTCGCCGAGGATGTTCGCGGCGACCGTGCGCGGGCCCTGAAGGGCGTTGTCCCAGTGGTGGACGAGGAGCCGTTCGCCGTAGCGGGCCGACGGGAAGGACGCGCAGTCGCCCACGGCGTACACGTCCGGCAGCGAGCTGCGCAGCCGGTCGTCGGTGAGGACCTCGCCGTGCGCGCCCAGGGCGACGCCGGAGCCGGCCAGCCAGGCGGTGGCGGGACGGGCGCCGATGCCGACGACGACGGCGCCCGCGGGCAGCCGGGTGCCGTCGGCGAGCACCACCGCGCCGGGCTCGACCCGCGCCACGCGCGCGCCGGTGCGCAGTGCGACGCCCGCGTCGGCGTACCAGGCGGCCATGGGCGCGGCGGCCTCGGCGGGCAGGGCGCCGGCCAGCGGCCGGCCGGCGGCCTCCACGACGGTCACCGCGCAGCCGGCCTCGCGGGCGGCGGTGGCGAACTCGGCGCCGATCCAGCCGGCGCCCACGACGACGACGTCGTGCTGCCGGGCCAGCACGGGCCGCAGCCGGCCGGCGTCGTCCAGGGTGCGCAGCAGGTGCACGCCGGGCACGCCCTCGGTGCCGGGCAGCGTGACCGGTTCGGCGCCGGTGGCGAGGACCAGGACGTCGTAGGGCACCGGGCCCGCCTCGGTGTCCAGCTCGCGTGCGTCCGCCCGCAGGCCGCGCACCGCGCAGCCGAGCCGCAGTTCGACCCCGAGGGACTCGAAGTCGACGTCGAAGGCGGAGTCCTCGGCCTTGCCGAGCAGGACCGCCTTGGACAGCGGCGGCCGGTCGTAGGGCTGGTGGGGTTCGGCGCCGATGACGGTCACCCGGCCCCGGAAGCCCTGTTCCCGCAGGGCCACGGCGGTCTGCACCCCGGCCATGCCCGCGCCGACGACGACCACGCGCGGCCCCGGTGACGTGCCCTCTTGTGCTGTCTGCTCGCTCACCCGGTCACCTTAGACACATGACGGAACGTCAGTCAGCGGGCGTGCTCGGTGACCTGGTCCACAACGCTCGTGCCGGCGCCCGGACCGGACTCCCACTCCCAGGTCTCCGTCAGCCGCAGCCGCCCGTCCGGCAGCTCCCCGACCGTGGACACGCAGTGCCCGGAGGCGGTCGTCCCGTCGGTCCTGAGCTGCACGTACCGGAAGTCCAGCCGGTCGCCCTCGCGGGTGCCGACCAGATGGCCGCGCACCACGTCGCCGCCCGCGTACTCGGCCCAGACGGCGCCGTCCCGCTCGTGGTACGCGAACCGGGTGGCGGTGCCCACCTGGCCCGGGTCCTGGTCCGACACGGGGGCGAAGGCGAGTCCGTCGAGCGACCGGGCCATGGAACGGGGCTCCCTTACGGGTGAGGAGGGGTGCGGGCTAGGGTGGCCACCGTACAAGCACTCGCGGGAGCCCGGACGACCGGGCTGAGAGGGAGGCTCGCGGCCTCCGACCGTACGAACCTGATCCGGGTCATGCCGGCGAAGGGAGGGGCTCACCGCCCATGTCGTCACGTACGTCCGACGTCCTCGTCATCGGGGGCGGAATCATCGGCCTGGTCACGGCCTGGCGCGCGGCGCAGCGCGGGCTCGCCACAGCCGTCGTGGACCCCGCGCCCGGGGGCGGCGCCGCGCAGGTGGCGGCCGGGATGCTGGCCGCGGTCACCGAGCTGCACTACGGCGAGGAGACACTGCTCGGGCTGAACCTGGAGTCGGCCCGCCGCTATCCGGAGTTCGCCGCCGAGCTGACCGCGCTGACCGGCCAGGACCTCGGCTACCGGCGCTGCGGCACCCTCGCCGTGGCGCTGGACGCCGACGACCGGGCCCACCTGCGCGAACTGCACGCGCTCCAGCAGCGCTGCGGTCTGGCGGCGCAGTGGCTGTCCGGGCGGGAGTGCCGGCGCCTGGAACCGATGCTGGCGCCCGGGGTGCGCGGCGGGCTGCGGGTCGACGGCGACCACCAGATCGACCCGCGCCGGCTGGCCGCGGCCCTGGTCGCCGCGTGCGAGCGGACCGGTGTGGTGTTCCACCGCGACCGGGCGGAGCGCCTGGACGTGGTCGCGGACCGGGCCGCCGGCGTCACCACGGCGGACGGCACCGGGCTGCGCGCGGAGCAGGTGGTGCTCGCCGCCGGCAGCCTGAGCGGCCGCCTCGCGGGCGTGCCGCGGGAGCTGTCGCCGCCGGTCCGGCCGGTCAAGGGGCAGGTGCTGCGGCTGACCGTGCCGCCCCGGTACGCGCCGTTCCTGAGCCGGACCGTACGGGCCGTGGTGCGCGGCGGCCACGTCTATCTGGTGCCCCGGGAGAACGGCGAGCTGGTCGTCGGCGCCACCAGCGAGGAGCTGGGCTGGGACACGACGGTCACGGCCGGCGGCGTGTACGAGCTGCTGCGCGACGCCCACGAGCTGGTGCCCGGCATCACCGAGCTGCCGCTCACCGAGACCCGGGCCGGACTGCGCCCCGGCTCCCCCGACAACGCGCCGCTGCTCGGCCCGTCCGGCCTGGCCGGGCTGCTGCTGGCCACCGGTCACCACCGCAACGGGGTGCTGCTCACGCCGGTCACCGGGGACGTCCTGGCGCACACCCTGACCACCGGCGAACTCCCCGAAGAGGCACGTCCCTTCACTCCCCGGCGCTTCGGTGCCGCCCGCCCGGAACAGCAGGAGCAGCCCGTATGAGCACCTCCGTGACCATCTCCGTCAACGGCGAACCCCGCCGTGTCGCGCCGGGCACCGCACTGGACGCCCTGGTGCGCACGCTCACCGCGGCGCCGCGCGGGGTGGCCGCCGCCGTCAACGAGACCGTCGTCCCGCGGGCGCGGTGGGCGGCGACCGCGCTCGCCGAGGGCGACCGCGTCGAGGTCCTCACCGCCGTACAGGGAGGCTGAGCCATGGCCGACGATCCGCTGGTCCTCGGTGACCTGGCCTTCTCCTCCCGGCTGATCATGGGCACGGGCGGGGCGCCCAGCCTGGAGGTGCTGGAACGGGCGCTGGTCGCCTCCGGCACGGAGCTGACGACCGTCGCGATGCGGCGGGTGGACCCTTCCGTGCACGGCTCGGTGCTCTCGGTGCTGGAACGGCTCGGCATCCGGGTGCTGCCGAACACGGCGGGCTGTTTCACGGCCGGCGAGGCCGTGCTGACCGCCCGGCTGGCCCGGGAGGCGCTCGGCACGGACCTGGTGAAGCTGGAGGTGATCGCCGACGAGCGGACGCTGCTGCCCGATCCGGTGGAGACGCTGGAGGCGGCGGAGACGCTGGTCGACGACGGGTTCACGGTGCTGCCGTACACCAACGACGATCCGGTGCTCGCGCGCCGGCTGGAGGACGCCGGGTGCGCCGCCGTCATGCCGCTCGGCTCGCCGATCGGCTCCGGGCTCGGCATCCGCAATCCGCACAACTTCCAGCTCATCGTGGAGCACGCGCGCGTGCCGGTGATCCTGGACGCGGGGGCCGGCACGGCGTCCGACGCGGCGCTGGCCATGGAGCTGGGCTGCGCGGGGGTGATGCTGGCGTCGGCGGTGACGCGGGCGCAGGAGCCGGAGCGGATGGCCGCGGCGATGCGGCACGCGGTGGAGGGGGGCCGGCTGGCCCGGCTGGCGGGGCGGATCCCGCGGCGCTACCTCGCGGAGGCGTCCTCCCCGGCGGAGGGTCTGGCCCGGCTGGACCCGGAGCGGCCGGCGTTCTGACGGCGCCCGCCCGCGCGGTCCCGGAGCCCGCCGTGTGACCCTCGTCCCGCGTGCCGCTCGTCACAGGTCGGCCGCAGTGCCGCCGCGGGGGCGGCCGGCGGGGCGGGGGCGCGGGCGGTGCCTCGTAGACTCGCCTCTCGTGGATACGACCCTTCAGGACCCCTTGGTCGGGCAGGTGCTCGACGGCCGCTACCGCGTCGACGCGCGGATCGCGGCGGGCGGGATGGCCACGGTCTACCGGGCCCTGGACACCCGTCTGGACCGTGTGCTCGCGCTGAAGGTGATGCACCCGGCGCTCGCGGCCGACGGGTCGTTCGTGGAGCGGTTCATCCGGGAGGCCAAGTCGGTCGCCCGGCTCGACCACCCGAACGTGGTGCAGGTCTTCGACCAGGGCACCGACGGGTCGTACGTCTACCTGGCGATGGAGTACATCGCCGGCTGCACGCTGCGGGACGTGCTGCGCGAGCGCGGCGCCGTGCAGCCGCGGGCCGCGCTGGACATCCTGGAGCCGGTGCTCGCCGCGCTCGGTGCCGCGCACCGGGCCGGGTTCGTGCACCGCGACATGAAGCCCGAGAACGTGCTGATAGCCGACGACGGCCGGGTGAAGGTGGCCGACTTCGGGCTGGTGCGCTCCGTGGACACGGTGACCAGCACGACGGGCGCCGTGCTCGGTACCGTCTCCTACCTCGCGCCCGAGCAGATCGAGCAGGGCACGACCGGTCCGCGCGTGGACGTGTACGCGTGCGGGGTGATGCTGTACGAGATGCTGACGGGCGCCAAGCCGCACTCCGGGGACTCCCCGGCCCAGGTGCTCTACCAGCACCTGCACGCGGACGTGCCGCCGCCCTCGGCCCTGGTGCCCGGGCTGCCGTCCGCGCTGGACGACCTGGTGGCGTCGGCCACCGCGCGCGTCCCGGACGCCCGGCCGCAGGACGCGGTGGCGCTGCTCGGCCAGGCGCGGCAGGCCCGGCCGGCGCTGACCGACGAGGAGCTGGACACGCTGCCGCCGCAGGCGCTGGCCGCGCGGCACGACAACGCCGGGGACCGCACGAGCGTGATCCCGCGCGCGCTGACCGCCCCCGTCCCCCGCTCCGCCGGCGCGGAGGAATCCCCGTCCGGGCCGCTTGCCGACGGCGAGGACCCGCCGCTGACTGCCGTAGCGGACGGTGTCGACCGCACGGCCCGGCTGCAGAGCCCGCCCGTGCCGCCCCGGCGCCGCCCGGCCCGGCCGCGGCGCGCGGTGCTGGCCCTGATCGCGGCCGTGCTGGTGGTGCTGGGCGGGGGCGCCGGTGTCTGGTACATCAACTCCGGCCAGTTCACCAAGGTGCCGCCGCTGCTGGCGAAGACCGAGGCCCAGGCGCGGGACCGGCTGGAGGCGGCCGGGCTCGGCGTCGGCGAGGTCGAGCACGCCTACAGCGACACCGTCGAGCGGGGCACGGTGATCGGCTCCGACCCGGCGCCCGGCGCCCGGATACGCGACCACGACGCGGTGTCGCTGACCGTGTCGCTCGGCCCGGAGACGGTGAACGTGCCGAACGTGGAGGGCCAGTCGCTGGCGAAGGCGCGGGCCCGGCTGAAGGCGGACGGCCTGGAGCCGGGCATGGTCACCCGGGAGTTCAGCGACGACGTGCCGCGCGGCTCGGTGGTCCGGACGACGCCGGACGCGGGCACCAAGCGGCACGCGGGCTCGGCGATCGCGCTGACCGTCAGCAAGGGCAGCCCGGTCGACGTGCCCGACGTCACCGGCGACGACCTGGACAGCGCGCGGCAGGACCTGACGGACGCGGGGCTGAAGGTGCGGATCGCCGCCAAGCGGGTCCACTCCGAGTACGACAAGGGCGCCGTCGCCGCGCAGAGCCCTCAGGAGGGCGACGAGGCGGCCGAGGGCGACACGGTGACCCTGACGCTGTCCGAGGGCCCCGAACTGGTCGAGGTCCCGGACGTGGTCGGGGACAGCGTGGACGACGCCCATGAGGCGCTGGAGGCGGCGGGCTTCGAGGTGGACGAGGACCGCGGGCTGCTCGGCCTGTTCGGCGACACCGTGAAGAAGCAGTCGGTGGACGGCGGCGACAAGGCGCCCAAGGGGTCGACGGTCACGATCACCATCCGGTGACCGGTCTCACCGGTGATCACGGTCCGGGCGCGGGGGCGGACATGACACCCTGAACGGGTGAGTCCCGTTCGATCCCCCCGCCCCGGCAGTTCCCGCAATCCCGTCGGCAGCCATGTCCCGGTGGCCGGCGGTCTGCACTCCGTCGGGCTGTCCTACGCCCGTGAGCTGAAGGCGGAGGCCGTGCAGGTCTTCGTCGCCAACCCGCGCGGCTGGGCCACGCCCGCCGGGAACCCGCGGCAGGACGAGGCGTTCCGCGCGGCCTGCGCCGCGGAGTCGGTCCCGGTGTACGTGCACGCCCCGTACCTGATCAACTTCGGTTCGCACACCGAGGCGACGGCGGAGCGGTCGGTGGAGTCGCTGCGGCACTCGCTGCGGCGCGGGCGCGAGATCGGCGCGCTGGGTGTGGTGGTGCACACCGGCAGCGCGACCGGCGGCCGGACGCGGGAGGTGGCGCTGCGGCAGGTGCGCGAGCGGCTGCTGCCGCTGCTGGACGAGCTGACCGAGGACGACGACCCGTTCCTGCTGCTGGAGTCGACGGCCGGGCAGGGTGCCTCGCTGTGCTCGCGGACCTGGGACTTCGGGCCGTACTTCGCGGCGCTGGACGCCCACCCGAAGCTGGGCGTGTGCCTGGACACCTGCCATGTCTTCGCCGCCGGGCACGACCTGACCGGGCCTGCCGGTATGCACCAGACGCTGGATCTGCTGGTGGAGACGGTCGGCGCGGGCCGGCTGAAGCTGATCCACGCCAACGACTCCAAGGACGTGGCGGGCGCGCACAAGGACCGGCACGAGAACATCGGCGCCGGCCACATCGGCGAAGACCCGTTCCGGGCGCTCATGACCCACCCGGCGACCGAGGGCGTCCCGCTGGTCATCGAGACGCCCGGCGGCAAGGAGGGGCACGCGGCGGACGTGGAACGGCTGAAGAAGCTGCGCGACGCCTGACGGGAATACCCCAGGGGGGTATATGGTTCCGGCAGTGCAGGAGCCGTCATCCGACCTGGGGGCAGTCATGAAGCACGAGGCGCACGCCGGACACACACAGCACGGGACACCTCCGCACGCGGACCACCACGCGAGCCACGGCACGGACGGGCGCGCCGGTCACGCGGGGCACCACGGTCACGCACCCGGTGCCACCTGGTCCATGGCCGCGCAGGCCACGCTCCACTGCCTGACCGGGTGCGCCATCGGCGAGGTGCTGGGCATGATCGCCGGCACGGCGCTCGGCTGGGGCAATCTGCCGACGACCCTGCTCGCGGTCGCGCTGGCCTTCTTCTTCGGCTACTCGCTCACCCTGCGGGGCGTGCTGCGGGCCGGCGTCGGCTTCCGCACGGCCTTCCGGGTGGCGCTGGCCGCGGACACCCTGTCCATCGCCGTGATGGAGCTGATCGACAACGGCGTGATCCTCGTCTGGCCGTCTGCGCGGGACGCCATGCTGGGCGACGCGCTGTTCTGGGCCTCGCTCGCGGTGTCGCTCGTGGTGGCCTTCGCAGTGACCACCCCGGTGAACAAGTGGACGATCGGCCGGGGCAAGGGGCACGCGGTGGTGCACCGGTACCACCACTGAGCCGCCCGGAGGACGGGAGTCACAGCTCGGGGCCGTCCCCGGACTCCTCCTGGTAGGAGTAACGCTGCTCGCGCCAGGGATCGCCGACGTTGTGGTAGCCGCGCTCCTCCCAGAAGCCGCGGCGGTCGGCGGTCATGTACTCCACGCCCCGGACCCACTTCGGGCCCTTCCAGGCGTACAGGTGCGGGACGATCAGGCGCACCGGGAAGCCGTGCTCGGCGGTGAGCAGCTCGCCGTCCTTGTGGGTGGCGAAGATGGTCCGGTCGGAGCAGAAGTCCGACAGGCGCAGGTTCGAGCTGAAGCCGTACTCCGCCCAGACCATCACATGGGTGACGTCGGGCGCCGGCGGGGCCAGCTCCAGTACGGCGCCGGCCGGGACGCCGCCCCACTCCGCGCCGACCATGCTGAACTTCGTCACGCAGTGCAGGTCGGCCGTCACCGTGGTGTACGGCAGGGCCGTGAACTCCTCGTGGTCCCAGGTCCGCTTGTCACCGTCGGCGGTGGCCCCGAAGACCCGGAACTCCCAGCGCTCGGGCCGGAACTTCGGCACGGGCCCGTAGTGCGTGACCGGCCAGCCGCGCTGGAGCCGCTGACCCGGCGGAAGCTCTGAACCTGCCGCTGCCCCAGACCCTCGCTCCACCGGATGACCCATGTATCCATCCTGACAGACCTCGGGCAGTGCCCTTGACCATCACTCTCCGAAAAGGGCATATACCTACAAGCCGGTGCGAACTTACTAAGTATCCACTTACTGGACGATCTTCTCCGTCGGTGCAATCATGCGGCGCTATCGGCCGGGTCCCTCTGGAAGGAGTCCACAGCGATGCAAGGCGACCCCGAGGTCATCGAACTGCTCAACGAACAGCTGACCGCCGAGCTGACCGCGATCAACCAGTACTTCCTGCACGCCAAGCTGCAGGACCACAAGGGATGGACCAAGCTGGCCCGGTACACCCGGGCGGAGTCGTTCGACGAGATGCGCCACGCCGAGGTGCTCACCGACCGCATCCTGCTCCTCGACGGCCTGCCCAACTACCAGCGGCTCGGCCATGTGCGGATCGGGCAGACGGTGGCCGAGATGTTCCAGGCGGACCGGCAGATCGAGGTCGAGGCCATCGACCGGCTGCGCCGGGGCGTGCAGGTGATGCGCGAGAAGGACGACATCACGTCGGCCAACGTCTTCGAGGCGATCCTGGCCGACGAGGAGCAGCACATCGACTATCTGGACACCCAGCTGGAACTCGTGGACAAGCTGGGCGAGGCGCTCTACCTGGCGACCGTCATCGAGCAGAGCCAGCCCGACGCCTCGGGCGGCCTGTCCGGCCACTGAGCGGCCGGCGCCGTCAGGCCGCGTCGTCCAGCCGTACGAGCGCCGGGGCGCGCTGGCCGGCCGGCTCCCGGCGGGGGCAGGCGCCGCGGCCGAGCAGGGCCTGGATGCGCCGGACGCAGCCGCCGCAGTCGGTGCCGGCCTTGCAGGCGGAGGCGATCTGGCGCGGGGTGCAGGCACCCTTCTCCGCGTGCTGCTTGACCTGGTCCTCGGTGATGCCGAAGCAACTGCAGACGTACACGCGGGTTCACCTCCCCGGAGGGTCGCTGGTCACTGCCCTCCCCTGTTCGGTGAGGCAAACCTAACCTAACCCATTCCCGGCAACCGGAGAAGTGACCGGGGCGCGGATCCGGTGTGATCCGCGCCCCAGGGTGACTCAGTGCCGGCCGGTCACTGGTCCCGGTACATCTCGGCCACCAGGAACGCCAGGTCCAGCGACTGGCTGCGGTTCAGCCGCGGGTCGCAGGCCGTCTCGTAACGCTGGTGCAGGTCGTCCACGAAGATCTCGTCGCCGCCGCCCACGCACTCGGTGACGTCGTCGCCGGTCAGCTCCACGTGGATGCCGCCCGGGTGGGTGCCCAGCCCCTTGTGGACCTCGAAGAAGCCCTTGACCTCGTCCAGCACGTCGTCGAAGCGGCGCGTCTTGTGCCCGGAGGCCGCCTCGAAGGTGTTGCCGTGCATGGGGTCGGTCACCCAGGCCACCGTCGCGCCGGACGCCGTGACCTTCTCGACCAGCTCGGGCAGCTTGTCGCGGATCTTGTCGGCGCCCATCCGGACGATGAAGGTCAGCCGGCCCGGCTCCCGCTCGGGGTCGAGGCGGTCGATGTAGCGCAGCGCCTCCTCGGCCGTGGTGGACGGGCCCAGCTTGATGCCGATCGGGTTGCTGATCCGCGAGGCGAACTCGATGTGCGCGTGGTCCAGCTGCCGGGTGCGCTCGCCGACCCACACCATGTGCGCGGAGACGTCGTACAGCTTGCCGGTGCGGGAGTCGACCCGGGTCAGGGCGGACTCGTAGTCCAGCAGCAGCGCCTCGTGCGAGGAGTAGAACTCGACGGTCCGGAACTCCTCCGGGTCGGTGCCGCAGGCCCGCATGAAGTTCAGCGCGTTGTCGATCTCCCGCGCGAGCTGCTCGTAGCGCTGGCCGGACGGCGAGGTGCGCACGAAGTCCTGGTTCCAGGCGTGCACCTGGTGCAGGTCGGCGTAGCCGCCGGTGGTGAAGGCGCGCACCAGGTTCAGCGTGGAGGCCGACGCGTGGTACATCTGCTTGAGCCGCTCCGGGTTCGGGATGCGGCTGGCCTCGGTGAAGTCGAAGCCGTTGACGGAGTCGCCCCGGTACACCGGCAGCGTCACGCCGTCGCGGGTCTCGGTCGGCTTGGAGCGCGGCTTGGAGTACTGCCCCGCGATCCGGCCGACCTTCACCACGGGCACGGAGGCCGCGTAGGTCAGCACGGCGCCCATCTGGAGCAGCGTCTTCAGCTTGTTGCGGATGTGGTCGGCGGACACCGCGTCGAACGCCTCGGCGCAGTCGCCGCCCTGGAGAAGGAACGCCTCTCCCTTGGCGACGGCCGCCATCCGGGCGCGCAGCTGGTCGCACTCGCCCGCGAAGACGAGCGGCGGATACGACTCGAGGTCCGCGATCACTGCGCGCAGAGCCTCGGGGTCGGGGTACTCGGGCTGCTGCGCCGCGGGCAGGTGTCGCCAGGTGTTGCCAGCGCTCGGGCTGGTCTTAGCGTTCACGGTCACTCCGTAAACATTACGGGGTCCTGTCCCATGTTCTTCCTCCGGCTCGAAGGGTGAGACGGCGTGACTGCCTGCCGGACGGCCGGCGGGTGCGGTAGGGTTCCCGGCATGTTCGCGCTGTCGATCCAGACCTGGTGGTGGACCGCTTCTCCGGCGGCCCGCTGATCGCGCGTACGACAAGACTTCGCGAAGGCCGCCCGAGGGGCGGCCTTCGGCGTTTCCGGAGCCGTTCCTCACCGCCATCGAGCACCGATCACTTCGATCACATCGACGGAAAAGAGGAACCATGGACCTGGCACGGCTGGTGCACGACTCCCGCCCCTTCGCCCTGCTCCACCGCCGCACCCCGGGCCGCGACGAGCGCCTGGTGGAGGTGCTGACCGGCCCGGTGACCCGGTGCGACCGGCTGGCCGACCTGCCCGACGAGGGGCTGGCGCTCGTCCCGTTCCGGCAGTTGCGCGAGCGCGGCTTCGACGTCCGCGACGACGGCACCCCGCTGCTGGTGCTGACCCCCGAGGAGACGTACACGCTCGATCTGGACGAGGCCCTCGGTCTGCTGCCCGCGCACGAGGTGCGGGTCGAGGGCGGCGGCTTCGACGTGGACGACGAGGAGTACGCGCGGATCGTCGGCCGGGTGCTGCGCGAGGAGATCGGCCGGGGCGAGGGCGCGAACTTCGTGATCCGGCGCACCTACGAGGGCCGGGTCCCCGGCTTCGGCCGCGCCGACGCCCTCGCCCTGTTCCGGCGGCTGCTGGCGGGCGAGCGCGGCGCCTACTGGACGTTCGTGGTGCACACCGGGGACCGGACGCTGGTGGGCGCCAGTCCCGAGGTGCACGTGCGGATGTCCGGCGGCACGGTCGTGATGAACCCGATCAGCGGGACGTACCGCTATCCCGCCGAGGGGCCCACGCCGGACCACCTGCTCCGCTTCCTCGCCGACGGCAAGGAGACCGAGGAGCTGTCGATGGTCGTCGACGAGGAGCTGAAGATGATGTGCACCGTCGGCGACATGGGCGGTGTCGTCGTCGGTCCGCGGCTGAAGGAGATGGCGCACCTCGCGCACACCGAGTACGAGCTGCGCGGCCGGTCCTCCCTGGACGTGCGCGAGGTGCTGCGGGAGACGATGTTCGCGGCGACGGTGACCGGGTCCCCGGTGCAGAACGCGTGCCGGGTGATCGAGCGGCACGAGCGCGGGGGCCGCGGGTACTACGCCGGTGCGCTGGCCCTGCTCGGACGGGACGCCGGGGGCGCGCAGACCCTGGACTCGCCCATCCTGATCCGCACCGCCGACATCGGCGCCGACGGCCGGCTGCGGGTGCCCGTCGGGGCGACGCTGGTGCGCGGCTCCGACCCGGCCGGCGAGGTCGCGGAGACCCACGCGAAGGCGGCGGGCGTGCTGGCGGCGCTCGGGGTGGGCCCGGCCCGGCCGCGCGCGGAGCGGGAGCGGCCCCGGCTGGCCGACGACCCGCGGGTGCGGGCCGCGCTGGACGGGCGGCGGGCGGGGCTCGCGCCGTTCTGGCTGCGGATGCGGGAGCGGCCCGGTGTCCTGACCGGCCAGGCCCTCGTGGTGGACGCCGAGGACACCTTCACCGCGATGCTGGCGCACGTCCTCGGGTCCGGCGGGCTCGACGTGAGCGTCCGGCGGTACGACGAACCCGGGCTGCGGGAGGCGGTGCTCGCGCACCCGGGTCCGGTGGTCCTCGGGCCCGGCCCCGGCGACCCCGCCGACCTCGCCGATCCCCGGATGGCGTTCCTGCGGGACCTGACCGCCGAGGTGCTGGGCGGCCACCGGCACGGGGTGCTCGGCGTGTGCCTCGGACACGAGCTGATCGCGGCCCGGCTGGGGCTGGAGATCGTCCGCAAGGAGGTGCCGTACCAGGGGGCGCAGACGGAGATCGACCTGTTCGGGCGGAGCGAGACCGTCGGTTTCTACAACAGCTTCGTGGCGCGCTGCGACGAGGACGCGGCCCGGGAGCTGGCCGCGCACGGCGTCGAGGTGAGCCGCGCGGAGAACGGCGAGGTGCACGCCCTGCGCGGTCCCGGCTTCGCCGGGGTGCAGTTCCACCCGGAGTCGGTGCTGACGCTGAACGGGGCCGCGGTCGTGCGGGAACTGGTGGGCGGGCTGCGCCGCACGACCGTGTAGCGCCCGGGCGCCGGTCAGCCGAAGAAGACGCCCGCCTCCCGGTACAGCTCCGGGTCCACCGTCTTCAGTCTGGCCGTCGCCTCGGTCAGCGGGACGCGGACGATGTCGGTGCCGCGCAGGGCGACCATCCGGCCGAAGTCCCCGTCGTGGACGCAGTCGATGGCGTGCAGTCCGAAGCGGGTGGCGAGCCAGCGGTCGAAGGCGCTGGGCGTGCCGCCGCGCTGGACGTGGCCGAGGACCGTGGTGCGCGCCTCCTTGCCGGTGCGCCGCTCGATCTCCTTGGCCAGCCACTCGCCCACCCCGGACAGCCGGACGTGCCCGAAGGAGTCCCGCGACTCGTCCTTGAGCACCACCTGGCCGTCCTTCGGCACGGCGCCCTCGGCGACGACCACGATCGGCGCGTAGGAGGCCTGGAACCGGGAGGTCACCCAGTCGCAGACCTGGCCGATGTCGAAGCGCTGTTCGGGGATGAGGATGACGTTGGCACCGCCGGCCAGGCCCGCGTGCAGGGCGATCCAGCCGGCGTGCCGGCCCATCACCTCCACCACCAGGACCCGCATGTGGGACTCGGCGGTGGTGTGCAGCCGGTCGATGGCCTCGGTGGCGATGTTGACGGCGGTGTCGAAGCCGAAGGTGTAGTCGGTGGCGGACAGGTCGTTGTCGATGGTCTTCGGCACGCCGACACAGGGCATCCCGTACTCGTCGGACAGCCGGGCGGCGACCCCGAGGGTGTCCTCGCCGCCGATCGCGATCAGGGCCTGCACCTCCTGCTTGGCCAGGTTGTCCTTGATCCGGCGGATGCCGTCGCGCACCTTCAGCGGGTTGGTCCGCGAGGAGCCGAGGATGGTGCCGCCGCGGGGCAGGATGCCGCGCACGGCGGGGATGTCCAGACGGACGGTGTCGTTCTCCAGCGGACCGCGCCAGCCGTCCCGGAATCCGACGAAGTCGTAGCCGTACTCCTGCACGCCCTTGCGGACGACGCCCCGGATGACGGCGTTGAGCCCGGGGCAGTCGCCGCCTCCGGTCAGTACTCCGACGCGCATGGAAATGTCCCTTCGCCGCGATGGTCTGACGCCGAGTCACGCTAATGGTGATTCAGGTCACATCGGGAGGGGCGATTCGGGTGATCCGGGCGCGCGCCGCGTACGCGCCCTACCCCCCGTCGAGTCCGCGCTCTATGGCATACCGGACCAGCTCCACCCTGTTGTGCAGGTGCAGCTTGCCCAGGGTGTTCTGGACGTGGTTCTGGACCGTGCGGTGGGAGATGACGAGGCGTTCGGCGATCTGCTTGTAGCTCAGGCCCTTCGCCACCAGCCGCAGCACCTCCGTCTCCCGCTCCGTCAGCCGGGGCGCGCCCGGCTCGCCGGCGTCCGCGGCGGGCGCGGGCTCGGCGGCCAGCCGCCGGTACTCGCCGAGCACCAGTCCGGCCAGGCCCGGCGTGAACACCGGGTCGCCGGCGGCGGTACGGCGCACCGCGTCGAGCAGTTCCGCGGTGGAGGCCGACTTCAGCAGATAGCCGGTCGCGCCGGACTTCACCGCCTCCAGCACGTCGGCGTGCTCGCCGCTCGCCGAGAGCACCAGGACCCGCAGCGCCGGGTCGTGGCCGACCAGTTCCTTGCAGACCTGGACGCCGGGCTTGGCGGGCAGGTTGAGGTCCAGCACCAGCACGTCGGGCGCGGCGGCCCGGGCCCGGCGCACCGCCTGCTCGCCGTCGCCGGCGGTGGCGACCACCTCGAAACCGGACTCGGCCAGGTCCCGGGCGACCGCGTCCCGCCACATCGGATGGTCGTCCACCACCATGACCCTGATCGGGCCCTGCCGCTCGGTCATCACCGCTCCGCCTTCTCGCCGCGCGCCCGGACGGCGCCCTTCGGTACCTTCAGTTCGACCTCCGTGCCCTGCCCGGGAACGGAGAGGATCCCGGCGCTGCCGCCGAGGTCGCGCAGCCGGCCCCGGATCGACAGGGCCACCCCGAGCCGGCCCTCGCCCTCGGCCTGCGCGAGCCGGCCCTCGGGGATGCCGGGGCCGTCGTCGCGGACGGTGACGACGATCTCGTCCGGCTCGTCCTCCAGCAGGATCCAGGCCCGCGCCCCGTCCCCCGCGTGCGCCCGCACGTTGTCCAGGGCGGCCCCGACGGCGGCGGCCACCTCGCGGGCCGCGGCCGGCGGCAGCGGCACCGGGGCGCCGGGCTCGGCCAGGCTGACCCGGGCACCCGCGTACGGCGCGAGCAGGGAGCGCAGGTCGAGCGGACCGGTCTCGTCCGGTTCCTCCACCGCGCGGACGACGGCGCCCTCGGCCAGGTCCTCCGAGACCCGGGACACCGGCACCAGACCGCCCGAGACCAGGGTCCGCAGGGCCACTTCCTGGTCCCCGGCCAGCCGGCCCAGCTCGGCCGCCTCGCCGCCGAGCGCCGCGCCCCGGCGCTTCACCATCGCCAGCACCTGGAGCACGCCGTCGTGGATGTCCCGGGCCAGCCGCTCCCGTTCCCGGGTCGCCGCCTCGATCTCCAGGGCGCGGGCGAGGGTGCGCTCGGAGGCGCGGGCCACCTCCACGACGTAGCCGATGGCGATGGCGGCCACCCAGACCAGGATCACGTTGTGCACGGTGTCCCGGGCGGGGTGGCCGCGCTCGGCCAGGTTGGCCGCGGCCACGGCCGTGGAGGCGACGGCCGCCCAGCGCCAGCCGCCCTTGACGGCGAAGGCCAGCACCGCGCCTGCCGTCCATATCGACGGCAGGGTGGGGCCGCCGCCCGCGATCCGCTGGTGGCTGTCGGCGAGCGGGGTGAGCAGGATGCCGGCCAGCGCGACGGCCAGGTCGGCGGCGAGGAAGCGCCGGGTGCAGCTCGCCGCGTTCGCCACCCTGGGCAGGGTGGCGAGGGTCCACACGACCAGCACCGTGTAGTAGGCGACGGCCACCCAGGGCCGGACGAACTGGTCGTAGGCGGTGGCGCACAGGCCGATCGCGTAGAGCATGGTCAGGACGCGGTACGCGGTCAGCGCGCGCCACAGCGGCAGCTCCACCGACATCCGCATGACCCGCTCGCGCTTGGGCATGTCCCCCGGCCCCCCGATTCCCCCGGCCCCCTGGCACCCCGGCCCGCCGGACCGCTGGTCCGCCGCGGCTAGGACTCGTCCTGCTTCTTCCCGGCCGTGCCGGTCTGCTCCGCTTCGGCCTCCCTGGCCGCCTTCGCCGCCCTCGCCGCCTTGGCCGCCTCCGTGAGCTGCCGCTTGGCGGCGGTGGCGTAGATGTCGACGTACTCCTGGCCGGAGAGCTTCATGATCTCGTACATGACCTCGTCGGTCACGGCGCGCAGCACGAACCGGTCGTGTTCCATGCCCTGGTACCGGCTGAAGTCCAGCGGCTTGCCGATGCGGATGCCGGGCCGCATCAGCTTGGGCACCACCTTGCCGGGCGGCTGGATCTTCTCCGTGTCGATCATGGCGACCGGGATGACCGGCGCGCCGGTGGCGAGCGCCACCCGGGCCAGACCGCCGGGTTTGCCCCGGTACAGCCGGCCGTCGGGCGAGCGGGTGCCCTCCGGGTAGATGCCGAACAGCTCGCCGCGCTCCAGCACCTCTATGCCGCTCCTGACCGCCGCCTCACCGGCGCCGCGCGCCCCGGAGCGGTCCACCGGGAGCTGGCCGACGCCCTTGAAGAAGGCCGCGGTGAGGCGGCCCTTCACGCCCGGGGTGGTGAAGTACTCGGCCTTGGCGATGAAGGTGACCTTGCGGTCCAGCACGGCTGGCAGGAAGAAGGAGTCCGAGAAGGAGAGGTGGTTGCTGGCCAGGATGGCCGCACCCGTGGCCGGAATGTTCTCCAGGCCCTCCACCCACGGCCGGAAAGCGACCTTCAGCGGCCCGCCGATGGCGACCTTCATCGTGCCGTACAACACCCGTGTGCCTCCCGTTTCCGTCGGACAGACCTTAACCCCAAGGACCGTCAATGGGCCCGACGACCCTGGTCGGTGTCAGTGCGGTCGCGTACGGTGAAGCACATGCCAGTTCTCCCCGGAGCCGAGCCGTACCGCCACCAGGGCGGTGAGGTGGGGGTCCTCCTCTGCCACGGTTTCACCGGCTCGCCCCAGTCGCTGCGCCCCTGGGCGGAGCACCACGCGGCCCGCGGCCTGACCGTCTCCCTGCCGCTGCTGCCCGGCCACGGCACCCGCTGGGCGGACATGCAGCTCACCACCTGGCAGGACTGGTACGCGGAGGTGGACCGCGAGCTGCGCCTCCTCGCCGAGCGCTGCTCCCGGGTGTTCGTCGCGGGGCTGTCGATGGGCGGCGCGCTGGCCCTCCGGCTCGCGGCCCGGCACGGCGAGCGGGTCGCGGGCGTGGTGGTGGTCAACCCGGCCAACAAGGTGCACGGCCTGTCCGCGTACGCCCTGCCGGTGGCCCGGCACCTGGTGCGCACCACGAAGGGCATCGCCAGCGACATCGCGAAGGAGGGCGCGGCGGAGCTGGGCTACGACCGGGTGCCGCTGCACGCGGCGCACTCGCTGCGCGCCTTCCTGCGCCGGCTGGACGGCGAGCTGCCCCAGGTCACCCAGCCGCTGCTGCTGCTGCGCAGCGCCCAGGACCATGTCGTCCCGGCGGCCGACTCGGCGCGCGTGCTGAGCCGGGTGTCGTCCCTGGACGTCACGGAGACCGTGCTGGAACAGAGCTACCACGTCGCGACGTTGGACGTGGACGCGGACCGGATCTTCGAGGAGAGCTACGCCTTCATCGGCCGGCTCGCACCCAGTGTCGGCAAGGAAGGGACGGCCGCAGTTGGCTGAGCACGACTCCGACCGTGAGGGCCGCGAGGACCGCGACGGCCAGGAGGACCGCGAGGGCCAGGGGGCCCGTGAACCGGACCGCCAGGAGGTGCCGTTCGACGAGGACGCCGCCTGGCGGGCCATCGTCGCCGGCTACGGCGTGGAGCCGCCGGACCCGCCGGGCGCCCGGCCGTTCAAGCCCGTGGAGGATCTGGCGCTGCTGGAGAAGAACGCCGTGGCGGACACCGGCGGGGACGACGGGGGCGACGCCCCGCCCGCGCGCCCGCTCGGCGGCTCGGTCTCCTTCGCGCCCGGGATCGGCCCGCGTGACTACGCGGTGGCCGAACCGTCCGACGACGACTTCGGCGACGGCGACGAGGGCCACTTCGTCCCGCCGGAGCCGCCGCCGCTGCCGGCCGCGGACACCACCGCGAAGTTCGCCTGGCTCGGCGTGGTCGGCGGCCCCGTCCTGCTGCTGCTGGCGGTGCTGCTCGGCTGGGACATGACCTGGTGGCTGGCGACCTGCGGCATCGGCGGCTTCCTCGGCGGCTTCGTGACGCTGGTGGCGCGGATGCGGACGGACGACGAGGAGGACGACGGCCCGGGCCGCGGAGCGGTGGTCTGACGCCGGACCGGACCGGCTGACACTGGGCGGGGTCCGCAGCCGCTCGGCCGGCCGGCCGGCCCTGGACCGGACCGGGTCCGCGGCCGGCTGACGCCCGGGCCCGGCCGCCGACGCCGGTTACGCCGCCGGGACCCGCAGGGCGGCCAGCACCGGGAGGTGGTCCGTGGCCGCCCGCAGGTCCGCCCGGCTGATCCCCGGCTCGTCCAGGGGCACGCCGCAGCCCAGCACCTCGATGCCCTTGGTCGCGAAGACCGCGTCGATGCGCTGGTGCGGACCGGCGGCGGGCGAGGTGAACTCGCCGCCCCAGGGCGCGGTCGTACGGCAGTCCTGGAGGCCGGCGGCGAGGCGGCGGAAGGTGGGTCCGTCGGGGCGTTCGTTCAGGTCGCCGCCGACGACGGCGTGTTCCGCGCCCAGCCCGGCGAGGTGGTCGAGGAGCAGCCCGCCCTGGGCCTGGCGCTCGTCCTGGCGGAGGCTGAGGTGGCAGCTGACGACGCCGAGCCGGGCGGCGCCGAACCGGACGACGGCGCCGGCGAGACCGCGCCGGTGCAGACCCGGCGTGAGCGGCAGCAGGACGTCCTCGGTCCGCTCGACGGTGGCGCGCAGACCGCACAGGATCGCCGGACCCGCCGCCGTGGCCCCTCCGGTGAGGACGACCTGGCCGGAGGCCGCCGCGAGCCGGGCCAGCTTCTTGCGCCAGCGGAAGAAGCGCGGGGCCTCCTGGAGCAGGACCAGGTCCGGGGCGCAGGCGCTGATGACACGGGCGAGGGCGGCGGTGTCGTCGCGCATCGAGCGGATGTTGTAGCTGAGCACGCGGACGACGGCGGAACCGTCTGCCGCGGTGTGGGAGTCGGGGAGCGGCACCATGTGGATCAATGTACGCCCCGGGGACCGGGGCGCGGCGACCCGTGCCCCCGGCCGCGGACCCGCCGCGGCCGGGGATGCCCGCGCGGCCGGGCCGCGCGGACACGGGGCGCCGCGCCCCGGCGCCGCTACATGACCGGGTCGGGCTCCCGGGCCAGGTCCGCCGCGCCCACCAGGCCCGCCTTGTTGCCGAGCTGGGCGGCGATCACGTCGGCCACCGGGCGCCAGTTGCCGCCCACCAGCCAGCGCTTGTACGACTTGCGGATCGGGTCGAGGACCAGATCGCCCTCGTCCGAGAGGCCGCCGCCGACGATGAACGCGGACGGGTCGAACAGGGAGGCCAGGTCGGCCAGGCCGGCACCGGCCCAGCGGGCCAGCTCGCGGTAGGAGTCGACGGCGACCGGGCAGCCCTGCCGGGCGGCCATGGAGATGTGCTTGCCCTCGATGCCGTCGGGGGTGCCGTCGCCGAGCGCGAGCAGCACCTCGGCGCGCTCGGGGGTGGCGTTGGCGCGCTGCTTGGCGTAGCGGACCAGGGCGCGGCCAGAGGCGTACTGCTCCCAGCAGCCCTGCGAGCCGCAGCCGCACAGCAGGCCGTCCGGGACCATCCGGATGTGGCCGAACTCGGCGGCCACGCCGAAGTGGCCGCGGCGCAGCTTGTTGCCGATGATGATGCCGCCGCCGAGGCCGGTGCCGAGCGTGATGCAGATGACGTTGCGGTGGCCCTTGCCGGCGCCGAACCGGTACTCGCCCCAGGCGGCGGCGTTGGCGTCGTTCTCGACCACGACCGGAAGGCCCGTACGGGCCTCGACCTTCTCCTTGAGCGGCTCGTTGCGCCAGTCGATGTTCGGCGCGAAGTACACCGTGGCGCGCTGCCGGTTGACGTAACCGGCGGCACCGATGCCCACGCCGACGATCTCGTGCCCGGCGCGCGCGCCCTCCACCGCCGAGGCGATGGCGTCCACGATGGCCTCGGGCGTGGTGGGGGTCGGCACCTTGAAGGTCGAGAGGATGTTGCCTTCCTCGTCGACCACGCCGGCCGCGATCTTCGTGCCGCCGATGTCGACGCCGATGGTGAGTCCCATGAATCCCTCAGTTTCGGTCGAGCCCCGCTACGGCCAACCGTACCCGAGGCCCCGCCGTGCCAGGGCTTCAGTCCAGGTCGATGCGCTCCCCCGGACCGGTGCCCTCGCCCCGGTCCCCGCGGCCGCCCGTGTCGTCCCGCTCGTCCCGGTCCGTCCGGTCCTGGCGGTCCGGCCGGCCGCCGCCCGGACCGGCCGTCCAGCGCCGCTCCTGGGCCTGGACGGCGGAGCGGTAGGCGGCGAGCAGTTCGCCGCCGGCCGCGGCCAGGTGGCCGAAAACGTCCGGGTTGCGCTCGATGACGGGTTCCACGGCGGCCTTGGCCTGCTCCACGGCCTGCCGCGCCAACTGCTGGGCGGCGGGTCCGGCGAGGCTTTGGAGGAGGGGCGAGGACAGCCCGGAGAGCTTGTCGGCCACCGCGTCCACCAGCTTCTTCAGCTCCTCGGCGGCCGGGCCCTGCGGGGGTCCCTGCTCGGTGCGGCGGCGGGCCTTCTCGGCGGCGAGGTCCTCGGCGCAGGCCGTGGCCCAGGCGTCGGCGTCGGTCGCCCGCTCCTGCGGCGGTTCGGGTGCGGGGCGCTCATCGCTCATGGCGGACTCCTGACTAGGTTCGCCTTTACGACGTTACCCGAACGGCCGTGCCCGGCTCACCGGCCGGCGGCGGGCCACAGATCCGGGTCCGGGGCGAACCGGATGCGCAGTTCGCCCTCGCGCAGTCCGGCGCCGGCGACGGTGCAGCGGCGCAGCGCGGAGGGCAGCGGCACGATCCGGCGGAACGGGCCCGCGCTGATCAGGAGTTCGTCGCCGCGCCGGACCAGGTCCAGCTCGTCCCGTATCGCGCCGGGCAGCGGCAGCGCCCAGACCAGCACGCCGTCCTCGGCGATGCGGTCGGTGACGGGCCACTGCACCGGGGCGGGCGCCGGATCGACGGCGGGCACGGCGAGGGCGGCGAGGTCGTCGGGGCCCTGCGGGTCGCGGCCGAGGTGCGCGACGGTGTGCACGTCGTGCGTCTCCCGCCAGTCGGCGAGCGTCTTGCGCTGCTGGGCGAGGAGTCCGGTGAGCCAGCTGTCGGGGGCCGCGTCGGGCAGGGTCCGGTTGGCGATCAGGGCCTCGGTGCGCAGGCCGCGCAGGGCCAGGCCGAGGCTCGCGGCGCGGATCGCGGCGGCGCCGGCCGGGCCGGGCTCGGCGACCAGGCGTACGGCGGTGCCCGGGTCGGTCAGGACGGTCTCGACGGCGGCCAGCTCCAGGTCCCAGCGGGCCGCCGTCTCGTACAGCCACCCGGCGGGCATGGGCACGCCGGCCAGCCGGCCGAGGACCGGGCGCAGGGCGCGGGCGGCCTGCCGTTCGGGCGGCAGCAGGCGGCGCAGATAGCGGCGCAGCTCCTCGGGCAGGGCGAGCAGGGCGAGGGCCTGCGGCAGCGGCGGGAGGTCGGCGACGAGGAGGTCGTACCGTCCGGAGAGGGCCGCGTCGCGCAGGGCGCGGAGGAAGGACAGTTCCTCGGCGCCGGGCAGCGGGGTGACCTCCTCGGCGTCCAGCCGGGCGGCGCCGAGCAGGTCGAGGACGGTCACGGCGCGGCTCTGGAAGGCGGTGAGGTCCTGCCGGAAGCGTTCCGTGGCGTCCGGGCGCCAGACGGTGAGGTGCGGCGCGGCCTCGGTGGGGGCCGGTCCCGTCCCGGTGCCCAGTGCCACGCCCGGGGTGTCGGTGCGGTCGGCGCTGAGCAGGAGGGTGCGGGTGCCTTCGCCGGCGGCGCGCAGCGCGGTCGCCGCGGCGACCGTGGTGCGTCCGCCGCCGCCCGGGCCCGTGATCAGGATGGTGCGCATGACGGGAACGCTACCGGTGCCCCGCCGGCGGCCCGTCCGCCGCCGGGTGCGGCGGCCCTGGAGGGTCAGGGCGGTCCGGGCGGTCCGGGCCGGCCGGCGCTCAGCCGGCCGTGTGTCCGGCCGCCGCGGACGGCCCCTGCTCCACCCTCTTCTTCAGGCCCGCCAGGGCCCGGTCGATGATGACCTTCTCGGCCTTGCGCTTGATCATGCCGAGCATGGGGATCTTGACGTCGACCGTGAGCCGGTAGGTGACCTCGGTGGCGTCCGCGCCGGCCCGCTTCAGCAGGTAGGTGCCGTCCAGGGAGCGCAGCATCTGGGACTTGACCAGGGTCCAGGAGACCTCGTGCTCGCCGGCCCAGGTGTAGGCGAGGGTCTGGTCGTCCTTGATGGCGCCGGCGTCCATGACGAGGCGGACCTGTTCGGCGCGGCCCCGCTCGTCGGTGGCGAGGACCTCCGCCTCCTTCACCTCGCCGGTCCAGTCCGGGTAGCGCGCGAAGTCGGCGATCACCGCCATGACGTCGGCCGGGGCCGCCTCGATCGTGATGCTCGAACTGGTGTGTTCCGCCATCGCGGTGGCTCCTCCAGATGCGGGCCGGGTTGGGAGAGATCTGTGTGCGCCGGCTGCGCACGCGTGTGCAGCGTGAAGGCTACCGCGCCGCCGACCTGCCGCCTTCACCCCGCCCGACGTGCCTCACCATTCGAGCACCCAGGGCGTGCCGGTGCGGGCGAAGTGCCCCACGTTCACGCACTCGGTGGCGCCGATCCGCATCCGGCGGGCCAGCGGCTGGTGCACGTGCCCGAACAGCGCGTACCGGGGCCGGGTGCGGCGGACGGCGTCCAGCAGGGCCCGGCTGCCCCGCTCGAAGCGGCGGGCCACGGTGTCGTACACCAGCTCGGGCACCTCCGGCGGGATGTGGGTGCACAGCACGTCGACCTCGCCGACGGCCTCGATCTTCGCCGCGTACTCCTCGTCGTCGATCTCGTACGGCGTGCGCATCGGGGTGCGCAGGCCGCCGCCGACGAAGCCGAAGGTCCAGCCGCCGATCTCCACCCGCCCGCCGTCGAGGACGGTGGTGCCGGGCCGGGCGTATTCCGGCCAGAGCTGCGGCATGTCGACATTGCCGTAGGTGGCGTACGTCGGTGCGGGGAACGCGGCGAACATCTCCTCGTACTGCCTGCGGACCGCCTTCTCGATGGCGGCGGCCCGGTCGGCGCCGACGCCGGCCCACAGCCGGGCGCCGAACTCGCGGGCCTCGGCGAACCGGCGGGCGGTGCGCAGCTCGACGATGCGGTCGGCGTTCTCCTTGCCGAACAGGTCGGGGAAGATCCCGCGCGAGTGGTCGGCGTAGTCGAGGAAGAGGACGAGGTCGCCGAGGCAGACGAGGGCGTCGGCGCCGTCGCCGGCCCGGGCCAGGTCCCGGGCGTTGCCGTGCACGTCGCTGACCACATGGACCCGGGTCCGCCGGCTGCCGGTGCGTGTGGATGCCATGGTGATCAAGGGTAGGCGCGCGGGGGTGGGGTGAACAGTGCCGGTCCGGCCTGCGGTTACTCGCCGGTCGGTTGGGCCGTGGACTACTGTGCGCGAAGGAAAGTCCGCGTGTGTGACGCAGCGAACATCTCGCCGGGACCCCCTGTCGTAGACGCCATACCGGCGGGTAACGTCCGGGCAGTCCAGTCGTGCTCTGGTTTTCAGCCACCGAAGTACCCGAGCACTTGCCCGAGCCTTGGACCGCACCGTCGCATCGCACAACGTCGTGGCGCCGGCGCCCTATGAGGAGCAGCAGTCTTGCGCGAGTTCAGCCTTCCGGCCCTGTACGAGGTCCCCGCGGACGGCAATCTGACCGACATCGTCCGCAGAAACGCCGCGCAGCATCCCGACGTCGCCGTCATCGCCCGCAAGGTGGACGGTGTCTGGCAGGACGTGACCGCACGGGAGTTCCTCGCCGAGGTGCACGCCGCCGCCAAGGGCCTCGTCGCCGCCGGGGTCCAGCCGGGCGACCGGGTGGGACTGATGTCCCGGACGCGGTACGAGTGGACGCTGCTGGACTTCGCGATCTGGAGCGCGGGCGCCGTCACCGTGCCGGTGTACGAGACCAGCTCGCCGGAGCAGGTGCGGTGGATCCTGTCCGACTCGGGCGCCACCGCCTGCGTGGTGGAACTGGACGCCCACGCGGCGGCCGTGGAGTCGGTGCGCGAGTCGCTGCCCGCGCTGAAGCACCTCTGGCAGATCGAGGCCGGGGGCGTGGCGGAGCTGGGCCGGCTCGGCCAGGGCGTGGCGGACGAGACGGTCGAGGAGCGCGGCTCGCTCGCCCGCGCCGACGACCCGGCGACCATCGTCTACACCAGCGGGACGACCGGGCGGCCCAAGGGCTGTGTGCTCACCCACCGCAGTTTCTTCGCCGAGTGCGGGAACGTCGTGGAGCGGCTGCGTCCGCTGTTCCGCACCGGCGAGTGCTCCGTGCTGCTCTTCCTGCCCCTCGCCCATGTCTTCGGGCGACTGGTGCAGGTGGCGCCGATGATGGCGCCGATCAAGCTGGGCTGCGTCCCGGACATCAAGCACCTCACGGACGAACTGGCCGCGTTCCGGCCGACGCTGATCCTGGGTGTGCCGCGGGTCTTCGAGAAGGTCTACAACTCGGCGCGGGCCAAGGCGCAGGCGGACGGCAAGGGCGCGGTCTTCGACCGGGCCGCGGACACCGCGATCGCCTACAGCAAGGCGCTGGACACGCCGTCCGGCCCGTCGCTCGGCCTGAAGCTGAAGCACAAGCTCTTCGACAAGCTGGTCTACGGCAAGCTGCGCGCGGTGCTCGGCGGCCGGGGCGAGTACGCCATCTCCGGGGGCGCCCCGCTGGGCGAGCGGCTCGGCCACTTCTTCCGGGGCATCGGCTTCACGGTGCTGGAGGGCTACGGCCTGACCGAGTCCTGCGCGGCGACCGCGTTCAACCCCTGGGACCGGCAGAAGATCGGCACGGTCGGGCAGCCGCTGCCCGGCTCGGTGGTGCGGATAGCGGACGACGGCGAGGTGCTGCTGCACGGCGAGCACCTGTTCAAGGAGTACTGGAACAACCCGGGCGCGACGGCGGAGGCGCTGGCCGACGGCTGGTTCCACACCGGTGACATCGGCACCCTGGACGAGGACGGCTATCTGCGGATCACCGGCCGGAAGAAGGAGATCATCGTCACGGCGGGCGGCAAGAACGTGGCGCCGGCCGTGATCGAGGACCGGATCCGGGCGCACGCGCTGGTCGCGGAGTGCATGGTGGTGGGCGACGGGCGGCCGTTCGTGGGCGCGCTGGTCACCATCGACGAGGAGTTCCTGGGCCGTTGGGCCGCCGAGCACGGCAAGCCGGCCGGTGCCACGGCGGCGGCGCTGCGCGAGGACCCCGATCTGCTGGCGGCGGTCCAGGCGGCCGTGGACGACGGCAACGCGGCGGTGTCGAAGGCGGAGTCGGTGCGCAAGTTCCGCATCCTGCCCGCCCAGTTCACCGAGGAGTCGGGCCATCTGACGCCGTCGCTGAAGCTCAAGCGGAACGTGGTGGCGCGGGACTACGCCGCCGAGATCGAGGCGATCTACGCCAAGTGAGGCGCCGCGCCCTCGCGGGGGCGCGGTCCTACAGCAGAGCCTTCAGGTGCTCGGCCAGCAGGTCCCAGCGCCACTTCTCCTCCACCCACCGGCGGCCCCGCTCGCCCATGCGGCGGCGCAGGTCGGCGTCGGCCAGCAGCGCCACGATCCGGTCGGCGGCCTCCGCGGGCTCGCCGCCGCGGACCACCCAGCCGGTCTCGCCGTCCAGGACCGCGTCCGGGGCGCCCCCGGAGTCGCCCGCGACGACCGGCAGGCCGGTCGCCGACGCCTCCAGGTAGACGATGCCCAGGCCCTCCACGTCCAGGCCGCCGCGCCGGGTCCGGCACGGCATCGCGAACACGTCGCCGGCGCCGTAGTGCGCGGGCAGCTCGGACCAGGGCACGGCGCCGGTGAACCGGACCGAACCGGCCACGCCGGTCTCCCGGGCCAGACGGCGCAGGTCGCGCTCGTAGGGGCCGCCGCCGACGATCAGCAGGACGGTGTCCGGCTCGGCGGCCAGGATGCGGGGCAGGGCCCGGATCAGGGTGTCCTGGCCCTTGCGCGGCACCAGCCGGGAGACGCAGACCACCACCGGCCGCTGCGTGAGGCCGAGCCGGGCGCGGACCTCGGCGCCCCCGGAGGCGGGGTGGAAGGTCTTCTCGTCGACTCCCGGCGGCAGCCGCACCATCCGCGAGGCCGCCGCCGGGCCGAGCGCGGCGGCGATCCGGGAGCGGGTGTATTCCCCGAGGTAGGTGAGGGTGTCCGTGGACTCCCCGATCCGGCGCAGCAGCTGCCGGGCGGCGGGCAGCTGGGCCCAGCCGGCCTCGTGCCCGTGGGTGGTGGCCACCAGCCGCTCGGCGCCGGCCCCGCGCAGCGCGGGTGCCATCAGGCCGAGCGGGGCGGCCGCCCCGAACCACACCGAGGTGCAGCCGTGCTCGCGCAGCAGCCCGGCCGCCCGCCTGGTGACCCGGGGGGTGGGCAGCAGCATCGTCGTGCGGTCGCGGACGACGGTGAACGGCTGCTCGGCGTCGAAGGCGGCGGTGGCCTCGGCGCCCTCCCGGCCGTGCTTCCAGGTGGAGGCGTAGACGACCAGCCGGCCGGGGTCCAGGCGGAGGGCCATGTTGTGCAGGAACGCCTGGATGCCGCCCGGCCGGGGCGGGAAGTCGTTGGTGACGACGAGGGTCTTGTCCATCGCCGCCGACCCTACCGAATGGACCGTTCCCGGCCGCGTGCCCGGCCGGGTCTGTGGCACCCGCACGGGAACGCGGGACATCATGGTCGCTCGCGCGGATTCGAACGGCACGGGCACACACGGCGGCGGACGGCAGGGGATCAGGTGAAGACGAAGGGCGCCGGACGGTCCCTGACGTGGCTGCTCGCGGCCTGGGCCGGCAGCCGCGCGGTGCTGCTGCTGTTCGTGTTCCGGGTGTACGTCTTCCCGGGCCCGGACGTCACCTCGGACGTGTCGGTGATCTACCGCGGCTGGTACGAGGTGCTGCGCCAGGGAACGTTTCCGCTGGACGATGTCACCTGGCAGTACCCGCCCGCCGCCGCCCTCGCGGTCCTCTCCCCCGCCGCCCTGCCCTTCCTGTCGTACGCGCACGCCTTCTACGTGCTGGCCTGTCTGTCCGACGCGGTCGTGCTGGCGCTGCTGGTGCGTGCGGGCGGGCGGCCCGGCCGGTCCCCGCGCGGCGCCTGGGTGTGGGCGGCGGGGGTGCCGCTGCTCGGGCCGACGGTGTACGCCCGCTACGACCTGATGGTGACCGCGGTCGCCGTGGCGGCGCTGCTCGCCGGGGCCCGGCGCCCGCGGGTGCTGGGCGCGCTGACCGCGCTCGGGGCGCTGCTGAAGGTGTGGCCGGCGCTGCTGCTGGTCGGTGTGGTGCGGCGGCGGGCGTGGGCCTCGGCGGCGGTCACCGCGGCGGGTGTCGCCCTGCTGTTCGCGGTGTCGATGCCGGGCGCCTTCGCCTTCCTCTCCTTCCAGCGGGACCGGGGCACCGAGGTGGAGTCGCTGGGCGCCCTGGTCTTCCATGTGGCCCGGCACTTCGGCTGGCAGGGCGAGGTGCTGCTGAACTACGGCTCGATCGAGTTCCTGGGCCCGGGGGTGGGGGCGGTCAGCACGGCCGCGCTGGCACTGACCGGAGCCGCGTTCGGCTGGCTGCTGCTGTGGCGGCTGCGCGCGGGCGCCCCGCGGCCGCATACCCTCGCCGACGCGGCCCTCACGGCGGTGCTGCTGTTCACGGTGACCAGCCGGGTGATCAGCCCGCAGTACCTGGTCTGGCTGGTCGGCCTGGCCGCCGTCTGCCTGTCGCACCGGGCGAGCCGGATGGGCGCCCCCGCGCTGCTGACCGTGCTGGCGTCCTTCCTGACCGTCCTGGAGTTCCCGCTCGGCTTCTCGCACGTGGTGCTGAGCGACTGGTACGGCGTCACGCTGCTGGTGCTGCGCAACGGCCTGCTGCTCGCGGCCGCGCTCACGGCGGCCCGCCTGCTGTGGCGCTCGACCGTACGGCCCGGTGCCGCCGCTCCCTTCCCGCCCCGCTCCGCCCGCCCCGCCGGGGCCCCGGTCTCCTCCTGACACCCGGCCCGCCACGGCGGCACCGCCCGGCCGCGGCGGGCCGTCGCCGGGCTCAGCCGAGCTGCCGGGCGAGGTAGGCGCGCCACTGCGCGGTGAACCGCGGCGGTGTGGTGCCGAGCACCGTGCGCAGGGCCTCCTCCACGGCGCCCGCGCGGCCGGGGTGGGCGCCGACGGCCCGGTAGAAGGCGCCGAGCCGGGACGGGCCCCAGCGGTCGGCGATCATCCGGCAGGCCAGCCAGCCGCCCTCGTAGGCCCGGGCCAGCTTCGTCGGGTCGCTGGTGAAGCGGAAGTCCGCGTCGGCCGGGAGCGCGCGGGGCACCTCGCCGTCCCGGACCGACCGGGCCAGTTCGGGGGCAGCCTCGGCCGGGGCGCGGCCGGTGCCGAGGTAGCCGGTCCAGTCGGCGTAGCCCTCGGACAGCCACAGCGGAGTGGCGGCGGTGGTGGCCGTCCGGGTGGCGACATGGGTCGTCTCGTGGGTGACGACCACCTGCTTGCCGGTGTCGCCGAGCAGCGCGTACGCGTCCGGGTTGACCACCACCCGGTCCGCGGGCGCCCGGCCCGAGCCGCCCGCCTCGCCCGTGGTGACGGCCGCGATGCCCCGGTAGTCGGCGGCGGGCGAGCCGAGCAGGGCCGCCATGCCCGTCAGGGACCGCGGCACGAGGACGACGATCCGGCGGCTCCAGCCCGTGCCCCACACCCCGGAGACCGCCGGCACCGCTTCGTCGGCCAGCCGGGCGAAGGGGCGCAGGTCCGGGGCGGACCCGCCGGCGCCGAGCACCAGGCTGTGCGCGCCCCGCACCACGGTCACCGGGCCCTGGTCCCAGAGCTGCTGCCCGGCCCTGGGGGCGGGCCGGTCGGCGGTGACGTACCAGCGGCCGGCGGCGGTCCGGCCGAGGGTGAGGGTGCGGCGGGCGCCGACCGGGGCCGTGTCGTAGCCGGCGACGCGGTAGCGCAGGTCGGCGTCGGCGGTGGCCCCGGATCCGGTGCGGCGCACGGCGGTGACCCGGTAGCTCCAGGAAGCCAGCGGGAGGGCGCGCAGCCGGGTGTACTCGGTGCGGGCGCCGGTCGCGCCGTACGCCCGCTCGTCGTGGCCGAGCAGGGCCGCCGCGCGCCGGTCGAGCACCCGCTGCACCTCGGTGCGGACCGGATCGGCCGCCGCCGGGGGCGCGGTGCACCCGGCCAGCGGCAGCAGCAGACCGAGCCCCACGGCTCCGATGACCCATGCCCGCCGACGACCAGCCACCGCCCGATCGTACGGTGTCGGGCGCGGTCAGGGCCGGGTGACCGAGGAGACCGGCATCATGCCGACCGGGTCGTAGCGCACCGGGGCGCCGGGGTAGGGCGCGTGGATGACCTGGCCGTGGCCCGCGTACAGGGCCACGTGGCCGGCGTCGGAGCGGTAGACGACCAGATCGCCGGGGCGGGCCTGGGAGAGCGGGACCCGGCGGCCGGCGTACCGCTGCTCCTGCGAGGTGCGCGGCAGGTGCACGCCGGCGTGCGCGTACGCCCACTGGGTCAGGCCCGAGCAGTCGAAGCGGTCGGGGCCGTTGGCGCCCCACACGTACGGGCGGCCGAGCACGGAGCGGGCGGCGGCCAGGGCGGCGGCGGCGCGGCCGCCCTGGCCGGCGGCCGGTGCGGGCGGGTCCGTGCGGCTGCCCCGGGAGGCCCGGTCGTAGGCGGCGCGTTCGGCGGCGGACATGGCGTTGACCAGTTGCCGGGCCCGGGCCAGCTTGCGCTCCACGGTCCGCTTGTGGGCGGCCACCGCCTTGCGGCTGCGCTCCAGCTCGGCGAGGATCCCGGCGGTCTCCGCGCGCTCCTGGACCAGTGCGCGCAGCACGGACCGCAGCTCCTTGAGCCGGCCCGCCTGCCGGGCGCCGATGCGGTCGAGGGTGGCCGCCTTGTCCAGGTAGTCGTCGGGCTCGGCGGAGAAGAGCAGGGCCACCGCCGGATCGATGCCGCCGGCCCGGTACTGGGCGCCGGCCAGTGCGCCGAGCTGCTCGCGCAGGTCGTTGACGCGCTGCTGCTGCCGGGCGATGCGGTCCTGGGCGGTGCGCACCCGGCGGCGCAGCTCGCCGGCGCGTTCGTCGGCCTTGTCGTAGGCCTGGGTCGCCTTCTCGGCCTCCGTGTAGAGCCGGTCGACCTCCGCGCGGGCGCCGGCGTCCGGTGCCGCGTGCGCGGGTACGGCGCCGAGCGCGGCCGCCGCCGCCGACAGCACGCACAGGGCGGCGGTGCCCCGGTCGAATCCGGACGGTGCAAGGCGGCGATGGGACCCCACGGCAGTCCTTCGGCAGGCGGACACAGGCCGTTCCCCGGCGCCTGGGGACGGGGAGGCCCCGGCACCGGGGAAACGCGGCAGACAGTAGCCGTGCGAAGGGGCCCGGACCAAAGACCTCGGCGTCAACACACGCTGACGCCCCGCCGCTGACGCAGGTCACCGGCGGGGCGCGGGGTCAGTTCCGGTTCCGGTGATTCGCCCGTTCGGACGCCACCGTGTCGGACCGGGGCCCGGGTGTCAGACCCGGACGCCGAACTGGAACGGCATGTTGTTGATGGACTCGTAGCGCACCACGGCACCGGTGTGCGGGGCGTGCAGCACCTGGCCGCCACCGGCGTACAGGCCCACGTGGTGCAGGTCGCCGTAGAAGAAGACCAGGTCGCCGACCTTCAGATCGCCGACCGAGCCGATCCGGGTGCCGATGCCCGCCTGCGCCTCGGAGGTGCGCGGGATGGAGACGCCGGCCTGGGCGTAGGCCCAGGAGGTCAGACCCGAGCAGTCGAAGGAGGAGGGGCCGGTGGCGCCGTAGACGTACGGCTTGCCGATCTGGCTCTGGGCGGCGGCGAACGCGGCCGAGGCGCGGCCGGAGGCGGGCGGGGCGTCCTTGAGGTCCACCCGCTCGGTGGAGGAGCGGTTGGCGCGCTGCTGCTCCTGGGCGAGCTGCGCCTTCTCCTGGGCGGTGAGGGTGTTCAGCAGCCGCTGGGCCTCGGCCAGCTTGCCCTGGACTTCCCGCTTCTTGTTGCCCAGTTCGGTGCGGGTGGCGGAGAGGTCCTTGAGCTTCTCGGTGGCCTCGGCCCGCTCCTGGGCGAGTTCGCGCTGCTTGTCCTGGATCTTCTTCAGCGCGTCGACCTGCTGGCTGCTCAACTGGTCGAGCGTGGACGCCTTGTCGAGGTAGTCGTCCGGGTCCGAGGACAGGAACAGCTGGACCGAGGCGTCGATGCCGCCGGAGCGGTACTGCGCGGTGGCCAGCGAACCGAGGCCGTCGCGGAGCTTGTTCAGCTCCTCCTGGCCGCGCGCGACGCTGTCCTGGATGGTGGAGATCTCCTTCTGCAGCTTCTGCTGCTTCTCCTTGGCGCCGTTGTACTTCTCGGTCGCCTGCTCGGCCTGCTCGTAGAGCTTGTCGACCTTGGCCTTGACCTCGGCCTTGCCCGGATTCTCGCTCGGCGCGGCATTGGCGGCGTTGGCGCTGAGCGCGACGGCAGCTGCGGCAGCGGTGGTGAGCACGGTCACGCGAGTGCGGCTCGGCTGCTTGGGTCGACGGTGGGACGCCACGGAGGACGAACTCCTTCTTGTGAGTGTTCACCCGTTCGGAGGTTCGAGCCCAGACCCTAGTGACCTAGCTGTGATCAGTTCAAATCCTCACGGCAAAAAACCCCGTCACGCCATGCATTCTTTGCACATAACTCACATGCAGTGATGCGGGATTGACACTACGTTGCGTGACGTTGCCTGCCAATTCGGGCATTATCCGGGCCTGTTGGACCTTCAGGACAGCCGCTTCAGCAGCACCGCGGAGGCCACCGGCCGGGCGCCCGCCTTCGCGACCCCGTCGGCCACCTCCCGGTCGGTGGAGGCGACGATGACCGGACGTCCCGGCGGCTCGGCGCGCACGAGCTGGCGGATCAGCTCGTCGGCCGTGACACCCGGCTTGGAGAACAGCACCCGCACCCCGCGCGGCGGCGCCAGCAGCACCGGCGCGGCCAGCTCGGCCCCGTCGAAGACACAGGTCACCTCGGCCCCGGTCTGCGCGGCGAGCGCCGAGAGCTGGCCCAGCAGCCTCAGCCGCTGCTTCTCCAGCGGCATCTGCGGATAGCCGGTCTTGGTCACGTTGTAGCCGTCGACGACCAGGTGCGCCTGCGGCAGCGCGAGCAACTGGTCGAGGATCGCCGGATCGTGCTCCGACAGGGCGCGCGCGGCGATGTCCTTCGGGGTCATCCGGCCCGGCTCCACCGCGTCGACGGTCTCGGCGGGGCGCACCGACACCGGCGGCAGCGCGAGTTCGCGCCGCAGGCCCTGGGTCGCCTCCAGCAGGGTGTCGAGCAGCAGCCGTACCCGCATGTCCTCCACGCTGCGGCCCTCCCGGGCCGCCCGCCGGGTGGCCTCCAGCGCGGCCTCGGCCTCGCCCAGACGGGCCTTGAGCCGCCGGGACTCGCTCTCCGCCGCCGACACCTGCACCTGCGTCTCGGCGCGCACGGCGTCGATCTCACCCTGGACCTTGCGCAGCGCGGCCTCCCCGCGCTTGACGTCGTTGAGCGCCGAACGCAGCTTGCGGTGCAGCGACTCGGCCTCCTTCTTCGCCGACTCCACCTCCGCGCGCAGCCGTTCGGTCTCGGCGCGGGTGTGGTCGCGGGCCTGGGCCAGCTCCGCGCGCAGCCGCTCCAGCTCGGCCCGGCTCTCCTCGTCGGCCCGCTCGGCGTCGGCGCGCTGGGCCTCCTCGCCGGCCGCGGCGACCAGCTTCACCCAGCCCGCCGGGCGCAGCACGTAGGCCGCCGCCGCCACGTCGAGCGGGTCCGCGGCCGGGGGCGGGGCGCCGGCGTCGAGGGCACCGGCGAGTTCCGCCTGCGTCTCCCGGAACTTCTCGCCGATCCGCTGCCGGAACAGCGGGTCGGTCTCCAGCGCCGCCGCCATCGCGTTCCCGGCGAACTTCGCCCGGCGGTTCGGGGCGAACCGGGCGTACTGCCGCAACTGGGCGGGCAGTTCCGCCACGGTCAGCCCGCCGAAAGCGTCCGAGACGATCTGCACGACCCGCCGGCGCACACCGTCGGGCAGCGGACGGTCAAGCACCTCAGCGGTGCCGTCGTCCGGCCCCCCGCCTGCGGTCTCCACCATCCGTCACACCCCAATACCGGAAAAAGAGCCTCTCCGGGGCGGCTCCGCTCAGGAGCCGGCGCCCGGCCTGTCCACGAGTTCCACCTGGTCCACCGCGTTGCACCAGCGGCAGCGCACCGACTCGATGGTCTCACTGACCACCTCGCGCTCCTCCACCGTGGGCTCGCCGGCCAGATCGAGGTGGATGTACTCGACGACCTTGGACGAGCGGGTCACGTCGAACCGGGTGAGGTTGCCGCACAGGGCACAGCGCCACCGGGTCGTGGCGGTCGGCAGGGGAACCGTCATCGCGCTGGTCCGCTCCTTCTCGTGTCGGTCCGCGCCGCTGACCGGCGCGTGTGGCTCGTAACCCTACGGCCTGGCGGTCACTCGCCGCCCGTCCGTCCACGGCGGCGAGGCGGTCTGTCGGCATGCGTCCCGTTACGTCATGCTCTGTAGTCATGATCAGTACCTGGAGCACGGCCGCCGGCAGGGCCCTCAGAGCGGTCCGGAGCACGCCGGCGCCGGTGACGTACGGGCTCATCGCGCTGTGCGTCCTGCTCTTCGCGCTCGGCCCGGCCTCCGGGCTGGTGCCCGGGTACGGCTCCGGGGACGCGCTGCCGGCCGTCCAGCGGGCGTACTTCCGGCGCTGGGGCGTGGTCCCGGCCGAGCTGTTCGACGGACCGGCCCGGGGCGCGCTCACCCCGGCCACCGCGCTGTTCGTGCACGGCAGCTGGGTCCATCTGCTCGGCAACATGCTCTTCCTCTTCGTCTTCGGAGCGATGACCGAGGAGAGGATGGGACGGGTGGAGTTCACGCTGTTCTACGCCGGCTGCGGCTACCTCGCCCTCCTCGGCTACGCGGCGGCGAACGCCGCGTCCGGGCAGTCGCTGGTCGGCGCCTCCGGTGCGGTCTCGGCGGTGCTGGGAGCGTTCCTCTACCTGTTCCCCCGGGCGCGCGTGACCAGTCTCCTGCCGTTCCTGTTCTTCCTGCCGCTGCGCTTCCCGGCCTGGGTCGTGCTGCCCTGCTGGGCGGCCCTGCAGTGGCTGGCGGCCGGGCGGGCCTCGGACGGGCCGGGGGTGGCCTACCTCGCCCACCTGGTCGGCTTCGGTCTCGGCTTCGGCTACGCGTGGGTGCGCTACGGCCGTGGGACTAGAGTGAAGGCCGCACCGGCTCCGGTCACCGAGGGAGAGAGACAACCGTGATCACCGCGATCGTTCTGATCAAGACCAGCGTGGACCGGATCCCCGAGATCGCGGAGCGGATCGCCGCGCTGGACAGCGTCAGCGAGGTCTTCTCGGTCACCGGCACCTACGACCTGATCGCCATGGTCCGGGTCCGGCAGCACGAGGACCTCGCCGAGGTCATCCCCGGCCGCATCAGCAAGATCCCCGGCGTGGAGGGCACGGACACGCACGTGGCGTTCCGCACCTACTCCCAGCACGACCTGGAAGCCGCGTTCGCGATCGGCCTGGACAACTAGGGCCTCTCGTTCGGATCATGCCGGGCTCGCGGGCCCTGGCACCGCACCTCGCGGCGTTGTCGTCGGTTGCCATGGCTCCGCCATGGCGCCCTCCTCCGCCTTGCGATGCACGGCACCAGACCCCGCTCCCTGATCCGGCCTGATCCAAACGAAAGACCCTAGGGCCTGTCCGCCCGTTGCCGTCGCGTGACGGGAACGGGCGGACAGGCCCTGGGGCGCGGCCGGGCGCGCGGCGGGCCGGCGTCAGACCGCCGGGACGCAGCGGCCCTCCTCCGTGCGGTACTGCCACTTCGCGCCGTCCCGGACCAGTTCCCGCACCGCGGTGACGAAGCGCTCGACGTGCTCGTCCGGGGTGCCCGCGCCGAAGCTGACACGGATGGCGTTGAGGGACTTCTCGCCCGGGGCCGCCTCCGGGGCGCCGCACTCGCCCTGGGTCTGCGGGTCGCTGCCGAGCAGGGTGCGCACCAGCGGGTGGGCGCAGAACAGGCCGTCGCGGACGCCGATGCCGTACTCGGCGGAGAGCGCGGCGGCGAAGTGGGAGCTGTTCCAGCCCTCGACGACGAAGGAGATGACGCCGACCCGCGGGGCGTCGTCGCCGAACAGGGACAGCACGCGCACCTCGGGGACCTCGGCCAGGCCCGCGCGGACCTTGGCGATCAGGTGCCGCTCGCGGGCGACCAGGGCGTCCCAGCCGGCCTCGGTGAGCGCCTTGCAGGCGGAGGCGATGGCGTAGGCGCCGATGACGTTCGGGGAGCCGGCCTCGTGCCGGGCCGCGGTCTCGTGCCACTCCACGGCCACGCCGCCGTCCTCGCGCCGGGTGACCTTGCGGCTGGCGCCGCCGCCCGCGAGGTACGGCTCGGCCTCCTGGAGCCAGTCGGCGCGGCCGGCGAGGACACCGGAGCCGAAGGGCGCGTACAGCTTGTGCCCGGAGAAGGCGATCCAGTCCACGTCGAGGTCCGCGACGGACACCGGGTGGTGCGGGGCCAGCTGGGCGGCGTCCAGGACGATCCGGGCGCCGTGGGCGTGCGCGGCGGCGGCCAGTTCGCGCACCGGCCACAGCTCGCCGGTGACGTTGGAGGCGCCGGTGACACAGACCAGGGCCGGGCCGTGCGGGTCGCGCTCGGCGAGGGCGCGCTCCAGGGTCTCCACGGCCTGCCGCGGGGTGCGCGGGGCGTCGAGGTAGGTGACGTCCGCGTGCTGCCAGGGCAGCAGGGAGGCGTGGTGCTCGGTCTCGAAGACGAAGACCCGGCAGCCGGCCGGGACCACCCGGGCCAGCAGGTTGAGGGAGTCGGTGGTGGAGCGGGTGAAGACGACCTGGTCGCCGGGCCGGCAGCCGAGGAACTCGGCGACCGCCGCACGGGCGTTCTCGAACAGGTCGGTGGAGAGCTGGGAGAGGTAGCCGGCCCCGCGGTGGACGCTGCCGTAGTACGGGGCGTAGGCGGCGACGTCGTCCCAGACGCGCTGGAGGGCGGGGGCGCTGGCCGCGTAGTCCAGGGCCGCGTAGGTGACTTCGCCGCCGGTGACCAGCGGCACGGAGACATCTGCCCCCAGAACGGGCAGAGGGGTGCAAACGGACCGGTCGGTGGCAGCGGTGGAGACAGACATGGCGAACTCCCGTGAAGGAATGCGGAACGCGGCGGGGTGAAGAGGGAAAAGGGTGTGCGGAGGCGGGGCTCTGCGGCCCTAACGCATTCGCTTGCTCACGGAAGTCTCCTCGACGACCAGGATCCCTGGTGGTGCGAGGGATCCGCGCTTGCCGTGGACCTTGCTGTCCACGGCCTGGTCTTCACCCGGGGCACCCCGCCACGGACGGAGGGTTGCCGGACAGTCGGCCGGGGCCTCATGACTGTCACTCATGACCTGGTGCAGAAAAGTACGCGAGATGATCGTCGTCCCGCAACCCCGTGTCCGGATCGCGGGACGGCTTCCGGTCACCTCACGCGTTGCTGGCGGCCACCCAGCGCTCCAGCACCCGCCGGGCCGCCCCGGAGTCGATCGACTCCGCGGCCCTCGCCATGCCCGCCCGGAGCTGCTCGGCGAGCGGCGCGTCCGCCGGGTCCAAGGCCACCAGCGCCGCCGCCGCGTTCAGCAGCACGGCGTCCCGTACGGCCCCGTGCTCGCCGTCCAGCAGCCGGCGGGCCACCTGTGCGTTGTACGCCGGGTCGCCGCCGCGCAGGGCCTCCACCGGGACCAGGCGGAGGCCGGCGTCGCGCGGGTCGAAGGACTCCTCGCGGACCTTGCCGTCCCGCACCACCCAGACCCGGGAGGTGGCCGTCGTCGTCAGCTCGTCCAGCCCGTCGTCCCCGCGGAAGACCAGCGAGGAGTTGCCGCGTTCGGCGAGCACGCCCGCGACGATCGGCGCCTCGCGGGCGACGGCCACCCCGACCGCCTGGGCCCGCACCCGCGCCGGGTTGGTCAGCGGGCCGAGCAGGTTGAACACCGTCCGGATGCCCAACTGCCCGCGGGCGGCGCCCACATGGCGCAGCGCCGGGTGGAACTTCACCGCGAAGCAGAAGGTGATGCCGGCCTCGTCGGCGACCTCGGCCACCCGGCGCGGCGACAGGTCGAGGTTGACCCCCAGCTGTCCCAGCACGTCGGAGGAGCCGGACGCCGAGGACGCGGCGCGGTTGCCGTGCTTGACGACCTTCGCGCCGGTGCCGGCCACGACGAGCGAGGACATCGTGGAGATGTTCACCGTCTTGGCTCCGTCGCCGCCGGTGCCGACGATGTCGACGGTGCGGCCGGGCACCTCGATCACGTTCGCGTGCTCGTACATGGTGCGGACCAGGCCGGTGATCTCCTGGACCGTCTGGCCCTTGGCCCGCAGCGCCACCGCGAACCCGGCGATCTGGGCGTCGGTCGCCTCCCCGCGCATGATCCGGTCCATCGCCCACGCGGTGTCGTCCGCGGACAGGTCCCGGCCGTCCAGCAGGCCGTTCAGCAGGGCGGGCCAGGAGCGGCCCGCCGCGGTGTCGCCTCCAGCGGGGGTCACAGCGCTCATCAGCCGCTCCTCGTACAGATTCCTGCTCCGTCGCCCCCCACCCTATCCAGCCCGGCGGCATGGCGAAGGGCCCCGTCCGGCTCGCGGACGGGGCCCTTCGGCGTGGCGTGGCGACGCGGGGATCAGTGGTGGCCGTGGCCGCTCGTGATCTCCTTGTACTCCTCGGCGGACGGCTTCGGGATCTGGTTGTCCTCGCCGAAGTAGGCGTTGGACAGCTTCACCCGCAGCTTGTGCGAGGCAGGCACCTTGCGCTCGACACCGTTCTCGTCGACCGTCGGGCCGATCTCGGCCGGCGTGTACTGCTCGTGCGCGGTGAGCGTGTGCAGCTGCTCCTGGCTGAGCGGCTCGTGCACCTCGATGAACTCACCGTGCGGCAGCCGCTTGATGATGCCGGTCTCGCGGCCGTGCAGCACCTTGTCGCGGTCGCGCCGCTGGAGGCCGAGGCAGATCCGCTTGGTGACGATGAACGCGATGACCGGGGCCACGAAGTAGGCGATCCGGACGAACCAGGTGACCGCGTTGATCGACAGGTGGAAGTGCGTGGCGAAGATGTCGTTGCCGCCGCCGATCAGCATCACGAAGTACACGGTCAGCCAGGCGACACCGAACGCCGTACGGGTCGGGGCGTTGCGCGGGCGGTCCAGGATGTGGTGCTCGCGCTTGTCGCCGGTGACCCACGACTCGATGAACGGGTAGACCGCGATCGCCATGAGGATCACGCCGAACAGCAGCAGCGGGATGAACACGCCCAGGACCAGCGTGTGGCCCCAGAAGTTGATCTCCCAGCCCGGCATGGCGCGGATCAGGCCCTCGGCCATACCCATGTACCAGTCCGGCTGGGCGCCGGTGGACACCTGGTCCGGACGGTAGGGGCCGATCGCCCAGATCGGGTTGATCTGCGCGATCGCCGCGAGGGCCGCGAGGACACCGAAGACCAGGAAGAAGAAGCCGCCGGCCTTCGCCATGTACACCGGGAGCAGCGGCATGCCGACGACGTTGTTGTTCGACTTGCCGGGACCCGCGAACTGGGTGTGCTTGTGGTAGAAGACCAGGATCAGGTGGGCCACCATCAGGCCCAGCATGATGCCCGGCAGCAGCAGGATGTGGATCGAGTAGAAGCGGGCCACGAAGTCGCCGCCCGGGAACTCGCCGCCGAAGAGGAAGAACGAGATGTACGTGCCGATGATCGGCACGGACAGGATCGCGCCCTCCATGAAGCGGACACCGGTGCCGGAGAGCAGGTCGTCCGGGAGCGAGTAACCGGTGAAACCGGTGAACATGCCCAGGAAGAGCAGCAGGAAGCCGAACAGCCAGTTGATCTCACGCGGCTTGCGGAACGCGCCGGTGAAGAACACGCGCATCATGTGCACGAACATGCCGGCGATGAAGACCACGGCACCCCAGTGGTGGATCTGCCGGACGAGCAGACCACCGCGCACATCGAAGGAGATGTGCAGGGTCGAGTTGAACGCCTCCGACATCAGCTGTCCCTGGAGCGGGACATACGTGCCGTGGTACTGCACCTCGTTCATCGACGGGTGGAAGAACAGCGTCAGATAGACACCCGTCAGGATGATGATGATGAAGCTGTACATGCACACTTCGCCGAGCATGAACGACCAGTGGTCGGGGAAGATCTTGCGCATGTTGGCCTTGGCGAGGGAGTAGATCCCCAGCCGGCCGTCGGCCCAGTCGGCGAACCGCTCGCCGGCCGGCGCCTGCCCGCGAGAGCGGGGCGTCGCGTTGTCTGCAGTACTCATCCGCGCTCCCAGAAAGCAGGACCGACGGGCTCCTCGAAGTCGCCGAGCGCCTGGAGGTAACCCTCACTGTCCACACCGATGCGCAGCTGCGGCAGGGCGTGGCCGGCGGGGCCGAAGATCACTCGGGCACCGTCGGAGAGGTCGAAGGTGGACTGGTGGCACGGGCACAGCACGTGGTGCGTCTGCTGCTCGTACAGGGAGATCGGGCAGCCGACGTGGGTGCAGATCTTCGAGTAGGCGACGATGCCCTGGTGCGACCACTCCAGCTCGCGCTTGTCCTTGATGTTGCCCGGCTGGATGCGGACGATCATCAGGGCGGCCTTGGCGATCTCCGTCTGGAACTCCTCGGAGTGCTCCTCCAGGCCGTCGGGCTTGGCGAAGGTGAGCGAGCCCACGGCGACGTCCTCGGGACGCAGCGGCTGGTTCGTGTTCATGTTGACCAGGCGCTTGCCCTTGGCCCACATGGTGTGGCGCAGCTTGGTGCCGGGCGCCGGGCCGAGGCCGCCGAGCAGCATGACGCCGGAGAGCGGCACCAGGGCCAGCGCGCCGAACATCGTGTTGCGGATCAGCTTGCGGCGGCCGAGCGCCGACTCCTTGGCACCCAGGCGGAAGTCCGCGTGGACCTTCGCCCGGACCTCGGGGGACGCCTCGATCGGGTGACGCTCGTCGGCGACCTCCACGTCGGACATCAGGGTGCGGGCCCAGTGGACCGCGCCCGCGCCGATGCAGAACAGCGCCACGCCGAGGGTGAGGCCCAGCGTGAAGTTCAGCGCGTTGATGTGGCCGATCGGGAAGACGAAGACCGCCTTGTCGTGCGGCACCGCCACGTAGGAGACGATGAAGCCGATGGTGGCCAGCATCGACACCGTGAACAGCAGGGCGACCACGCGCTCGGACCGCTTGGCGGCCCGCTCGTCGATGTCCTGGATCCGGTGCTCGTGCGGCGGCAGCCCCGGGTCGGCGAACGGGTTCTCCTCGTCCGCGACGTCTACCGCGCCGTGCGCGTGGGCCTGCTCAGCGGGCAGGTTCTCTTCTGGAATGTCTTGGCTACTCATGACTTCTTGGCCTTTGCGGTCCGAGCGGCGACCCAGACGGCGACCACGATCAGCGTGCCGAGGCCGAAGATCCAGCCGAACAGACCCTCGCTGACCGGTCCGAGACCGCCCAGCTCCAGACCACCCGGGTTCTCGGTCTTGTCGCCGTTGACCGCGTTCAGGTACGCGATGATGTCCTTCTTGTTCTTCTCCGACATCGTGGTGTCGGGGAAGGACGGCATGTTCTGCGGGCCCGTCTGCATGGCCTCGTAGATGTGCTTCGGAGCGACACCCTCCAGCGTCGGCGCGAACTTGCCCTTGGTCAGGGCACCGCCCTTGCCGGTGAAGTTGTGGCACTGCGCGCAGTTGGTGCGGAACAGCTCGCCGCCCTTGGCGATGTCCGCGCCCTCGGGGCCGTACTGCTGCTTGGTGGGCACGCTCGGGCCGGCGCCCAGCGACGCGACGTACGCGGCCAGCTGGTCGATCTCGGCCTGCGAGTAGGTGACCTTCTTGCGCGGGATCTGGGCCATCTGGGAGGTGGAGGCCGGCATACGGCCGGTGCCCACCTGGAAGTCGACCGCGGCGGCGCCCACGCCGACGAGGCTGGGGCCGTCGGAGGAGCCCTGGCCACCGGTGCCGTGGCAGCTGGCGCAGCCGACCTCGTAGAGCTTCTTGCCCTCCTTGATGGTCAGGGACTGGGCGGTTTCATCGGCCTGTGCCTTGCCCGCGGGCGCGAACGCGGCGTACAGCCCCCCAGTGGCCGCCAGCGCGAGGAGTAGGACGACGACCGCCGCCAGCGGATGGCGTCGTCGTGCGGAGAGCTTTTTCACGGATTACCCCGGTGTCAGGATCTTCTGCGTCGGTGCTTCTGGATGTGCGGGAGCGGTCCCCGCTACTTGATCAGGTAGATCGTGGCGAAGAGGCCGATCCAGACGACATCGACGAAGTGCCAGTAGTAGGACACGACGATGGCGGCGGTCGCCTGCTCGTGAGTGAACCTCTTGGCCATGTAGGTACGGCCGAGGACCAGCAGGAAGGCGATGAGGCCACCCGTCACGTGCAGGCCGTGGAAGCCGGTGGTCAGGTAGAACACCGAGCCGTACGGGTCCGAGGACAGCGAGATGCCGTCCTTCTTCACCAGCTCCGTGTACTCGTAGATCTGACCGCCGATGAAGATCGCACCCATGATGAAGGTGAGGATGAACCAGCCACGGAGCTTCTTCACATCGCCGCGCTCGGCCGCGAACACGCCGAGCTGGCAGGTGAGGGAGGAGAGCACCAGGATCGTGGTGTTCGTGGCGGAGAAGGGCACATTCAGTGCCTCCGCCATCTCCTTCCAGTGAGCCGGTCCGGTCACCGACCGGAGGGTGAAGTACATCGCGAAGAGGGCCGCGAAGAACATCAGCTCGGAACTCAGCCAGATGATGGTTCCGACGCTGGTGAGGTTCGGCCGGTTGACCGACGGGTGCGCGTGCCCGGTATCTACTGTCGTTGCTGTCGCCACGACCGACATTATGTCGGTCGCTTATCTCGCGCTCACTCCGGGGGGTGCCGTTCGGAGTGTTGCCACCCGCCGAACCGGTGCTGACGTGGTGTTCAGGGGAGTAACATCCGCCCAGACGGCCCTGTCCGTCCCGTCCGTACGACGCCGACGTCCCGGAGGAACAATGCAGCCGACCGCCACGGTGCTGGTCTACAGCGACGACTCCAACACCCGCGAGCAAGTACGGCTGGCCGCCGGGCGCCGGCCCGCTCCGGACGTCCCGCCGGTGGAGTTCCTGGAGTGCGCGACGCCCGCCGCGGTGCTGCGGGAGCTGGACCGGGGCGGCATCGACGTCTGCGTGCTGGACGGCGAGGCCGTGCCGATGGGCGGCATGGGCGTGTGCCGGCAGATCAAGGACGAGGTGTTCGACTGCCCGCCGGTGCTGCTGCTCATGGGCCGGCCGCAGGACGCCTGGCTGGCCACGTGGAGCCGTGCGGACGCCGCGGTGACCCTGCCGGTGGACCCGGTGGAGTTCGCCGCCTCGCTCGCCTCCCTGCTGCGGCGCAAGAGGCTGCTGAGCGCCTAGGAGCGCGGGGCACCGGGACCGCGTGCCGCACGCGGTCCCGTGCCCCTCCAGGGCGCTCACACGGCCGCTGGCCGCAGGCGCACGGTGTCCGCCGGGGCGGAGCCGTCCGAGGTCTTGCCCGTCAGGGCGCTGCCCGTGCGCCACTTGTTCCAGTCGACGTTCCAGTCGCCGAAGCCGTTGCCGAAGGGCTCCATGGGGTCGCCCTCGGAGTTGACGACCCGGACGACGTCGCCCGGCCGGATGTTGTCGTACAGCCACTCGGCGTTGGACGTGCTCATCCCGGTGCAGCCGTGGCTGACGTTCGCGTAGCCCTGGGAGCCCACGGACCAGGGCGCGGCGTGGACGTACTCGCCGGACCAGGTCACCCGGGTGGCGTAGTAGACCGGCAGGTCGTAGGAGTCCGAGCTGCCCTCGGCGATGCCGACGGTGCTCCCGCGCATCCGTACGAAGTACTGCTTCTCCAGGACCACCTTGACGCCGTTGCGGGTCTCGAAGCCCGGCTTGCCGGTGGTGACCGGGATCTGCTCGATCTCCCGGCCGTCCTTGTAGTAGGTGAGCTGGTGCGCGGCGGCGTCCGTGACCACCTCGACCCGGTCGCCGATGGTCAGCTTCAGCGGTGCGGACTTCCCGCCCCACAGCCGGTCGCCGATCCGGATGCCGTCCAGGTTGCTGTGCACCCGGACGGTGGCGTGGGCGGGCCAGTAGTCCTTGGGGCGGTAGTGGAGTTCCTTGTCGCTCACCCAGTACCAGGCGCCCGGCACGGCGGGCACGGACTCCACCCGCAGCGCCCGTTCCACGACGGCGCGCTGGGCCTTGTCCTTGACGCCCTGGTCGAGCTGGGCCGTGACGGGCTGGCCGACGCCGTAGGTGCCGCTGCCCGGTCCGAAGGTGACGCCCAGCCGTTTCCGGCCGGCGGGCTTGCTGGTGTCGAAGGCGAGGACCTTGCGGCCGGGTGCGCCGTCCTCGTCCTCGGTGCTCACCGTGACCGTGTAGCGGGCGCCGGCGGCCAGGGGGGAGGTGCTGTGCCAGCGGCTGCCGTCGGCGGCGAGTTCGCCCGTCACGAAGCGCCCGGTGGAGTCCCGGGCGACCACGTCCGTGATGCGGCCCTCACCGCTGTTGGCGGTGACCTCCAGGGGTTTGTCCGGGTCGACCCGTTTCCCGGTCTCGGTGGGGCCGTTGAAGGAGATCAGGTCCGCTGCGTCGTACGGCCTGGCCGACAGGGGGTTGCCGTCCGAACCGCAAGCGGTGACGCCCGCACCGAGGGCGGTCACCAGCAGGGTGCAGCCGACGACGCTGCGGGTCCGCGCAGTGTGGTTCATGTGATCACGCTATGAGATGACGGGACGACCGGCACGGCGGACAACGCATACGAGCGAACGTCGCTACGGCAAACGAAGGGAGCCCGGACCCTCCGTCAGGAAGGTCCGGGCTCCCGGTGCGTTCAGCGCGCCCTACTGGGTCCGGTTCTCACCGTGGTAGTACTCGAACACCCAGCCGAACAGGCCGATGACGATGAACGGCGCGGAGAAGTAGATCAGCCACCAGCCGACCGCGATGCTGAGGAAGGCGACCGCGCCGCCGAAACCCAGCATGAGCGGCTGCCAGCTGTGCGGGCTGAAGAAGCCCAGCTCGCCCGCGTCGTCCGCGACGTCGGCCTCCTTGTCGTCCTGGGCGCCCGCGTCGATCCGCCGGGCGGTGAAGCCCAGGTAGAAACCGATCATGACGGCCAGGCCGAAGGCCAGGAAGAGCGCCGTGGTACCGGCCGGCTCCTTCGACCACACGCCATACACGATGGCCATGATCAGGATGAAGACGCTCAGCCAGATGAACATCCGACCCTGGATCTTCACTTGCCGGCCTCCTTGCTGCCCGCGACGGCGGTGCCGTGACCGGCGTGCTCAAGCTGTTCGAGCGCGGCGATCTCGGGGTGGTGCAGGTCGAACGCCGGGGATTCGCTGCGGATCCGCGGCAGGGTGACGAAGTTGTGCCGGGGCGGCGGGCAGGACGTCGCCCACTCCAGCGAGCGGCCGTAGCCCCACGGGTCGTCCACACCGACCGGCTTGCCGTACTTGGCCGTCTTCCACACGTTGTAGAGGAACGGCAGGATCGACAGGCCGAGCAGGAAGGAGCTGATGGTCGAGACCGTGTTCAGCGCGGTGAAGCCGTCGGCCGCCAGGTAGTCGGCGTACCGGCGCGGCATGCCCTCGGCGCCCAGCCAGTGCTGGACCAGGAAGGTGCCGTGGAAGCCGATGAACAGCGTCCAGAAGGTGATCTTGCCCAGGCGCTCGTCCAGCATCTTGCCGGTCCACTTCGGCCACCAGAAGTGGAAGCCGGAGAACATGGCGAAGACGACCGTGCCGAAGACCACGTAGTGGAAGTGGGCCACCACGAAGTACGAGTCCGAGACGTGGAAGTCCATCGGCGGCGAGGCCAGGATGACACCGGTCAGACCACCGAACGTGAAGGTGATCAGGAAGCCGGTCGCCCAGAGCATCGGCGTCTCGAAGGACAGCGAGCCCTTCCACATGGTGCCGATCCAGTTGAAGAACTTCACACCGGTCGGCACCGCGATCAGGAAGGTCATGAAGGAGAAGAACGGCAGCAGCACACCACCGGTGACGTACATGTGGTGGGCCCACACCGTCACGGACAGACCGGCGATCGCGATGGTCGCGGCGATCAGACCCATGTAGCCGAACATCGGCTTCCGGGAGAACACCGGGATGACCTCGGAGATGATGCCGAAGAACGGCAACGCGATGATGTACACCTCTGGATGGCCGAAGAACCAGAAGAGGTGTTGCCACAGCAAGGCGCCGCCGTTGGCGGCGTCGAAGACATGGGCGCCGAACTTGCGGTCCGCCTCCAGGGCGAACAGCGCGGCGGCCAGCACCGGGAAGGCCAGCAGGACCAGCACACCGGTCAGCAGCACGTTCCACACGAAGATCGGCATGCGGAACATCGTCATGCCGGGCGCGCGCATGCAGATGATCGTGGTGATGAAGTTGACCGAGCCGAGGATCGTGCCGAAGCCGGAGAAGGCCAGACCCATGATCCACATGTCGGCGCCCACGCCCGGCGAGCGGACCGCGTCCGACAGCGGCGAGTAGGCGAACCAGCCGAAGTCGGCCGCGCCCTGCGGGGTGAGGAAGCCGCCGACCGCGATGAGCGAGCCGAACAGGTACAGCCAGTAGGCGAACATGTTCAGCCGCGGGAACGCCACGTCCGGCGCGCCGATCTGCAGCGGCATGATCCAGTTCGCGAAACCGGCGAACAGCGGCGTCGCGAACATCAGCAGCATGATCGTGCCGTGCATCGTGAACGCCTGGTTGAACTGCTCGTTCGACATGAACTGCTCGCCCGGACGGGCCAGCTCGGCGCGCATCAGCAGCGCCATCACGCCGCCGATCAGGAAGAAGGCGAACGACGTCGCCAGGTACATCGTGCCGATCGTCTTGTGGTCGGTCGTCGTCAGCCACTTGACGACGACTTCGCCGCGGCGCTGGCGCCGGACCGGCAGCTCGTCCTCATAGTGGGACCCTGCTGCCGCGGCACCCTGGGGTTCGTTGAGGATGCTCACAGGATGTTCGACTCCCGGTTCTTCTCGTGCGGCGTCTGGTCGATGCCCGCGGGAATGTAACCGGTCTGCCCCTTCTTGACGAGGTCCTTGAGGTGCTGCTCGTAGCGCTCCGGGGAGACGACCTTCACGTTGAACAGCATCCGGGCGTGGTCGACGCCGCACAGCTCGGCGCACTTGCCACGGAAGGTGCCCTCCTTGTTGGGAGTCACCTGGAAGGCGTTCGGGTGGCCCGGGATGACGTCCTGCTTCATCAGGAACGGCAGCACCCAGAAGGAGTGGATGACGTCACGCGAGGTCAGGACGAAGCGGACCGTCTTGCCCTTGGGGAGCCAGAGGGTCGGCCCGGGGTTGCCGGTCTGCGGGTTCCGCGAGGCGGGCGTACCGACGTCGTAGACACCGCCGGCGTTCGCCGGGAAGTCCTTCTTGTACCGGTCCGGGACACCGGCCAGGTTCTTGTCGGTCTTGGCGTCGCCGGTGGACCCGGGGACGTCCGAGATGTAGTTGAAGCCCCAGCTCCACTGGAAGCCGACCACGTTGACCGTGACGTCGGGCTTCTTGGACATGTCGAGGAGCTTCGACTCGTCCCGGGCCGTGAAGTAGAAGAGCACCGAGATGATGATGATCGGGACCACCGTGTAGAGGGCCTCGATCGGCATGTTGTACCGCGTCTGCGGAGGTACTTCGACCTTCGTGCGGCTGCGCCGGTGGAAGAAAGCACTCCACAGGATCAGGCCCCACACCAGCACGCCGACGGCGAGCGCGGCAGCCCAGGAGCCCTGCCATAGGGAGAGGATCCGCGGAGCCTCTTCCGTGGTCGGGGTGGGCATGCCAAGGCGGGGGAAGTCCTTGTATGTGCAACCGGTTGCGGTCGCCAGGACCAGGCCCGCGGTCAGTGCCTGCAGCAGCTTCCGCCGCATCGGGCGCCGCGGCGAGCGGTCGGAGCCGTTGGGACTCACGTAGCGCCTTCCCGAGAGTCTCGCCCGCGCGGTCGGCTGCGGCCTTCTCGCTGGTCGGTCGCCGCCCTGCGTCGGGCAGGGGTTTGGATGTTTATGCGGACCAAACCCTAGCCCACCCTCTCCGAGGGTTCGCGGGGAGGGGTGCCTACTGGGTGGGGTGGTTCGCTGGATTGGCGGCTGCGGGTACGTCAGTGCTGGTCGCACTCCACGCCGCGGCCGTCGGTGCGACCGTTTCACGCCTGCGGACGGACCGCCTCCGCCGGGGTCTTAACGTTGCCGTATGGCCTACTTCGACGCAGCCTCCGCCACCCCTCTCCACCCCGTCGCCCGCCAGGCGCTGTCGGCCTCCCTGGACGAGGGGTGGGCGGATCCGGCGCGGCTGTACCGGGAGGGGCGCAGGGCGCGGATGCTGCTGGACGCCGCGCGCGAGGCCGCCGCCGAGGCCGTCGGGTGCCGGGCCGACGAGCTGGTCTTCACCCCGTCCGGCACCCGGGCCGTGCACACCGGGATCGCGGGGGCGCTGGCCGGGCGGCGCCGGACCGGACGCCACCTGATCGTGTCAGCGGTCGAACACTCCTCCGTCCTCCATGCGGCCGAGGAGTTCGAGGCGGAGGGCGGGAGCGTCACCCGGGTGGCCGTCAACCGGACGGGAGCCGTCACCCCTTCGGCGTACGAGGCGGCGCTCCGGGCGGACACCGCGCTGGCCTGCCTGCAGTCGGCCAACCACGAGGTGGGCACCGTGCAGCCGGTGGCCCGGGTGGCCGAGGTGTGCCGGGCCGCCGGGGTGCCGCTGCTGGTGGACGCGGCGCAGTCGCTGGGCTGGGGGCCGGTCGAGGGCGACTGGTCGCTGCTCGCGGCCAGCGCCCACAAGTGGGGCGGGCCGGCCGGGGTCGGACTGCTCGTCGTGCGCAAGGGAGTGCGGTTCGCCGCGCGGGGGCCGGTGGACGAACGGGAGTCGGGCCGGGCGCCCGGGTTCGAGAACATCCCGGCGATCGTGGCGGCCGTGGCCTCGCTGCGCGCGGTGCGGGCCGAGGCGGCCCAGGAGGCGGTACGGCTGCGGGAGCTGACGGAGCGGATCCGCACCCGGGTGCCGCGGCTGGTGCCGGACACGGAGGTGGTCGGCGACGCCGGGCACCGGCTGCCCGGGATCGTCACCTTCTCCTGCCTCTACGTCGACGGCGAGGCGCTGCTGCACGAGCTGGACCGGGCCGGCTTCGCGGTCTCCTCCGGCTCCTCCTGCACGAGCGGCACGCTGACACCCAGCCATGTGCTGAAGGCGATGGGCGTGCTGAGCGAGGGCAACGTCCGGGTGTCCCTGCCGGCGGGGACGGCCGAGGCGGACGTGGAGCGGTTCCTGCGGGTGCTGCCGGAAGCCGTGGCCGGGGTGCGGGAGAAGCTGGGCACCCCGGCCCCGGTCACCCAGGCGGGTCCGGGGACGGGCCGGGAGGACCTGGTGGTCGACTCCCTCGGCAAGCGCTGCCCGATCCCGGTCATCGAACTGGCGAAGGTGATCGGCGACGTGCCGGTGGGCGGCACGGTCCGCGTCCTGTCCGACGACGAGGCGGCCCGCCTGGACATCCCGGCGTGGTGCGAGATGCGGGGCCAGGAGTACGTGGGCGAGGAGCCGGCGGACCGGGGCACGGCGTACGTGGTCCGCAGGGTGGGCTGAGACGCCCCCCGGGCCGGGGCCGCGGGAGGCGCCTCCGCGGGACCTCAGCCGAGGTGGGCGCGGACTTCCCGGCCGGCGTCCTCGCCGTACGCCTTCACGAATCGCTCCATGAAGTGGGCCCGCCGCAGCTGGTACTCCTGCGTCCCCACGGTCTCGATGACCAGCGTCGCGAGCATGCAGCCGATCTGCGCCGCCCGCTCCAGCGGGACGCCCCAGGCCAGCCCGGACAGGAAGCCCGCGCGGAAGGCGTCGCCGACGCCCGTGGGGTCGGCCTTGCGCTCCTCCTCCGGGCAGCCGACCTCGATCGGGTCCTCGCCGGAGCGCTCGACGCGTACGCCGCGCGAGCCGAGCGTGGTGATCCGGTGGCCGACCTTGGACAGGATCTCCGCGTCGCTCCAGCCGGTCTTGGACTCGATGAGCCCCTTCTCGTACTCGTTGGAGAACAGGTAGGTCGCGCCGTCCAGCAGTGTCCGGATCTCCTCGCCCTCCATCCGGGCGATCTGCTGGGAGAAGTCGGCGGCGAACGGGATGTTCCGGGAGCGGCACTCCTCCGTGTGGCGGAGCATCCCCTCGGGGTCGTCGGCGCCGATGAGGACCAGGTCGAGGCCGCCGACGCGGTCCGCCACGGTCTTCAGCTCGATCAGCCGGGCCTCGCTCATCGCGCCGGTGTAGAAAGAGCCGATCTGGTTGTGGTCGGCGTCGGTGGTGCACACGAACCGGGCGGTGTGCAGGGTCTCGGAGATGCGGACCGACTCGGTGTCCACACCGTGCCGGTCGAGCCAGGCGCGGTAGTCCTCGAAGTCGGGGCCGGCGGCGCCGACCAGGACCGGCCGGGTGCCGAGCTGGCCCATGCCGAAGGCGATGTTGGCTCCGACGCCGCCGCGGCGCACGTCGAGGTTGTCGACCAGGAAGGAGAGCGAGACCGTGTGCAGCTGGTCCGCGACGAGCTGGTCGGCGAAACGGCCGGGGAAGGTCATGAGGTGGTCGGTGGCGATGGAGCCGGTGACTGCGATGCGCACGACGGGGACTCTCCTGCGGGAGACGGCGTTGACAGTTCACGCTACCCGGTCGGCCGCCGCCGCTGAAGTTGACGAAACTACCCGATAGTAGATCTTTCTTCGCGGTCCGCGGCGTGCGTACGGTGCGGTCATGACGAACCCCAAGGCCCTTCCCTCCGCGCCGGCCGAGTCCGGCGGCGGCCTCGCCTCGCTGCGCGGCGACTGCGCCCGCATGGCCCCGCACTGGGCGGTACCGGAGCGGGCCGAGCCCGGTCCGGTGTCCCCGTCCCGCATCCACGGGGTCAGCGTGCCGGCGCGGTCGGCCCGGCTGCTGGACGCGATGTCGGACTACGGCGACTGACCCGCCGGGCGCGTGCCCGGGAACCGCGCGCTCCTCTCCCGCGTCCCATCACCGTCCCCGCGCGGGGACGGCCGGACCCGACCCAGCGAGGAGCGATGCGGTGAACACCGAGCAGCCCGAGGACCCCGGCGACGCGGCGGTTCCGAAGGCATCCGAGGCATCAGAGGCGTCCGAGACACACGGCGTAGACGAGGCAGCCGGGGCGACCGGGGCGGCGACGGCGTCCGGACAGGGTGCGGCGGCGGCCACGGCCGGGCAGCGGGTCACCGCGGACGGCGGACGCGCGGCCGGGCGGCGGCGGTCGCCCGCCGCCGTCGCCTGCGCCGTCGCGGCCGTCCTGCTGGCCGGGGGCGGCGGCGCCTGCCTGGCGGCGGGCGGCGGACCGGGCGGCCAGGGCGGGAGCGCCCCGGCCGCGTCCGGTCACGGCACTCCCCCGCCGCTCGCGCTGGACGGCCCGGCCGCGGACGGCGACGGCGGTATCGCGCCGGGCGAGCCGGACCCGTCCGGCGTCCGGTACGTGGCCGCGGGCGAGCTGCCGGCCGGGCCCGGTACGGCGGCGGTCTACGCGCCGGCGGGCGAGGTCGGCCGGGAGCGCGTGGTCCGGCTGGCGAAGGCGCTCGGCCTGGACGGGGCGCCGGTGGCCGAGGGACGGAGCTGGCGGGTGGGCGGCCAGGACGGCTCCGGGCCGCGTCTGACGGTGGACCGGGACGCGCCGGGGAACTGGTCGTACAGCCGGTACGCGCCGGGCACCGACGACTGCCGCAAGGTGACCGTGTGCGCCCCGGACCCGGGCCGCCCGGCCGGTGCCCCGGTGAGCGCGGCCGACGCCGAGGCGGCGGCGGCGCCGGTGCTGGCGGCGGCGGGACTGGGCGGCGCGCGGACCGACGCGAGCCGGGTCCAGGGCGCCCAGCGGGTGGTCGACGCGGACCCGGTGGTGGGCGGACTGCCCACGTACGGCTGGACGACCGGCCTGACCGTCGGCCGCACGGGTGAACTGGTCGGCGGGCACGGGCGGTTGAGCACGCCGGTGAAGGGCGCCGTCTATCCCGTGCTGGGCGCCGCGAAGACGCTGGAGCTGCTGAACGGCAAGGCGCGGGACGGGCACCGGATGGGAACCGGCGGGTGCGCGAGCCCGGTGCCTCCGAAGGACCGGCTGGAGCAGCCGTGCGGGGCGTCCACGGGGGCGCCTGAGCGGACGGCCGGCGGTGGCACGGCCACGGTGGACCAGGCGGTGTTCGGGCTGGCCGCGCGGTCGGCCGGCGGGCGGCCGGCGCTGGTGCCGTCCTGGCTGTTCCGGGTGCGCGGGTCCGGGGCGGACGGCGCGTTCACGGTGACGTATCCGGCGGTGGTCCCGGAGTACCTCGCCCCGCCGCCCACGTCCGGCAAGAGCCGGAGCGTGCCGGTGACCTCGTACACGGCCGACGGGCGGACCCTGCGGGTGCGCTTCTTCGGCGGGGTGTGCGCCGACTACGACGTGTCGGCGCGGGAGAGCGGCGACCGGGTGACGGTGACGGTCACCGAGCGGCCCTGGCCGGACCGGGTGTGCGTACTGATCGCCAAGGAGTACGTGCGGACGGTGACGCTCGCCGCCCCGCCGGCCGGCCGGGCGGTGGTCGGCACGGACGGCCGGGCGATCCCGCAGGCATCTCCGGGCGCGCTCCGCCCGGCCGTACCGGCGACGCCGCGCTGACCGGTGCCACCGCGCCGGCCGGCGCGCGACGCGAAGGCGGCGGCCCCCCGAGGGGGGCCGCCGCCTTCTTCGGTCGGATCGCGGCTCAGCTGAAGGAGTCGCCGCAGGCGCAGGAGCCCGTCGCGTTCGGGTTGTCGATCGTGAAGCCCTGCTTCTCGATCGTGTCCACGAAGTCGACGGTGGCGCCGCCGAGGTACGGGGCGCTCATCCGGTCCGTGACGACCTTGACCCCGCCGAAGTCCTTCTCCACGTCGCCGTCGAGCGAGCGCTCGTCGAAGAAGAGCTGGTAGCGCAGGCCGGAGCAGCCGCCGGGCTGGACGGCGACGCGCAGCGCGAGGTCGTCGCGGCCTTCCTGGTCGAGCAGGGCCTTGACCTTGGCCGCCGCGGCGTCGGTCAGGATGATGCCGTCGGTGACGGTGGTGGTCTCGTCCGATACGGACATCTACATCTCTCCCGGGTTGTACGGAGACTGCTTGCCGACGAGTGCAACCGGCGATTCCGCGGATTCATTCCGGGCCGGGCATTCGCGTTGTCGCGTTTTCACTTCCCTCCTCATGCTCGCACACGGCCCGCCGGGCGGACAGCGGCCCGGAGCGGAGCCCGGGGGGATTCACGTCACATCGACGCTATCGCCGTCGTCAAAGTGACGTGAACCAGCTATGATAGATAGCGTCAGTTAGACGAAAAGTAGAAAGGGTGCGTGCCGTGACCACCGCCCAGACCCCGGAACTCGACGTGCAGCCGAGCCCGCTCGCCCTGCTGCTGCTCGGCCGCGAGGCCGACCCGAAGAGCGAGCGGGGCGTCGAGTGCCCCGGTGACCTGCCGTCGCCCTCCGACCCCGGGCTGGTCGAGCGCGCCCGCGCCGCCAAGGCCAAGCTGGGTGACAAGGTCTTCGTGCTCGGCCACCACTACCAGCGCGACGAGGTCATCCAGTTCGCCGACGTCACGGGCGACTCCTTCAAGCTGGCCCGGGACGCCGCCGCCCGCCCGGAGGCCGAGTACATCGTCTTCTGCGGTGTGCACTTCATGGCCGAGTCGGCGGACATCCTGACCTCCGACGACCAGAAGGTGGTCCTGCCCGACCTCGCCGCCGGCTGCTCCATGGCCGACATGGCGACCGCCGAGCAGGTCGCCGAGTGCTGGGACGTGCTGACCGAGGCCGGCGTGGCCGAGCAGGTGGTGCCGGTCTCGTACATGAACTCCTCCGCCGACATCAAGGCGTTCACCGGCAAGCACGGCGGCACCATCTGCACCTCCTCCAACGCCCGGCGCGCCCTGGACTGGGCCTTCGAGCAGGGGGAGAAGGTCCTGTTCCTGCCGGACCAGCACCTGGGCCGCAACACCGCCGTCCGCGACATGGGCATGTCCCTGGACGACTGCGTGGTCTACAACCCGCACAAGCCGGACGGCGGCCTCACCGCGGACGAGCTGCGCGCCGCCAAGATGATCCTGTGGCGCGGCCACTGCTCCGTGCACGGCCGATTCAGCCTGGAGTCGGTCCAGGACGTGCGCGAGCGCGTCCCGGGGGTGAACGTGCTGGTGCACCCCGAGTGCCGGCACGAGGTCGTCGCCGCGGCGGACTACGTCGGCTCGACCGAGTACATCATCAAGACCCTCGAAGCCGCCCCGGCCGGCTCCAAGTGGGCCATCGGCACGGAGCTGAACCTGGTGCGCCGGCTGGCGAACCGTTTCGCGCCCGAGGGCAAGGAGATCGTCTTCCTCGACCGGACGGTCTGCTTCTGCTCGACCATGAACCGCATCGACCTGCCCCACCTGGTCTGGGCCCTGGAGTCCCTGGCCGAGGGCACCCTGGTCAACCGGATCGAGGTCGACAAGGAGACGGAGGCGTTCGCCAAGCTGGCGCTGGAGCGGATGCTGGCGCTGCCGTAACGGACGCACAAGGGCCGGGCCTCGCAAGGAGGCCCGGCCCTTTTCCGTACCCGTCACACCCCGGCAGGCGTCACACCCCGGCGGGCTCCGGTGTCTTCTCCGCCGCCGGCCGCCGCTTCGCCGCGCGCTTCTTCGCCCGGCGCTCCTTGCGCAGCTCCAGCATGGCGTAGAGCGTCGGGACCAGGAGCAGGGTCAGCAGGGTCGAGGTGATCAGGCCGCCGATGACCACCACGGCCAGCGGCTGGGCGATGAAGCCGCCCTCGCCGGTGACGCCCAGGGCCATCGGGAGCAGCGCGAAGATGGTCGCCAGCGCGGTCATCAGGATCGGGCGGAGCCGGTGCCGGCCGCCCTCGATCACGGCCTCCACCACGCCGTACCCCTGTGCGCGGTACTGGTTGATCAGGTCGATCAGCACGATCGCGTTGGTCACCACGATGCCGATCAGCATCAGCATGCCGATCATCGCGGGCACGCCCATCGGGGTGCCGGTGGCCACCAGCAGACCGATCGCGCCGGTCGCCGCGAACGGGACGGAGACCAGCAGGATCAGCGGCTGGACGAGCGAGCGGAAGGTCGCCACCAGCAGCATGAAGACGATCGCGATCGCCGCGAGCATGGCCAGACCCAGGTTCTTGAACGCGTCGTCCTGGTCGGAGCTGACACCGCCGATCTCGGCCGTGGCGCCCGCCGGCAGCTTCAGGTCCTTGATCTTCGACTGCAGCTTGGTGCTGATCGCGCCCGTGTTGTCGCCCGTCGGCCGGGCCGTGACGGTGGCCGCGCGCTGCCCGTCGATACGGGTCATGGACACCGGGCCGTCCACCAGCTTCACCGTGGCGACGTCGCTCAGCCGCACCGGGCCGAGGGGCAGCTTGCGCAGCTGGGCCAGCGTGGTCGCGGGCTTCGCCGACCGGACGACGACGTCCCGCTCGGTGTCGTCCAGGACCGCCTTGGCCGCCGTCGTCCCGCGCACCGCCTGCGCCACCGCGGCGCCCAGCTTCTGCTCGTCGAACCCGGCCGCCGCCGCGGCGGGCTTCGCCTTCACCGAGATCCGCGGCACGCTCTGGGCGAGGTCGCTGGTGACGTCGGTGACGTGGTCGAGGCCGGCGACCGTGGAGCGGACCTGCTCCGCGGCCGTGCGCAGCGCCTTGGCATCGGACGCCTTCACCACCACGCTCAGGTCCTGGCTGCCGAAGCCGTCACCGGCCGACACGGTGGTCGTCCCGATGCCGTCCAGCTTCTTCAGCCCGTCCTCGAGGTGCCGCTGCACCTCGTCGTAGGAGGCCGAGTCCTCCAGCATCACCTGGTACGACGCCTGGTTGGTGTCGGTGCCGCCGCCGAACGCCGCCATGAAACCGGAGGAGCCGACGGTGACCTGGTAGTCCTTGACGCCGTCGGTGGCGGCGAGCAGCTTCTCCACCCGCCGGGCCTGCGCGTCGGTGGCGGCGAGGCCGGTGCCGGGCTTCAGCTTCTGCTTGACGGTGAGGACCTGCTGCTCGCCCTGGTCGAAGAAGTTCGTCTTCAGCAGGCCGGACATGCCGAAGGTGACGACCAGGACGACGATCGCGATGAGCACGCTGGTGAGGCGGCGGCGCGTGGCGAACCGCAGGACCGGGACGTAGGCGCGCTGGAGCCGGCTGTTCGCCTCCTTCTCCTCGGCCTCGCGGCGGGCCTGGGCCGCGTCCGCGGGCGTGCCCTTCGGGGCGCGCAGGAACCAGTACGACAGGACCGGCACGACCGTCAGCGACACCACCAGGGAGGCCAGCAGGGCCGCCGTCACGGTGATGCTGAACGAGCCGAACAGCGCGCCCACCATGCCGCCGACCAGGCCGATCGGCAGGAACACGGCGACGGTGGTGAGGGTGGAGGAGGTGACCGCGCCCGCCACCTCGCGGACCGCGGTGAGGATGGCCTCCTTGCGCTCCTCGCCGTAGCCGAGGTGCCGCTTGATGTTCTCCAGGACCACGATCGAGTCGTCCACGACCCGGCCGACGGCGATGGTCAGCGCGCCCAGCGTCAGCATGTTCAGCGACAGGCCGCGCGTCCACAGCACGAGCAGGGCGAGGACCACGGACAGCGGGATGGACACCGCCGTGACCAGGGTCGAGCGGACCGACGCCAGGAAGAGCAGGATCACCAGGACCGCGAAGAGCAGACCGAGCGCGCCCTCCGTGGTCAGGCCCTTGATGGACTTGGACACGGCCGGGCCCTGGTCGCTGACGACCGTGAGCTTCGCGCCCGCGCCGAGGTCCGCGCGCAGCCCGGGCAGCTTGTCGTGGACCGCGTCGGATATGGAGACCGCGCTGCCCTCGTGGTCCATGGTGACGTTGACGGCGAGGCTGGGCCGGCCGTCGGTGCGGGTGAGGGAGTCGGCCGGGGCCGGCCGCTTGGCGACGGCGGCCACGTCACCGAGACGCACGGGCTTCTTCCCGTCCGCGCCGGCGACCCGCAGGTCCTCGATCTGCCGCAGCGAGGTGAAGCCGCCGCCGACCTGGACGGTGCGCCCCACGCCGTCCTCGTCGAAGGAGCCGGCCGGGACGGTGGCGCCGCCCGCCTGGAGGGCCTGGGCGAGGGCGGCCGGGGTGAGCCCGGCCCGCGCCAGCTTCGCGTCGTCCGGGGTGACGGTGACCTGGAGGTCGCGTACGCCCGTGATCTGGACGCGGCCGACGCCGTCGATGTCCTTCAGGGCCGGTACGACCGTCGTGTCGAGCTGGTCGGCGAGCGCCTGCTGGTCCTTGCCGGAGGTGACGGCCAGGACCACGGTCGGCATGTCGTCGGTGGAGCCGGAGACGACCTGCGGGTCGACGTCGTCCGGGAGCTGGTTGCGGGCCCGGTTCACGGCCTGCTGGACGTCGGAGACGATCCGCTTGGTGTCGTTGCCGTAGTCGAAGGACGCCATGATCACGGCGTTGCCCTCGCTCGCCGTGGAGGTGACACCGGTGACGCCGTCGACGCCCTGGAGGTTGTCCTCGATGGGCTCGACGACCTGCTTCTCGACCACGTCGGGCGAGGCGCCCTGGTACGGCGCGATCACCGACACCATGGGCAGTTCGATGGTGGGCAGCAGCTGCTGCTTGATCTGGGGTATCGCGATCAGCCCGAAGGCGAGCACGATCAGCGACACGAGCCCGACGAGGGCGCGCTGCGCGAGGCTGAACCGGGACAGCCAGGACATGGGTTTAGGGTCTCTCTTCTGGGAGCGGCAGAAGCGGCGGGAGGCGCGGGCGGACGCCCACTGCACCACCTTGGGCCATGCCGGGGGCCCGTTCCGTAGGCCCCAGGTCCCGTTCCGGTGCCGGGCCCCTACTCCGCGCGCAGTACACGCGGGTGGAGGTCAGTCCCTCCTCGGACGGACCAGCCCCGACTCGTACGCGATCACGACGAGCTGTGCCCGGTCCCGGGCGCCCAGCTTGGCCATGGCCCGGTTGACGTGCGTCTTCACCGTCAGCGGGCTGACCGTCAGACGCTCGGCGATCTCGTCGTTGGACAGGCCGCCGGCGACCTGGACGAGGACCTCCCGCTCCCGGCCGGTGAGCGCGCCCAGCCGCTCGGCGCGGGCCGCGCCGGAGCCGTCGCCGTCGTCCGCGCGGGCGAGGAAGCGGGCGATCAGGCCCTTGGTGGCGGCCGGGGACAGCAGGGCCTCGCCGCCGGCCGCGATCCGGATGGCGTTCAGCAGCTCCTCCGGTTCGCTGCCCTTGCCGAGGAAGCCGGAGGCGCCGGCGCGCAGCGCCCGCACCACGTAGTCGTCCACCTCGAAGGTGGTGAGGATGACCACGCGGACCTGGGCCAGGGCGGGGTCGTCGCTGATCATCCGGGTGGCGGCGAGTCCGTCGGTGCCGGGCATCCGGATGTCCATCAGCACCACGTCGGCGGCCTGTTCCCGGGCCAGCCGGACCGCTTCCGCGCCGTCGGACGCCTCGCCCACCACCTCCATGTCGGGCTCGGAGTCGACCAGCACCCGGAACGCGCTGCGCAGCAGGGCCTGGTCGTCGGCGAGCAGGACACGGATGGTCATACGGGCTCCCCTGGGGCCGGCGGCGTCTTGACGGGCAGGATCGCATGGACGCGGAAACCGCCGCCGTAGCGGGGTCCGGTGGTCAGGGTGCCGCCCAGGGCGCCGACCCGCTCACGCATGCCGAGCAGCCCGTGCCCGCCGCCGGCCTCGGGCACCCCGGGCGTTCCGGAGCCGTCGTCCAGCACGGTGACCTCCAGCGCGGGTCCGACGCGTACGACGCTCACCTCGGCCCGGGCGCCGGGTCCCGCGTGCTTCTGCACGTTCGTCAGCGCCTCCTGCACGATCCGGTAGGCGGCCAGGTCGACGGCGGCGGGCAGTTCGCCGCCCTGGCCGGCGCCGGCCACCTCCACCGGGAGGCCGGCGCTGCGGAAGGTGGCCGCGAGGTCCGCCAGCCGGCTCAGGCCGGGGGCGGGCTCGGTGGGAGCCTCCGGGTCGCCGGACTGGCGCAGCAGGCCGACGGTGGCGCGCAGTTCCTCCAGCGCGCTGCGGCTGGCCTCGCGGACGTGGGCCAGGGCCTGCTTGGCCTGGTCGGGCCGCTTGTCCATGACGTGGGCGGCGACCCCGGCCTGGACGTTGACCAGGGCGATGTGGTGGGCGACGACGTCGTGCAGGTCACGGGCGATGCGCAGCCGTTCCTCGGCGACCCGGCGGCGGGCCTCCTCCTCGCGGGTGCGTTCGGCGCGTTCGGCGCGGTCCCGGATGGCCTGGACGACCGCGCGGCGGCTGCGCACGGCGTCGCCCGCGGTGGCGCCGATGCCGGTCCAGGCGAGGACGCCGAGGTTCTCCTGGGCGTACCAGGGCAGCGGGCCGGCGAGCATGGCGGCGGCCGTCAGCACGGTCATGGTGAGCAGGCCGAGGCGCCAGGTGGTGGGGCGGTCGGTGGTCGCGGCGACGGTGTACAGGGCGACGACGGCGGACATCGCGACCGGGGCGCGCGGGTCGCCGGTGACGCACTCGACCACGGAGACCGTGCCGGTGACGGCGAGGACCGTGCGAGGCGCGCGGCGGCGGAAGACGAGCGCCGCGGCGCCGGCCAGCATGAGCAGCAGGCTGAGGACGTCCGGGGTGTGCACGCCCCAGGTCACGCCGTGCCCGTCGCGCGGCACCGCGAAGGAGCCGGCGACCATGCAGACGAGGACGGCCGCGGCGAGGGCCGCGTCCAGGGCCAGCGGGTGGGCCTTGAGGCCGCACCGGGCGCGGTCGAGAGTGCTCACGGGGGAACAGTACGGCGCCCTTCGCGCACCGGTCCCCGGACCGGGACCTGGGCCGGTCAGCCCGGGATGAGGCCGTCGTCGCCGAGGAGGGAGCGGACCTCCTCCAGAGTGGCGTCCGGGGACGGCAGGATCAGCTCGGAGGGCTCCAGCGCGTCGTCGGGCAGCGGCGTGCCGGAGCGGCGGACGGCGTCCAGCAGCGCGGCGAGCGTGCGGCGGAAACCCTCGCCGTCACCGCTCTCCACCTCGGCCAGCAGTTCGTCGTCCAGCCTGTTCAGCTCGGCGAGGTGGGCGTCGTCCAGCCTCACCTGGCCCTCCCCCATGATCCGTACGATCACGTCGGCCTCCATCGGCTCGGACCCCGGCGTCGGACCGGTTACTGCTTGTCGAAGCGCGGGGTGTCCTGCGGCTGCTGCTGGGACTGCCCCTGACCGGTGCCGCCCTCGAGAGCCTGCTGCGGGGAGCCCCCGGCCAGCTCGGCCTTCATGCGCTGCAGTTCCAGCTCTACATCCGTACCACCGGAGAGCCGGTCCAGCTCGGCCTGGATGTCGTCCTTCTGCATCCCGGACTGGTCGTCCAGGGCACCCGAGGCGAGCAGTTCGTCGATGGCGCCGGCCCGGGCCTGGAGCTGGGCGGTCTTGTCCTCGGCGCGCTGGATGGCGAGGCCCACGTCGCCCATCTCCTCGGAGATGCCGGAGAACGCCTCGCCGATGCGGGTCTGGGCCTGGGCCGCGGTGTAGGTGGCCTTGATGGTCTCCTTCTTCGTGCGGAAGGCGTCCACCTTGGCCTGGAGGCGCTGGGCCGCCAGGGTGAGCTTCTCCTCCTCGCCCTGGAGGGTGGCGTGCTGCGACTCCAGATCCGTGACCTGCTGCTGGAGGGCGGCCCTGCGGGACAGCGCCTCGCGGGCCAGGTCCTCCCGGCCGAGCGCGAGCGCCTTGCGGCCCTGGTCCTCCAGCTTGCCGGACTGCTGCTGGAGCTGGTTGAGCTGGAGCTCCAGGCGCTTGCGGCTGGTCGCCACGTCGGCGACGCCGCGCCGCACCTTCTGCAGCAGCTCGATCTGCTTCTGGTAGGAGTAATCGAGGGTCTCGCGCGGGTCCTCGGCCCGGTCAAGGGCCTTGTTCGCCTTCGCGCGGAAGATCATCCCCATACGCTTCATGACACCGCTCATGGGCTTCGCGCGCCCCCTTCTGACGGACTCCAGCTCACCGAACCTGCGACAAGACCCACAGTACGGGCCCTGTCTCCATTACCGCACTGTTCGCGGGGTGATGCGCTCCTCCCCGAGGACGACCGCGGACCGTCCCGCTCCGGCGCGAGGAGTAGGTGATCCCACCCCGGTCTCCTCCCTCCGTCCCCTACAGACGCCCGGTGTTGCCGGATCGTTCCCCGCGGGACTGGGGTCCATGCCGGTGCAGCCCTTACCCTTGGGTTTTGTGTTCCGTAGCCGTGCCAAGGAAGAGAAGGCCCCCGCCGACAAGGCGCCGGTGACCGACTCCAAGCAGCCCCGCGACCCGCAGGCCCCCAAGGGCCGGCCCACGCCCAAGCGCAGTGAGGCCCGGCCCCAGCGCCGCAGCGTCGCCTCCACGCCGACGAACCGCAAGGAGGCAGCACAGCGCCGGCGCGAGGAACGGCGGCAAGCCCTGGAGCGGCAGCGCCAGTCCCTCGCCAGCGGCGACGAGCGTTATCTGCCCGCCCGGGACAAGGGCCCGGTCCGCCGCTTCGCCCGGGACTGGGTGGACTCCCGGTTCAACGTGGCGGAGTTCTTCCTGCCGCTCGCCGTGGTCATCCTGGTGCTGAGCGTGGTGCGGGTGCCCTCCATCCAGAGCGTGGCGCTGCTGCTGTGGCTGATCGTGATCGTGCTGATCGTGCTGGACGCGGCGGTGAGCGGCTTCCGGCTGCGCAAGCGGCTCGCGGAGCGCTTCCCGGACCAGAACACCCGCGGCGCGGTGGCCTACGCGCTGATGCGCTCGCTCCAGATGCGCCGGCTCCGGCTGCCGAAGCCGCAGGTCAAGCGCGGAGAGCGGCCCTGAGCGCAGAGGCTGTCACCGGGGGCGCGGCCGACGCCCGGCCGGACGGGCCGGGCGGCCTGCGCGATGTCGTGAGCCAGGAGCTGGTGGCCCGGCAGCTGGACGAGCAGATAGCCGGGCGGTTCCCGGTCGGGCGGCGGCTGCGGGTGCTCGACGTGGGGATGGGCCGGGGCGCGCAGGCGCTGCGGCTGGCCCGGCTCGGCCACCACGTCACCGGCGTCGAGCAGGACCCGGTGCTGGTCGCCGCCGCCCGCCAGGCCGTGGCCCGGGAACCGGAGGGCATCCGGGAGCGGGTGCGGCTGGTGCAGGGCGACGGGCGGGACACCGGTGTGCACTTCCTGCCGGGCAGCTTCGACGTGGTGCTGTGCCACGGCGTCCTGATGTACGTGGCGGAGCCCGACCCGCTGGTGGCGGGCCTGGCGCGGATGCTGGCCCCGGGCGGTCTGCTCTCCCTGCTGGTCCGCAACGGCGACGCGCTCGCCATGCGCCCGGGTCTCGGCGGTGACTGGGCGGGCGCCCTGGCCGCCTTCGACACCACCGCCTACCAAAACCGCCTCGGCCTGGACGTCCGCGCCGACCGGCTGGCCGCCCTCACCGCCACGCTCGACGGCATCGCCGCGCCGCTGCGCGCCTGGTACGGCGTGCGGGTCTTCACGGACACGGCCGCGCAGGAGGCGGCGCTGCCCGACGACCTGGAGACGCTGCTCGCGGTCGAGGAGCGGGCCGGCCGCACGGACCCCTACCGCGGGGTGGCGGCGCTGCTGCACCTGTGCGGCGTACGGGGCTAGGGTCTTCCGTTCGGATCAGGCCGGCCCTGGGGTCTGCCGTCCGGGCCGGGGCCCGCGCGTCCGGGGTGCTCCGTCCCGCGTCCGGGGTGCTCCGTAAGGGAGGCCCTGAGCCCGTTCGGGGCAACAGCGCGGGCCGGGTGATCAGCGCGCGGTGAGACTCGGGGCATGGACGCTTCCCGTACCCGCGCGCCGCGGACGGCCGTCTTCGCCGTCGCTCTCCTGTGCTGCGCGGCCCCGGCCGCCGGCTGCTCCGGTCCCGTCGCCCTGGCCGGACGGGACGCCCCGGCGGCCACCGGGGCGGCCGTGCCGACGGCCGCGACCGATCTCCAGGACCGCTACCAGCAGGTGATCAGGGATGTCCTGCCGTCGGTCGTGCAGATCCAGGCCAGCCGCGACCTGGGCTCCGGGGTGGTGTACGACGACAAGGGGCACATCGTCACCAACGCGCACGTGGTCGGCGCGGAGAAGACCTTCCAGGTGACCACCGCCAGCAGCGAGGAGCCGCTCACCGCGACCCTCGTCTACTCCTACCCGGAGCAGGACCTCGCCGTGGTCCGGCTGGACCGGGTGCCCGACGGGCTGAAGCCGGCGGTGTTCGGGGACTCCGAGAAGGTGGAGGCCGGCCAGATCGTGCTGGCCATGGGCTCGCCGCTGGGGCTGTCGTCCAGCGTGACGCAGGGCATCGTCTCGGCGACCGGACGGACCGTCAGCGAGGGCAGTGAGGGCGGCGGCACGGACGCCACGATCGCGAACATGGTGCAGACGTCGGCCGCGATCAACCCCGGCAACAGCGGCGGCGCCCTGGTCGGCCTGGACGGGCGGGTGATCGGCATCCCGACGCTCGCCGCGGCCGACCCGGGCCTCGGCAGCGCCGCGCCCGGCATCGGCTTCGCGATCCCGGCGTCCCTGGTCCGCACGGTCGCCGGCCAGATCGTGCGGCACGGCGAGGTCGTCGACTCCGGGCGGGCGGCCCTCGGCATCACCGCCCGCACGGTCGTGGACGACCGGTACCGGCCGGCCGGGGTGGCGGTGGTCAGCGTCCGGGCCGGCGGCGCGGCCGACCGGGCGGGCCTGCGCCCCGGCGACGTCATCACCAGGCTGGGCGACACCCCGCTGACCACCATCACCTCGCTGTCCGAGGCGCTGGCCGCGGACCGGCCGGGCCGGCGGACCACGGTGACGTACCTGCGGGACGGCACCGGGCACACCGCCGAGGTGACGCTGGGCGAGCAGTGAGGAGGGCGCCGCCTCCTCACGCCGCCGTACGGCCGCTCACGCGTCGGCGTGCAGGCTCATCGGGCCGTAGATCTCGGTGTTCTCCTCGAACAGCCGCACCTGGTCGGCCCCGCCCTCCAGCAGCGCCTTCCACTGCTCGCCGATCCAGGACTCGGCGTCGCCCTGGGTGGTGAACTCCTCGGGCTGGACCGCCGGCTGGACCTCCGTCCCGTCGGCCTTCTCGAACCGCCACGTCCATGCCGTCATGTGGGCCTCCTTTGATCCAACACCTGCTGGCAGCCTAGCCGGAAGCGCAAGACCTGCCGGGACAGGCGAAAATCGGTCCGTGGACATCACTCTGCTCGGTACCGGTGCCCCCGCGGGACTGCCGCGGCCCGACTGTTCCTGCGCCGCCTGCGCGAGCGCGCTCGGGCCCGGCGCGCGGGCCGCGACCGCGGTGCTCGTGGACGACGCGCTGCTGCTCGACCTGACCCCGGGCGCGGCGTTCGCGGCGGCGCGCGCCGGGCATTCGCTGGCCGGGGTGCGGCAGGTTCTGCTGTCGCATCCGCACGACGGTCCGGCGGTGGAGGTGCCGGCCGGGCTGCCGCAGCCCGGCCGGGTGCCGGACGGGCGGGAGTTGGCGCTGCTGACGGGGCATCGGGTGCGGGCCGTGGCGATGGACGCGGGCGGCACCGGGTACGCGGTGACCGGGCCGGACGGGCAGCGGCTGCTGTACCTGCCGCCGGGCGGGTCGCCGGCCGGGCTGGAGCAGACGGCGGCGCGGCCCTACGACATGGTCCTCGCGGACGTGGTGAACCGCCCGGACGCCCTCGCCCGGCTGCGGGCGGCCGGTGCCGCGGGCCCCACGACGGACGTCCTCGCCGTCCACCTGGACCACGACGTGCCGCCCGGCGCGGAGTTGCGGCGCCGGCTCGCGGCGGCCGGGGCGCGGGCGGTGCCGGACGGCTCGACGCTGGTGGTCGGGGCGTACGAGGAGGTGCCGGACGTGCCGCGCCGGACGCTGGTGCTGGGCGGGGCCCGCTCGGGCAAGTCGGTGGAGGCGGAGCGGCGCCTGGAGGCGTTCCCGGACGTGCTGTACGTGGCCACGGGCGGCACGCGCGCCGGGGACACCGAGTGGGCGGCGCGGGTGTCCGCGCACCGGGAGCGGCGGCCGGGCTCGTGGCGTACGGCGGAGACGACCGACCTGGTGCCGCTGCTGGCGCAGGACGGGCCGCCGCTGCTGGTCGACTGTCTGTCGCTGTGGCTGACGGACGTGATGGACTCCGTCGGGGCGTGGGACGACGCGGAGTGGGCGGGCGGCGGCGAGAAGGCGCTGCGGGAGCGGGTGCGGGAGCTGACGGAGGCGGTGCGCGGCACCCGGCGGTCCGTGGTGGCGGTGTCCAACGAGGTCGGCTCGGGGATCGTCCCGGCGACGGCGTCCGGGCGCCGCTACCGGGACGAACTGGGCCGGCTGAACGCGGCGTTCGCAGCGGAGTGCGAGCAGGTGGTGCTGGTGGTGGCGGGGCAGGCGCTGGTGCTGCGGGGGTGAGCAGTCATCCGGCGCCCTTGCGGGCGACGATCCGGTACGCGTTGGAGAACCGCGTCCGGCGCAGCAGCGGAGCGCATCCGTGGTCCAGGGCCGCGGCCAGCGTGCGGACCGGCGCCGCCGCCAGGCGCAGCGGCGGACGGGCGTGCGCCAGCGCCAGCGCGACGGCCGCCGCGAGGTCGTACGGCACGTGCGGGTCCGTGCGGTCCGTGACGAGGACCGCGCAGCCCAGGGCCGAGAGCTCGGCGCGCAGGTTGGCCGGCGGCGGCAGGTGCAGATGGCGCGGCTGGCCGTGCGGGAGCCACCACTTGCCGAGGAGTACGGCGAACAGGCTGCGCGGGTCGGGTACTTCGACGACCAGGTGGCCGCCGGGCCGCAGCACGGTCAGCGCGGCGCGGAGTTCGGCGCGCGGGTCGGGGGCGTGCTCCAGGTGGTGGAACATGGTGACGACGTCGTAGCGGGCGCGCAGCCGGGCCGTCATGCCGGGCGTCGTCAGATAGCCGCGGTGCGCCTCCTCCACGCGGCCCTCCAGCAGCGCCTGCTCCACCCGCGCCGTGGGGTCCAGCCCGTCGAAGCTGGTGTAGGGGAAGAACTCCTTCGCCGCCTCGGGGAACCGGGCGTGGCCCGTGCCGACGTCCAGCCAGCTCTCCGGTTCGCGCAGCGCCGACAGCCGCCGGGCGGCGGCCCGGTGCCGGCGCCGGACCGCGCGGTCGGACAGCACGCGGGCGGTGAGGTCCGCCAGCTGTCTTTCGTAGGCGTCGCGGCGGAAGAAGGCGAGTCCCTCCGCGCTGAGCCGGGGGTTCTGGAAGGTGTGGGCGCAGTCGGCGCACTCGTCGAGGACGAAGGTGCCCGCCCGGTGGCGCAGCGGGTCGGGCGCGCGCAGCCGGGTGCGCAGCGCCCGGGAGCCGCACCAGGGGCAGTCCGCGCGGCGCGGCTCCTGGAAGGGGTCGTGGGGGGTGGTGATCTGCGGGGTGAGGGGCGTGGTCGGCATGGGCGGCTCCCTGTGCGACATTCCGCGGCAAAGCGGAACGTATGGGATACCGGTCCGCGGTGCCAAGACGGCGTGCGGGCGGGGTGGTGATGTGCCGCGGGAGTGTGCGCCCGCTGGCGGTACTGTTCGGCGAATGAGCAGCCTTAATCTGGACGACTTCACCGATCTGATCGAGCGCCCGGACGGGGGCGTGCGCCGTGACGCCGAGGCCCGGCGCGAGCGCCAGGTCGTGCCGCCCGGGGCCCTGGGCCGGCTGGACGAGCTGGGCGAGTGGCTGGCCGCCGCGCGGGGCGAGGTGCCGGTGCGGCCGGTCGAACGGCCGCGGGTGGTGCTCTTCGCCGGTGACCACGGCGTCGCCGGGCTGGGCGTGTCGGCGCGGCCGGCGGGCGGCGCGGAGCGGCTGGTGCGGGCGGTGCTGGAGGGCGCGAGCCCGGTGTCCGTGCTCGCGCGCCGGCTGGAGGTGCCCGTACGGGTCGTGGACATGGCCGTGGACTGTCCGGCGGACGTCTTCCCGCCGGACGTGACCAGGCACCGGGTGCGGCGGGGCAGCGGCCGGATCGACATCGAGGACGCGCTCACCCTTCAGGAGGCCGAGGCCGCCCTGCTGGCCGGGGTCGCGGTCGCCGACGAGGAGGCCGACTCGGGCACCGACCTGGTGGTCCTCGGCGATGTCAGCGTGGGCGGGACCACGCCGGCGGCGGTGCTGGTCGCCGCGCTGTGCGGGACCGACGCGTCCGTGGTGACCGGGCGCGGCGGGCTGGCGATCGACGACCTGACGTGGATGCGCAAGTGCGCGGCGGTCCGGGACGCGCTGCGGCGGGCCCGGCCGGTGCTCGGGGACCAGCTCCGGCTGCTCGCGGCCGTGGGCGGCGCGGACCTCGCGGCGATGACCGGGTTCCTGCTCCAGTGCGCGGTGCGCAAGCTGCCCGTCGTCCTGGACGGGGTGGTGGCCGCCGCGTGCGCGCTGGTCGCCCAGCGGGTGGCGTTCCGGGCGCCGGACTGGTGGCTGGCCGGGCACGCCAGCGGGGAGCCGGGCCAGGCGAAGGCGCTGGACCGGATGGCGCTGGAGCCGCTGCTGGAGCAGGGCGTGAAGGTCGGCGAGGGCGTGGGCGCGCTGCTGGCGCTGCCGCTCGTCCGCAGCGCCGCCGCGCTGGCCGCGGAGCTGCCCGAGAAGCCGGCGGCCGGGGAGGAGCCGGGGCCGGGGAGCGGGCAGGGCACGGAAGCCGTGAAGGACGCGGAGACCGTGGCGGACCCGGTGGCCGCGGCGGACACGGTGACCGTTGCGGACCCGGTGGCTGTGAAGGACCCGGAGCCGGGCAGCCCGAAGACGCCGGGGACCGTGCAGGACCCGGCGGCCGGGGAGGAGTAGCCCGGTGGTGCCGGGCCGGCCGGGGCCGGTCCGGCACCCGAACACGCCTGAACAGAGGGGCCGGAGCGGGAGCCGGCCGCAGAAGCGCGGTTCGTCCCGGCCGTGGCCATATGATCCTCTTCATGGGAGATGCCCGAATTGCCGTGGCGGAGCGGGCGGGGCGGTCCACCCGGACTTCCCGGCGGGCCGCCGCCTTCGCCGTCTGGTATCTGCGGACCGTCGCCTTCGTCAACTTCCTCAGCGCGGTGTGGGTCTCGCTCGGCCAGGACGTGCGCCGGCACAACCAGGACGACTTCTTCACGCCGTACCTGCTGACGGCCGGTTTCGCCTCCGGGGTGTTCACCGCCTTCCTGGCGATCACCATGCGGCGCCGCAAGCGGGCCGCGTGGATCCTGAACCTGGTGGTGAGCGGGCTCTTCCTGGCCCTGCTCGCGCCGGCCATGGCGTTCCCGGAGATCCGGCGGTACGCGCAGAACTGGGTCTCCCTGGTCCTGACGGCCGCCTTCGTGGGCGCGCTGCTCGCCGGCCGCCGGGAGTTCTACGCCAAGGGCGACCGGTCCAACCCGCGGCTCGCGGCGACCGTGGCGGTCTGCGGCGGCCTGGCCGCGAGCCTGCTGGCCGGACTGCTGGTGACGGTCACCAACCAGGCGCCGGACGCGGCCCGCTCCACGTTCCGGGAGCGCTGGTACTACGGCACCCTGCGGCTGGTGTCGGTGGCGGCCGACGAGTCCCGCTTCCCCGGGATCGAGCCGCCCCGCTGGGCCAACGTGGCGGTCAACGTGCTCAGCACGGCCCTCGTCCTCGCCGTCCTCTACGCCGCCTTCCGCTCCCGGCGGGCCGTCGACCCGCTCACCGAGGACGACGAGAAACGGCTGCGGATCCTGCTGGACCGGCACGGTGAGCGCGACTCGCTCGGCTACTTCGCGCTGCGCCGGGAGAAGAGCGTGGTGTGGTCGCCGACCGGGAAGGCCGCCGTCGCCTATCGCGTCGTGGGCGGGGTGAGCCTGGCGTCCGGGGATCCGCTCGGCGACCCGGAGGCGTGGCCGGGGGCGATCGCGCCGTGGCTGGCCGAGGCGCGGGCGCACGGCTGGATCCCGGCGGTGATGGGCGCGAGCGAGGAGGCCGGGACGGTCTACGCCCGGCACGGGCTGGACGCGCTGGAACTCGGCGACGAGGCGGTCGTGGAGATCGCCGAGTTCACGCTGGAGGGGCGGGCGATGCGCACGGTCCGGCAGGCGTACAACCGGGTGCGGCGGGCCGGGTACCGGGTGCGGATCCGGCGGCACGAGGACATTCCGGCGGCCGAGATGGCGTTCCTCGTCGAGCGCGCCGACGACTGGCGCGACGGCGCGACCGAACGCGGCTTCAGCATGGCGCTGGGCCGGCTCGGCGACCCCGGCGACGGCCGGTGCGTGATGCTGGAGTGCACGGACGCCGAAGGGCGGCTGCGGGCGCTGCTGTCGTTCGTGCCCTGGGGCCCGGCCGGGCTGTCCCTGGACCTGATGCGGCGGGACCGGGACTGCGACAACGGGCTGATGGAGTTCATGGTCATCGAGCTGCTGCGGCGGTCCGGCGAGACCGGGATCACGCAGGTCTCGCTCAACTTCGCGATGTTCAGGTCGGTCTTCGAACGTGGCGCGCGCCTCGGCGCCGGTCCGGTGCTGAGGCTGTGGCGGTCACTGCTCGGCTTCTTCTCCCGCTGGTGGCAGATCGAGTCGCTGTACCGCGCCAACGCAAAGTACCGGCCCATCTGGGAACCGCGGTTCCTGCTCTTCGAGAAGAGCGCGGACCTGCCGCGCATCGGCCTCGCCGCGGCCCGCGCGGAGGGCTTCCTGGAGGCCCCGGGACTGCCGAAGTGGCTGCACCGCAGGCACCTGGACACGCGTCTGACCGTACGGGGATGAGGAATCGTGAGGGGAACGCTCGCCCGTTGGGCCCGCGCCGAGTGGGGACCGCTGTGCGGCGCCGTGCGCGAGCCGCTGCGCCGGCGCGGGGCCGCCGCGCTGCCGATGACGCTGGGGGCGGTCGGCCTGACCGCGCTCCTGCAGTACGTGCAGAACCGGCCGTGGGGGTACGGGCCGGTGCAGGACCTGGGCGCGGTGCGCGCCGCGGATCCGCTGGGGCCGGCCCTGCTGCGCACTCCGCTGTCGCTGTTCGTACCCGCGCTGGACCTGCCGGTGTGGGGTGCGCTGGCGCAGATCCTGCTGGTGTTCGGGATCGCGGAACTGTGCCTGGGCCGGCGGCGGACGCTGGCCATCGCCTACGCCGCCACGCTCGCCGGGACGCTGTACGCGCGCCTCGGCGTCACCCTCGGCGCGCACGCCCCGTTCGGGCTGCCGTGGACCGACGCGCAGGTGGTGGACACCGGCCCGTCGGCGGCGGTCGTGGGGCTCGCGGTGTTCGTGGCCTGGCGGTACGGCGCCTATGTGACGGCGGGCGCGGTGACGGCGGCGATGGTCGCCGAGGTGCTGGCGAAGGAGAACCTGGCGGGCAAGGAGCACCTGGCCGCGCTGCTGGCGGTGGGGCTGCTGTGCCTGCTGGCGGCCGCACGGGACCGCCACCCGGACCGCCCCCGCCGACGGCCCGGCACTCCCGCCGGCAGCGGCCCCCGGCAGTGGCCCGGCACCCGAGCCGACGGCCGTGGCGGCGCGGGTCCCGCCCCGGGCCGCCGGACCGGCACCCGCCCGCACCGATGGCCGGGCACCCACGCCGGCGACGGCCCCCAGCGGTGGCCGGGCACCCACGCCGGCGGCGACAGCGGCGCCCCCACGGCGAGCCGCCCCGCCCGGCCTCACCGGTGGTCCGGCAGCCGGGCCGGGCGGGGGTCCGGTCTGCCGCCGATCCAGTCCTGAACCGCCCGCCGCGGCCCCGCCCAACACCGGTCGTGCCGGTAGGCACGCAGCACGACCGGGGGCCTGGCCCGAGGCGGCGGCCGACGGGCCGCCGGGCCCGGACCGCGCGGCCGACGGCCGTGACGGCGGCAGGCCCACGGCGAGCCGCCCGGCCGGCGCCCGGCCTCACCGGTGGTCCGGCAGCCGGGCCGGGCGGGGGTCCGGTCTGCCGCCGATCCAGTCCTGAACCGCCCGCCGCGGCCCCGCCCAACGACGATCGTGCCGGTAGGCACGCAGCACGGCGCGGGCCCGGGCCCGGGGCCGGCGGCCGTAGCAGCGGCGGGCCCACGGGGAGCCGGGGCGGGCGAGCCGGACCGCGCCGACGAGCGCGACCAGCGGCACGATCACCCCGAACAGCGCGGTCCGGGTCTTGCCCTTGCCCAGCGCGACCAGGGAGAGGACGAAGTTGGCGGCGATGTTGGCGACGGCCGTGGTCCGGTCGGTCAGTTCCTGCCGGGTGAGGTTGTCGACGCCGAACGGGGAGAACCCGGCGAGCAGCAGCCCGACGAGGGCCGCCGTGAGCACCACGACCTCGACGCTCTTGCGGCCCTCCGCGCTCCAGTAGACGTCGTCCAGGTGCAGGAGCAGCGCGAACTCGTCCAGCACGAGGCCCGCGCCCATGCCGAACAGCACCGCCGAGACGGCCCCGCCGGCACCGTGCCGGTCGCTGGCCACCGCGCCGAAGCCGCCGACGACGGTGAGGACGACGCCGGGGACGACGTGGTGGATGTGCAGCCCGCCCGCCCGGACGTTGCCGAACGGGCCCTTGCCCGCCCGGATCAGCCGGGTGACGGCCCGGGTGGCGGCGAAGGTCAGCACGAAGGCGGCGAGGGCGAGCAGCAGCGGGAGTTTGCCCGGCTCGACGATGTTCCGCACCCACCAGTGCCCCATGTGCGCACTTTATCCCCGGGCGCCGCCGGGGGCCCCGGGACCGCCGGATACCCTGCGCCGGTGCCGACACCCTCCTCACCGTCCCCGCCCTCCCCGCCGTCCCCGTCCGCCGCGCCGTCGGCCGGCGACGGCCTGCGCTTCGCCTTCGGCACGCTCACCGTGCTGCCCGTGCGGGTGCGCCGCTGGGACCGCGCGGCGGCGCGCGGCGGGATGCTGTGGGCGCCGGCGGCCGGGCTGGCCGTCGGGCTCTGCGCGGCCGGGCTCGGCCTGCTGCTGCTCCGGCTGGGCGCGGGCCCGCTGCTCGCCGCCGTCGCCTCGGTCGCCGTACCCGCCGCGCTGACCCGGGGCCTGCACCTCGACGGGCTCGCGGACACCGCGGACGGGCTGGGCAGCGGCAAGCCCGCCGAGGACGCGCTGCGGATCATGAAGCAGTCGGACATCGGACCGTTCGGCGTGCTCACCCTGGTCCTGGTGCTGCTGGCCCAGGTGGCGGTGCTGGCCCAGCTCTACGGCGCCTCCTGGACGCGGGGCGCCCTGGCGGCCGTGGTCTCGGCGCTCGCGGCCCGGCTGGCGCTCACCCTGGCCGCGCGCTCCGGGGTGCCGGCGGCCCGTCCGGAGGGGCTGGGCGCGGCGGTGGCCGGGGTGGTGCCGCGGCCGGCCGCGCTGGGCGTGGTGGCCGGGGCGGTGGCGGCGGCCGGGGCGGCGGGCGCCTGTTCCGGCGGGTACGACGGCGCTTGGACGGCCCTCGCCGTGGCCGTCGGCGTCTGCGCCGCCGAACTGCTGCTGCGGCGGTGTGTGCGGCGGTTCGGCGGGGTGACCGGGGACGTGTTCGGCGCGGTGGCCGAGACGGCCGCGACGACGGTGCTCGTGGTGCTCTCGCTCGGCCGCTGAGCGCCGGGGCGTCATCCGAACCGGTGGGGCGGCGGCACGCCGGAACCCGGCGCGCGCCGCCCGGCGCACGGGAGCGTGGCCGGGAGCGGCGGGCCGGCACCACGCACGGGTGACCACCCGAAGGAATGAGCGAACGCACGTACGCGCGTAGTCTCGTCCCGGGTGTTCGCCGGCGAGGTGGCGGCCCCGGTTGTCACCTGTCCCCGGGCCTGGGCCTAGGGTCGGCTCCCGGGCCCGGTCGACCCACCCCGTTTCGGCCACAGGAACTTCACATCGGAAGCGAGAACTCACCACCGTGACTGCTCTGACTCTCAGCACCGCCGCGGCGCCCGGCCTGCGGGCCGACGCGATCGTGATCGGTGTCGCCAAGGGCGCCCAGGGGCCCGTCGTCGCGCCGGGCGCCGAGGCCGTGGACAAGGCGTACGACGGCAAGCTGGCCGGCGTCCTGGAGACCCTCGGCGCCTCGGGTGCCGAGGGCGAGCTGACCAAGCTGCCCGCACCGGCCGGCTTCAAGGCCCCGCTCGTGGTGGCGGTGGGCCTCGGCCCGGGGCCCTCGGACGCGGAGGCCGACGAGAGCGCCGGCTTCGACCCGGAGGCGCTGCGCAAGGCCGCCGGTGTCGCCGCCCGCGCGCTCGCCGGGTGCCGCAAGGCCGCGTTCGCGCTGCCCGTGGACAGCGCCGGCGCGCTCGGCGCGATCGGCGAGGGCGTCCTGCTCGGCGCCTACTCCTTCGACGTCTACAAGAGCGGCGCCCAGGCGGGCAACGGCCGGGCCGGGAACGGCAAGGCGCCGCTGGCCGAGGCCGCGCTGCTGGGCGGCAAGCCGCGCGACGCCGCCCACAAGGGCGCGGTGGCCCGCGCGGTCGCGGTCGCCGAGGAGCTGAACCGCGCCCGCGACCTGGTCAACACCCCGCCGAACGACCTCACCCCGGCCTCCTTCGCCGCCCTCGTGCAGACCGCGGCCAAGGAGCACGGCATCAAGGTGCAGGTGCTCGACGACAAGGCGCTGGCCAAGGGCGGCTACGGCGGCATCCTGGGCGTCGGCGGCGGCTCGGCGGCCACCCCGCGCCTGGTGAAGCTGTCGTACAAGCACCCCGAGGCGGAGAAGCACCTGGCCTTCGTCGGCAAGGGCATCACCTACGACTCGGGCGGCATCTCGCTGAAGCCGGCCGGCCACAACGAGACCATGAAGTGCGACATGAGCGGTGCCGCCGCCGTGTTCGCCGCGGTCGTCGCCGCCGCCCGCCTCGGCCTGGAGGTCGAGGTCACCGGCTGGCTGGCGCTGGCCGAGAACATGCCCTCCGGCTCCGCCGTGCGCCCGGGTGACGTGCTGCGCATGTACAGCGGCAAGACGGTCGAGGTGCTCAACACCGACGCCGAGGGCCGGCTGGTGCTCGCCGACGCGCTGTGGGCGGCCTCGCAGGAGAACCCGGACGCCATCGTGGACGTGGCCACGCTGACCGGCGCGATGATGCTGGCGCTGGGCAGCCGGACGTTCGGCGTCATGGCCAACGACGACGCGTTCCGCACCACGGTGTACGAGGCGGCCGAGGAGGTCGGCGAGCCGGCCTGGCCGATGCCGCTGCCGGAGCACCTGCGCAAGGGCATGGACTCCCCCGTGGCCGACATCGCGAACATGGGCGAGCGGTGGGGCGGCGGCCTGGTGGCCGGCCTGTTCCTGCGCGAGTTCGTGGGCGAGGGCATCACCTGGGCGCACCTGGACATCGCCGGCCCGGCGTTCAACGAGGGCGGCCCGTTCGGGTACACGCCGAAGGGCGGGACGGGCTCCGCGGTGCGGACGCTGGTGCGGCTGGCGGAGCTGACCGCCGAAGGCGACCTGGGCTGACGTCCGCCCGGCCCCCCGCGGGCCGCGGGGGCGCGGGGGCCGGTCGCGCGGCGCGGGGCCGCGCGGCCGTGATCGCCCCCGCGGCCCCGCGCCGCCGCCGCGTCCGGCGTCCGTTCCCGCCGAACGTGGGACGTCTCACACACCGGCCCGGCGTCTCGATCCCGTCCGACAAGTGCAAAGATGGAGCCCGGCAGGACAGGGCCCCCACCGAAGGGCCGAAGCATCAAGCGGCCGGACACCAGCCGCCTGCCGGTCATCGTCGACCGGCCTACGGCGCACATGCATGGAGGACGTGACGTGGCGAACGACGCCAGCACCGTTTTCGACCTAGTGATCCTCGGCGGTGGTAGCGGTGGTTACGCCGCGGCCCTGCGCGGGGCCCAGCTGGGCCTGGACGTCGCCCTGATCGAGAAGGACAAGGTCGGCGGCACCTGCCTGCACAAGGGTTGCATCCCCACCAAGGCCCTGCTGCACGCGGGCGAGATCGCCGACCAGGCCCGCGAGAGCGAGCAGTTCGGTGTCAAGGCCACCTTCGAGGGCATCGACGTCCCGGCCGTCCACAAGTACAAGGACGACGTCATCTCGGGCCTGTACAAGGGCCTGCAGGGTCTGATCGCCTCCCGCAAGGTGACGTACATCGAGGGTGAGGGCCGGCTGTCCTCCCCCACCTCCGTCGACGTGAACGGCCAGCGTGTCCAGGGCCGCCACGTCCTGCTGGCGACCGGCTCCGTGCCGAAGTCCCTGCCCGGCCTGGAGATCGACGGCGACCGCGTCATCTCCTCCGACCACGCCCTCGTCCTGGACCGCGTGCCGAAGTCCGCGATCATCCTGGGCGGCGGTGTCATCGGCGTCGAGTTCGCCTCGGCGTGGAAGTCCTTCGGTGCCGACGTCACGGTCATCGAGGGCCTCAAGCACCTCGTCCCGGTCGAGGACGAGAACTCCTCCAAGCTGCTGGAGCGCGCCTTCCGCAAGCGCGGCATCAAGTTCAACCTGGGCACCTTCTTCCAGAAGGCCGAGTACACCCAGGACGGTGTCAAGGTCACCCTGGCGGACGGCAAGGAGTTCGAGGCCGAGGTCCTGCTCGTCGCCGTCGGCCGCGGCCCGGTCTCCCAGGGCCTGGGCTACGAGGAGCAGGGCGTCGCGATGGACCGCGGCTACGTCCTGGTCGACGAGTACATGCGCACCAACGTTCCCACCATCTCCGCCGTCGGCGACCTGGTCCCGACGCTCCAGCTCGCGCACGTCGGCTTCGCCGAGGGCATCCTGGTGGCGGAGCGCCTGGCCGGTCTGAAGGTCGTTCCGATCGACTACGACGGTGTCCCGCGGGTGACGTACTGCCACCCGGAGGTCGCCTCCGTCGGCATCACGGAGGCCAAGGCCAAGGAGGTCTACGGCGCGGACAAGGTCGTCTCGATCAAGTTCCCGCTCGGCGGCAACGGCAAGAGCCGGATCCTGAAGACCGCGGGCGAGATCAAGCTGGTCCAGGTCAAGGACGGCGCCGTGGTCGGCGTGCACATGGTCGGCGACCGCATGGGCGAGCAGGTCGGCGAGGCGCAGCTGATCTACAACTGGGAGGCGCTGCCGTCCGAGGTGGCCCAGCTCATCCACGCCCACCCGACGCAGAACGAGGCTCTCGGCGAGGCGCACCTGGCCCTGGCCGGCAAGCCCCTCCACATGCACGACTGACGCCTTCCGTCTTCGGGCGCGACGACACAGACTTCCGCAATTCGTTAGGAGCAACCGAAACCATGGCGGTTTCCGTAACCCTTCCGGCGCTCGGCGAGAGCGTCACCGAGGGCACTGTCACCCGCTGGCTGAAGGCCGAGGGCGAGCGCGTCGAGGCCGACGAGCCGCTGCTCGAGGTCTCGACGGACAAGGTCGACACCGAGATCCCGGCGCCGGCTTCCGGCGTGCTGGCGTCCATCAAGGTCGCCGAGGACGAGACCGTCGAGGTCGGCGCCGAGCTGGCCCTCATCGACGACGGCACGGGCGCGCCCGCTGCCGCCGAGGCCCCCGCCGCCGAGCCCGCCCAGGCCCCGGCCGCCGAGCCCGCCCCTGCCCCTGCCCCCGCCGCCGAGGCCCCGGCCGCCCCGGCGCCGGCCCCCGCCGCCGAGGCCGCTCCCGCTCCCGCTCCCGCCGCCGAGGCTGGTGGCGCGGAGGGCACGGACGTGGTCCTGCCCGCGCTGGGCGAGTCCGTGACCGAGGGCACCGTGACCCGCTGGCTGAAGTCGGTCGGCGACTCCGTCGAGGCCGACGAGCCGCTGCTCGAGGTCTCCACGGACAAGGTCGACACCGAGATCCCGGCGCCGGCTTCCGGCGTGCTGCTGGAGATCGTGGTCGGCGAGGACGAGACCGCCGAGGTCGGCGCCAAGCTGGCCGTCATCGGCGCCCCGGGCGCTGCCCCGGCCCCCGCCGCCGCCCCGGCCGCCCCGGCTCCCGCCCCGGCCGCCGAGACCCCGGCGCCCGCCCCGGCCCCGGCCCCGGCTCCTGCCCCGGCCCCCGAGCCGGCTCCGGCGCCCGCCGCGGCTCCGGCGCCCGCCCCGGCTCCTGCCCCGGCTCCCGCTCCCGCCGCTGCCGCCCCGGCCCAGTCCGCGGCTCCGGCTCCGGCGCCCGCTCCGGCTCCGGCTCCGGCTCCGGTGACCCCGGCCACCGCGCCGACCTCGCCGACCGCCACCCAGGCGACCGACGAGGGCGCGTACGTGACCCCGCTGGTGCGCAAGCTGGCCGCCGAGAACGGTGTCGACCTCGCCACCGTCAAGGGCACCGGCGTCGGCGGGCGGATCCGCAAGCAGGACGTCCTGACCGCCGCCGAGGCCGCCAAGGCCGCCGCCGCCCCGGCTCCGGCCGCGGCCCCGGCCGCCGCTCCGGCCGCCGCTCCGGCCGCCGCTCCGGCCGCCGCGAAGAAGGCGCCGGCGCTGGAGGCCTCCCCGCTGCGCGGCCAGACCGTCAAGATGCCGCGCATCCGCAAGGTCATCGGCGACAACATGGTCAAGGCGCTGCACGAGCAGGCGCAGCTGTCCTCGGTCGTCGAGGTCGACGTCACCCGTCTGATGAAGCTGCGTGCCCGGGCGAAGGACTCCTTCGCGGCCCGCGAGGGCGTCAAGCTCTCCCCGATGCCGTTCTTCGTCAAGGCCGCCGCGCAGGCGCTGAAGGCCCACCCGGTCATCAACGCCAAGATCAACGAGGCCGAGGGGACCATCACCTACTTCGACACCGAGCACGTCGGTATCGCGGTGGACTCCGAGAAGGGCCTGATGACCCCGGTCATCAAGAACGCCGGCGACCTCAACCTCGCGGGCATCGCCAAGGCCACGGCCGAGCTGGCGGGCAAGGTCCGGGCCAGCAAGATCACGCCCGACGAGCTGTCCGGCGCGACCTTCACCATCTCCAACACCGGTTCGCGCGGCGCGCTGTTCGACACGATCATCGTGCCGCCGGGCCAGGTCGCGATCCTCGGCATCGGTGCCACGGTCAAGCGTCCGGCCGTCATCGAGACCGAGGAGGGCACGGTCATCGGCGTCCGCGACATGACCTACCTGACCCTCTCCTACGACCACCGTCTGGTCGACGGCGCCGACGCGGCCCGTTACCTGACGACGGTCAAGGCGATCCTGGAGGCCGGCGAGTTCGAGGTCGAACTCGGTCTCTGACCAGCGCCGGGGACGCGCACCGGGCCGTGAGCCGGCCGGTGCCGTCCCGATCGGGCCGCAGCGCACACCCCGTCCGGAACCTTCCGGGCGGGGTGTGCGTGTTTGCCGGGGCGCGCGGCGTGTAAGGCTCGTCTCACCTGCGTCAAAGCGCCCCCGCGCGCCCTGCCCGCGGAGCGGACCGGCCGTATTGTCTACACGTCGAAGCCCTGCGTGAGGAGCCGTCATGACCGCGCCCGTCGTCCACTCGCTGCGCGAGCAGATCCGCGAGCACATCGTGGAGGGAATCGTCAGCGGGCGCTGGCAGCCGGGCGAGCGCATCGTGGAGCGCCGGATCGCCACCGAGCTGGAGGTCAGCCAGACGCCGGTGCGGGAGGCCCTGCGCGAGCTGGAGTCGCTGCGGCTGATCGAGTCGGCCCCGAACAAGGGCGTACGCGTCCGCAATCTGACCGCGGCCGACCTGGAGGAGAGCTACCCGGTCCGGGCCGGTCTGGAGGCCATCGCGGCCGAGCTGGCGGCCGACCGGCTGGCGGAGGACTGCTCGGCGCTGCAACCGCACGTGGCGGCCCTGTACGAGGCCGACCGGGAGGCGGACGGCACGGCCCAGGTGCGGCACACGGTCGGCTTCCACCGGGAGCTGGTGCGCGCCGCGCGCAACTCGGTGCTGCTGCACACCTGGGAGGGCCTGGGCATCGAGGTCTTCACGGCGCTGTCGATCCGCTGGCTGGGCACGGTCCAGCAGTCGTACGCGGAGGAGCACGAGGAGCTGGTGCAGGCCTTCCAGCGGCGTGATCCGCGGATCGCGGAACTGGTGAAGGCCCATGTGCTGGGCTGCGCGCCGCGCGCCTGAGCCAGCCGAGCATACCCCCGCTCACCTGCGAAAACCCCGCCCGGAAGCGGCACCCGGTGCCCATTTCGAAGGCACCCGGTGCCTACTTTCTCGGAATCAAGACTTTTTCCGCCTCACCCCTTTGATCGATCATCGATCAGGGAGTTACAGTCGCCGACGGACTTCCACCGAAGTCCACTGCCCTGTCCTGCCAAAGACCAAGGGCACCCCCGAACCCTTACCTGAGGGAACCCCCTTCGACTGAGGAAGGCGGCGACATGACCGACCCCCACGCCATCCAGCCGAGCGCGCTCGACCAGCTCCCGGACCGCGACCCGGAGGAGACCGCCGAATGGCAGGCGTCCCTGGACGCCGTCGCCAGGGAGGCCGGGCCGCACCGTGCCGCGTACCTGATGCGCCGCACGCTGGAGCGCGCCGAGGCGGGCGGCATCGCGCTGCCGAAGCTCCTCGAGACCGACTACGTCAACACCATCCCCACCTCCGCCGAGCCGGCCCTGCCGGGCGACCCGGAGATGGAGGCGCGGATCACCGCGTGGAACCGCTGGAACGCGGCGGCGATGGTGACCCGCGGCAGCAAGCACGGCGTCGGCGGCCACATCGCCACCTTCGCCTCCGCCGCCTGGCTGTACGAGACCGGCTTCAACCACTTCTTCAAGGGCAAGGAGGGCGACGGTTCCGGCGACCAGCTCTACATCCAGGGCCACGCCTCCCCGGGCATCTACGCCCGCGCCTTCCTCGACGGCCGGCTCTCCGAGCACCACCTGGACCACTTCCGCCAGGAGGCCGGCGGCAACGGCCTGCCGTCGTACCCGCACCCGCGCCGGCTCCCCTGGCTGTGGGAGTTCCCGACGGTCTCCATGGGCCTCGGCCCGCTGTCGGCGATCTACCAGGCGCGCTTCAACCGCTACCTGACCAGCCGCGGCATCAAGGACGTCTCCGCCTCCCACGTCTGGGCCTTCCTGGGCGACGGCGAGATGGACGAGCCCGAGTCGACGGCGGCCCTCGCCCTGGCGGCCCGTGAGGAGCTGGACAACCTCACCTTCGTCATCAACTGCAACCTCCAGCGCCTGGACGGCCCGGTCCGCGCCAACTTCAAGATCGTGCAGGAGCTGGAGGCCCAGTTCCGCGGTGCCGGCTGGAACGTCGTCAAGACGCTGTGGGGCACGGCCTGGGACGAGCTGTTCGCCCTGGACACCACGGGCGCGCTGGTCCGCCGGCTGCGCGAGGTGCCGGACGCGCAGGTGCAGACGTACCAGACCCGCGACGCCGCCTACATCCGCCAGGACTTCTTCGGCGCCGACCCGGCGCTCGCCGAGATGGCGAAGCTGCTCGGCGACGACAAGATCCTGGAGTGCTTCCACCTCTCGCGCGGCGGCCACGAGGCCCGCAAGGTCTACGCCGCGTACAAGGCCGCCGTCGAGCACAAGGGCGCGCCGACCGTGATCCTGGCCCAGACGGTCAAGGGCCACACCCTCGGCGAGGGCTTCGCGTCGAAGAACGCCAACCACCAGATGAAGAAGCTGACGGTGGACGAGTTCAAGGCGATGCGCGACCTGCTGGAGCTGCCGATCAAGGACAGCGACTTCACCGACGGCGTGGTGCCCTACGGCCACCCGGGCGCCGACTCTCCGGAGGTGCGCTACCTCCAGGAGCGCCGCGCGGCCCTCGGCGGCCCGGCCCCGGCCCGCCGCACCCACGCGCTGGCCCCGCTGCCCGCCCCCGCCGAGAAGGCGTTCGCCTCCTTCGACAAGGGTTCCGGCACCCAGAACGTGGCCACCACCATGGCGTTCGTCCGTCTGGTCAAGGACCTCGTCCGCGACAAGGAGACGGGCAAGCGCTGGGTGCCGATCGTCCCGGACGAGGCGCGCACCTTCGGCATGGAGAGCCTCTTCCCGTCCCTCGGCATCTACTCGCCCAAGGGCCAGACGTACGAGCCGGTCGACCGCGACCAGCTCATGTACTACAAGGAGGCCAAGAACGGCCAGATCCTCAACGAGGGGATCACCGAGGCCGGTTCGATGGCCGACTTCATCGCCGCTTCCACGTCGTACGCGACGCACGGCGAGGCGATGATCCCGTTCTACATCTTCTACTCGATGTTCGGCTGGCAGCGCACGGCCGACCAGATGTGGCAGCTCGGCGACCAGCTCGGCCGCGGCTTCCTCGTCGGCGCGACGGCGGGCCGGACCACCCTGACGGGCGAGGGCCTCCAGCACGCCGACGGCCACTCCCCGGTGATCGCCGCGACCAACCCGGCCGCGCTGACGTACGACCCGGCGTTCGCCTACGAGATCGCGGTGATCGTCCGCGAGGGTCTGCGCCGGATGTACGGCGAGGCCAAGCCGGGCGAGGACCAGAACGTCTTCTACTACCTGACGGTCTACAACGAGCCGCTGCCGCAGCCGGCCAAGCCGCAGGGCCTCGGCATCGACGAGGGCATCGTCAAGGGCCTGTACCGCTTCAACACGGCGGAGTCGGCCGGGGTGGCCGTGACGGCGGGTGCCCCGCGCATCCAGCTGCTCGGCTCGGGCACGGCGATCCACTGGGCCCTGACGGCGCAGCGGCTGCTGGCCGAGGAGTGGGGCGTGGCCGCCGACGTGTGGTCCGCGACCTCCTGGTCGGAGCTGCGCCGGGACGCGCTGGAGGCCGACGCGGCCCTGCTGCGCGGCGAGGAGCGGGTGCCGTACGTCCGCCAGGCGCTCCAGGGCGCCGACGGCCCGGTCCTCGCGGTCACCGACTACATGCGCCAGGTCCCGGACCAGATCGCGCAGTGGGTGGAGCAGGACTGGTCCTCGCTGGGCGCCGACGGCTTCGGTCTGTCGGACACCCGTGAGGCCGCCCGTCGCCACTTCGGCGTCGACGCCCAGTCGATCGTCGTCGCGGCCCTGGCCCAGCTCGCCCGGCGCGGCGAGGTCAAGGCCACGGCGGTCAAGGAGGCCCGGGAGCGGTACGGGCTGTAATCACCGCCCGCGCCAGGCAGGGGTACGGCCGCGGCCGTACCCCTGCCGTGTCTTTTTCGCCTTCCCCGGCTTTCCCCGGCTTCCCGGGCCTCCCCCGCCGCCGTCGTCGGCCGCCCGGCATCATGAACGCATGCGTGCCGCCCGCCTGATCAAGATGGTGCTCCTGCTCCAGTCCCGGGCCTCCATGACCGCCGCCGAGCTGGCGCGGGAGCTGGAGGTGTCGGAGCGGACCGTGACCCGGGACGCGCAGTCGCTGTCCGAGGCGGGCGTGCCGGTGTACGCGGACCGGGGGCGGGCCGGCGGCTACCGGCTGGTCGGCGGGTACCGGACGCGGCTGACCGGGCTGGCCCGCGGCGAGGCCGAGGCGCTGTTCCTGAGCGGGGTGCCGGGCGCGCTGCGGGACATGGGGCTCCAGGACGCCGCGTCGGCGGCCCGGCTGAAGGTGGCGGCGGCGCTGCTGCCCTCGCTGCGGGACGCGCCGGACTCGGCCGCGCGGCGGTTCCACCTGGACGCGCCCGGCTGGTTCCGGGAGCCGGAGACGCCCGCACCGCTGCCGGCGCTCGCCGAGGCGGTGTGGGCGGACGGCCGGGTCCTCGCCTGCTACCGGCGCGCCGACGGCGTGGTCGAGCGGCGGCTGGAGCCGTACGGGCTCGTGCTGAAGGCGGGCGTCTGGTACCTGTGCGCGCGGGTGGCCGGCGACGGCGCGTTCCGGACGTACCGGATCGACCGGTTCACCGCGGTGGACCCGCTGGACGAGCGGTTCGACCGGGACCCGGACTTCGACCTGCCCGGTTTCTGGGCGGAGCAGGCCGAGCGGTTCGCGCGGTCGATCCTGCGCGCCGAGGTCGTCGTACGGCTCTCCCCGGACGGTGTGCGCCGGCTGCCGCACGCCGTCGATCCGCTCGCCGCGCGGGAGGCGCTGGCGGAGCCGGGCGCGCCGGACGCCGGGGGCTGGGTGACGGTGACGCTGCCGGTGGAGTCGGAGGAGGTCGCGTACGCCCAGCTGACGGCGCTCGGACCGGAGGCCGAGGTGCTGGCGCCGGCCGGGCTGCGGGAGCGGTTCGCGGCGGACGCGGCCCGCGCCGCCGCGCTGTACCGGCGCGGGGGCGGCTGACGGCGCTGTTCCGCACTCCGCGTGCGCCCGACCGGCCGAGGCCGGATCCTGGTGGCGTGATGGACGAGACGGAGTTCTGGGAGCTGATCGACACCACCCGCGAGGCCGCCGGCGGCGACCCCGAGGAGCAGGCCGACCTGCTCGTGGACCGGCTGCTCCAGCTCGACCCGGAGCTGGTCCTGGACTTCGCCCGGCACTTCGAGGCCCGCTACAACCGCGCCTACCGCTGGGATCTGTGGGGCGCGGCCTGGCTGCTGCTGGACGGGTGCAGCGACGACGCGTTCGACTACTTCCGCTGCTGGCTGATCGGGCAGGGCCGGGAGGTCTTCGAGGGCGCCCTGCACGAACCGGACGCGCTGGCCGGACTGCTGGGCGAGTTCGACCAGGAGATCGACGGCGACGGCGAGGAGCTGGGGTACGCGGCGGACGAGGCGTACGAGCAGCTGACCGGGACCGTCGCGCCCGACCTGGGCATCGCCCCGGCGCCGGGGGAACCGGAGGGCACACCGCTGGACCTGGAGGACGACCGGGCGCTCGCGCAGCGCTATCCCCGGCTGTGGGAGCGGTTGCGGGCGTGAGGCCGGCCCGCACACCGCCGTCGGCCGCCGGGGCCGCCCGCCCCCGGCCGGTCCCGGACGCCCGGCACGGCGGCACCCCGTCCGTCCGGTCCGGACCGGACGCACCCCTCACGGTCCCGGCGACCAGGCCGGACGCACCCCACACGACCCCGGCGACCAGGCCGGACGCACCCCACACGACCCCGGCGACCAGGCCGGACGCACCCCACACGACCCCGGCGACCGGGCCGGACGCGCTCCTCACGACCCCGGCGACCGGGCCGGACGCGCTCCTCACGACCCCGGCGACCGGGCCGGACGCGCTCCTCACGACCCCGGCGACCAGGCCGGACGCGCTCCTCACGACCCCGGTGACCGGGCCGAGCACGCCCCTTGTGGCCGCGCGGCGCGGCGGTCCGGCGCGCGTGGTCCGGAGCCGGCCGGCGCGCTCCCGCGCGGGTCCGCTCCGGCCGCCGGTCCGGCCGTCCTCACGCGTGCCGTCCGGGGTCCCCGCCGCCGGCCCGGGGACTCGGAGTGGGCCGGGAGCCGCCGTGCGTCCGGGGACGTCCGTTGGACGCCTCGCCCGGCGACGGGGTGGGCCCCTGGCTGTGGACCGCCCGGGGACGTGCAGGAGTGGGCAGGACGCTGTGGACCGCCCGGGTATGTGCCGGGGTGGGCAGGACGCTGTGGGCCGTCCGGGACCGCGGTGGGGTGGGTCGTGGGCTGTGCGGCGGCCGTGCGGGCGGGCGGCCCTGGAGCAGGGCGGCGTGTTCCCGGAGGGCCGGGAGGCGGGCGGTGAGGGCCTCGCCGGGGCAGCTCGTGGGGAAGCCGGTGTCGTGGCCGGCGAGGGCGGGCAGGGTGGCGGCGGTGCCCGCGCGGTAGCGGCTGAGGCTGCTGCTGGAGACCAGCCGGGCCCGGCCGCGCGGGTCGACACCGGCGAGGCCGAGTTTCCAGGCGGCCAGCGCGGCGATGGCGTCGGTCATGGGCCGGGGTACGGGGACCCCGGCGGTGAAGGTGCCGAGGGCAGCTATGCCGGCGGTGCGGTGGTTGAAGCCCTGGGTGTGGGCGCCGGTGACGGCCCGTTCGACACCGCCGGCGCGGCCCTCGTAGACCGTGCCGCAGCGGTCGACGAGGAAGTTGTAGCCGATGTCGTCCCAGCGGCGCTCCCCCGTCTGGCCCGCGTACAGGCCGCGGATGATCCGGGGCGCGTCGGCGCAGGCGTAGCCGTTGGGCGAGTCGGTGTGGTGCAGGAAGACGGCGACCACCTCGTCGTCGTAGCGCGGCGGCGGCTGGCCGCGTCCGGTGGCCCGGTCCAGCCAGGCGGAGCGCGGCACGATGCGCGGCCGGGCGGCCCGGTAGGCGGGCGGCCGGGCCCCGGCGGCCGGGCGGTCGGGGCGGGACACCACGACCCGCCCGGCGCCGGGGACGCACAGGGCGAGCGCGCCCACGGCCAGCAGTCCGGGCAGGCAGCCGAGCAGGACGAGGACGGCGCCGGGTATGCGCCGCGGGGCGCGGCGGGGCGTCGCGGCGGAGCGTGCGCGGGCCCGGCGGGCTCTGGGGACGAGGCGCATGATCCCACTCTCGTTGCGTCCCGCCGGGCCCGCGCGGTGCGCTGTGCCACCTGGCGGAACCCTCGTCCTGGTCCGGATCGTTCCCGGAGGGCGGCGACGAACCGGGGAGACCCGGGAGGAAGGCGGCTGTCGTGAACCTGTTGGATGTGCTGCTCGTGCTAGTGGCCGCCTGTTACGCGGTCTCCGGGTATCGGCGCGGACTGGTGGCCGGGTGTGTCTCGCTGGCCGGGTTCGTGGGCGGCGCGGCCCTCGGCGTGTGGCTGCTGCCCTGGGTGACGGGCCAGGTGGCGCGGGGCTCGCCCGCGGCGACGGTGCTCGCGGTGCTGACGGTGCTGGTGCCGGCCGTGGTGGGGCACGAACTGACGGGCCGGCTGGCGCTGCGGCTGCGCGGGGAGCTGGACCGGGGTCCGCTGCGGGTGGCGGACGGACTGGGCGGCGCGGCGGCGAACGCGGTCGCGGTGCTGGTGGTGGCCTGGGTGGCGGCGAGCGTGCTGTCGGCGGCCCCGGTGCGGCCGCTGACGACGGCGGTCCGGGACTCGGCGGTGCTGGGCGCGGTGCAGCGGACGATGCCCGACACCACGCCGGCGTGGTTCTCCCGGGCCACGTCCGCGCTGGACCAGGCAGGTTTCCCGCAGGTGTTCAACCCGTTCGAGAACGAGTCGACGGCCCGGGTGGCCCGGCCGTCCGGCGACAGCGTCACCCCGGATGCGACGAAGGCCGCCCGGCTGAGCACGGTGAAGATCGAGGGTGCCGCGGGCGCCGAGGGCCGCGAGGGCAGCGGGTTCGTCTACGCGCCGGGGCACGTGCTGACCAACGCGCACGTGGTGGCCGGCATCGACCGTCCGAGCGTGCGGGCCGGCGGGGTGGGGCCGGCGTACGGGGCCCGGGTGGTGCTGTTCGACCCGGACCGGGACGTGGCGGTGCTGTACGTGCCCCGGCTGCGCGCCCCGGTGCTGCGCTTCGACCCGGACGCGGCGCGCGGGGACCCGGCGGTGGTGGCGGGCTATCCGCAGGACGGCGGCCTGGACCTGCGGGCGGCGACGGTCGCGAGCCGGGTGCGGGCGACCGGGCAGAACATCTACAGCGACCGCTCGGTCACCCGGGACGTCTACGCGATCCGCTCCACGGTGCGGCCGGGCAACTCCGGCGGCCCGCTGCTGACCACGGACGGCCGGGTGTTCGGGGTGGTCTTCGCCCGCTCCGTCTCCGACCCCGGGACCGGGTACGCGCTGACGGCGGCCGAGGTGGCGGGCGACGCCCGGCGCGCGGCCACCGCGACGGAGCCGGTGGACACGGGCGAGCTGGTCGCCGCGTAGGGCCTGCCGTGCGGATCATGCCGGGTCACAGGGCGCGGCCCATGCACACGTCGTCCACGTACCGGCCGTCGATCAGGAACTCGCCCGGCAAGACTCCCTCGACGGCGAACCCCTCGGACTCGTACAGCGCGCGGGCCGGGGTGTTGTGGCCGAGCACGCGCAGGGTCAGACGGCGTGCGCCGCGCTCGCGCGCCTGGGCGGCGGCGGCCCGCAGCAGCGCGCGCCCGACGCCCTGCCCGCGTGCCTCGCCGGCGACGGCGAAGCCCTGGACGGTCAGGACGTGCGCGTTGGCGGCGAGCGGTGTGGGCCGGGTGAGCCGGATGTAGCCGAGGAGGCGTCCGCCGGACTCGGCGACGAGGAACTCCTCCGGCGGGTGCCGCTCGTCGAAGAACGGCGGGTACGGCGGCTGCGGCCGGGGGGTCACCGCGTGCAGCGTGGACCAGGTGGCCCGGTCCAGGACGGCGAGTTCCGGCTCGTCGGCGGCCTGGGCGGGGCGTATGGAGGGTTCGGGCATGGCGATCACCCTACGGCGCGTGATCCGGGGGTCCAGCGGGTTTCCGGGCCGCGGTGCGGTCATGCTGGGGCCATGGAACGATCACGTATCGCGGTGGCCGGCGCGTCCGGTCTCATCGGTGGCGCTCTGGCGCGGTCCCTGGCCGCCGACGGGCACGAGGTGGTGCGGCTGGTTCGCCGGGACCCCCGGGGCCCGGACGAGGTCCGCTGGGACCCGGCCCGGGGGTCTGTCGACACCGCGGGTCTGGCCGGGTGTGACGTGGTGGTGAATCTGGCGGGGGCCGGGGTGGGCGACCGGCGCTGGACACCGGAGTACAAGCGGCTGCTCCGGGAGAGCCGGGTGCTGGGCACGGCGGCGCTCGCCGAGGCGGTGGCCTCGCTGCCGCGCCCGCCGCGGGCCTTCCTGAACGGCAGCGCGATCGGCTTCTACGGCGACACCGGCGACCGGGTGGTGGACGAGGACGCGCCGCCGGGCGACGGGTTCCTGGCCCGGCTGTGCGTGGAGTGGGAGGGGGCGGCGGCGCCCGCCGCGGCGGCGGGGGTGCGGACGGTGTTCCTGCGCACCGGGCTGGTGGTGGCCCGCGGCGGCGGGGCCTGGGGGCGGCTGTTCCCGCTGTTCCGGGCGGGGCTCGGCGGCCGGCTGGGCGACGGGCGGCAGTACTGGTCGTACATCGCGCTGCGCGACGAGGTGGCCGCGATCCGGCACCTGATCGACGGTGCCGGTCTGTCCGGGCCGTTCAACCTGACGGCGCCCGAGCCGCTGACCAACCGTGAGATCACGGCGGCGATGGCGCGGGTGCTGCGCCGGCCGGCGCTCTTCCCGGTGCCGGCCGCGGCGCTGCGGGCGGTGCTCGGCGAGATGGCCGGGGATGTGCTGGGCAGCCAGCGGGCGGTCCCGAGGCGGTTGCTGGAGTCGGGTTTCCGGTTCGCGTGCCCGGGGATCGAGGAGGCGATCCGCGCGGCGTGACGCACCGGCCGGTGACACCGGCGAACGCGTGTGACGGTATGCGACCTCCATGCGACCGTGCCCTGCCGATGCGCGACTGTCCCGGGCCGGTCACCGCCCTAGCCTCGAGGCGAACTCGGGTATCCGCGGCGCGTGTCGGGGCCCTGACGCCTCCACCGGCCGCGCAACCACAGGAGGGCCTCGTGCTTGAGCCCGCGTACCAGGTGGACGTCGTCATCGTGGGGGCCGGGATCGCCGGTCTCTCGGCGGCCCACCGGCTGACCAGCGCAGGAGTCACCACCGCGGTCCTGGAGGCCGCCCCGTACGTCGGCGGCCGCATGTCGACGGAGAAGGTCGACGGCTTCCGGCTCGACCGTCTCGGACAGCTGCTGTCCGCGTCCTCCCCGGAACTCCGGCTGACACCGGGCCTGGACGCCCTGGCCGTGCGCCGTTTCGCGCCGGGCGTCCTGCTGCACCGCGACGGACGGGTCCAGCGTGTGCTGCCGCCGGCGGCCGGCGGGAGCGCGGGGGGCGCACGCGGCGCACGCGGCGCGCTTCACGCGGTGCGCGCCCTGGCCGGCCCGCCCAGGAGCACCGCGGCCGCGCCCGGCCGGACCGGTGCGCCGGTGGGCGGCGCGGTGGACCAGGTCCGGCTGGGCGCCGTACTCGGCCGGATCGCGACGACGCCGGTCGAACGCCTGCTCGCCCGGCCCGAGCTGCCCGCCGCCCAGGCGCTCGGCCGGCGCGGCCTGCCGGCCCGCACCATCGACGGCTTCCTGCGCCCGCTGCTCGCCGCGCTGCTGTGCGACCCGGAGCTGAGCACGTCCAGCCGGTGCGCCGACCTGGCGCTGCGCGCCTTCGCCAGCGGCCGGCTGGGCGTCCCCGAGGGCGGCGCGGAGACGCTGCCGGAACTGCTGGCCGGGGCGCTGCCGCCGGGCACGGTGCGCACCGGCGTGCGGGTCACCGCCGTGTCCACGACCTCGGTGGCCACCGCGGAGCACGGGGAGATCCGCTGCCGGGCGGTGCTGCTGGCCACCGACGCGCGGGCCGCGGCGGAGCTGCTGCCGGGGCTGCGGCTGCCGGACTTCCATCCGGTGACGGTCCTGCACCACACCACCGACGACCCGGCGGCGGTCCGCGCGGCCGGGGCGTCGCTGCTGCTGGACGCGGACCGGGGCGGGCCGGTGGCGCGCACGGCGGTGCTCAGCGCGGTGGACCCGAGCCGGGCGCCGGCCGGGCGGACGCTGATCTCCTCCACGGTGCTGGGCCCGCCGCCGCAGGACGTCGACACCGCGGTCCGCATCCACCTCGCGCGCCTCTACGGCACCTCCACGCGCCGCTGGGAGACGCTGGCCGTGCACCACACGCCCGAGGCGGTCCCGGCGATGCGCCCGCCGCACGATCCCCGCCGGCCGGTACGGCTCCTGGCGGGCCTGTACGTCTGCGGCGACCACCGGGACACCAGCACGGTCCAGGGCGCCCTGCACTCGGCCCACCGGGCGGCCGCCGCCGTCCTGGCCGACCTGGGCATGGGCTCCCTGCACCGCGCCGATCCGGCGCCGACCCTGCCCAGGGCGGCCTGAGCGCGCAGGGACGGGCCGCCGGGAGCCCGGCGGCCCGGCGCCGCTAGCCCCAGGCCGCGACCTTCTCGCGGTAGCTGCGCACGGGTGCCGCGTCCCGGTACGGCTCCAGACGGCGCTCGAAGTCCCTGACGTACTCCACCGCGCGGGCCGAGCGCATCTCCGCGGCCTGGGCCGCCGCCTCCGCGGCCAGCGCGCACGCCTGGTCGAGTTCGCCGAGGCCGAGCCGGGCGGTGGCGAGGACGACCCGGCAGAACAGCCGGCTGCGGGCGAAGGCGGGCGCCCGCAGCTGGAGGGCGCGCTCGGCGTGCTGCGCGGCGGCCCGGAACTGCTGGAGGTCGCGGTGGCAGTGCCCGAGCTCGTCCGCGAGCTGCCCCTCGTCGAAGAATTTGGCCCAGTACGGCACGTCGTCGCAGGGCCGGGCCGCGTCCAGCGCCCGCTCGGCCCTGACCAGCGCCGCGGTGCACGCCCGCACCTCGCCGAGGACCGCGTGCGCCCGCGCCTCGGAGGCGTGCAGCAGTGCCTGGACGACCGGCGGGGCGCCCGTGCCCACGCCCTGCTGCGCGACGCGCGCCAGTTGGACGGCCTCGCGGCCGTGGCTCAGGTAGACGGCCTGGCGGCTCATGGTGACCAGCACGTACGAGCCGTACGCCCGGTCGCCGGCCGCCTGGGCGAGCCGCAGCGCCTGGACGAAGTAGCGCTGGGCGAGGCCGTGCGCGGCGATGTCGTACGACGTCCAGCCCGCGAGCCGGGTCAGGTCGGCGGCGGCGCCGAACAGCCGGCGGCCGGTCTGCTCGTCGTAGGAGCCGCGGAGCATCGGTTCGCACTCGTGCTCCAGATAGCGCACCAGTGCCTGCCGGGCGTGGCCGCCGCCGAACCGGTCGTCGAGGGCGCGGAACAGCTCGCCGACCGAGCGCAGCGCGGCGATGTCACCGCCGGTGACCTTGTGGCCGGGGAGGCGTTCGGCGGTACCGCGGGCCCGTGCCGTGCCCGGCACCCCGGGCGGGAGCGGAGGCTTGTGCACGCCGGGCCGGGCCTGCGGCGGCACCCGGGGCGCGGGCTCGCGGGCCACCCGGTCGTCGGCCTTGCCGATCAGCCAGTCCCGGCTGGGCACGACCAGCCCGGCCGGGGTGAAGGCGATCCGGCGCAGTTCGGCCTGGCTGCCGGAGTCCTTGCGCCACAGGCCGCTGACGATGTCGACGGCCTCCTCCGGGGTGGCCGCGAACTCCAGCCCGGCGTAGACCGGCGCGCAGGCGTCCAGGCCGAGGTCCTGGGCGGTGAGCCGGCGGCCGAGCCGGCGGGTGAAGACCTCGGCGATGAGGGCGGGGGTCGTGCCGCGCGGCTGTTGCCCGCGCAGCCAGCGGGTGACGGACGTCTTGTCGTATCTCAGGTCCAGCCCGTGCTCCAGGCCGAGCTGGTCGACGCGACGGGCCAGACCCGCGTTGGAGAACCCCGCTTCTGCGATGAGCGCGGCGAGCTGGCGGTTGGGGGTGCGCTGCGCGGGTCGGTCCGTCATCTGCGGTGCGGTCTCCTGCCTTCCGGGCCGTCGACGTGCCCGGATTGCCTTTGAGCAGCCGTTATGGCCTCACGAACGGCGTGAATGTAGCGGAGAGTGAGCAGGCGGTCGCACAGTTCGCCGGGCATTCATCCGATCGTGTGAGGAACATCCGCAGGGCTGACGCACGCCGGTCGGACGTACAGTGGCGTGGGCGCGATACATGCCTGACACACCCATCGCCGAGGGAGGCGCTTGCCGTGAGTGAGTTGCGGTTCGTCCGCAGGGGATTCGGTGCGGATGCCGTCGAGTACCAGGTGGCCTGGGACGAGCAGCGCCGGGTGCACGCGGCCCGGTTCGCCGACGAGGTCCCCGACACCGTCATCCTCCTGGAGCACCCTCCGGTGTACACGGCCGGCCGGCGCACCGAGGACAGCGAGCGCCCGCTGGACGGCACCCCGGTCATCGACGTGGACCGCGGTGGCAAGATCACCTGGCACGGCCCGGGCCAGCTGGTGGGCTACCCGATCCAGAAGCTGCCCCGCCCGGTGGACGTGGTCGCGCACGTGCGGCGGCTGGAGGAGGCGATCATCCGGGCCTGCGCCGAGTTCGGCCTGGAGACCACCCGGGTGGAGGGGCGCAGCGGGGTGTGGGTGCTCGGCGACCCGGTCGAGCAGCGGCCCGCGCTCGGCGGGCTGTCCCTGGACTTCGACCCCCGGCTGAACGACGACGAGTTCGACCCGCGTCTGAACGGCCCGGAGTACGCGCCCTCCAACGCCGGCCAGCGGCGCGAGGACCGGAAGATCGCGCAGATCGGCATCCGGGTGGCCAAGGGCGTCACCATGCACGGCTTCTCGTTCAACGTGAACCCGGACATGAAGTGGTTCGACCGGATCATCCCGTGCGGCATCCGGGACGCGGGCGTCGCCTCCCTGGCGGGCGAGCTGGGCCGGGACGTCACGATCGAGGAGGTGCTGCCGGTGATCGAGCGGCACCTGCGGGACGTCCTGGAGAACGCGGAACTCAAGCCCCGGGAGATCGAGACGGCCTCCGCCTGACCGTCCGGCACGGGAATGCGCCCTGCGGCCTCGGGGTTGGCCTCACCGGCAGGGCGCGAAGTACACGGGCGTACCCTGGTGTACGCCGAAGAATCGAAGTCACAGGGAGCCGACGTGTCCGCAGTCTCACCGGACGGACGCAAGATGCTGCGCCTGGAGGTCCGCAACAGCCAGACCCCCATCGAGCGCAAGCCCGAGTGGATCAAGACCCGGGCGAAAATGGGCCCCGAATACACGAAGATGCAGAACCTCGTGAAGAGCGAGGGGCTGCACACGGTGTGCCAGGAAGCCGGCTGCCCGAACATCTACGAGTGCTGGGAAGACCGCGAGGCGACCTTCCTCATCGGCGGCGACCAGTGCACCCGGCGCTGCGACTTCTGCCAGATCGACACCGGCAAGCCCGAGGCCCTGGACCGCGACGAGCCGCGCCGCGTCGGCGAGTCCGTGGTCACGATGGACCTGAACTACGCCACCATCACCGGCGTCGCCCGCGACGACCTGGCGGACGGCGGCGCCTGGCTGTACGCCGAGACCGTGCGCCAGATCCACCGGCAGACCGCCGGCCGGGAGGGCGGCCGCACCAAGGTCGAGCTGCTGGCGCCCGACTTCAACGCGGTGCCCGAGCAGCTCGCGGAGGTCTTCTCGGCCCGGCCCGAGGTCTTCGCGCACAACGTCGAGACGGTGCCCCGGATCTTCAAGCGGATCCGCCCCGGCTTCCGCTACGAGCGCTCCCTGAAGGTCATCACCGAGGCCCGCGACGTCGGCCTGGTCACCAAGTCGAACCTGATCCTCGGCATGGGCGAGACCCGCGAGGAGGTGAGCGAGGCGCTGCGGCAGCTGCACGACGCCGGCTGCGAGCTGATCACCATCACGCAGTACCTGCGCCCCTCCGTCCGCCACCACCCCGTGGAGCGCTGGGTCAAGCCGCACGAGTTCGTGGAGCTGAAGGAGGAGGCCGAGCAGATCGGCTTCTCCGGTGTGATGTCCGGCCCGCTGGTGCGGTCCTCCTACCGCGCCGGGCGCCTGTACCAGATGGCGGTGGAGAAGCGCGGTGCGTTCGTCGCCGCCCAGGCGGTGTGATCATACGATGTGAGCCGACCGTGTGAACTCACGCACAAGCGGCTACCGGCCGGTAGGCGGCCGGGCCGACGCGGTCCCGCCCGTCCTCGCTGATGAGGACGGTGCCGGGGCCGCGTCGGCGTTCCGGCCCCGCGCACCGGGCCTTCATGGGCGTTTGACCGGTCGGTCACGCCCTGGTAACACCGAACCGTGACCCTCGTATCACGCCCCGTATCTCCATCGCTTCGAGGGGGGACCTCGACCATGCAGGCCGCACCCGTGTACGACGGGGTGCCGAAAGGCACCCGCGCCACCGCCCGCCCGTCCTTCACCGACGCCCTGCGCGCCGTCGAGTCCCTGCTGATGAGCGGCGGTCAGCGCACCGCCCGCCGGAACGCGTGGACCTCCGTCCTGGAGGACCGCCGCCGGGCCCGGGCCCGGGTGGAGGCCCAGCAGGTCCTGGAGCGGGCCGCCGACCGCACCTGACTCCCCTCCCCCGGCCCCGCCCGCCGGACACTGCCGTCGTCCGCGGCTCCCCGGGGCACGTAGACTTCGTGGCATGGCGAGGAAGGAACCCGCGGCGGACGCCGCGAATGCCGGGCGACTGAAGCAGATCGCCCTCACGTACCAGATGACCCGCAAGGTCGACACGAAGATCGGTCTTGTACTCGCGGCCGTCGGCGTCGGCACCTTCGGTGTCCTCCTCGCGATCGGCTTCCTGCTCGGCCACCCGGTCTACCTGGGTATCTTCGGCCTGCTGATCGCCCTGCTGGCCATGGCGATCGTGTTCGGCCGCCGGGCCGAGCGGGCCGCGTTCGGCCAGATGGAGGGCCAGCCGGGCGCCGCCGCGGCCGTGCTGGACAACATCGGCCGGGGCTGGACGACGACTCCGGCGGTGGCGATGAACCGCAGCCAGGACGTGGTGCACCGGGCGGTCGGCAAGGCCGGCATCGTGCTGGTCGCCGAGGGCAACCCGAACCGGGTGAAGAGCCTGCTGGCCGCCGAGAAGAAGAAGATGAACCGCATCGTCGCGGACGTGCCGGTGCACGATGTGATCGTGGGTGACGGCGAGGGCCAGGTGCCGCTGAAGAAGGTGCGCACCACCCTGCTGAAGCTGCCGCGCGTGCTGACCGGCCCGCAGGTGACGACCACCAACGACCGGCTGCGGGCCATGGGCGACCTGATGCGCAACATGCCGTTGCCCAAGGGCCCGATGCCCAAGGGCATGAAGCTGCCGAAGGGCGGCCAGCGCGGGCGCTGAGCCCCCCGCCCGAACGTATACCTCACCGACGAAGCCCCGCACCCCACCGGTGCGGGGCTTTCGCGTGACACGCCGCCGATCGGAGCATCCGGCCGGTAATCGGCTCATACGCTCCTAGCCTTCGGCATGTGACAAAACGCCATATTACGTACCTCGCGTGCACCACGGTCCTCGTCGGGACGTTCACCGGCGCCACCCCGGCGTCGGCCGCCCACCGGACCCTCGTGGTGCGTCCGGGTGAGTCGATCCAGAAGGCGGTGGACGCCGCCGCGTCCGGCGACACCGTGCTGGTGCGGGCCGGCACCTACCACGAGAGCGTCACGGTCCGGACGCCCGGCGTGACCCTGCGCGGTGTGGGCCGGCACACCGTGCTCCGGCCACCGGCCAAGACCAAGGCGGCACAGGCCGGGACGGCACAGTCCGGGACGGCGGCCGGGAAAGCGGCCTCCGTCACCTGTCTCGCGGCCGGCAACGGCATCTGCGTGGTCGGCGGGAAGAACCGGGCCCTGCGCGACGTCACCGTCTCCGACCTGCGCGTGACCGGATTCGCCAAGACCGGCGTGTGGTCCATGGGCACCGACCGGCTGACCGTCGCCCGGGTGACCGCCGACGGCAACGGCCAGTGGGGCATCGCCCAGGAGCACTCCACCCGCGGCGCGTTCCGCGACGACACCGCCCGGGGCAACGGGGACGCGGGCCTGTTCCTCGCCAACAGCGTCAAGGCCGAGCAGGGCGCCCAGGACACCAAGGGCACGGTGGTCGAGCGCAGCCTCCTGGCGGGCAACCGGATCGGCCTCACCGTCCGCCGGCTGCGCAACCTCGACGTCACCGGCAACCACGTCACCGGCAACTGCGCCGGCGTCTTCGTCGTGGGCGACGAGAACAAGCCCAGGGCCGGCGCCCTGACCGTCGCCGACAACCTGGTCCAGCGGAACAACCGCTACTGCCCGAAGACCGCCCGGCTGCCCTACCTCCAGGGTTCCGGCATCGTCCTGACCGGCACCGAGAAGGCCCTGGTCACCCGGAACACGGTCACCGGCCACTCCGGCAAGTCCCCGCTGTCGGGCGGCATCGTCCTGTTCAAGAGTTTCGTGGGCGCCCCCGGCGAGCGGAACCGGATCACCGGCAACCGGCTGTCGGCCAACTCCCCGGCCGACCTCGTCAACCAGGAAGCCGGCAAGAGCGGCAACGCCTTCGACCGCAACTCCTGCCGGGCCTCCAGGCCCGCGGGCCTGTGCTGACCGGGCGGCCGTACCCGACCCACGCAAGGAAGGAAGGCGGCACATGACCGCACCATCCCCCGCGCTCTCCACTCCGCCGGAGTCCGCGGCACCCTCCTCCCCGCCCCCGTCGATGCGGCTGCGCGAACTCGTGTTCGGGGCGGCCTGCGCCGCCGCCGTCCGCGCCGCCGCCCGGCTCGGCGTCGCCGACGCCCTCGGGGAGGCGCCCATGACCGTCGAGGGCCTGGCGGCGGCGGTGCGCACCGAGCCGGGTCCGCTGCGCCGGCTGCTGCGCGCCCTGTCCTGCTACGGCGTCTTCGCCGAGCGCCCCGACGGGACGTTCGCGCACACCGAGATGTCCCGGCTGCTGCGCGAGGACGACCCGAACAGCCTGCGGGCCATCGCCCAGTGGTGCACCGAGCCGTGGACCTGGGACGCCTGGCCCCGGCTGGACGAGGCGGTGCGCACCGGCCGGAACGTCGTACAGGACCTGTACGGCAAGGAGTTCTTCGCCTACCTGAACGAGGACGCCCCGGAGTCCGCCGACGTCTTCAACCGGGCGATGACGAGGTCCAGCGAGCAGTCGGCCCGGGAGGTCGCCGCCCTGCTCGACCTGTCCGGCAGTGATTCGGTCGCCGACCTCGGCGGCGGGCAGGGGCACGTGGTGGCCAGCCTGCTGGACAAGTACCCGGCGATGCGGGGCTACCTGCTGGACCTGCCGCGGGTGGTCGAGAAGGCCCTGCCGCGGCTGCGCGAGGGCGGCGACCTGGCCGGCCGGGCGCGGATCGTGCCGGGTGACATCCGCGAGGCCGTCCCGGTCCGGGCCGACGTCTACATCATCAAGAACATCCTGGAGTGGGACGACGAGTCCACCACGCGGCTGCTGCGCAACGTGGTCGGGTCGGGCGGTCCCGGCACCCGGGTGGTCGTCATCGAGAACCTGGTGGACGACACGCCGTCGATGCGGTTCAGCACCGCCATGGACCTGCTGCTCCTGCTGAACGTCGGCGGGGCCAAGCACACCACCGGCAGCATGACCGGCCGGCTCCGCGCGGCGGGCCTGGAGGTCCGCGGCATCCAGCCGGTCAACCCCTTCCTGCACGCGTTCGACTGCACGGTCCCCGCGTGAGCGCACCGCCCCACGGCGCACCGGTGCCGGGTCCGCGTCGCACGCGGGCCCGGCACCGGTGGTCCGGACGGGGGGGTCAGACGCCGGCGTCGCGCTCCCAGAGATAGAAGCGGCGGGCCATGGCGTCCTTCGGGGACCGCCAGGTCTGCGGGTCGTACGCGCTGACGTACGCCGACAGCCGTTCGCTGACCTCCTTGAACTGAGGGTGCGAGGCCACCTCGGCGATGGCCGGTCCGGGCTCGCGTTCGGACTCGATGAGGTGCATGTACACATCGCCGAACTGGAAGAGGCTGCGCCGGACCACCCCGACGAGGTGGGGCAGCTCTCCCCGGTCGGACTCCGCGAACACCTTGGCGATGCCGGGGGCGGAGTCCGGCGCCATACGGGCGACGATCAGGGCCTGGTGCACGGTCGTCTCCTGTCGTCCGGCTCAGTCGGCCAGGGCCGGGGCGGGCCGCTGTCCGGCCGCCGCCTTCTCGATCTTGTCCCGGATCAGGGCCAGCTGGACCTTGGAGTTCTTGTTGATGTTGTCGGTCATCCAGTCGTCGTCGACCGGTGCGTCCGGCTTCATCGCGAAGTCCTGCGTCCAGATCATCCGGGTGCCGGCGGGGACCTCCTCGTAGCGCCAGTGGATGTCCATGTGGGCGAAGGGACCGGTCTCCACCCGGCGGGCCGTGACGGTGCGGGAGTCACGGTCCGGCTCGCGCTCGGAGACCCAGCTCCAGACGGTGCCGTTCTCGTCCGGGTGCATGGTCAGCCGGAAGGTCGTCTTCTCGCCCTCCCGCTTGAGGACCTCCACCGACGCGTACTCGCTGAACAGCTGCGGCCAGCGCTCCAGGTCGTTGGTCATGTCCCAGACCAGGTCCAGCGGTGCGGCGATGGTGATCTCGTTCCGGGTGTGTCCTGCCATCTCAGGCTCCTGCCATCAGAGTGGTGTTGACGAGGTTGAGGAACTGCTGGGGCGTCTTGCAGCGTTCGGCGTCGACCGGCATCGGGGTGCCGTGCGTGTTCTCCAGTTCGCCGACGATGCCGAGCAGGCCCAGCGAGTCGACGCCGAGGACGTCGAAGCCGGTGTCCGGCTTCTCGACGAGCTGCTCCGGGCTGACGGTGACCCCGGCGGCCTTCTTCATCAGGGCGGCCAGTTCTTCCACGGTGATCTGCGGCATGGTGCTTCCTCCTTTGCTGCTGTTCTCAGTGCGCCGGGCCGCGTCGCAGCACCAGCGCCGAGTTCGACCCCATGAGTCCGCGGCTGAGGACCAGTGCCGTCCGCAGTTCGGCGACGCGGGCGCGGCCGGTGACGAGGTCGAGGTCGTGGCAGACGTCGAAGACGTTCGGCGTCGGCGGGATGATGCCGTGCTCCATGGCCAGCACGGCCGCGGCGGTGTCCAGCACCGGGGCCGCGCAGTAGCCGCGGCCGGTGCCGGTCTTCGGGGCGGTGACCGGCACCCGGGTGCCGTGCGCGCCGAGGGCGTCGGCGAGCGCCAGCGCCTCGGCCCGGTCCGCCGCCGGCACCCCGAGGGCGTCGGCGAAGACCACGTCGACCTCCTCGGGGGCGCAGCCGGCCTCCGCGAGGGCCTGCCCGATGGCGTGGGCGAGGCCGTCGCGGGAGTCCGCCCAGCGGGACGCACCGGTGAAGGTGGCCCCGTGGCCGGCGATGACGGCCCGGACGTCGGCGCCGCGCCGCCGGGCGGTGCCCGTCGCCTCCACGACGAGCATCGCGCCGCCCTCGGCCGGCACGAACCCGCACGCGCCGTCCGTGAAGGGCCGGTAGGCCCGGTCCGGGTCCGGCTCGCGGCTCAGCTCCTCGTAGCCGAGCTGGCAGACCATCGAGTACGGCGCGAGCGGCGCCTCGGTGGAGCCGGCCACGATCACGTCGGTGCCGCGCCGCACCGCCCGGGCCGCGTGGGCGAGGGCGTCCAGGCCGCCGGCCTCGTCGGAGGCGACGACCGAGCAGGGTCCCTTGAAGCCGCGGCGGATGGAGACCTGGCCGGTGCTCGCGGCGTAGAACCAGGCGATGGACTGGTACGGCCCGACGAACCGGCTGCCCTTGCCCCACAGTCGCTGCAGTTCGCGCTGGCCGAACTCGCCGCCGCCGGACCCGGCGGCGGTGACCACGCCGATGGAGTACGGCGCGTCGGGGATGCTGGCCTGCCCGAGCCGGGCGTCGTCCAGCGCGAGGTCGGCCGCGGCCATGGCGTAGTGCGTGAACCGGTCGGTCTGGACGAGGAAGCGCTCCTCGATCGTGGCCGCCGGGTCGAAGGCGCGGACCTCACCGGCCACCTTGAGGGGAAGGTGCTCACAGCCCTCGCGGGTGACCCGGTCGAGGACGCTGAGGCCCTCCTGGGTTGCCTTCCAGAAGGTGTCGGTGCTGGTGCCGTTGGGTGCGACCACCCCGATGCCGGTGACGGCCGCGTGCCGGTCCTTCGGTTCGCTCATCGTGTCCTCACTCCCTGGGCCGGGTCAGGATCACCGCGGACTGGAATCCCCCGAACCCGCTGCCCACGGACAGCACGCTGCTCAGCTTGCGTTCACGGGCGACGCGCGGGACGTAGTCCAGGTCGCACTCCGGGTCGGGGATCTCGTAGTTCGCGGTCGGCGGTACGACCTGCTTGGCGAGGGCCAGCACGCACGCGACCAGTTCGATGGCGCCGATCGCCCCGAGGGAGTGCCCCACCATGGACTTGATGGAGCTCATCGGGGTGTCGTAGGCGTGGTGGCCGAGCGCCCGCTTCACGGCCGCCGTCTCGTGGCGGTCGTTCTGCCGGGTGCCGGAGCCGTGCGCGTTGACGTAGTCGATCGCCGTCGGGTCGAGCCGCGCCTGGCCGAGCGCCGTCTCGATGGCCCGCGCCATCTCCAGGCCCTCCTTGGTCAGGCCGGTCATGTGGTAGGCGTTGCCGAAGGTGGCGTAGCCGCCCAGTTCGCAGTACACACGGGCACCGCGGGCCCGGGCGTGCTCCAGTTCCTCCAGGACGAGCACGGCGCCGCCCTCGCCCATGACGAACCCGTCACGGTTGTTGTCGAAGGGCCGGGAGGCGTGCGCCGGGTCGTCGTTGTTGGGTGACGTGGCCTTGATCGCGTCGAAGCAGGCCATGGTGATCGGGGATATCGGCGAGTCGGAGGCCCCCGCGACGCAGATGTCGGCGCGGCCCTCCTGGACGGTGTGGAAGGCGTAGCCGACGGCGTCCAGGCCCGAGGTGCAGCCGGTGGAGACGGTCTGCACCGGACCCTGCGCGCCGAAACGTTCCGCCACCGCGGAGGCCACGGTGCTCGGCGAGAACGCCCGGTGCAGCTGCGGCTCCGCCTCGCCGTGGTCGACGTCCCAGCGCTGCCCGCGATGGCTGACCAGGACGTAGTCGTGCTCCAGACGGGTGGTGCCGCCGACGGCGGTGCCCAGCGAGACACCGATCCGCCACGGGTCCTCGCGGGCGAAGTCGAGACCGGAGTCCCGGACCGCCTCCTCCCCGGCGACCAGCGCGAACTGTATGTACCGGTCCGCCCGTTGGATCTGCTCGGTGTCCAGGCCGTGCGCCGCCGGGTCGAAGTCGCACTCGGCGGCGATCCGGGACCTCAGCCCGGCCGGGTCGAAGAACGTGATGCCCCGCGTCGCGGTACGGCCTTCGGCCAGCAGGTCCCAGAACGCCGGTACGCCGATCCCGCCCGGGGCGACGACGCCTATGCCGGTGACCGCCACGCGCCGGGTCATGAGCGGACCTGTTCCCGGCGGGCCGGCTCGGCGGCGACGGCGAGGTCCGCCGTCTCCTCGGTGTCGACGTGCCCGAGGGCCGGCCGCGGGGCGAGCGGGCCCAGGTGGAAGACGAGCCGCGCCTCCACGTCGCCGACGTTGCGGAAGCGGTGGCGCATGTTGATCGGGATCATCAGGCCCTGCTCGGGCCGCAGCGGGTGCGGTTCGCCGTCCAGGTCGACCTCCAGCAGCCCGGAGACGACGTAGACGAACTCCTCGGAGTAGGGGTGGTAGTGCTCACCGATGCGGTCGCCGGGCCGGATGAGGGCCACGCCCATGAAACCGCTGGTGGCGCCCACCGTCGTCGGGGTGAGCATGGCCCGCAGATCGCCGCCGCGCCGGGTGTTGGGCTCGATCTCGCCGAGGTCCACGATCTTCGGAAGGGGTCTGGTCACGGTGTTCCTCCGTTGGTGTGCTGGCCGGCCGGGTCAGGCGTCGGGTGAGCGGCGGTCGGTGACGAGGTCCATGCCGACGGGCTCGCCGTCCAGCAGGGCGTCCAGCGCGGCCGGCCGCCGGGCCTCGGCCGCGAGGGCCCGCGCGCCGAGGCCGGGCCGTACGTCGATCAGCCGGACGACGACGTCGTCGCGCTGGAAGATCGTGCTGCGCAGGACCGGGCCGTCCGGGTCGTCCGCCGCCGCCTCGTCCCGCTGGGCGAGCAGCTCGGCCAGCCGCATCCCGCCGCCCGGCCGGGCCGGGTAGTACTCGGCGCGCCGCTCGCCCTCGGTCAGCTCGTCGGCGGTGAGGTGGTGCACGGCGGGCAGCGCCGCCCGGGTGAAGAACACCCGCGCGGACTCCTGGTCGTCCAGGTCCCGCTCCTGCTCCAGATAGGGGTTGATCGCCTCCTCCACGGCCCGCACCTCCGGCTGCCGGGCCACGTGGCGCAGTGCCGCGAGCAGGTCACCGCGCACCTCGATGGCCCGCACCACCCGGTTGCCGTGCATGAACAGGGAGGTCCGGCACAGCCGGGTGGTCTCGTCGACCCGGGCCCGGGGGGAGGCGTAGTCCGCGAGGATCTTCTTGACCCGCTCCTCGCTGCCCGGCCGGACCGTGAAGGTCAGCGCGTGCCGGATCACACCGTCGCCGATCCGCGGGGACGACTGGAGCCGGCGGCGCGAGGCGGCACCGGCGGCCTCCTCGCCCGTCTCGCGGACGACGTGGAAGCGCAGCGACCGGGTGTCACGGACGCAGCTGTGCAGCGGTTCCACCATCCGCACGTGCTCCTCGCTGTTCACCCAGGTGAGGAACGGCGGGGCGCTCTCCCACTCGCTGGTGATCAGCCACTGGGAGGGGTTCTCGATCGACTGGCACAGCTGGTCGCTGACGTGGCCGGGAACCTGCGCCACCTGGTTGCACAGCTGCTCGTAGGCCTCCAGGAACTGCTGCTGGGCGCCGTCGTGGACGTCCACGAGGAGGACGACCCTGAGCGGGGAGCCGTCGAACACGGACTGGGAGACCCGCTTCGACACCTGGCGCGTCGACGGGGCCGAGAGCTTTTCCGACAAGGTGGTCATGCTGCGCACATCTCCTTCACGGGGGCAGAGGCGGACGCCGGCGGCCGAATGACGCGACGTCAGCGCTTCTTGATCCTGTGCCGCTTCCCCCGCTGCGCGCGACTCGCGTGAACCACGTGGGTGATTGAGCACGCGAAAGCCGTCCCACAGGGCACACAAACACCAGCGCGCCCCCCATCCCCACCCCTGCCTCTGGAGCCTTGATGCAGCACAAAGCCGATCACCAGGTGCCCGTCCTCGTCGTGGGCGGCTCTCTGGTGGGCCTGTCCCTCTCCCTGTTCCTGGGCCGTCTGGGCGTACCGCACATGCTCGTCGAGCGGCACTCCGGGACCTCGATCCATCCGCGCGGCCGCGGCAACAACCTGCGGACGATGGAGCTGTTCCGGGTGGCCGGCCTCGAACCGGACATCAAGGCGGCGGCCTCCCTGCTCGCCGGCAACCACGGCATCCTGCAGACGCCCACGCTGGCCGGGGACGCCGGCGAATGGCTGTTCCGGCACATCGACCCGGGCGGCGGGCTGGCCCGGTTCAGCCCCACGTCGTGGTGCCTGTGCAGCCAGAACGATCTGGAGCCGGTGCTGCTGAAGGGGGCCCGGGCGCTCGGCGGCGACCTGCGCTACTTCCACGAGCTGGAGTCCTTCGCCCAGGACCCCGAAGGAGTGACGGCGTTCGTCCGGGACCGCGACAGCGACGAGCTGTACACGGTCCGCGCGGACTACCTCGTCGCCTGCGACGGGCCGCGCAGCCCCGTCCGGCGCCATCTCGGCATCGGGCAGAACGGCCCCGGCGACCTGTTCGCCAACGTGAGCGTCACCTTCCGCTCCAAGCTGCTCGCCGAGACCGTCGGCGACCGCCGCTTCATCTGCTGCTACCTCACCAGCCCGGAGGCCGACGGCGCCCTGCTGCCCGTCGACAACAAGGAACACTGGGTGTTTCACGCCCCCTGGCACCCGGAACACGGCGAGCGACTGGAGGAGTTCACCGAGGAACGGCTCCAGCGGCACATCCGGCTGGCCGTCGGCGTGCCCGACCTGGACGTGGAGATCACCGGCAAGGCGTCCTGGCGCGCGGCGGAGCGGGTCGCCGAGCGGTACGCGGCCGGCCGGGTGCTGCTCGCCGGGGACTCGGCCCACGAGATGTCCCCGACCGGCGCCTTCGGCTCCAACACCGGCATCCAGGACGCCCACAACCTGGCCTGGAAGCTGGCCGCCGTCCTCGACGGCTGGGCCGGCCCCGGCCTGCTGGACACCTACGACACCGAGCGCCGCCCGGTCGCCCTGGCCACCAGCGCCCGCGCCTCGGCGCGCTCCGTGGAGCACAGCCACCCCGGCTTCGCCCCGACCCCGGGCGTCGGCTCCGGCCCGCGCAGCGGCATCCTCCCGGTCGTCCTCGCCTACCGCTATCCGGAGGGCGCCGTCCTGGGCGCCGACCCGGCCCAGCCGGTCGTGCCCGACGAGGTGCGGCTGACCGCGGACCCGGGCAGCCGGGCCCCGCACCTGTGGCTGCGCCGGGCGGGCGAACGGCTCTCCTCGGTCGACCTCTACGAGCGCTCGCTGGTCCTGCTCAGCGACGCCGGTTCGCCCGCGGGCGCGGCCTGGCACGCGGCCGCACGGCGGATCGCGGACACGGACGGGGTACGGCTGGAGCCCTACCGCGTCGGCACCGGCCCGGACGCCGACCTGGTCCACGACGAAGACCCCGGCTGGGCCGCGCTGCACGGCACCACGGCGGACGGAGCGGTCCTGGTACGCCCCGACGGCTTCGTAGCCTGGCGCACCCCCACCATCCCCCCAGCCCCGGAAACGGAACTGCGGAGGGTACTGGCGGCGGTACTGCGCCGGGGGTGAGAGGAGGCGGGTCCCGGGCCGGGGCTGGGGCAGACCCGGGCCAGGGGCGGTACCTGGCCGGGGGCGGGTTCCGGGGCCGGGCGCGGGTCCCGGGGCTGGGCACGCGGGTCCCGGGGCTGGGCACGCGTCCCGGGGCTGGTGGAGACCGGTGCCGGGCGCGGTCCCGGGGCTGGTGATGCCCGGTGCCGGGTACGGACGCCGGTGCCGGGCACGGGTCACGGTGCCGGGGGCGGATTCCGGGGCTGGTGGAGACCGGTGCCGGGCGCGGGCACCGGTGTCGGGCGCGGGTCCGGGGGTTCGGCGCGGGGACGGTGCCGGGCGCGGACGCCGGTGCCCGGCATGGGTCCGTCCCGGTGCCGGGTACGGAGGCGGTGCCGGGCGCGGAGACCGGTGCCGAGGCCGGCGAACAGCGCGGGCGTCGTGACGGAGGTCGTCCGTGCCGGAGAGTGCGGACGGCTCCTGCACGAGAGGGTCGGGACGGGGGCGCAACAGGGCAGACCCGGCCGGTTCCGGCCGCCGCAGGCGTCAGGCCGGGCGGGGGCGGGCCCGGCCGGTTCTGGCCGGCGCAGGCACACGGGGCCGCGGCACGGGTAGGCCCGGCCGTTTCGGACCGGCGCGGGGCCGAACCCCGCCGGGTCGGGCCGCCGCAGGCACGCGACCCGCGGCACGGGTGAGCCCGGCCGTTCCCGACCGGCGCAGGGCGGACCCCACCGGGTCAGGCCGCCCCAGGAGTGCGGGCCCGGGGGCGAGCCCCGCCGGTCCGGTCGCCGCAGGCTTCAGGCCAGGGCGGGGGCAGGCCCCGCCGGTCCGGGGCCGCCGCGGGCTTCGGACCGGAGTCAGAGCGGACCCGGCCGGTTCCGGCCGCCGCAGACACACGGACCGCGGCACGGGTGAGCCCAGCCGTTCCCGACCGAGGCGGGGCGAACCCCACCGGATCGGGCCACCGCAGGCACTCGGCACGAGCGGGCCCAGCCGGTTCCGACCGGAGCGGGGCGAACCCCGCCGGGGCAGGCCGCCGCAAGCACGCGACCCGCGGCACGGGTGGGCCCGGCCGTTCCCGACCGGCGCAGGGCGGACCCCACCGGGGCAGGCCGCCGCAGGCATCGGGCCAGGCGGGGGCGGACCCCTCCGGTTCCGGCCGCCGCAGGCTTCAGGCCAGGGCGGGGCGGGGTCCGGCGGGGGTCAGATGCGGACTTCCACCGTCTTCGCGAGGCGGTCGTGGAGGCCGCGGCCGTCGCGGTCCCAGATCAGTGCGGGGATCGCCAGGCACAGCAGGACCGAGCGCAGCAGGGCGCGGCCCGGGCGGACGGTGCCGGTCTCCAGGGCCAGGACCCGGATGCCGAAGAGGCGCTTGCCCGGGGTGAAGCCGACCGTGCCGACGGTGAGGACGCTCAGCGCGAAGAAGACGCCCAGCGCCCAGTTGCTCGTGGCCGGGCCGTTGCGGTGGGTGATCAGGCCGTATGCGATCAGGACGCACAGCGCCCAGTCCACGGCGAGCGCGCCGAGCCGCCGTCCGGGCCGTGCCATCGAGTTCGGCCCCTGCTCCGGCAGACCGAGCTGCTCGCCCCGGTACCCGAAGTCGGCGCCCGCCTCTTCCATGGCCGCGCGCGGGCCGGAGAGCCACGATCCGATTGCCTGCCTGTTGTCCACCCGTCCACGGTACTGCGCCCGGTTTCGGACACTACGCGCAGGGGTGTGTCCGGGCTACGGTGGACAGGTGGCTGGTTAACTTCTGCGAAACAAACGGGTCACGCCCGAGAAATCACCCATCCCTAGGGTCAAGACCAGCGTGTGCCACCGCACTGGCCGCACGAACGATCTACCACCCCGGCGAGGACGGTCGGGAGTAGGAGGAGCTGGATGTTCCAGAACGCCGACGAGGCCAAGAAGTTCATCGCGGACGAGGACGTCAAGTTCGTCGACGTCCGCTTCTGCGACCTGCCGGGCGTCATGCAGCACTTCACGGTGCCCGTTGAGGCGTTCGACCCGGACGAGGAGCTGGCCTTCGACGGATCGTCGATCCGCGGTTTCCAGGCCATCCACGAATCCGACATGGCTCTGCGTGCCGACCTGTCCACCGCGCGTGTCGACACGTTCCGCCGGGACAAGACCCTCAACATCAACTTCTTCATCCACGACCCGATCACGGGCGAGCAGTACTCCCGTGACCCGCGCAACGTGGCGAAGAAGGCGGAGGCCTACCTGGCGTCGACGGGCATCGCCGACACGGCGTACTTCGGCCCCGAGGCCGAGTTCTACGTCTTCGACAGCGTGCGTTTCGCCACCTCCGCGAACGAGTCGTTCTACCACATCGACTCCGAGGCCGGCGCCTGGAACACCGGCGCGGTGGAGAACAACCGCGGCTACAAGGTGCGCTACAAGGGCGGCTACTTCCCGGTGGCCCCGGTCGACCACTTCGCCGACCTGCGCGCCGAGATCTCCCTGGAGCTGGAGAAGTCCGGCCTGAAGGTCGAGCGCCAGCACCACGAGGTGGGCACCGCCGGCCAGGCGGAGATCAACTACAAGTTCAACACGCTGCTGGCCGCCGCCGACGACCTCCAGCTCTTCAAGTACATCGTGAAGAACGTCGCCTGGCGCAACGGCAAGACCGCGACCTTCATGCCGAAGCCGATCTTCGGTGACAACGGCTCGGGCATGCACGTGCACCAGTCGCTGTGGAGCAACGGCGACCCGCTGTTCTACGACGAGGCCGGTTACGCGGGCCTGTCGGACACCGCGCGCTACTACATCGGCGGCATCCTCAGGCACGCGCCGTCGCTGCTGGCCTTCACCAACCCGACGGTGAACTCCTACCACCGCCTGGTGCCGGGCTTCGAGGCGCCGATCAACCTGGTGTACTCGCAGCGCAACCGCTCGGCCGCGATGCGTATCCCGATCACCGGCTCGAACCCGAAGGCCAAGCGCGTGGAGTTCCGCGCGCCCGACTCCTCCGGCAACCCGTACCTGGCCTTCTCGGCGCTGCTCCTCGCGGGCCTGGACGGCATCAAGAACAAGATCGAGCCGGCCGAGCCGATCGACAAGGACCTGTACGAGCTGGCTCCCGAGGAGCACGCGAACGTCGCCCAGGTCCCGACCTCCCTCGGCGCGGTCCTCGACGCCCTCGAGGCCGACCACGAGTTCCTCCTCCAGGGCGACGTGTTCACGTCCGACCTGATCGAGACGTGGATCGACTTCAAGCGCACCAACGAGATCGCCCCGCTCGCCCTGCGCCCGCACCCGCACGAGTTCGAGCTGTACTTCGACGTGTGACCGGCGGGGACAGCCGGCCGTGGCCCCCTGTCCCTGACGTGACGCGAGAGACAGCCGAGAGGGCTGCCGTCCCCCTTGTGGGGCGGCAGCCCTCTCGCTTGCCCGCACGCCGGCCGCTCCCGGTGTCCGGCTCCCGGCCTCCGTGCAACCTTTCGCGCTTCCCAGACTTCCTCTTGTCGGGGGATCATTCTCCCGGACTCCGCCGGACGAGAGAGGTTGCACGGGGATGCTGGAACAGGACGACTGGGAGCGCGAGTTCGATCACACGTGGGCGGACTCCGCCGAGCACAAGGAGCCCTCCGCGCGGGCCCGGATGCTCGCCGCCCGCTGGAAGGAGAACCCGCCGGAACCGGCGCCCTTCCGTGCCGACCCGGGCCCGGTGGGGCCGCGCCGGTCGTCCTGGGTGTCGACGGCCGTGGTGCTCGGCTGTGTGGCCGTGGTGATCGTGCTGCTCGGGTACGCGCAGATGCGCTCCTCGTACTGACGCAGCGCGGGTGCGCTCCCCCTGCTGAGGCGACAGCACGGCGCCCGGCCGGCGCGCGGCCGTATTTTGCCGCTTCCGTGGCCGCCGTGTACCTCGGCATGGGAATCCCCGGGTGCACACTGGAGGCGGGACGAGTGCCTGAGTGCGGGGTGATGCGAGATGCGGAGCCGGTTCCGGAGCGATCGGCGGCTGACCGTGCGCATGGGTGTGACGCTGTTCCTGCTCGGCCTGCTGTACGTGGGCTTCGTCGCCGCGCTGATCGTGCTGCTGAAGTCCTGGGTGCTGGTCGCCGTCCTGGTGGGCGCGCTCTTCGTGGCGCAGTTCTGGTTCTCCGACCGGATCGCCATGTACGCGATGCGCGGGCGGGTCGTGGAGCGGGAGGAGTATCCCGAGCTGCACGCCGTGGTCGACCGGCTGTGCGCCATCGCCGACCTGCCCAGGCCGGTGGTCGCGGTGTCCCCGATGGACATGCCGAACGCGTTCGCGACCGGCCGGAGCGCCGATCACGCCGTGGTCTGCGTGACCACGGGCCTGCTGCGCCGGCTGGAGCCCGCCGAGCTGGAAGGCGTGCTCGCGCACGAGCTGTCGCACGTCGCGCACAAGGACGTCGCCGTGATCACGGTGGCGTCCTTCCTCGGCGTGCTGGCGGGCCTCGTCGTACGGTTCGCCTTCTACTCTCAGGTGTTCGGCCGCCGGGACCAGAACACGGCCGCCGTCCTCGCCGCCGTCCTGGCCGTCTCGGCGGCCGTGTACGCGCTCAGCTTCCTGCTGATCCGGGCCCTGTCCCGGTACCGCGAGCTGGCCGCCGACCGCGCGGCGGCGCAGCTGACCGGCCGGCCCTCGGCCCTGGCCGCGGCGCTCACCAAGGTCTCCGGGGAGATCGCGCGTATCCCGACCAAGGACCTGCGGACGGCCCAGGCGTTCAACGCGTTCTACTTCACCCCGGCGACCGGCCGGGAACCCGGCATCGAGCGGTTCTTCTCCACCCACCCGACCCTGGAACAGCGGCTGGAGCAGCTGGGCCGGATCTCGGCGGAGCTGGGCGAGCCCGCCGCCCCGGGCAAGGCGGGCTGACGTGGGACTGCTGGACGTCCTGCTCGGCCGTACGAAGCCGGTCGCGCCCGATCTCGACCGGCTGTTCGCGCTGCCGTCGGCGGCGGTGACGCTGGAGGCGGCAGCCGGTTTCACGCCGACCGGGAGCGGGGCGGTGTGCTTCGCCACGGTGGAGGGCGCCGCCTTCGAGCGGCTGTGCCAGGAGGTGCGGGAGCTGCTGGACGCGGACAGCGACCGCACCGGCCCGCCGGTCACACCGCACCGGGACGGCTACGGCTACTCCTGGCTGGTGTCGCGCCGCTCCCCCGGCCGGCTGCCCGAGCTGGTGACCGATCTGCACGCGGTGAACAGCTCGCTGGAGGCGGCCGGCTTCGGCCCGCAGCTGCTGTGCTCGCTGGTCTCCTTCACGGACGGCACCGGCCGGCGGCTCGCCCTCGTCTACCTCTACAAGCGCGGCACCTTCTATCCGTTCGCCCCGCTGCCCGGCGCCGCCGAGCGGCGGGACACCGCGCTGGAGCTACAGCTCAGGGCAGCCCTCGACGGCGACCTGCCGGTCGAACCGGACCTGGGCCGCTGGTTCCCCGTGTGGGGCGCCCCCGGCCTGTGACGGCCGGCTCCACCCCGGACGCACCGCGTCACCGGCTCACCGGGTCTTCTCGGCGGGCCGCTCACGGCGGTAGCGGCGCTCCCACTCGGCCTGCCGGTCCCGGCGCTCCCGGTACGCCCGGTAGCTCTCGGGAGGGGCGCCGGGTCCGGCGGCGGGCGGGACCGCGCCGGGCGAGCCACGGCCGTGCGTGGCGTACAGATACAGCAGGGCCACGGCCGCGAGCCACCAGAGGTGGTTGCCGATGCCGAGGACCACCAGGACGACCGTCCCGGCCGCGAGAACGCCACGCATGACGGACCTCCAAGGAGTGAGGCGAGGTGAACGGGATGAGGGTGACGGAGGGTGACCGGCGCGTCTCCGTTCGCCCAGCGTAGGGAGGGCGCGACCGCCGGTGCATCCGGTTTTCCGGTGGCGGACCGGCCGTGAGTGAATGACCCGCATGGACGAACTCACCGGTTTCACGCAGGCGTACGACGGCGAGCGGCTCAGCGCGGTGAGCGCCGGTCCGGCCGGCCGGGCCACCGTGGTGCTGCTGCACGGCGCGGGCAACGGCAGCAAGGAACGCCTGACGCCGCTCCTCGCCGACTTCGCCGCCCAGGGCTGCCGCGCCCTGGCCTTCGACTTCTCCGGTCACGGCGACAGCACGGGCGCGCTCTCCGAGCTGAGCCTGCGCCGGCGCTACGAGCAGGCGGTGGCGGTGCTCGACGCGCACGCCCCGGCGGCCGACCCCCTGGTGCTGGTGGGCTTCAGCATGAGCGGGCAGACGGTCGCGGACCTGGTGCGGCACTACGGGCGCCGGGTCGCGGCGATCGGTCTGGGCGCGCCCGCCGTCTACTCCCCGGCGGCCTGGGAGGTCCCGTTCGGCACCGGCGACAGCCGCTTCTCCGAGCTGATCCGCACCCCGGACGGCTGGCGCGAGTCCCGGGCTCTGGAGGCGTTGCGGTCGTACGCGGGCCGGGCCGTGCTGGCGGTGCCCGGCAACGACGCGGTCATCCCGCCGGAGGTGACGGAGGCGGTGCAGCAGGCGCTGTCCGCCCGCGCCCGGCTCACCCGCCTCGAACTCCCGGACTCCGAGCACCGGGTGGGCGTGTGGTTCCACGACCACCCCGAGGACCGGCGGGAGTTCGTGGCGCTCCTGCTGGAGGGCCTGGAGGGCAGGGGAGGCCCCGAGGGCCCGGAAGGCGGCCAGCCGGCCGCGCACGACGGTCAGCCGGCCGTGCACACCGGGCAGCCGGCCGCCGTCGGCGACGGGACCGGCGCGTCCGTGTGAGTCCCCGACGACCGGAGCGGGCCGGTACGGCCGTCACCGGTGCCGGGGTCCCGCGGCGGGCGGCGGGAGCCCCGGCGGCCGGGGCGCTCAGCGTGAGTAGCGCATCAGCGCCCGCACCATGTGGCACGTGGTGTCGGAGGGCGCCCGCATCCCGATCCGCTCGGCCGCGCCGCGGATCGTCTCGTTCCGGGCCTGGTCCGGCAGGTGGATCCCGGAGTCGAGCAGGGCTATGGCGAGGCGCATGGCCTTCAGGCGCCGGTTGTGCGTGACGTACCACTCGCGCGGCCGGCCGGCCGGGAGCGGTCGCTTCGCCACGGGCTCGTAGGGCGAGTCGAACGGCACGGGACGCTGGGCGGTGGACTGGGTCGGCGACGGCTTCGGCTTCAGAGCGGCAGCGGGCACAGGATCCTCCTGTCGCGGTCGGGCCGGACACCGGGACCCCGGCACCCGCCCTTCGAACACTGCTTCCATTCTACCCGCGGCCACTGACAATCGACCGTCCGCGGCAGACGCCGATCCTGCTGCTGAGCAGGGAGATTGACGTGTCGTCACCAGCGGTGAGGGTGAGACTGCCGGGGTGTGGTGAATTCGAACAGAGCCAGGACCGCGTACCGTGTTCCGCATGGAGATCTGGATCAATCCGGCCTGTTCCAAGTGCCGCAGCGCGATCAGCCTGCTGGACGCCGAGGGCGCCGAGTACACCGTGCGCCGGTATCTGGAGGACGTCCCGGGCGAGGACGAGATCAGGGCCGTACTGGAGCGGCTGGACCTGGAGCCGTGGGACATCACCCGCACCCAGGAGCCGGTGGCGGCGGAGCTGGGGCTGAAGGAGTGGCCGCGGGACGAGAGCGCGCGGGACCGCTGGATCGCCGCGCTCGCCGGGCATCCGAAGCTGATCCAGCGTCCGATCATCACCGCGGACGACGGGACGGCGCTGGTGGCGCGCAGCGAGGACGCCGTACGGGAGGCCCTCTCCCGCGACGGGAGCTGAGTCCGGGCCGGTATCCGGGGGCCGGTGCGGGCCGTACACGGCCGGCCCGCCGGTCCCCTGGCGCCCCCGCACGTGAGCCGCACCACAGAAGGCCCGGGTAACACGGGGTTCACATACGGGCAACCGGCGGGAAACGGCCCGTTGACAGGCTGCCCGGCAGTTCGAGCGGCGCACCGGTGCCGCAGCGCCGGGCTCCCGCCAGTGGGCCCGACCACCCCGAAGGATGGGCCCCGTGACCTTCAAGGCTGAGTACATCTGGATCGACGGCACCACGCCGACGGCCAAGCTGCGTTCCAAGACGAAGATCATCACGGGTGCCCCGGCCGGTCTCGACGCGCTGCCGCTGTGGGGCTTCGACGGCTCCTCCACCAACCAGGCCGAGGGCCACTCCTCGGACCGTGTGCTCAAGCCGGTCTTCACCTGCCCGGACCCGCTCCGCGGCGGCGACGACGTGCTCGTCCTGTGCGAGGTCCTGGACACGGACATGCAGCCGCACTCCTCCAACACGCGGGCCGCGCTGGCCGAGGTCGCCGAGCGGTTCGCCGCGCAGGAGCCCGTCTTCGGCATCGAGCAGGAGTACACCTTCTTCAACGGCTCGCGTCCGCTGGGCTTCCCCGAGGGCGGCTTCCCGGCCCCGCAGGGCGGCTACTACTGCGGTGTCGGCGCCGACGAGATCTTCGGCCGCGACGTCGTCGAGGCGCACCTCGACAACTGCCTGAAGGCGGGCCTCGGCATCTCCGGCATCAACGCCGAGGTCATGCCCGGCCAGTGGGAGTTCCAGGTCGGTCCGCTGGCCCCGCTGGAGGTCTCCGACCAGCTGTGGCTGGCCCGCTGGCTGCTGTACCGCACCGCCGAGGACTTCGGTGTCTCCGCGACCCTGGACCCGAAGCCGGTCAAGGGCGACTGGAACGGCGCCGGCGCGCACACCAACTTCTCCACCAAGGCGATGCGCGAGGGGCCCGAGGGCTACGCCGCCATCGTCACCGCGTGCGAGGCGCTCGGCGAGGGCTCGAAGCCGCTGGACCACGTGAAGAACTACGGCGCCGGCATCGACGAGCGCCTGACCGGCCTGCACGAGACCGCTCCCTGGGACGAGTTCTCCTACGGGGTCTCCGACCGCGGTGCCTCGGTGCGCATCCCGTGGCAGGTCGAGAAGGACGGCAAGGGCTACCTCGAGGACCGCCGTCCGAACGCCAACGTCGACCCGTACGTGGTGACCCGCCTGATGGTGGACACCTGCTGCGCCGCGCTGGAGAAGGCCGGCCAGGTCTGATCCGTCCCACGCCACCGAAGAGGGCGCCCGCCGATCCGGCGGGCGCCCTCTTTGCTGCCGCGCGCCGGCCCGTTCCGGGGGTGCGCGGGGCGGTCGCGCGCCCTCTCCCGGCCGCCGCACCGCGGCTCCCGGTAACCGTCCCCGTGGCCGGCCGGGCGTCCGCACTGTCCGGTTGCCGAGACGGCGGCCGGGCGGCGGCCGACCGTCCGCACCCCGCTGACCTGGGCGGAAAGGGGGCATCGCGGGCGGACGTCACGTCAATTTACCGCCAAGGAAACGTCCAAGCAGTGAGAGGAGACTCCTGCCCGCCGCGCGCCTCTGCTTCAATGGAGCCATGGCCGGCATCCAGCAGAGCACCGCGACGGGTCGTTACGACCTCCAGCCGTTCTGGCCTTCCCGTCAGCACCACGACTTCGACCGTGTGTGTCGCCGCGCGAGGAACGCGCGGGCCCTCTAAAGCCGTACCCCCGGCCTTCGGCCAGCGCGAAACGACGTACGTCCTCGGTGCGCCCGACCACGAATCGCGGCCGCCGTCTTCCTCGACGAACCCCTCGCGCGAAAGAGCTGACCTCTCATGGCGACCACCCGATCCCTCTCCACCGCCGCCCTGCCCGCCCCCGCCCCCGTCTCCGCGCCGCCCGGCACCCGGCACCGGCTGCGCGCCGTGGACCGGGACGAGGTCGTGGACGCGGCGGACGTGGCCGGTTTCCTGCCGCCGGGCGCCACCTGGCTGCCCGCGCCGCAGCACACCCTGCCCACCCTGCCCGGCCAGCCCCCGATGGTGGGCTATCTGGTGCTGGTCCCCGCCGACCAGCGGCCCCCGTTCCTGCCGGTCGCGGTCCCGGACCAGCCGCGGGACGCCGCCGGGCCCGGCACCGACCCGCTGGTGCGGATCGACCCGGTACGGCGCATCGCCAGCGTCGACGACCGCGAACTCGACCTCACCTACCTGGAGTTCGAACTGCTCGCGCACCTGGTGGCCCACCCGCACCGGGTGCACACCCGCGACCAGCTCGTCACCACGGTGTGGGGCTACGGCCATGTCGGCGACGGCCGCACCGTGGACGTGCACATCGCCCGGCTGCGCCGCAAGCTGGGCGAGCGGCACCGCAAGGCGATCCAGACGGTGCGCCGGGTCGGCTACAAGTACACCCCGCCGACCGGCCGCTGACCGCCCGTTCCGCTCTCGGCGGAGCCCCGTGACCCCACGGCCCCGGACCGGGCAGGATCCCCGGCATGAGACTTCTGGTGCTGGGCGGTACGGAGTTCGTGGGGCGCGCGGTCGTGGAGGCCGCACTGGGACGCGGCTGGGAGGTGACCGTCTTCAACCGGGGACGGCAGCCGCTGCCGGCCGGGGCCCGGCCGGTGCACGGCGACCGCACCGCGCCCGACGGCCTCGCCGCGCTCGCGGCGGACGGCGGCGAGTGGGACGCCGCGGTCGACACCTGGTCGGCCGCACCGCGTGCCGTGCACGAGGCGGCCCGGCTGCTGCGCGGCCGGGCCGGGCGGTACGCGTACGTCTCCAGCCGGTCGGTGTACGCCTGGCCGGCGCCGCCCGGCGCCACGGAGGACGCCCCGCTGGTCCAGGACGCCGCCGCGGACGCCGGGGCGACGGACTACGCGCACGACAAGCGCGGCGGCGAACTGGCCGCCGTCGGCGCCTTCGGCGCGGCGGACTCCCTGCTGGCCCGGGCCGGCCTGATCCTCGGCCCGTACGAGAACGTGGGCCGGCTGCCCTGGTGGCTGACCCGGATCGCGCGCGGCGGCCCGGTCCTCGCACCCGGCCCGCGCGAGCTGCCGCTGCAGTACATCGACGTCCGCGACCTGGCCGGCTGGCTGCTCGGCGCGCTGGAGAGCGGGCTGAGCGGCCCGTACGACCTGGTGAGCCCGCCCGGTCACACCACCATGGGCGAACTGCTCGACGCGTGCCTGCGCGTCTCCGGCGCGGACGCCGAACTGCGCTGGACCGACCCGGAGACGGTGCTCGCGGCCGGGATCGCGCCGTGGACCGAGCTGCCGGTGTGGGTGCCGCCGGGCGGCGAGATGTACGACGCGATGCACGGCTCGGACGTGTCGCGGGCGCTCGCGGCGGGACTGGTGTGCCGGCCCGTGGCCGAGACGGTCGCCGCCACCTGGGACTGGCTGGTCCGGCTGGGCGGCAGCGCGCCGCTGCGGCCGGACCGCTCCCGCCCCGGCCTGGACCCGCGGGCGGAGGCGAAGGTGCTGGGCGGGGCCGGGGGTGTATCCGGCACCACCCCCTGACGTGGGGTTCCGCCCCGTGACCGGGCGGCCGGGCTCGGCCAGACTGACGGCATGAACACCCACGCCCCGCAGGACGACGTGCGCGCCCGCGCCCGAGAAGCGGTACTGGCCGCCGTACGAGGTCTCGTACTGGCCCTGGCGATGCTGCCGGTGACGGTGCTGTGCTTCGTGCTGACCGTCGTCTCCCTCGAACTCCTGCCCGTCGGCCTCGGCCTGTTCCTGGTGCCGGCGATGCTCGGCGGGCTGCGGGAGTACGCGAACACGCGGCGCAGGCTCGCCGCCGAGTGGTGCGGGGTGGCGATCCCCGTGACCTACCGGCCGGTTCCGGAAGGGGCCGGCGCGTGGCGGCGCACCGTCGTCATGCTCGGGGACCCGCAGACCTGGCGGGACCTGCGCTGGCTGCTGGCCGACATGACGGCGGGCACCGTCACCGCGCTGCTCCCGGCCGTCCTGGTGCTGTTCCCCGTCCAGGGCCTGCTGGTGGCGGCCGGGCTGTGGCGGGCGTTCGTGCACGGCCCGGACGACGTGTACTGGTACGCGTTCGTGCCGGTGACCGGCCAGGCAACCGCGCTGCTCGCCGGTGTGCTGGCCGCCGCGCTGCTGGTGGCCGGGGTCCGCTTCGCGCCGCGGCTGCTCGTGCTGCACTTCCGGCTCACCCGCGCGGTCCTCGGCGGCCGGGACGACCTCACCGAGCGGGTCCGGGTGCTGACCGAGACCCGGCGGGACGCGGTGGACACCTCGGCCGCCGAACTGCGCCGCATCGAACGGGACCTGCACGACGGCGCCCAGGCCCGGCTGGTCGCCATGGGCATGGACCTCGGGACCATCGAGATGCTGGTCGAACGGAACCCGGCGGAGGCGAAGAAGCTGCTGGCCCAGGCCCGCCGGAACTCCGCCGAGGCCCTGGCGGAGCTGCGCGACCTGGTGCGCGGCATCCATCCGCCGGTGCTCGCCGAACGCGGACTGGGCGACGCCGTACGGGCGTTGGCGCTGCGGCTGCCGCTGCCGGCGGAGGTGGCCGTGGACCTGCCCGGCCGCCCGGACGCGCCCGTGGAGTCGGCCGCCTACTTCGCGGTGAACGAGGTGCTCACCAACGCGGTCAAGCACTCCGGGGCCGGCCGGATCGGGATCGACGTGCGCCACGCCGGCGGCCGGCTGCGGATCACGGTCACCGACGACGGCCGGGGCGGTGCGGTGGTCGGCGCGGGTTCGGGGCTCGCCGGCATCGGGCGCAGGCTCGGTACCTTCGACGGGAACCTGACCGTCGGCAGCCCCGCCGGCGGTCCCACCGTGGTGACCCTGGAGATCCCGTGCGCGTTGTCCTAGCCGAAGACCTGTTCCTGCTGCGCGACGGGCTGGTGCGGATGCTCCAGGCGTACGGCTTCGAGATCGCCGCCGCCGTCGAGACCGGCCCCGAACTCACCCGGGCGCTCGCGGAGTCGGAGCCGGACGTGGCCGTGGTCGACGTGCGCCTGCCGCCCACGCACACCGACGAGGGGCTCCAGTGCGCGCTGGCGGCCCGGCGGGCGCGGCCCGGGCTGCCGGTGCTGGTGCTCTCCCAGCACGTGGAGCAGTTGTACGCGCGCGAGCTGCTCGCCGACGGCGCCGGCGGGATCGGCTATCTGCTGAAGGACCGGGTGTTCGACGCGGAGCAGTTCGTGGACGCCGTACGGCGGGTGGCGGCGGGCGGTACGGCGATGGACCCGCAGGTGATCCAGCAGTTGCTCACCCGGCGGTCGGCCGCGGACCGCCCGCTGGCCCGGCTCACCCCGCGCGAGCGCGAGGTGCTGGAGCTGATGGCCCAGGGCCGCTCCAACACGGGCATCGCGGCGCAGCTCGTGGTGACGGAGCGGGCGATCGCCAAGCACACCTCCAACATCTTCGCCAAGCTGGGCCTGGAGGTGGCGGACGACGACAACCGGCGGGTCCTGGCGGTGCTCGCCTATCTCGACCAGGACCGCTGACCCGCGACCCGCCTGCCGGACAAGGCAATTCGTGTGACGGGTGAACACCTTTGGGGCCGCGTCCGTATGGAAGGGCGCCGCTTCACTCCTGTCGGGCGCCCCGATGCTGCCCCGCAAGGAAGTCAGAGGAGTTCCATGGGACGCAACACACGAAAACGCCGTACGCCGCTGGCCGTCAAGGCCATGGCCGCAACGGCGGCCCTAGCGCTCGGTGGGGGCGGGCTGGTCTGGGCGAACTTCTACGCCTCGGCGCACGAGCCGGACCACCGCTCGTGGGGAGGCAACGAGACCAAGGCCGCGCCGGCCCGGGTCGCGACCCTGTCCTGCCCGGACGTCGGCCAGCGGCTGACGGACGTGCCGGACGCGGCCCGCCGGGGCGTGGCGGCGGAACTGGCCGCCCTCGACCGGCAGATCACCGAGGCCTACGCCCGGCTCGCCTCGACCCGCGACGCGCAGGCCAAGGACCCCGGCTTCGTGCAGAACGCGATCGTCGGCCCCCTCAAGGAGAAGCGGGGCGCGACGATCGACCGGATCCGCATCGACGTCCAGCGGGCCGGCGGTTCCTTCGACGCCGCGCTGAGCGGGCTCGCCGCCTGCACCACGCGCGACGCCGACCAGACCACCGCCGGCGGCCAGCAAGGCGGCGGCCGGCAAGGAGGTCAGCAGGGCGGCGGGCAGCAGGGCAACGGCGGGCAGGCCGGCAACGGTCCGGTCGCGGCCGACTTCGTGGACATCACCAAGGTCGCGCCGAACGTCCAGGGCAAGCCGCGCGCGACCCGCAACGGCTCCACGGGCACGTTCACCACGCGCTGCGGGGTGAACGCCAACAAGAACCACAACACCGACAACGTGATCGTGGCGCCGGGCGTGGCCAACGGCGCGCACCACCTGCACGACTACGTCGGCAACCAGAAGGTGAACGCCTTCGCCGGCAACCAGACGTTCCTGCGGGGCGGCACGAGCTGCCGCAACCGCAGCGACCTGTCGTCGTACTACTGGCCGGTCGTCCGCGTCCAGGACGGCACCCGGGACTTCGACCAGAACGCCGACGGCGGGGGCAAGGAAGGCAACGTCGGCCGCGTCCTGACCCCGGCCCAGGCCGAGATCAGGTACGTGGGCAGCCCGGTGAGCAAGGTCGTCGCGATGCCGCAGTTCCTGCGCATCATCACCGGGGACGCCAAGACCACCACCAACGGCCTGGCCAACGCCAACGCGCACTGGAGCTGCACCGGCTTCGAGACCAAGGTGCAGCTCACCGCGCAGTACCCGATCTGCCCGCAGGGCAGCAAGGTGGTGCGCTCGTTCGCCTTCCAGAGCTGCTGGGACGGGCAGAACACCGACAGCGCCAACCACCGCGCGCACGTCGCCTTCGCCGACCCGGCGAGCGGCGCCTGCCCGGCCGGCTTCAAGGCGATCCCGCAGCTCACGATGCGGCTCGTGTACGACATCACCCCGCCGGCCGTGCAGAACGGCCAGGTGAAGAACGCCTACGCCGTGGACGGCTTCCCCGAACAGCTGCACAAGCCCGCCACGGACCACGACGACTTCATCAGCGTCACCCGCGACGGCCTGGCCGGCCGGATCGCCGACTGCGTCAACCGCGGCCGGAACTGCTCCTGATCCCCGACCCGGGCACCTGACAGAAGGCCGGTGACGACCCCCCTCCCCGTCACCGGCCGTCTGACAGAGGGCCGGTGACGATCCCCCCCCTCGTCACCGGCCTTCGCCCTGCCCGCGCGCCGCCGCGCCCCGCGCCGGCCGCCGGAGCGCGCCCGCGCCGCGGCCCGCTCAGCCGCCGTGCGCGTGATGGTCGGCGCCGGTCTCCAGGTCGCCGCCGAGCGTGCCGCGCAGCACCCTGACCACACCGTCGTCGCCCACGGCGACCCACTTGCGGCCGACCAGATAGTGGCCGCCGTAGTCCTTCGCGTCGTCGATCCACTCGCGCTGGCCCCGGTCGGTGGCGAAGGTGGCGAGGACGAACCGGCCGTCGCGGGTGCGGCAGACGGCCTGCCGGATCTCGTCGGCGTCGGTCTGCATGTCCGGCGCGCACCGCACCCGGGCGGCCAGGCGTTCCAGACTGCCGGTCGCGGTGGGCGGCACCGGCCCCGTGTGACCGCCCGAGCCGCAGCCCGCCAGCGCGAGCAGGGCCGCCGCGCCGGGCGCCAGTCGCCTCAGCCTCATCTGTCTCCTCCGGTCCTGATGTGCCGGGCGTGCCCCGGCGCCCTCGGATACGGCCCGCGCGCGCGGTGCGCTCAATTCAGGCGACGGACGCGTACGGGTGTGCGAAGGTGGCGCGGTGAACCAGAACTGGGAAGACCGCGTGGCCGCCGCCTGGGCCGACTTCGACGACTGTCCGCCGGAGCGGGCGCCCGAACTGCGCGCCGTGATCGACGGCCTGGTCGCCGAACTGCCCGACGACAGCCCGCTGGGCCCCTTCGAGCGGGCCTGCGCCTGGGACTCCACCGGGCACTCGGACCGGGCCGTGCCGCTCTACCGCGAGGCGCTGGAGCGCGGGCTCACGGGATACCGGGGCCGCCGGGCGAAGATCCAGTTGTCGAGTTCGCTGCGCAACACCGGGCAGGCGGAGGAGGGCGTCAAGCTGCTCACGCCGGAACTGGACGGACCCTCCGACGAGTTGGACGACGCGGTGCGGGCGGTGCTGGCGCTGTGCCTGTCCAGCCTCGGCCGGGACCGCGAGGGCCTGTCCCTGGTGCTCGGCGCGCTCGCCCCGCATCTGCCGCGCTACCGGCAGTCGATGGCCCGCTACGCCCGCGCCCTGGCCGCACCTCAGGCGTGAGGCACCCGGCCCCGCGGTGACCGACCACCGGCTCGCTCGTTCTCCTGGACGTGCAGTCACAGGATGTACCCCCGCGTCACGCACCCTCGCGCACCCACCGGGCGGGGGCGGCCCCCTCCCGTACCGGCCCGGTCGGCGAGGAGCAGGCCGCGGCCGCGCTCGTCGAGCACTATCCCCGGCTGGTCCGGCTCGCCTATCTGGTGCTGCCGCCGGACCTCGGCCGGAGCCGCCGGGTGCTGACCGCGCACGCCCTCGCCCAGCGCGCCGTGCCCCGGGGCCGCAGGCGCTCTTCCGTGCTCCCGGCCCAGCGCCCCGGCCGGACGGGGCCGGGAGCGGGGGCCCGCCGGGACGACGACCCGGGATACGCCTGTCTGCGGGAGCAGGTGCTGCGCACGGCCCTGGTGGCGGCCCGGCCCCGCACGGGTCCGTTCCGCCTCGCCGCGCCGCCGCCGCTGCTCCCCCAGGTGTGGGGCCTGCGGCTGTTCCCGCGCTCGGGCGGCGCCGACGCCCTCGCCCTGGACCAGCGGCTGGCCACCCTGTCCGCACCGGCCCGCGCCGCCTACGTGCTGCGCGCTCTGGAGCAGTTGCCCGACCCGGACGTGCGCGAGCTGCTGCGGGCCGCCGGGGTGAGTGATCCGGGCGGCGCGCTGGCCTCGGCGAACGGGGTGCCCGCGCACCCGGGGCTGCTCTCCTCGCCCGAGTTCGACCCGTGCGCGCTCCAGGCCCGGCCCACCGATCTGCCGCGCCGCCGCCGGCACACGAAGGCCGTGCTCGCCGCCGCCGCCGCGCTCGCGGTGTGCGGCGCGCTGGTCGCGCTCCCGGACGGCGGCTGGGGCCCGGACGGCGCGGCCGCGCCCGCCGGCGCCGTCAACCCCGCCGCCACGGCCGCCCTCGACCCGGGCCGGCTGACCCGCGTCCCGCCCGCCGCCTGGCGCACCTCGGCCCGCACCGACTTCTCCGTGTGGCCCGCGCGCGGCCCGCTCACCGGCGACCCGGCCCTGCTGCGCCGCGCCCTGGCGGTGTGGGCCCGCCCGGGAGGGACGGTGCACGTGTCGGCGACCCCGGGCACCGCGACCGGCGGTCCGGCCGGCCCGCCCCAGCTGCTGTACGCGGGCGAGGTCGACACCGCCCGCGTGGTGCTGCTCTACGACGGCCTGCGCGTCGTCCGCTACGCCGAGCCGAAGGACGGCACCCGGGGCGCGGCCCTGGACTTCGCCCGGGTCGACGGCGCGACGGGCGCCGGGGCGAGCGCGCTGGTGCTGGACCGCGCCGACGGCAACGTCCGCTATCTGACCGCGCCGTGGGTGACGAAGGCGGCCCAGCGGGACCTGACCCGGCCGGAGTCGGCCGTCAAGCCGCTCCCGCTCGCCGGCGGGGTCACCGCACCGCTGGCCAGCCCGGCCGTCCGGTCCGGCGGCTGCGCCTCGTGGGGCGTGCTCCAGCTCACGGACGCCTCGGGCACGCATCTGGCCACCGACCTCGGCGAGCTGGTCCCGGCCCACCTCACGGCCGGCCGGCCCGGGGCGGCCGGGGAGGCGTCGGACGCGCAGGGGCTGCGCGCCTGGGCGCCGTTCGCCTGCTCGCTGGCGGCCGAGCGGGCGTCGGGTGTCCGCAGCGTCAACGCCTGGGCGTACGCCGAGCAGCCGCTGCCCGACGGCAGCGGGTCCGGCACCTGGGTGTGCACCCGGGCGGAGACCTGGCGCGGTGCCGGCACGGCGGCGCTGGCCCAGTTCCGCACGCCGGGCGGGCCGGCCGGGGCGGTCGTCGCCAAGGGCACGGACGTGCCGGCCTGCGGGCCCCGGGATCCGCAGGTGCTGGCCGGTGTGCTGTGGAAGTCGGCGGCGGGCTCCTGGTACCTGCTGGCGGCGGGCGGCGAGGACACGGCGTCGATCTCGGCGACGGGCGGGATCACCGCGTCCGGGCGGGGACCGCTGCTGGCCGTCAGGGCCGGGCAGGGCGCGCGGGCCGACCTGACGGGCCGGCTGACGGACGGCCGGACGGTGACGGGGCTGCGGTAGGCCGGACGGCACCGGACGCCACCTTGTTGACACTTGCGTAAACAAGGCGTGCGCAAGGGGTTCTCAGGCGTCCTACCCGCCAGTACATTGACGCCATGTCTGATACGCGGGACCGGGTGCCCCTCAAGGCACGCAAGGTGTCCTTCTCCTGGGACGGCACGCCGCTGCACTGGGTGCCGGGGGACCCCTTCACCTCGCACACCATCAATGTGCTGCACCTGCTGCTGCCCGCCGGTGAGCGCTGGTTCGTGCACGTGTACAAGCAGGTGCTGCCGTACGTCCGCGACGAGCGGCTGCGCGCGGACGTCCTCGGCTTCATCGGCCAGGAGGCGATGCACTCCCAGGCCCACGACGAGGTGCTGCCCCGCCTCCGGGAGCTGGGGCTCGACCCGACGCCGTACACCGCGCAGGTCGACTGGTTCTTCGAGAAGCTGCTCGGCGACCGGACGCTGCCGCCGGGCAGGCCGCGCCGGTGGTGGCTGATGGAGCGGGTCGCGCTCATCGCGGCCATCGAGCACTACACGGCGTTCCTGGGGAACTGGGTGCTCAACGCCGGGGAACTGGACCGGCGCGGCGCCGACCCGGTCATGCTGGACCTGCTGCGCTGGCACGGCGCGGAGGAGGTCGAGCACCGCTCGGTCGCCTTCGAGCTGTTCGAGCACGTCGACGGGGGCTACGGCCGGCGCGTCCGGACCTGGGCGACCGCCTTCACCGCGCTGGTGTTCCTGTGGCAGCGCGGGACGCGGTTCTTCATGGAGAACGACCCGTCGCTGGCCGGCGGCAAGGCCACGCTCAAGGACTTCCACGTCCGGGGCAGGCAGGGCCTGCTGCCCGCGACCGGGGACGTGCTCAGGTCCGTCCCCCGCTATCTGAGCCGCGGCTACCACCCCGCGCAGGAGGGCGACACCGCCCAGGCCGTCGCCTATCTGGCGGCCTCCCCCGCGGCCACGGCGGCGGAGGAGAGGACCGCGTGACGCCGAAGCCGCGCACCGTCGCGCTCGTCGCGGCCGCCGCCCTGCTCACCCGGCGGGCGCTGCGCCGCCGTGTCCGCGTCTCACCGCTGTGGCCGCTGCCCGCCCTGGACCCGCCGGTCTCCGGCCGGCCGCGCCCACGGGCCCTGCGGCTGCTGCTCACGGCGCACGAGACGATCGCCGACGGGGTCGTGCAACTGCGGCTGGAGGGCTCCGCACTGCCGCGCTGGGAGCCGGGCGCCCACCTGGACCTGGTGCTGCCCTCGGGTCTCGTACGGCAGTACTCCCTGTGCGGTGATCCCGCGGACACCTCTTCCTACACGGTCGCCGCCCGGCTCGTGGCGGACGGCCGGGGCGGCTCGCGCGAGGTGCACGAGCGGCTGGCGGCGGGCATGGAGCTGGAGGTGCGCGGGCCCCGCAACCGCTTCCCGCTGGCCGACGCGCCCGCCTACGTCTTCGTCGCCGGCGGGATCGGCATCACCCCGGTCCTGCCGATGCTGCGAGCCCTGCCGGCCGGCGCCGAGTGGCGGCTGCTGTACGGCGGGCGGACCCGGGCGTCGATGCCGTACCTGGAGGAGGTGGCGCGGCTGGCCGGCGACCGGCTGACGGTCGTCGCCGAGGACGAGGACGGCCGGCCCGACCTGGCGGCCCTGTTCGCGGACACCGCCCCGGGCACGGCGGTGTACTGCTGCGGTCCGCGGGGCCTGACGGCGGCGGTGGAGGAACGGCTGCCGGCGGGCGCCGCCCTGCACGTGGAGCGGTTCGCGCCGCGCACCGGGCCCGGCGGCGACACCGCGTTCGCGCTGGAACTGCGGCGCACCGGGCGGACGGTGCCGGTGCCGGCCGGCTCCACCGTGCTGGCCGCCGTGCGCCGGGTGCTGCCGGACACCGCCTACTCCTGTGAGCAGGGCTTCTGCGGCACCTGCCGGCAACGGGTGCTCGAAGGGGAGGTCGACCACCGGGACGAGCTGCTGACGGACACCGAACGGCGCGACTCGATGCTGATCTGCGTCTCCCGGGCCCACGGCGGCCGGCTGGTGCTCGACCTGTGAACCCGGGCGGCCGAATCCGCTCGGTAAGGTGTTCGCATGAGTACCGGGGTGCGCCGCAGGATGGGTGTCGAGGAGCGGCGGCAGCAGCTGATCGGTGTCGCCCTCGACCTGTTCAGCCGGCGCTCTCCGGACGAGGTCTCCATCGACGAGATAGCCACGGCGGCGGGCATCTCGCGCCCGCTGGTCTACCACTACTTCCCGGGCAAACTCAGTCTGTACGAGGCCGCGTTGAAGCGTGCGTCGGAGGATCTGGCGAGCCGGTTCGACGAACCGCGCGAGGGCCCGCTCGGCGCCCGGCTGCTGCGGGTGATGGGCCGCTACTTCGACTTCGTGGACGAGCACGGCCCCGGTTTCTCGGCCCTCATGCGCGGCGGCCCGGCCGTGGGCTCGTCGGCGACCAACGCGCTCGTCGACTCCGTACGGCAGGCCGCCTATGACCGGATCCTGTCGCATCTGGGCGTGACCGAGGCGTCCGCGCGGCTGGAGCTGGTGGTGCGCTCCTGGATCTCGCTCGCCGAGTCCACCGCGCTGATCTGGCTGGACGGCCGGCGCATTCCGCGCGCCGAGCTGGAGGTCCAGCTCGTGCACGACTTCGCCGCGCTGGCCGCCGTCAGCGCCGCCTACGACGCGGACCTGGCGGCCCTGCTGAAGCGGCTGACCGAGGCGGAGCCGGCCGACGGCCCCTTCGCGGACCTGGTCGGCCGGCTCGTCACGCTCGCTTCCTGAGCGCCCGCCGGGGTCCGGCTAGCCGTCGGACTTGCGGTACGAGGCGTCGAGGTCGCGGACCTCGGCGGAGGCGTGCAGGGTGACCGCCGCGTCCGCCACGTGCGTGCGCAGCAGCTCCAGCACCGCTTCGGTCAGCCGGGCCTTCGTCTCCTCGTCGCGCCCGGCGAGGAGCCCGATCGTCACGTGCACGACGGCGTGCCCGCGCGCGCCGGGGTCCTCGTACCCGAACGCCGTGTACGCGCTCGGCCGGAACTGGGTCTTGCAGGACTCCGGCTTCGCCGCCGCGATCCCCACGGTCGCCTCGTGCAGCGCCCAGGCGAATCCCGCGCGGTCGAAGGCGCTCTCCAGGGTGTCGGAGTAGTCGACGGTGATCTGCGGCATACGGGCTCCTGTTCTACGGCTACGCACTCACCCTAGGGCGTATCCGGCTCAGCAGTTGGACTTGCCGGCGTAGAGCGCCAGTGCGGTGTTCGCGCCCAGGGTGGCGGTGAACCGTCCGCCGGAGTCCACGGTCACCGGGGTGCCGCTCTGCACGTCGCAGTACGTGCCGGCGGGCAGGGACGTCTGGTAGGTCCGGGTCTGGGCGGCGGACTCGTGGTTGATCGCCACATAGCCCTTGCCGCCGCGGCCGAAGGCGATCCAGTTGTTGCCGTTGTCCCACCAGTCGGTGACCGCCTGTCCCCGGGTGGCGTTGCGGAAGGCGACCATGGACCTGATCTCCGGCCAGGCGTGCTGGCACTTCCAGCCGTCCTGCCAGCAGGCGTTGACGGTGCCGCCGTTGGGCGGGCCCGCGTCGGCGTCGGACCACTCGTAGCCGGAGTCGACGTCGGGCGCGCCGTAGGGCCAGGCGAGCATGAAGACGTTGGCCAGGGTGTAGTTGGCGCCGCTCTTGTAGTTCAGCGTGCTGCCGTTGCGCTCGGTGTCGTGGTTGTCGACGAAGACACCCGCCACGGAGCTGTTCAGATAGCCCCAGCCCTCCCCGAAGTTCTTCAGGTAGGCCAGTTTCTCGCCGGTCAGGACGCGCTTGAGGTCGTAGGCGTAGCGGAACTCCTGGACGTCGCCGTTGCCGGTGTACTCGGACGGCTGGACGGCCTCGCCGGCGCCGTAGACGAGTTCCTGCTTCCAGTAGACGGACGGGTTGGTCAGGCGGCTCTTGATGTCGGTGAGGTCCGCGGCCGGGATGTGCTTGGCCGCGTCGATGCGGAAGCCGTCCGCGCCGAGGGCGAGCAGGCCGTTCAGGTAACCGGCGATGGTCTTGCGGACGTACTCCTCGCCGGTGTCCAGGTCGGCGAGGCCGACGAGTTCGCAGTGCTGCACGTTCCAGCGGTCGGCGTAGTTCGACACCGGGGAGGTGCAGTCGTCGAAGTCGTGGACCGAGTACAGGCCCGGGTAGTCGTACTTCGTGTACGCCGAGCCGCCGGTGCCGGTGCCCGAGCCGGCCGACATGTGGTTGACGACGGCGTCCACGACGACCTTCACGCCGGCCGCGTGGCAGGTGTTCACCATGTTCTGGAACGCCGTGCGGTCGCCGAGGCGGCCGGCGATCTTGTACGACACCGGCTGGTACGACGTCCACCACTGCGCGCCCTGTATGTGCTCGGCGGGCGGGGAGACCTGCACGTATCCGTAGCCGGCGGGGCCGAGGGCGGTGGTGCACTCCCTGGCCACGGAGGCGTACTTCCACTCGAACAGGACGGCGGTGACGTCCTTGGTGCCGGGCGGTGCCGCCTCGGCGGCCGCGGGGTTCATGCCGACCAGGGCGGCGGCCGTGAGGGCGACCGCCGCGGGGAGGGTGCTGCGTGCCATGTGGGGTTTCCTTCGACGTTGAAGGCCGGGGCCGCCGACGGAGGTCACGGAGGTTCCTGACACCTCGCGGCGGAGGAGGGGGTGACGCAGAGGGTAAAGGCCCGCCGTCCGGAGGACAGCGGGCCGGTGCGGGGTTTCCGCAAGGACTTTCAGGCCGCTGTCAGCCGGCGGCCGTCGACCACCACACCGTCGTGTCGGCGGGCACCTTCGTCTCGCCGTCCGCCTCGGTCACCTCACCGCTGGTGAGCAGGACCCGGCCGTACGACGGCGTCGTCACGGACTCGCCGGTGGTGTTCGCCACGCACACGAAGTCGCCCCGCCGGAAGGCGAGGACGCCTTCGGGCGCCCGCAGCCACTCCACGGCCTCGCCCGCGCCGAGGTCCGGCCGGGAGCGGCGCACCCTGAGCGCCGACCGGTACAGCTCCAGCGTCGAGCCGGGCGCTCCGGTCTGCGCCTGAACGCTCAGCTCGGCCCAGTCCGGCGGCTGGGGCAGCCAGCTTCCGCCGCCGCCGAAGCCGTAGGAGGAACCCTCGCGGGTCCACGGGATCGGCACCCGGCAGCCGTCGCGGAAGCCGTCCTGGCCCGCGCCCCGGAAGTACGCCGGGTCCTGGCGCACCTCGTCGGGCAGGTCCACGACGTCCGGCAGGCCCAGTTCCTCGCCCTGGTAGAGGTAGGCCGAGCCGGGCAGGGCGAGCATCAGCAGGGTGGCGGCGCGGGCGCGGCGCAGGCCCAGCGCGCGGTCGCCGGCCGAGCGGATCTGGGTGCCGAGGCCGGGCGGGTTGGCGAAGCGGGTGGCGTGCCGGGTGACGTCGTGGTTGGACAGCACCCAGGTGGCGGGCGCGCCGACCGGGCGCATCGCCTCCAGCGTCTGGTCGATGACCGTGCGCAGCTCGCCGGCGTCCCACGCCGTCGCCAGGTACTGGAAGTTGAACGCCTGGTGGAGTTCGTCGGGGCGGACGTAGCGGGCGGTGCGCTCGATGGTCGGCGTCCACGCCTCCGCAACGAAGATCCGCTCCCCGGCGTACTCGTCGAGGATCGTGCGCCACTGGCGGTAGATGGCGTGCACGCCGTCCTGGTCGAAGAACGGCATCACGTCGTTGCCCAGCAGTTTCACCTGGTCGTGGGTGCCGAGGTCCGGCAGGCCGTCCGCCTTGACCAGGCCGTGGGCGACGTCGATCCGGAAGCCGTCCACGCCCATGTCCAGCCAGAAGCGCAGGATGGAGCGGAACTCGTCGCCGACGGCCGGGTGGTTCCAGTTGAAGTCGGGCTGCTCGGGCGCGAAGAGGTGCAGGTACCACTCGCCGTCCGGGACGCGGGTCCAGGCCGGGCCGCCGAAGATGGACTCCCAGTCGTTGGGCGGGAGTTCGCCGTCGGCGCCCTGGCCGGGCCGGAAGTGGTAGCGCTCGCGCAGCGGGGAGCCGGGGCCCTCGGCGAGGGCGCGCTTGAACCACTCGTGCTGGTCGGAGGAGTGGTTCGGGACCAGGTCGACGATGACGCGCAGGTGGTGCGCGTGCGCGTCGCGGATCAGCGCGTCGGCGTCCAGCAGGGAGCCGAACATCGGGTCGACGGCACGGTAGTCGGCGACGTCGTACCCGGCGTCGGCCTGCGGGGAGGCGTAGAAGGGGCTGAGCCACACGGCGTCGACGCCGAGGTCGCGCAGGTACGGCAGGCGGGAGCGTACGCCCTCCAGGTCGCCCATGCCGTCACCGTTGCTGTCGGCGAAACTGCGCGGATAGACCTGGTAGATGACCGCGTCCCGCCACCAGTCGCGGCGGTCGGCGACGGAGGCGGCGACGAAGTGGCGGGCCGGTGCGGCGGAGTGCTGCTGGCTCATGGCGTCCTTGATACGTAACTGGGGCGTGGTGGGCGGCCGGTGGACAGATCACCGGCGCACGTACGGGCGGGCGGGCGGGGGTGTCAGCCCTTGGTGCCGCCTGCGGTGAGGCCGGTGACCAGGTTCTTCTGCACCAGGTAGAAGAACACCGTCACGGGTATCGCGATCAGCACCGCGGTGGCGGCCATGTAGTTCCACTGGGCGTCGTGCTCGCTGACGAAGGTCTGGAGGCCGACGGCGAAGGTGTACTTGGAGTCGTCCAGCAGGAACGTCGTCGCGAAGGCGACCTCGCCGACGGCGGTGATGAAGGTGTAGAACGCGGCCACGGCCAGGCCCGGCCGGGCCAGCGGCAGGATCAGCCGGAAGAACGTGCCGAACGGGCTGAGCCCGTCCACCCGTCCGGCCTCGTCGATCTCGAAGGGGATGGTGTCGAAGTAGCCCTTCAGCAGCCAGGCGCTGTACGGCACGGCGGTGGAGCAGTTGATGATGATCAGCGCCCAGTAGGAGTCGATGAGACCGAGTTCGCTGAAGATCTCGTACATCGGCACGATCAGGATCGCGATCGGGAACGCCTGGGTGAGCAGCAGGACCCACATCAGCTGCTTGTAGCCGGGAAAACGCATCCGGGAGACCGCGTAGCCGGTGGTGGCCGCGACCAGGACGCCGACGACGGTGGTGCCGAGGGCCACGATCATCGTCGACTTGAACCAGTCGAGGAACCCGGTGTGCTGGAGCACGAAGCCGTAGTTGGAGAAGGTCAGCTTGGCCGCGATGCCGCCCGGGTGGAGGTAGTCCTCCTTGTCCGGGCCGAGGGACAGGTAGCACAGCCAGGCCACCGGGGCCAGGGCGATCAGGCTCGCCAGGGCGAGACCGCCGTGCAGCAGGGCCAGGCCCAGCGGGCCGCGCTCGCCGCGCCGGCGGACGCGGCGGCCGGGCGCGGGTGCCGGGGCCGGTGCGGTCTCGGTCGTGTCCAGGGTCGTGGTGCTCATGGCGGCGGCTCCTGCGGCGTCAGACGGCGAGCTGGTCATTGCGCTTCAGCCAGCGGAAGTAGAAGGAGGTGAAGACGGTGAGGATCGACAGCAGCAGCACGCCGTACGCGGCGGACTGGGCGAAGTCGCGCGGCTGCTGGCCGAAGCCCAGCTGGTAGGCCCAGGTGACGAGGATCTGGGCGTCCGGGGCGGAGTTCTTGCCGAACAGCAGGAAGATGATGACGAACTGGTTGAACGTCCAGATGACGCCGAGCAGCACCACGGTGGAGCTGACCGAGCGCAGTCCGGGCAGGGTGACGTGCCGGAAGCGCTGCCAGGCGCTCGCGCCGTCCATCTCCGCCGCCTCGTACAGCGACGCGTCGATGGACTGCAGTCCGCCGAGCAGCGAGAGCATCATGAACGGCACCCCGCACCAGGTGTTGACCATGATGGCGGCGAACCGCTGCCAGAAGGTGTCCTCCAGCCACTCCGGCTGGGGCAGGTGGAGCGCGCCGAGGACCTGGTTGAGCGCCCCGGAGTCGGCGAGCATGATCCGCCAGGAGAAGACGGTGACGAAGGTCGGCACGGCCCAGGGCAGGACGAGCAGCAGCCGGTAGACGGTCCGGCCGCGCAGCTTCTGGTTGAGCATGAGCGCGAGGCCAAGGCCCAGCGAGTAGTGCAGGGCGACGCAGGCGGCCGTCCAGAAGACGGTCCACAGGAAGTGCGACCAGAACCGGTCGTAGGCCGTCGGGCCGAACAGGATGTCCTGGTAGTTGTCCAGGCCGACGAACTTGTAGGTGGCGTCGATGTGGTGGACGCCGATGGTGCGGGCCGAGTTCAGGCTGTTCGCGTCGGTCAGGGTGAGGTAGAAGCCCCGCGCCAGCGGGTAGCCCACGAGGACACCGAGCACGACGACCACCGGGGCGATCATCGCGTAGGCGTACCAGTACTTCTGGAGGCCGTTGCGGACGCGCTGCCCCAGCCCGGGACGAGGCGCGCGGTCACCGCGGCGCTTGCCGGTCGCGCGGTCGATGGCGACTGTCATGGTTCGACACCTTCAAACGATCAAGGGGTTGGGCTGGGCACGGGGCGGTGGCCGCCGGACGGCTCCCGGCTCCTCGCGGCGGGAGCGTCCGGCGGCCACCCGGGCTCACTTGCCGAAGCCGTCGACCAGCTTGGAGATGGCCAGCTCGGCGTTGGCGAGGCCCTTGTCCAGCGACTCCTTGCCGCTGGCGACCTTGGGCAGCTCGCTGTCGAGCGGGACCCACAGCGAGCTGTACTCGGGCAGGGCCGGGCGGGGCTGCGCGGCGGACAGGACGCCCTGGTAGCCGGCGATGCCCGGGTCGGCCTTGACCTTGCCGGTGTAGGCGTCGGCGCGGGTGGGCAGGGTGGAGTTCTCGAGCGCGACGGTCTCCTGCGCCTGCGCCGAGGTCATGAACTTCACGAACTTCAGGGCCGCCTTCTGGTGGGCCTCGTCGGAGCCGGCGTAGACAGAGAGGTTGTGGCCGCCGGTCGGGGCGCCCGCCTTGCCGGTGGAGCCGGCCGGGACGGTGGCGATGCCGAGGTTGTCCTTGTCCTTGAAGGCGCTGCCCTTGTAGAAGTTCGTGATCTCCCAGGGGCCCTGGATGATCGCGGCGACCTTGCCGTTGACGAAGGCGTCCTGGATGTGGGCGTAGGCGTCGGCGGTGGCGTCGGCCTTGTGCAAACCCTTGCCGGAGAACAGGCTGAGCCAGGTGCCGTAGCCCTTCCTGGCGGCGGCCGAGGCGACGGTGATCTTCTTGGCGGCGACGTCGACGGTGTCGGTGCCCTCGCCGTACAGGAACGGCTGGGCGTAGTAGGACTGGGTGGAGCCCCAGTAGCCGTCGACGCCGGCCTTGTCCTGGACCTTGGCGGCGTCGGCCTTCAGCTCGTCCCAGGTCTTGGGCGCCTCGGTGATGCCGGCCTTCTTGAACAGGGCCTTGTTGTAGACCAGCGCGAGGGTGTCGGTGACCAGCGGCACGCCGTAGGTCTTGCCGTCGTACTGGGCCTGCTTGATCAGGTTCGGCTCGAACTTGCCCTGGTCGGCGAGGGCCTCGGTGCCGTCCAGCGGCAGGAAGAAGCCCTTCTTGGCGAAGGCCGGGGTCCAGCCGACCTCGGAGCGCAGCACGTCCGGCGCCCCCGTGGCGCCGGCGGCGGTGTCGAACTTGTTCTGCGCCTGGTCGAACGGGACGTTGACGTACTTGACCTTGACGTCCTTGTTCGCGGCCTCGAACGTGCGGACCAGGGCCTGGTACGCCGGTGCCTCGTTGGTGGCGTTGGATGTGTCCCACCAGGTGATGGTGACCGGGCCGTCCGACTTCCCGCTGTCGCTGTCGCTCCCGCCGCACGCCGTCGCCGTCAGGGCGAGGGACGCCACCAGCGCGGAGGCCGCTATGCCACGCCGCATGAGTTCTCCTTGAGGGTTAAGCCCGAGTGGTACGGGGGCGGTCCCGCCCGCCTCCCGCGACTTGCCGACTGCGCCGTTGCCGCGGCCGGGCGACAGGGAACGTAACAGCCAGGTAAGCGGCGCGAAAGACCTTGCAGAAAAAAAGTGCAAGAAGACACGATGGTTACCCGGCCGTGATCAGGTGTCGACCGCTCCGCGACCCGGCAGGGCACGCCGTGAGCGCCGACGACGACACCTGTGCAAGACTTGCAAGCTCTTGCCGCCAAGATTCCCGAGGGAGCGCGATGACGCAGCAACCCACGGCAGGCCGTCCGCCCGCCCGTGCCCGGCGTCCGGCCGGTGGGCAAGGGCGGATACGACCGGTACAGTCCAATGCCGTGACCACACGGCTTGCCGACATCGCTGCGCAGGCGGGGGTGAGCGAAGCGACCGTCAGCCGGGTCCTCAACGGCAAACCGGGCGTCGCCGCCACCACCCGCCAGTCCGTGCTCGCCGCGCTGGACGTGCTCGGCTACGAGCGCCCGGTGCGGCTGCGGCAGCGCAGCGAGGGCCTGGTCGGCCTGATCACGCCGGAGCTGGAGAACCCGATATTCCCGGCCCTGGCCCAGGTCATCGGCCAGGCCCTGACCCGCCAGGGCTACACCCCGGTGCTCGCCACCCAGACCCCCGGCGGGTCGACCGAGGACGAGCTGACCGAGATGCTGGTGGACCGCGGGGTCGCCGGGATCATCTATGTCTCCGGGCTGCACGCGGACACCACCGCGGACATGCAGCGCTATGAGCGGCTGCGGGCGCGGGGCGTGCCGTTCGTGCTGGTGGACGGGTTCTCGCCGAAGGTGCAGGCGCCGTTCATCTCGCCCGACGACCGGGCGGCGATGGCGCTGGCGGTGACCCACCTGGCGTCGCTGGGACACACCCGGATCGGGCTCGCCCTCGGACCCAAGCGGTTCGTGCCCGTGCAGCGCAAGATCGAGGGCTTCGTCCGGGCGGTGCAGGAGCAGCTCCGCCTCCCCGCCGAGACCGTCGAGACGGAGCTGGTCCAGCACTCGCTGTACACGCTGGAGGGCGGTCAGGCGGCGGCGACGGCGCTGATGGAGCGGGGCTGCACGGCGGTGGTCTGCGCCAGCGACATGATGGCGCTGGGCGCGATACGGGCGGCCCGGCAGCGCGGCCTTGAGGTGCCGCGGGACGTGTCGGTGGTCGGGTTCGACGACTCCCCGCTGATCGCCTTCACCGACCCGCCGCTGACCACGGTCCGCAAGCCGGTGCCGGCGATGGGACAGGCGGCGGTGCGCACGCTGCTGGAGGAGATCGGCGGGACACCGGCACCGCACAGCGAGTTCGTGTTCATGCCGGAACTGGTGGTCCGCGGGTCCACCGCCTCGGCCCCGCACGTCCTCCGCACGCCGTAGAAGGTGCGGAGGGAACCCGACCTTGGGATGATCGGCCGAAGAAGCCTTTTCTGGCAGACTCTGTGCCTATGAGTGACTCGACCGTGACAGAGCCGGAAGGTCGCGAGGAGGTGGCCGTTCCGCGGACCGTCACGGGCGAGGACAGACAGGGTGTGGCGGCGCGGCTGCGCCGGCCGCGGCGGCCCCGGCTGTGGTTCGAGATCCTTCTGATCGGGGCGAGTTACTGGACGTACTCCCTCATCCGCAACGCCGTACCGGAGCAGCGGGCCGCGGCGCTGCGCAACGCCGACGTCATCTGGCGCGTGGAGCACGCGCTGGGCATCGGGGTCGAGCGCTCGGTCAACCACGCCGTGAACTCGGTGACTTGGCTCATCATCGGGATGAACTACTACTACGCCACACTGCACTTCGTCATCACGCTGTGTGTCCTGGTGTGGCTGTACCGGTGGCATCCCGGCCGGTACGCGGCGACCCGGCTGGTGCTGTTCGCGACCACGGGCGTGGCCCTGCTCGGTTACTACCTGTTCCCGCTCGCGCCGCCCCGGCTGATGCGCGGCGGGCACTTCGTGGACACCGTGCTGGTGCACCACACCTGGGGTTCGATGGCCTCGGGCGACCTCAAGCACATGTCGAACCAGTACGCGGCGATGCCGTCGATGCACATCGGCTGGTCGCTGTGGTGCGGGCTGACGGTCTTCGCGCTGGCGTCGGTGCCGTGGGTGCGGGTGCTGGGGCTGCTGTATCCGGCGCTCACCCTGGTGGTGATCGTCGCCACCGCCAACCACTTCTGGCTGGACGCGGTGGGCGGGGCGCTCTGCCTCTGCTTCGGCTTCGCGGCGGCCCGCGTCTGGTACGGCAGCCTGCCGTACGCGCTGCCCCGGCTGGTCCCGAGACCCGCGGGCCGGCCGCTGGGGTCCGCCCAGTCCGCGTAGTCCGCGTAGTCCGCCCAGTCCGCGTAGAGCGGCACCGCCCGGGACGGCCGTGTTCAGTCCTCGTAGAACAGTTCCTCCACGACCGTGCGTGCCCGGCGGGCGGTACGGCGGTAGGCGTCCAGCATGTCCCCGGCGTGCCCGGCGCCGTAGCCCAGGTAGCGGCCGACCGCGGCCAGCTCGCGTGGCTCGGTCGGGAAGGTGTCCCCGGCCCGGCCCCGGACCAGCATGACCGCGTTGCGCACCCGGGTGGCCAGCACCCACGCCTCGTCCAGGATCTCCGCGTCCTCCGCCGACAGCAGCCCGGCCGCGCGGGCGGCGGCCAGCGCCTGCCGGGTGCGGGTGGTGCGCAGGCCGGGCTCGTGGTGGCCGTGGCGGAGCTGGAGCAGCTGCACGGTCCACTCGACGTCGGACAGCCCGCCCGGGCCCAGCTTGGTGTGCAGTTTCGGGTCGGCGCCGCGCGGCAGCCGCTCGGACTCCATGCGCGCCTTGAGCCGGCGGATCTCCCGGACGGCGTCCTCCGTCAGCCCCCCGGCCGGGTAGCGCAGCGGGTCGATCAGCTCGGTGAACCGCCGGCCCAGCTCCGCGTCGCCGGCCACCGGCTCGGCCCGCAGCAGCGCCTGGGACTCCCAGCCCAGGGACCAGCGGCGGTAGTACGCCTCGTACGACTTCAGGGTGCGCACCAGCGGGCCCGACTTGCCCTCCGGACGCAGATCGGCGTCGATGAGCAGCGGCGGGTCGGCGCTGGGCAGCTGGAGCAGCCGGCGCATCTCGGCGACGACCCGGGCGGCGGCGGCCGACGCCTCCTGCTCGTCCACGCCGTCCCTCGGCTCGTGCACGAACAGCACGTCGGCGTCCGAGCCGTAGCCCAGCTCGTGGCCGCCGAAGCGGCCCATCCCGATGACGGCGAACCGGGTGGGCAGGGTGTCGCCCCAGCCGTCCCGGACGACCGCGCGCAGGGTGCCGGCCAGGGTGACCCGGGTCAGGTCGGAGACGGCCGCGCCGACCCGGTCCACCAGGGCGCCCTGGTCCGCCACGGCGGGGTGGGTCTCGGTGCCGTAGGAGCCGATGATGTCGGCGGCGGCGGTGCGGAACAGCTCGCGGCGGCGGACGCCCCGGGCCGCGGTGACGCCCTGCGCGGCGTTCTCCGCGCGGCCCACCGCCGCCATGACCTCCTGCTCCAGCGCGGCGCGCTGCCGGGGCGCGAGGCCGGCGCCGGCGCCGTCGCCGAGCAGCGCGACCGCCTCCGGGGCGCGCATCAGCAGGTCGGGCGCGAGGCGGCCCGCGGACAGCACCCGGGCCAGGTTCTCCGCCGCCGCGCCCTCGTCGCGCAGCAGGCGCAGGTACCAGGGCGTCTTGCCGAGCGCGTCGGAGACCTTCCGGAAGTTCAGCAGGCCGGCGTCCGGGTCGGCGGAGTCGGCGAACCAGCCGAGCAGGACCGGCAGCAGGGTGCGCTGGATGGCCGCCTTGCGGGACACGCCGGAGGCCAGGGCCTCCAGGTGGCGCAGGGCGGCGGCCGGGTCGGCGTAACCGAGCGCGACGAGCCGTACCCGGGCCGCCTCCGCGCTCAGCCGGGCCTCGCCCGGGGCGAGTTGGGCCACGGCGTCGAGCAGCGGGCGGTAGAAGAGCTTCTCGTGCAGCCGGCGTACGACACCGGTGTGCCGCTTCCACTCGCGGGTCAGCTCGGCGGCCGGGTCGGCGCGCAGGCCCAGGGAGCGGCCGAGGCGGCGCAGGTCCGGCTCGGACTCGGGGACGAGGTGGGTGCGGCGCAGGCGGTGCAGCTGGATGCGGTGCTCCATGGAGCGCAGGAAGCGGTACGCCTCGTCCAGGCGGGCGGCGTCCTCGCGGCCGACGTAGCCGCCGGCGGCGAGGGCCTGGAGGGCGTCCAGGGTGGTGCCGCTGCGCAGGGCGGGGTCGGTGCGGCCGTGCACGAGCTGGAGGAGCTGCACGGCGAACTCGACGTCCCGCAGGCCGCCGGGGCCCAGCTTGAGTTCGCGGTCGACCTCGGAGAGGGGGATGTTCTCGACCACGCGGCGGCGCATCTTCTGGACGTCCGCCACGAAGTTCTCGCGTTCGGCCACCTGCCAGACCAGGGGTTCCAGGGCCTCGATGTACGCCTCGCCGAGCGCGGTGTCGCCGGCCACCGGGCGGGCCTTGAGGAGGGCCTGGAACTCCCAGGTCTTGGCCCAGCGCTGGTAGTAGGCGAGGTGGCTGCTGAGGGTGCGCACGAGGGGGCCGTTGCGGCCCTCGGGACGCAGGTTGGCGTCCACCGGCCAGATGGAGCCCTCCACGGTCGTCTCGGAGCAGATCCGCATCAGGTGGGCGGCGAGTCGCGTCGCGGACCTCATGGCCTCGGTCTCCGGGGTGCCCTCGGCGGGTTCCGCCACGAAGATCACGTCGACGTCGGAGACGTAGTTCAGCTCGTGGCCGCCGCACTTGCCCATCGCGATCACCGCGAGGCGGCAGGCGGCGTCGTCCTTCGGGGCGGCGGCCCGGGCGAGGGCGAGGGCGGCGCGCAGGGTGGCGGTGGCCAGGTCGGCGAGTTCCGCGGCGGTCTCGGCGATGTCCGTGGTGCCGCAGACGTCGCGGGCGGCGATGGAGAGCAGGCAGCGGCGGTACGCGACGCGGAGCGAGACCGGGTCGTCGGCCTCGGCGAGGCCGCGTTCGAACTCCGTGACGCCGGGGTGGAGGTCGTGCGGCTCGTAGGTGACCAGGGCCTGCCAGTCGGCGGGGTGGCGGGCGAGGTGGTCGGTGAGGGCCTCGGAGGCGCCGAGGACGCCGAGGAGGCGGTCGCGGAGGGGTTTGGCCGCGACGAGGGTGTCCAGCAGTTCGCGGTGGGCGGTGGGGGTGGGCTGCGCCTCCAGGAGGCGGACCAGGCCGTGCAGGGCGAGGTCGGGGTCGGCGGTGGCGCCCAGGGCTTCGAGGAGGACGGGGTCGTCGCGTACGGGGGCGAGTTCGGGGCCGTCTAGGAGGCGTTCGGCGGCGGAGGGGTCGGTGAAGCCGTGTCGGAGCAGACGGGTGAAGGTGCTGCTTCTGCGGCCCGGCGTCATGTCCGTGGTCTCCCTCGGGTGGCTGGTGTCCTGGCCAGAGCCTAACCGGAGGGGGTGGGGGGTGGTCGGGGTGCCATGCGGGGGGTGCCTCTATGTCTTTCGTCAAGCGATGCGGGGGCTCCTGGGTTCGTAGAAGGTTCCGTCGCGGAGCATGGCGAACAGGACGCTGGTGCG
>NZ_JBIROU010000012.1:0-243017 GCF_044332325.1 Streptomyces sp. NPDC017095
TGGGTGCGGCAGGTGCGGGAGCCGGTCCGGTTCGCCGGTGCCGTGGAGTGGCTGGCGGGCCAGGGGGTTACGGGGTTCGTGGAGGTGGGCCCGCATCCGCTGCTGGTGGCCAATGGGCTGATGCGGCGTGGCGGTGATTCTCCGGAGCAGGTGCTGGCGGGGCTGGGCCGGTTGTGGGCGGACGGGGCAGCCGGCTGGATGCCACCCACCACGACGGCGGCCAGGGCGGACGCGCGGGTGCCCTCGTATCCGTTCCAGCACCAGCACTACTGGCTCCAGCCCACCACCCCGGCGGAGGGCCTCGACACGCCCGACCACCCGCTGCTGCGGACCCTGGTGAGGCTCCCCGACGGGCAGGGCGTGGTGCTGACCGGGAAGCTCTCCGCGTCCGTCCACCCGTGGCTGGCCGAGCACACCGTGCTCGGTTCGACGCTGCTGCCCGCGATGGCGTTCGTGGACATGGCCGTCCACGCCGGCGAGCACACGGCCAGCCCCGTCCTGTCCGAACTGGTCCTGGAGGCGCCGCTCGTGCTGTCCGAGCCCGACGGGGTGCACGTGCAGGTCACCGTCGGCGCGCCCGACGACACCGGACGCCGGCCCGTCACCGTCCACTCCCGCACCTCCGCCGAACCCGACGAGTGGACCCGCCACGCGACCGGCGTGCTCGGTCCGCCGGTGGACCGGGCGACACCGGCCGACCGGACGACCGTATCCGGGGCGGACGACAGCGAGGCCGCGCCGGTCGACATCGGCTCGTTCTACGACCGGCTCGCCGAAGCCGGCTACGACTACGGGCCGACCTTCCAGGGCCTCACCGGCATCCGGCGGCACGGCGAGGACCTGCACGCCGAGGTGAGCTTCCCGGCGGACCCCGCGCAGGTCACCGGCTACCGCGTCCACCCCGCGCTCCTGGACGCCGCCATACAGCCGCTGACCCTGCTCGCCGGCCTCGCGGCCGAGGACGACGGTGCCGGCGGCAGCCCGGCTCGGCTGCCCTTCTCGTTCTCCGGTGTGTCCGTCACCGGGTCGGCCGCGACGGCCCGCGTGGTGCTGCACCCGACCGGGCCGGACACCTGCGCGGTGCGGATCACCGACACCGCCGGGACGCCGGTCGTGAGCATCGACGAGATCGTCCTGCGGCCCGTCGAAGCGGCGGGTCCCGGGGCCGGGCGCCGGCCGAACACCCTGTTCGCCGTCGACTGGACCCCGATGGCGGCACCGGACGGCCCGGACACCGAGACGGTCCTCCACGAGGTCGCCGGCGCGGGCGAACCGGTCGCGGCCGTCCACGCGGTGACCCGGGAACTGCTCGGCAGGGTCCGGGAGTTCCTGGCCACCGATACGCCGGCCCGGCTCGTGGTCCTCACCGGCGACGACCTGGCCTCGGCCGCCGCCCGCGGCTTCCTGCGCAGCGCGCACACCGAGAACCCCGGGCGGATCCTGACCGTACGGCACGACGGCACGGCCGCCTCACGACGGGCGGTCCCCGCCGCGGTGCGCGCCGCCGTGCGCGACGGCGAGCCCGAGGTCCGGCTGCGCGACGGAACCGCCCTCGTGCCGAGGCTGGTGAGGGCCGCCCCGGCCGCCCCGGCCGCCCCGGCCGGGCCGCTGGACGGCACCGTGCTGATCACCGGCGGCACCGGCACCCTCGGCGTGCTGGTCGCCCGGCACCTGGTCGCCCGGCACGGCGCCCGGCACGTGGTGCTCGCCGGCCGCCGCGGCGTCGAGCCGCCCGGGCTCCGGCAGGAGCTGGGCGCCGCCCTCACCGTGGTCGCCTGCGACGCCGGTGACCGCGCGGCACTGAGGGACCTCGTCGCCTCGATCCCCGACCTGCGGGTCGTCGTGCACGCCGCCGGGGTCGTCGACGACGCCGTGGTCGGATCGATGACACCGGAGCAGATCGACACGGTGCTGCGCTCGAAGGCCGACGCCGCGTGGCACCTGCACGAGGCCACCGAGCACCTGGACCTGCGGGCGTTCGTGCTGTTCTCCTCGGCGTCCGGGGTGTTCGGCGCCCCCGGGCAGGCCAACTACGCCGCCGCGAACGCGTTCCTCGACGCGCTCGCCGAGCACCGGCACGCGCACGGTCTGCCGGCCGCCTCCCTGGCCTGGGGCCAGTGGGCCGAGTCCAGCGGCATCACCGGGAACCTGACCGAGGCCGACCACCGCCGGCTGGCCAGGACCGGGATGCTGCCGCTGGCCACCGGGCAGGCCCTCGACCTGTTCGACACCGCCCTGGCCGGCGAACGCCCGGCGCTGGTGCCGGTCCGCCTCGACCTCGCGGCGATCGACACCCCGCCCGCGCTGCTGCGCGGACTCGCCCGGCCGCGGCGCACACCGGCCCCGGCGGCCGGCCCCGGCGACCTGCGGGCCAGGCTGGAAGCCCTGCCCGAGCCCGAGCAGCGCGCCCTGCTGCTCGACCTGGTCGTCACGCACAGCGCGAGCATCCTCGGGATGGCCCCCGGCGGGATCGACGACCCGCGTCGGCTGTTCCGCGACCACGGCGTCGACTCGCTGACCGCCATCGAGCTGCGCAACCGGCTCAACGGGGCCACCGGGCTCCAGCTCCCGGCGACCCTCGTCTTCGACTTCCCGACGCCCGAACAGCTCGTCAACCACCTCTACGGGCAGCTGTGCTCGCCGGAGAACCGGGTCGCCGGGCCGATGGAGCGCCTGCTGCGCAAGGCCGTGGACGTCGGCCGCGCGCAGGACGGCCTCGACCTGCTGGCCACGGCGTCCCGGCTGAGCCCGGCCACCGACGCGCCCAAGGCCGAGACGGTCGCCCTCGCGGCCGGCTTCCTCCAGCCGTCGCTGGTCTGCCTGCCGTCCGCGCTGGCATCCGGCGGCATCGAGGAGTACGGGCGGTTCGCCGCCGCGCTGGAGGCCGCCCGCGACGTCACGGCGCTCAACCTGCCCGGCTTCGCCGGCGACCCGCTGCCCGCCGACGCCGACGTTCTGGTCCAGGCACTCGCCGAGGCCGCGTCGGCCGTCGCCGCGCCGGTGCTGGTCGGCCGTTCGGTGGGCGCGTGGCTGGCGCTGGCGACCGCCGGGGAACTGGAACGGCGGGGGGCCCGGCCCAGCGCCGTGGTGCTGATCGACGGCTACCCCGACGACCTGCCGGGTGTGCTCACCGGCATGCTCGACGCCGGCCACCAGGTCCAGCCGGTCGACGACGACCGGCTGGTGGCCATGGGCCGCTACCTCGACCTGGCCGGCGCCCCGGAGCCCGTCACCGCGCCGGTGCTGCTGGTGCAGACCGGGAAGCGCTCGTGGCCCCGGCTGTCCACCACCGCCCAGGAGGTGCTCACGGTCCCGGGCGACCACTTCACCGTACTGGAGGAGCACTCCGCGGCCACGGCGCTGGCCATCAGCACGTGGCTCCTCGACTTCAGCGGATACGGGGCCGGGCTGTCCGCACTCAGGGGAAAGGACGAAGCATGATCTGGGACAACGTCTACATCGGCGGAACGGGGCGGTATCTGCCGCCCCGCACGCCCGCGACGCAGGCCGTGCCGGACACCGAGACCATGCGGCGGCTGCTCGCGCTGTCGGACTTCGTGTCGTTCACCCGCTCCGACGACGTCACCGAGCACGCGATGGCCGTGCACGCGGCGATCGGGGCGCTGCGCGAGTCCGGCCTCAGCGGCGCCGACATCTCCATGGCCGCCTACGCCCAGATGGACCACCAGGACCACATGGCGTCCTCCTGCCACCTGCAGCGCGTCCTCGGCCTCGGCCACGCTCTCGTCTACGAGGTCGAGGCGACCAGCAACGGCGGCTCGGCCGCGCTGCAGTCCGCCGCCGCGCACCTGGTGGCCGACCCGGCCGCGACCGCGACCCTGGTCACGGCCACCGCCCGGTTCCTGCCGCCGCGGTGGGAACGCTGGCAGCCCACCGTCGGGATCTTCCTGGCCGACGGCGCGGTCGCGGCCGTGCTCAACCGCGAGGGCGGCCGGGCGCGGCTGGTCGCGACCGCCAACAGCTCCGCGACCCAGATGGAGGTCCTCGCCACCCCGACGATCCCGGACCCCGCGGGCCATCGCAACCGTACGCCGATCGAGGTCACCGGCCTGGCCCCGTATCTGACGCTGATGAGCGGGGCACTGGTCACCGCGGTCGAGCAGGCCGCCAAGGAGGCCGGCGTCAGCGTCGCCGACATCACCCGGTTCGTCGTCACCGGTCTGGGCCTGGCCCAACTGGAGGTCGTCGTGCTGGAGCCGCTCGGCATCGACCTGGGCCGCACCACCTGGCCGATGCTGCGCGAACTCGGCCACGTCGGGCCGTGCGACCAACTGCTCGGCATGGACCACCTGCTGCACGACGAGACCCTCAAGCCCGGCGACACCATCATGTCGATCGGCCTCGGCATGGGCTCGCGGTTCACCGCGTCCCTGCTGGAGGTCACCGAGCCGCCCAAGCCCCGTACGGCCACCACCTTCACCGAGCCGGTGCGCGCGCAGGCGGCCCCGCCCGCCGAGGCGTACGTCATCGACCCCTCGGGCGGCGACATCTTCGGCGAGGCCGCCGCCCTGCGCGAGCGCGGCCCGGCCACGCCCGTCGAACTGCCCGGCGGCGTGTCGGCCTGGGCCGTCACCGGGCACGACCTGGCGAAGAAGCTGCTGCTCGACCCGAGGGTCTCCAAGGACGCGAACAAGCACTGGCCCATGTGGCGCGACGGCGACATCCCGCCGGACTGGCCGCTGATCATGTGGGTCGCGATGCAGAACATGTTCACCGCCTACGGGGCCGACCACACCAGGCTGCGCAGCCTGGTGGCCAAGGCGTTCACCCCGCGCCGTATCGAAGCGATGCGGCCGCGCGTCGAGGAGATCACGGCCGGCCTGATCGCCGACCTGGCCACGGTGCCGCCGGGGCAGGCGGTCGACCTGCGCGCACGGTTCGCGTTCCCGCTGCCGATCCAGGTCATCACCGGCTTGTTCGGGGTGACCGCGCAGACCGGCGCGGAGCTGCGGCGGCTGGTGGACGCGGTGTTCAGCCTCGACGCGGACCCGGCGGGCGTGCAGGCCGCCTCCGGCGAGCTGTACATGCTGCTCAAGGACCTCGCGGCCGCCAAACGGCGCGACCCCGGCGACGACATGACCAGCGACCTGATCGCCGCCCAGGAGGCGGACGGCACCCGGCTGTCCGAGCGGGAACTGCTGGACACCCTGCTGCTGACCATCTCCGCCGGCTTCGAGACGACCGTCAACCTGCTCCACCACGCCGTCCACGCGCTGGCCACGCACCCCTCCCAGCTCGCCCTGGTCCGGTCCGGGACCAGCACGTGGGAGGACGTGGTGGACGAGACCCTGCGCTGGCAGGCGCCGGTGCCGAACCTGCCGCTGCGGTACGCCGTGGAGGACGTCTCCGTGGACGGTGTGCACATCCGCGAGGGCGAGGCGATCCTGCTGTCCTACGGCGCGGCCGGCCGCGACCCGGCGCAGCACGGGGCCGACGCGGAGGACTTCTCCGTCACCCGGCCGTCGCGGGCCGACCACCTCACCTTCGGGCACGGCGTGCACTACTGCCTCGGCAGCCCCCTGGCGAAGCTGGAGGCGACGACGGCGCTGTCCGCGCTGTTCTCCCGGTTCCCCCGGCTGCGGCTGGCCGTCCCGTCGTCCGAACTGGAGCCGCTGGGCTCCTTCTTCACCAACGGACACAAGACCCTGCCGGTCATCCTGGAGGAGGAGAGCTGATGGCCCATTTCGCCTTCGTCAGCGCGCCCGCGTCCGGGCATGTGAACCCGACCCTGCCGCTGGTCGAAGAGCTGGTCCGGCGCGGCCACCGGGTCGGCTACGCCACGGGACCGGCCACCATGGACGGCCCCGTGGCCGCCGGGGCGATCCCGGTGACCCTGCCCTCGCGGCTACCGCCCGACATGGCGGCGCGGGGCGAGTTCACGGCGGAACAGCTCGCCGTGACGATGGAGTACTACCTCGACGACGCGCGTGCCTCCTTCCCCGTCCTGGCCGAGCACTTCTCGGCCGACCCGCCGGACGCGGTGTGCTACGACTCGGTGACCTTCACCGGGAGGATGCTGGCGAACCTGCTCGGGGTGCGGGAGGTCTCCCTGGTGCCGACCTTCGCGGAGAACGATTCCTTCTCGGCGGCCCAAGTGTACCTGCCGGCCGGCTTCGACCACACCAACCCCCGGCTGGTGGCCGCGATCCAGGACATGGGGAAGTTCGCGCAGGGCCACACCTTCCTGGAGGACCCGAACCTGATGTTCGGCCACGTGGCCCCGACGAGCCTGGTGTTCATCCCCCGCGAGTTCCAGCCGTCGGGGGAGACCTTCGACGAGCGCTTCCACTTCGTCGGGCCGTCGCTGAGCAGCCGGCAGACCGCCGAGGAGTGGAGCCCGCGGTCGCAGGCCCCGGTGCTGCTGATATCGCTGGGAACCGTCTTCAACGACCGGCCCGAGTTCTACCGGACCTGCGTCGAGGCGTTCGGGGACAGCGACTGGCAGGTCGTCATGGCGGTGGGCGGGCTGGACCCGGAGTCGCTGGGCCCGGTCCCGGCCAACGTCGAGGTGCACGCGCACGTGCCGCAGGTGGCGGTGCTGCGCCACACCGAGGTGTTCCTGAGCCACGCCGGGATGAACTCGGCGATGGAGTCCCTCTACCACGGGGTGCCCTTCGTGGCGGTGCCGCAGATCCCGGAACAGCGGGCGGTCGCCCGCCGGGCGGAGGAGCTGCGGGTCGGCAGGACGCTCGCCGAGCCGACCGTGCAGGGCCTGCGCGACGCCGTCCGGGACGTCCGGTCCTGCCGCCCCCGGGCGGCGGCCCTGAGCCGGATCGTGCGCGGGGCGGGCGGCGCGGTCAAGGGGGCGGACGTCCTGGAGAAACTGCTGACGCGGTAGCGGCCGGACTCCACCGGGCAGTCCGCATCCCGCCCGGTGGAGCCCGTTCCCGGTGACCACCGCGTCTTGCCCGGCGCGCAACCGGCAGCGCCACGTTCCCCAGACGGCCGACGCGGTCTCGTCCCTCTCGGCTCCGCCCGGCGTGTCCCGGGAACCGCCGGCTCCGCTGGGGGAACGATGCGTGTTCCCGGACAGCGGGAGCCGGGCCGGAGCGGAGGGAACGCGTGGGACAGCGGGGTACGGCCGAGCGGAGCGGCGGGAGCGCGGAACGGGGCGCCGGCGGTGCTGCCGCGGCGGGCGAGGAGGCGAGCGCCGTACCGGACGTGCGGCGACGGATCCCACGCACCGACGCGCTGTTGCGTGAGCCCGGTCTGCGGGACGCGGCGGACCGGCTCGGGCCGGAGCGGGTCAAGGCGGCGGTCCGCCAGGCACAGCAACAGGCCAGGGAAGGCGTGCTGAGGCCGGAACAGGTGACGGACGCGGCGCTCACCCTCCTGCCGCGGACGGCGAGCGGCCTGCACCCGGTGATCAACGCCACCGGGGTCCTGCTCCACACCAATCTCGGCCGGGCGCCGCTGTCCGCCGCCGCCCGGCGGGCGGTACAGGAAGCCGCCGGTCCCACCGACGTCGAACTCGACCTGACCACCGGGGCACGGGCCCGCCGCGGCCGGACCGCGCTGGCCGCGCTCCTCGCCCGGGTGCCGGCCGCCGCCGCGGTGCACGTCGTCAACAACGGAGCAGCCGCGCTGGTCCTCGCCGCCACCGCGCTGGCCGCGCGGAAGGAGATCCTGGTCAGCCGCGGCGAGCTGGTGGAGATCGGGGACGGCTTCCGGCTGCCGGACCTCCTGGTCTCCACCGGGGCGCGGCTGCGCGAGGTGGGCACCACCAACCGCACGACCGCGGAGGACTACGCCACGGCCATCGGCCCCGAGACGGCCCTCATCCTCAAGGTGCATCCCTCCAACTTCCGCGTCACCGGGTTCACCCGCGCCGCGGATGTCGCCGAACTGGCCCCGCTCGGTGTCCCGGTGGTCGCCGACATCGGATCGGGTCTGCCGGCCCCGCACCCCCGGCTGCCCGAGGAACCGGACGCGCGGACCCAACTGGAAGCCGGCGCCGCGCTCGTCACCGCCAGCGGCGACAAGCTGCTGGGCGGACCCCAGTGCGGACTCGTCCTCGGCCGGGAGGACCTGGTCCGCACCATGGCCCGGCATCCGCTCGCCCGTGCCCTCCGGGTCGACAAAATGACCTTGGCCGCGCTGGAGGCCACGTTGACGGGTCCGCCGACGCCGACCGAACGGGCGCTGGCCGCCGACCCCGGAGAGCTGTCCGACCGCGCCGAACGGCTGGCCGGCGCGTTGCGGGTGGACGGCATCGACGCCCGGGCGGTCGGGAGCCGGGCCACCGTGGGCGGAGGCGGAGCGCCCGGTGTGACCCTGCCGAGCGCCGCCGTGTCCCTGCCGGAACCGTACGGCGCCGCACTGCGCGCGGGGCGCGTTCCCGTGGTCGGACGGCTGGACGGGGGACGCTGCCTGCTGGACCTGGCGGCGGTGCCAGCCGGGGACGACCGGCGGCTGGCCGCGGCCGTGCGCTCCGTACGGCTCGGGGAGAGGTAGGGCGGATGCGGGTGCTGGCCACCGCCGGGCACGTCGACCACGGCAAGTCCGCCCTGGTACGCGCGCTGACGGGCATGGAACCCGACCGCTACGAGGAGGAGCGGCGCCGCGGCCTGACGCTCGACCTCGGCTTCGTCTGGACCCGGCTGGAGCCGGACCCCCCGGGCGGTGCCGGCGACGGACACCTCGCCTTCGTCGACGTGCCCGGCCACGAGCGGTTCGTCTCCACCATGCTGGCGGGCGTCGGCCCGGTGCCCGGCGTGCTCTTCGTGGTCGCCGCCGACCAGGGATGGCAGCGGCAGTCCCAGGAACACCTGGAGATCCTGGACGCGCTCGGGGTCCGGCACGCCGTGCTCGCCGTGACCCGCAGCGACCTGGCGGACCCCGGACCGGTCCGCGCGGACGCCGTCGAACGGCTGGCCGCCACCTCCCTCGGCACCGTCCCGTCCGTCGCGGTGAGCGCGGTGACGGGCACGGGACTCGACGAGCTGCGCCGCGAACTGGCCCGGCTGAGCGCCGCGTTGCCTGATCCGCCGGCCGACGCCGACGTACGGCTGTGGCTGGACCGCGCCTTCACCGTGCGCGGCCACGGCACGGTCGTCACCGGCACCCTGGGGGCGGGCACCCTGCGCGTCGGCGACCGGCTCGAGACGGGTGACGGCGCCGGTGCGCTGCGGGTGCGCGGACTGCAGTGCCTGCACCAGGCGCGGTCGTCGGTCAGCGGCGTGGCACGGGTGGCGGCCAACGTCCACGGCGGCGCCGGCACCGCGCTCGGCCGGGGCGGGGTGCTGCTCACCCCCGGCCGCTGGCGGCCGGCCACCGTGACCGACGTCCGGGTGCACGGAACGCCGGCGGCGGAGCTGCCGCGGACGGTCACCCTGCACATCGGGACCGCCGCGGTGCCGGTGACCGTCCGGCCGCTGGGCGAGGACACCGCCCGGCTGACCCTGACCCGTGGGCTGCCGCTGCGGGTCGGCGACCGGGCCGTCCTGCGCGAACCGGGCGGACGGCGCACGCCGTGCGGTCTGACCGTGCTGGACGTGGCACCGCCACGGCTGACGCGGCGCGGAGCGGCCCGCGCCAGGGCGGCCGAGCTGACGGCCATGACCGGCCGGCCGGACGGCGCCGCCGAACTGCGGCGACGCCGGCTCGTCCGCCGGCCGGACCTGGAAGCCATGGGGGTCGCCGCTCCCGGCCCGCCCGTCACCGGCGACTGGCTCGCCGACCCGGAGCACTGGGCCGTACTGCGCGAACGGCTGGCGGCCGAAGCGGCGCGGCACGCGGAGCGGCAGCCACTGGACCCCGGCCTGCCCACCGAAGCGGCCAGACACCTGCTCGGCCTGCCGGACCGGTCCCTCGTCCAGGCCCTCGCCGACACACCCGGCACGGCCGTACTGCACCACCGTCAAGGGCGCCTGTACGGCCCCGGCGAGACACGGCCGTCGCTGCCGCCGCCGGTCCGGCGGGCCGTCGACGCCCTGGCGGAGGAGCTGCGCCGGACGCCGTTCCGTGCGCCCGAGGCCGGCCGGCTGGCCGGACTCGGGCTCACGCGCAAGCCGTTGGCGGCCGCTGTCACGGCCGGCGCGCTGCTCCGGGTGGCCGAGGGCATCGTGCTGCTGCCCGGCGCGGACGCCAGCGCCGCCGCCGTGCTGCGCTCCCTGCCCCAGCCGTTCACGCTGAGCGAGGCGCGCCGCGCCCTCGACACCACCCGCAGGGTGGCCGTGCCCCTGCTGGAACTGCTGGACCGGCGGGGACACACCGAGCGCGTGGACGACCGGCACCGGCGCTGCCGGGACACCGCGGGAAGCGGAGGCGGGGGCGGGGGCGGACGGGAAGCGAACCCGCCGGCCCGGGAACCCCGGACACCCCGGTCGTGAGCACCGGGAGGGCCACCGGGCACCCGCACGCCTCCCTCTCCCGCCCGGGCCACCGGCGCGCCGGAGCCCGCCGACGACCGAACCGACCCCTCGGAAGGGCCAGGCATGACGACCATCCGCGAGACACCCGTACGGCTCACCCAGTACGCGCACGGCGGAGGCTGCGCCTGCAAGATCCCGCCGGGTGAGCTGGAGGACGTGCTCGGCGGCCTCCTGCGGCCCCAGACGGCCGCGGCGGACACGACGCTCCTCGTCGGCCTGGACACCGGTGACGACGCCGCCGTCGTCACCCTGCCCGCCGCGGCCGGCGTCCCGGCCCAGGCCGTGGTGGCGACCGCCGACTTCTTCACCCCGGTCGTGGACGACCCCTACGACTGGGGCCGCATCGCCGCGGCCAACGCCCTGTCGGACGTGTACGCGATGGGCGGCCGGCCGATCGTCGCCGTCAACCTCCTGACGTGGCCGCGCGAGGTGCTGCCGTGGGACCTCGCCCGCGAGGTGCTGCGCGGCGGGCTGGACATCGCCGCCGAGGCCGGCTGTCACGTGGGCGGCGGGCACAGCGTGGACGACCCCGAACCCAAGTACGGGATGGCCGTCACCGGGGTGGCCGACCCGGCTCGGCTGCTGCGCAACGACGCCGGCCGGCCGGGCCTGCCGCTGTCGCTCACCAAACCGCTCGGTCTGGGCGTCCTCAACAACCGCCACAAGGCGACCGGCGAGCGGTTCGAACAGGCGGTGGCCACGATGGCGGCACTCAACCGGGACGCGTCGGTGGCGGCTCTCGCGGCCGGCGCCGTCTGCGCCACCGACATCACCGGGTTCGGCCTGCTCGGCCATCTGCACAAGCTGGCGCGGGCCTCGCAGGTGACGGCCGTGATCGACACCGCCGCCGTGCCGTACCTCGACGGGGCGCGGGAGGCGGTACGGGACGGGTTCGTCAGCGGTGGGACCCGGCGCAACCTGGAGTGGGTGGCGCCGTTCACCGACTTCGGCGGCACCGACGCCGACACCCGGTTCCTGCTGGCGGACGCCCAGACCTCCGGCGGTCTGCTGGTGGCGGGAGAGGTGCCGGGCGCACCGGTGGTGGGGGAGCTGGTGGCCCGGGGCGAGCACTCCCTCGTCCTCAGGTGATCCCGCCCCCGCACGCTCAGGGTGCGGTGCCGGTGTCCTCGTCGATACCGGCCCGTGCCCGGTAGGCCCGCACGAGTTCCGTGGCGGCCGGTCCCCGGGGCCGGCGCCCGGGCCGGATGTCGACGGCGAACGCCTTGGTCTCCTGGATGTGCGTGTTGGGGTCGAGGGACATGTGCAGCAGTTCGTTGGCCGCGTCCCCCGTGCTGTAGCCGTTCGGGCCCCAGTGGTAGGGCATGCCCACCTGGTGCAGCCGGCGGCCCTGCACGGTGAGCGGGGTCATGCGGTCGGTGACCAGCACCCGGGCCTCCACCACGCCGCGGGCGGTGACGATCGTCGCCCAGCCGGTGTGCTCCAGCCCGCGCTCGGCGGCCAGCTCGGGGGAGACCTCGCAGAAGAACTCCGGCTGGAGCTCGGCGAGGTACGGCTGCCAGCGGGACATGCCGCCCGCGGTGTGGTGCTCGGTGAGCCGGTAGGTGGTGGCGACGTAGGGGAACACCTGCGAGCCGGGTTCCCGGCCGCTGGGCTGGTAGCGGTTGTCGGGGTGCGGGGTCAGCAACTGGCGTACGGGGTTGCGCTGCTGGGTGTGGAGCAGGTTCGGGAACGGCGAGTCCTGCGGCTCGTAGTGCGTGGGCAGGGGTCCGTCGGTGAGACCGGACGGGACGTACAGCCATGCCTTGCCGTCCGCCTGCATGATGAAGGCGTCCGTCCCGGTCAGCGCCTCGGGGCCGGTCGCGTCCGGCGGGGGCTCGTGATCGGGTGCCGTGTCCTTCTTGAAGTCCGGGATGTCGTGGCCGGTCCACACGCCCTCGTCCGCGTCCCACCACACCAGGGACTTGCGTGCGCTCCAGGGCCGGCCGTCGGGGTCGGCCGACGCCCGGTTGTACAGGATGCGGCGGTTGGCGGGCCAGGCCCAGCCCCACTCGTTGGCCACCCAGTTCTGCTCCTTGCCCGGTCTGCGGCGGGCGGCCTGGTTGACGCCGTCGGTGTAGACCCCGCAGTAGATCCAGCAGCCGCACGCGGTGGAGCCGTCGGCGTTGAGCTGTTCGTACGAGGCCAGCGGACTGCCCTCGGCGTCGTAACCGTTGATCTCGGCGAGGACGGCTTCCGCCTCGGGTTCGGCGTGTTCGCCCTTGGTCGGGTAGTCCCACGTCAGGTCCAGCAGCGGCCGGTCCATCTCGTCGGTGGACGCGGCGAGCTTCTCCCGGATGATCCTGCCCAGGTGGTAGGTGAACCACAGGTCGCTGCGGGCCTCGCCGGGCGGTGGGACCGCCTGGTGGTGCCATTGCAGCAGACGCTGGGTGTTGGTGAAGCTGCCGTCCTTCTCCGTGTGCGCGGCGGCCGGCAGGAAGAACACCTCGGTGCCGATGTCCTCGGTGCGCAGCTCGCCCGTTTCGATTTCCGGGCCGTCCCTCCACCAGGTGGCCGACTCGATCAGGGAGAAGTCCCGTACGACGAGCCAGTCCAGCCGGGCCATGCCGAGCCGCTGCATCTTGGCGTTGGCGGAGCCGACCGCGGGGTTCTCGCCGATGAGGAAGTAGCCCTTGCAGGTGCCCTCCAACTGGGCCATGACCGTCTCGTAGGTGGAGTGCGACCCCGTCAGCCGCGGCAGGTAGTCGAAGCAGAAGTCGTTGTCCTCGGTGGCGGCCCCGCCCCAGTACGCCTTCAGCAGGCTGACCAGGTAGGCGCGCATGTTGCCCCAGTAGCCCTTCTGGGCCGCCTCGCCCGCCACGAAGGAGTCCAGGTCCTCCTGCTGGTGCGCGTGCGGCATCGGGATGTAGCCCGGCAGCAGGTTGAACAGGGTGGGGATGTCCGTGGAGCCCTGGATGGAGGCGTGTCCGCGCAGGGCCAGGATGCCGCCGCCGGGCCGTCCGATGTTGCCCAGCAGGCTCTGCAGGATGCAGGCGGCACGGATGTACTGCACGCCCACCGTGTGCTGTGTCCAGCCGACCGCGTAGGCGAACGCGGTGGTCCGCTCGCGTCCGGAGTTCTCCGTGACCAGCTCGCACACCTGCCGGAAGAGATCCTGCGGCACCCCGCAGATCTGCTCCACCCTCTCCGGTGTGTAGCGCGCGTAGTGCCGCTTCAGCACCTGGAAGACGCAGCGCGGATGGGTCAGCGTCTCGTCCCGCTCGGGCTCGCCCTCCGGGATGGCGGGACCGCCGGAGCCGTGGGACTCGCCGCCCGCGGCGTCCGCCACCGAGGCGCCGCCCCCGGTGCGCTCCTCGTACTCCTGGTCGCGCTCGCCCGACGCCGCCTGGACCTCCGTCCCCTCGTACTGCCAGCTGCTGTTGTCGTAACTGCGGCTGTCGCGGTCGAGGCCGGAGAAGACGCCGTCGAGGTCTTCGGTGTCGCGGTAGTCCTCCCGCAGGATGTCGGGCCCGTTGGTGTACGCGACGACGTAGTCACGGAAGTACTTGTCGTTGCGCAGCACGTAGTTGACGATCCCGCCGAGGAAGGCGATGTCCGAGCCCGCGCGCAAGGGCACGTGCACGTCGGCCAGCGCGCTCGTGCGGGTGAACCGCGGATCGACGTGGATCACCTTCGCGCCGCGGGCCTTCGCCTCCATCACCCACTGGAACCCGACCGGATGGCACTCGGCCATGTTCGAGCCCTGGATGACGATGCAGTCCGAGTTCTGCAGGTCCTGCTGGAAGGTGGTCGCGCCGCCGCGGCCGAACGAGGTCCCCAGACTGGGAACGGTGGAGGAGTGTCAAATACGTGCCTGGTTCTCGATCTGCACCGCTCCCAGGGCGGTGAACAGCTTCTTGATCAGGTAGTTCTCCTCGTTGTCCAGCGTGGCGCCGCCCAGGCTGGCGATGCCGAGGGTGCGCCGGGTGCGGGCCTGGTCGACCTCCCACTGCCAGCCGGCGCGGCGGGCCGCGATCACCCGGTCGGCGATCATGTCCATCGCCGTGTGCAGCTCCAGGCGCTCCCACTCGGTGCCGTGCGGACGGCGGTAGAGGACGTGGTGTTCCCGGGCGCCGCCGGTGGTGAGCTGGAGGCTGGCCGCGCCCTTCGGGCACAGCCGGCCGCGCGAGATCGGCGAGTCGGGGTCGCCCTCGATCTGGGTGACGCGGTCGTCCTCGACGTAGACGTTCTGGCCGCAGCCCACCGCGCAGTAGGGGCAGACCGACTTCACGACCCGGTCCGCGGACGCCACGCGGGGAGTGAGCCGTGCGCTGGTGCCGCTCTTGGCCGCGGCACCGCGCCCCAGGGGGTCCGTCCCCGTGAGCTGGCGGTACACCGGCCAGGAGCCGATCCAGGTGCGTACCCCCATCACGTCCGCCTTTCCCGTCGTGCTCGACGCCGCCGTGGGTTCCCCGGTCCGCCGGTCCCCGGCCGCAGCGGCACCGAGGGCACCGGCCGTCTCCCGGTGCCGCAGGGACGACGTGCTCACCGTGCCTCTTGAAGATCCTGCCTCCACCGCGCGCGTTCGGCATCTCCGGACGCCGCGGGCCCACCGTGCCGCGTCAGCCGCGCCGCGACCGCGCGGCCCGGCGCATCAGGGCGCCACCTCCGGCCGAGCCGTGGGCAGACCGGGTGCGGACGCGCACTCACATGAAGTTGCGGGTGTGGAGGAGGGACAGCTCGGCGGCCTCGTCGTCGGGGAAGCCCAGGCGTGCCAGGCGATGGCGCCTGCCCTCGTCCATGTCCGCCCGCAACCGCCGCACCGCCTGCCAGCCGCCCGCGAGCGCCTCGGGAGCCCACGATCCGGCGGCCAGCAGGACCAGCGCGTCGGACACGTCCTGATTGAGCCCGGCGGTGCCGGCGAGCGCGTCGTGGCGGCGTTCGACGGCGGCCCGCAGCCGGCCGCGCAGCCGGGGATCGCTCTTCGCGCGGTGCTCCAGGTGGCCCACCCCGAAGGCGACGTGCCGGCTCTCGTCCTGCCGTACCAGGTGACTGATCCGCCGGGTCACCGGATCGGGAGCGTGCCGCTCCAGGAACGCCAGCAGGCTGAGGAAGCTGCCTTCCCCGAGCACCGACAGCAGGAAGGAGGCGAGGGAGAAGTCCGGTTCGGCGAGCAGGGTCGTCAGGGAGGCCCGTCCGCCCACCGAGGAGGTGCCCATGACGTCGCCCCTGAGCAGGGCCCGCCGGGTGAAGACCTCCACGTGCCGGGCCTCGTCGGCGGCCTGCACGGCGAGCAGTTGCAGCACCTCGCGGAAGTGGGGATGCACCTGGACGAGCAGCCGGGCGGGCACGACCAGGGCGGCCTGTTCGTTCTCGACGAGGTACGTCATCACCTGCACGACGGCGGCCTCCACCTCGTCCGGCAGGGTGAAGGGCGCGTCCCAGGGCACCGCGGTCCACGGGTCCCACTGGGCGGCGGCGGCCTGCCGGTACAGCCGCGGTGCCAGGTCGCTCCAGACCACGTCCCGGTCGGTGACGGGGAAGAACACCTCGGGGCCGCCGGCCTCGACCAGCGCGCCCCGCGCGGCCAGCCCCCAGTGCGGCTCGGCCCGCCCGGCCGCCCGGCCGGGCCCGGGGCCGCCGGCGCGCTCGGCGCCCGCCCAGCGCGCCGCCGCGGTGCCGCTCCGGCGGACCCGGGCCCGGACCGGAGCGTCACCGGGCTCCGCGGGACGGACGGTGTGCCCCTCGCGGCGGCACCACGCGGTCAGGTGCACCACGAGTGCCGGGTCGCGGCCGGCGACCGCCACCTCGCCGCCCGCGGGCACCCGGTCCAGGGCCCTGCGCAGCAGCAGCCGGGCGCCGCCTTCCAGAGGCAGGTCGCCCAGGTCGACCGCCGCCGCGCCGGGCGGTGTGCCGTGCGAGGTCACGGCCGGTACCCGACGGCGGTGACCCGGCCCCCGGCGTCGTAGAAACCCGTGTCGTCCACGGCGGCGGACAACTGCGCGTAACCGCTCTCGCGCCCCGGCAGCCACCGGGTCAGCCCCTCCAGGTCGAGCAGGTGGCGCACCTCCGGGTCGGCATAGGACATGGACAGCAGCGACTCCGTCAGCCGGCGGGCCGGCGCCGCGCCGAGCGAGGGTCCGGACGCCAGGACGCAGTGGTCGTAGGGCGGGGTCCGGCTCAGCAGGCGGGTGGAGCCCGGCGGCAGGACGCCCTCCTCGCCGAACAGGAGGTGATGGGAGTCGACGACGCAGGCGGCCGCCGCTTCGCCCGCCATCAGGGCGCGTACCGCCTCCCGCTCCCCGCCGACGTGGTCGCCGTGCAGGCCGACCCCGACGTCGTGGCGTCTGACGTCGAAGTCGACGCCCGCCACCAGGCCCTGCTCGCGCAGGTGCCGCAGCGGGAGCAGCGTCGCCTGCGGGGAGTCCACCGCGCCGACGGCCACCGTCTCGCCCTTGAGGTCGGCCACGGAGCGGACCGGCCCGTCCGCGCGCACCACGACGACCGAGGTCAGGTCCCGGTCGGTGTCGCGCATGACGAGCGGCTCGACCCGTACGCCCGCCGCCGCGGCGAGCCGGCGGGTGCGCAGCCAGGCCAGCGGCGAGTGCCAGGCCACGTCGATCCGGCCGCCGGCCAGGTCCTCGGCCTGCCGTTCGTAGTGGCTGTAGAGCACGAAGTCGAAGTCCAGCCCCCGCCCGAGCAGCCACTCCCGGAAGCCGGACCAGATCGTCACCACTTTCGGGTCGTACGCGACGGCCCCCAGCACGATCCCGCTCACCTCGCCTCCTCGAACAGCGGCAGACCGAGGCCGGCACGGCCGCAGAAGTCGTACAGCGCCTCGGTGGTCGGTGCCATCACCCGCGCCGCGAGCGCGTCCCGGAACCGGCGCTCCACCCCCAGCTCCCGGCGGAACGCCGAACCGCCGCACAGGCGCATCGCGCCGTCCGCCGTGTCGGCCGCCGTCTCCGCGGCGAGCGCCTTGACCTGGAGCACCTGAAGCATCGCGTCGGAACGCCCGGTCTCCACGGCGGTGAGGGCGTCGTCGAGCAGAGCGCGGGCGGCGTCGGCGCGCAGCCGCAGGGCCGCGTAGTCGCGCCGGGCCACCGGCTGGTGCGCCAGGGACTCGCCCAGGTGCTCCAGGCGGGTCTCCCGCAGGTGCCGCGCGGTCATCTCCAGCAGCGTGTCCGCCACCCCGAGGGAGAAGGCGGCGCTGAGCGTCAGGAAGCAGGGCAGCACCACGCCGAGGGCGATGGCCAGGCCCTCGCCGTCGGGGCCGAGCGCGGCCCGGCGCGGTACCCGTACGCCCTCCGCGGTGACCGGGCTGGAGGCGTTGCCGCGCAGTCCGAACCCGTCGTAGTCACCGCGGACCTCCAGTCCCGGGCTGCCGGCGGGCAGCAGCCACAGGCTCATGCCGCCCGCCGCCGCGTCCAGGGGCCTGCTCGACCACACGTAGCTGTCCGCCTCGCCGGCCGAGGTGACCCATGACTTGCGGGCGTCCAGCCGTACGGCTCCCGCGCCGTCGGGGACGGCGGTGCCGACGGGGGCCCAGAAGTGGCTGCGCGAGCCGTGCTCGGAGAACGCGAGCGTGGTCAGGTGGTGTCCCGTCGCGATCGCGCGCCGAACCTCGTCGTCGCCGTGGGCCTCGATGACGGTCACGGCCGCGTAGTGCATCAGCACCACCATGGCCGTGGACCCGCAGACCCCCGCCAGCCTGCCGACGACCGCCGCGGCCTGCCGCAGGTCCCCGCCCGCTCCGCCGTGCGCGGGGGAGCTCAGCAGACCGAGCACCCCCGCCTCCGCCAGGGTGCGGACACCGGTCCGCGGGAAGACGCCGGCGCGGTCGACCTCCTCGGCGAGCGGCTGGACCACCTCACGCACCACGGCGTCCCAGTGCTCGGGCACGAGACCCGCAGGCGGCGCTTCGGCGATCTGCGACATGGTGTCTCCTCCGGACGTGACTCACTGACCGTGCGTTGTCGTCCTTCACCCAAGCAGCCACGCCGCCGCCGACGCTCGGTGCACGCCACGGCATACGCGAAACGGCACCCGGAACGGTGAACCTCCTCGTCCCGGCCGGCGACCGCGCGCCGGAGCCGGAAGCGGCCGGCTCACGGCTCCGGCTGCTCCCTGCGTGCCTGACGCCGGTGCCGGTCGTGCCAGGCGAGGGCACGACGGATCCGAACCACTCGCGGGCGGGGTGCGCGGCGGAGGAGCCGGGCAGGCAGGGGTGCGCTTCGTCCTGCGGTGTGTCCGCTCGCGGACTGTCCGGCCTGCCCGTAATGTCCGCATGGCCCCGGTCCCGGCCCGAGGGCCGGAGTGAGCGGACGGCTGACGCGGGTCTCCTCCCAGCGGCCGGGTTGACACGTCCGGACGGACCGGATCGACCCGGCGCGGCCGTCTAGGAGGGAAGGACGGCACGGTGAGACAGCGGCACATCTTCGGCCAGGTGTTCGCGCTGGAGACGGTCATCGCGAGCGTGGTGTTCCTCGCGGTGCTGGCGGTGTTCGGCTACGCGGTGCTCCGGCGGCGGGCCGGCCGGCCGGTGGACCCCTCGCAGCGCGCCGAACGCCCGCGTCTGGAGACGTACTACGTCGCCGTGCTGGGTGCCTTCGCCGTGTTCCTGGTGGCGTGGACGGCCTGGCAGAACCACCGTGAGCACCAGTCGGCCGAGCGCCCCGCGGTACGCGTCGACGTCACCGGATTCCAGTGGTGCTGGACGTTTCGCTACCCCCAGGCCGCCGAGCGGCGCAGCGTCTCGGGAACCTGCCGGGGCGACGATCTGCCGACCCTGGTGGTGCCGACCGGACGTCCCGTCCGGCTGAACCTGACGGCGAGGGACGTCATCCATTCTCTGTGGGTGCCGGACCTGCGGTACAAGATGGACGCCTTCCCCGACCACACCAACACCTTCACCCTCACCATGAACCGGGAGGGCCGCTGGATGGGCAAGTGCGCCGAGTTCTGCGGGCACCGGCACTACGCGATGCACTTCTGGCTCAAGGCGGTGTCGCCGGGGGAGTACGACACGTGGCTGCACGGCGGCGGCCAGGGAGCGGCGGCGTGACGTCGGCGCCGCCCGCCACCGAGGAGGCCGGGGCGGGCGGGCCCGTGGCGCCGGGCGGCTGGCCGGGCTGGGTGACCAGCACCGACCACAAGCGGATCGGACTGCTCACCATCGGCACCTCGCTGGTGCTGTTCGTCCTCGTCGGCATCCTGGCGCTGATCATGCGCGCCCAACTGGCCCGGCCGGAGCAGGAACTGGTGGGCGTGGACACCTACAACCAGCTGTTCACCATCCACGGCTCCGGCATGATCTACATGGTGCTCACCCCGTTCGCCCTCGGCATGGGCGTGTATCTGGTGCCGTTGCAGATCGGCGCGCCCGGCATCGCCCTGCCGAAGCTCACCCTTCTGGGCTACTGGCTCTACGTGTTCGGCGCCATCGTCATGCTGGCGGGCTTCGCGACGCCGAACGGAGCGCACGCCGACGGCTGGTTCTCCTACCCCCCGATGGCGGACAGCGTCCACTCGCCCGGCATCGGCTCGGACCTGTGGATCGTCGGGGTGTTCCTCGCGGTCACCGGCACGATCCTCATGGGCTGGGCCGTGCTGTGGACGGTGCTGCGCAAGCGTACGCACGGGATGACGATGCTGCGCATGCCGGTGTTCTCCTGGTCGATGACCGCCACCTGCCTGATGGTGATCGGCGCGTTCCCCGCCCTGCTCGCCGCGCTCGTCGTGCTCGCCGTGGGCCGCGCGGACCCGGGTCTGTTCGCCTCCAACGCCTGGAACATCGGCTACCAGCACCTGTTCTGGTTCTACGGCCACCCCGTGGTGTACGTGATGTTCTTCCCGTACCTGGCCGCCGTGGCCGAGGTGCTGGCCGTCTTCTCCGGGCGCCGCTTCTTCGGCTACCGCGGCACCGTGCTGTCCCTGCTGGTCTTCGCCGCGCTGTCCATGAGCGTCTGGGGTCACCACATGTTCGCCACCGGCCAGGCCGCCAACGACTACTACTCGCTGACGTCGATCCTGCTGCTGGTGCCCGCCGGTGTGGAGTACTTCGGCATGCTGGGCACCATCGCCGGCGGCCGGCTGCGCTTCCGGCCCCCGATGCTGTTCGCCCTCGCCTTCGTTCCGCAGTTCCTCATCGGCGGACTCACCGGCATCATGGTCGGCACCCCGGTCATCGACTACCACGTCACCGACAGCTACTTCGTCGTGGCCCACCTGCACTACGTGCTGTTCGCCGGCAGCGCGTTCGGCCTGTTCGCCGCGGTCTACTTCTGGTTCCCGAAGGTCAGCGGCGTGATGCTGAGCGACCGCGGCGGACGCCTGCACTTCTGGCTGCTCGTCCTCGGCACCAACCTCACCTTCCTGCCCATGTTCGCCCTCGGCTACGAGGGGATGCCGCGCCGCGTGTGGACCTACGCCGCCTTCGACGGCTTCGGCCTGCTCAACCTGCTCTCCAGTATCGGTGCGGCCTTCCTCGCCGCGGCCACGGTGGTCTTCGTCGTGAACGTCCTGTGGACCCTGCGGCAACGGGGCCGCGGCCGCGCCGTACCGGCGCCGGACGACCCCTGGGGCGCCCACACACTGGAGTGGGCCACCACCTCCCCGCCGCCCCGGTACAACTTCGGCCCCGGTCACCCGGTCCCGCCCATCCCCAGCTTCGCCCCCCTGCTGGACCTGCGGCAGCGCCGGCAGGAGGAAGCCGCCGGCGACGGGAGCCGGCCGTGAAGCGCCATCCGGCCTTCCTGGTCGTGGCCGGCTGGGGCGGGCTCAACGCCGTTCTGCTGGCGGTGCTGGTGCTGTACGGCGAGAGCGCGCTGACGTACTGGCTGTGGGGCGCGTCCGTGGCCGGGCTGGAACTGGCCGCCCTGCTCGTGCTCGTGTCCTCCCGTGCCGGACCCGAGCAGCACGTCCGGTACCGGCTGCCGGACCGGGGCGCCGGTGCCGCGCTGCCCGCCGCGCTCGGCTGCGTGCTGACCGCGCTGGTCTTCGTGTACGGGCTGTGGCTGTTGGCCCTCGCCGTACCGCTGCTGGCCGTGGCGCTGGCCCTCTTCGTGCGGGGCACCGCGGCCCGGGAGGAGTGAACCGCGATGGACCACTCGGCGCACACGGCCCCGCTGTCGTCCGTGGCCGCGATGGCCTGGTCCGGCTTCGCCCTGGCCGCGGTGGTGCCGGGCGCCCTCTGGCTCGCCCGCCGGTCGCCGCTGTGGGAACGGGTGAGTCTGCCGCCGGGCGTGGCCGTCCCGCTGCTGGTGCTGCTGCACGCCTGGGCGGTCCTCGGCGGCCTCGTGGGCCTCGCGCCCCCGGCCGGGCCGTTCGTGACGGAACCGGTCCTGCTGGCGGGAGCGGTGCTGTTCTGGGTGCCCGTCGTGGCCCGCACCCGGCACCGGCTCAGCGCCCCGGGCCGGTGCCTGTACCTGTTCCTGACGGCGCCGCTGCTCGACCTGCCCGTGCTCGGGACCATCGCCGCCGGGCACGCGGCCGAGGGCATCGCCATGATCGTCGCGATGCTGCCGTTGAGTGTCACGGCCGCCGTACTGACCTGGACGTGGGTCACCCGGGAGGAGCGGCTGGCCGGGGCTGCGGACGGCCGGCCCCTGCCGGTGCCGGGCGGTGCTCCGCCTGCCTGAGGACGGTTCCGCCCAGGTCCCGGTCCTCGGCCGACGGGACGCCCACCGCCCGGCGGCTCGGCGCCGCGGCGGGCCGGCTCACGGGGCCGGGGGAGTGCTGTCGGGCAGCGCGGCCCGCTCCCGGGCCTCCAGGCGCTCCCGCTGCGGCAGCACCGTGTACTTGGGATCCTCGGCCGAAACCACCCCGGCGTGGAAGACGCCGAACCGGAGCGCCGCGGAACCGGCGAGCAGGGCGGCACCCGCCACCGCGGCGACCGGCCGGCTGCGTCCGGCCCCCAGGGCGGCCAGCGCCGCGCCCCCGGCCGTGAGCATCTCGGCGGCGCGCAGCAGCCCGTGCGGTCTGCCCTTCTCGAACGGCTCCGCCGCCAGGCCCATGTGCCGCTTCATCACCTGGAACGAGCCGAGTTCGAGCACGGCGCCGAGAACGGCCGTCCGGCGCGCGGGCCCCGTCTCCCGCACCGGTACGCCCACCAGGGCGAGGCCGGCCGCGGCGGTGGCCCCGGAGCCGGCGAAGACGAACGGCATCTCCCGGTACCCCTCGTGCCAGGACGGCACGGCGGTGTCGCAGACCAGCACGGCGGTATAGGTGGCGACGGCCGTGCCCAGCACGGCGGCGGACGCCGTGGCGGCGGCACCCGCCAGGCGGCAGCGGCCCGTGACGTCGGCGGCCACGGCGGCCATCGTGAGCGGCGCGTAACCCGTCAGCAGCCACGACCCGACGCTCATCGGGGAGGTGGGCTTGAACACGCGGAGCATGTTGAGGAACCGGGCGGGGCGGCCGAGGTCGTGCACCAGGGCGGCCAGCGAGAGCGTGATGCCGCCCGCCGCCCCGAACTTCGCCGTCCGGGCCAGTGCGGGACGGCCGGTGACGTGGGCCCCCGCGGCCAGGAGCGACGACCCGCCGGCCAGACCTCCGAGGTACAGGTAGCCCGCGATGTCCAGGGCCTTCCACGTCGGCTTGTTCAGGACCGGCTTGCCGTAGTACGAGGAGAACGCGGCGTCGGGCACCATCGCGCGCTCGCCCCGGCCGCGGCGCCGCCGGCGCCGCCCGGCCCGGCTGCCCGTCAGGGCGTCGCGTCCGGGGCGGGCGCCCTCCATCCCGTCACGGGTGACGTCGGACTCGCTCATCGCGGCCTCCTGGCGAAACCGGCGGCGGCCAGGACGGCGAGCGCGGCCGCGGCCGCGGCGGCGTGCCGCCACATGGCGGGCAGATCACGGGTGGTCACCACCGGGTCGGGCGGCAGCCCGTACACCTCCGGTTCGTCGAGCAGCAGGAAGAACGCGCCGTCCCCGCCGACGCCGTCCGCCGGGTCCTCGCCGTACAGACGCGCGTCCGTGACCCCGGCCGCGTGCAGCCGGGCGACCCGGGCGGCGGCACGTTCCCGCAGCTCGTCCAGCGGGCCGAACTGGATGGAGTCGGTCGGACACGCCTTGGCGCAGGCGGGTTCCATGCCGACGCCGAGCCGGTCGTAGCACAGCGTGCACTTCCACACCCGGCCGTCGTCGGGACGCTGGTCGATGACGCCGTACGGACAGGCGGGTACGCAGTAGCCGCAGCCGTTGCAGATGTCCTCCTGGACGACGACCGTGCCGAACTCGGTGCGGAACAGCGAGCCGGTGGGGCACACGTCGAGGCACGCGGCGTGGGTGCAGTGCTTGCAGACGTCCGAGGACATCAGCCAGCGCAGTTCGGTGCGTCCGTCGGGCGCGAGGGGCGAGACCTGCCCGGCCGGCGCCCCGGCGGGCGCCCGCGCGCCGGAGGGCGCGGGCGCGGTGGCGCCCGGGCCGGGCGAGGACGGGGAGGTGCCCAGGCCGCGGGCGGCGGCGAACACGTCGACGTGGTCGTGGGAGACGCCGGGTTCCTGCCCGCCCAGCGGCTTGCGCTGCTCGACGAAGGCCACGTGCCGCCAGGTGTCGGCGCCGAGGCCCTGGGTGTTGTCGTAGGACATGCCGGTCAGTTCCAGGCCGTCCTCGGGGATCGCGTTCCACTCCTTGCACGCGACCTCGCACGCCTTGCAGCCGATGCACACGGACGTGTCCGTGAAGAAGCCCAGGCGCGGCGGCGCTTCGGGATACCCGGCGGCGCGCGCCACCTCCGGCTGCGGGCCGGACAGCAGGTTCCCGTCCGTCGCGGCCGCCCGTGCCCCGGTGTCGTCCGTCATGACCGGACCTCCTCGCTCATGCGTCGTCGGCCTCGCGGGCCTCGCCCGGCGCGGCCCGTACGACGTCGATCTGCTGTCGCTGCCGCGCGGTGACGGGCAGCCCGACCCGCTCGCCGAAGTACCAGTGGCTCAGCGCGTTGCGGACGCGGTGCCTGCGGAACCAGCGCCACGCCTCGGTGCCGTGCGCCAGGGGACGCGGCTCGTCGCGCACGACGATGCGGTACGTCTCGGCCGCGGGCAGCAGTGTCCGCGCCTCCTGGTACCCGCCGTCCGCGTTCCGGCGTACCTCCCCGGCCGTCCGTCCGTGCAGCAGCCGTCGGCGGTCGGCCGCCTGGAGTCCCAGGCACGCGCGTTTCGTGGCGTGGTAGGCGACCAGGGGCAGCACGAACAGCGCCGTGCGGAAGCCGTAGGTCAGGACTTCCAACGGCACCTTGAACACATGGGTGAACACGTCCTGGCCGCCGGCCAGGAGCAGCACCGCGTAGGCGGAGACGGCGGCCGCGCCCAGGGCGGCACGCGTGGGCTGGTTGCGCGGCCGGTCGCACAGGTGCTGCTCGGGTCCGGGTCCGGTGACCCACCGTTCGAAGAACGGATAGCCGTAGAGGACCACGAAGAGCAGGGTGGGCAGGACCACGGCGGGCAGGAAGACGTCCCACACGATGGTGTGTCCGGCGAGGTCCGTCTCCACGCCGGGCATCAGCCGCAGCGCGCCCTCCAGGAAGCCCACGTACCAGTCGGGCTGGGCGTCGATGGACACCTGGTCGGCCCGGTAGGGACCGAAACTCCACACCGGGTTGATCTGCATCAGGGCCGCCATCAGGGTGAGGACCCCGGCCACGACGAAGAACAGGCCGACGGACTTGGCGGTGTACTGCGGGACGAAGGGCTTGCCGGCCACGTTGCGGTTGGTGCGGCCGGGCGCGGCCCAGTGGGTGTGCTTGTGGTAGACGACGAAGCCCAGGTGGACCACGACCAGGGCCAGCAGCAGTCCGGGCAGCAGCAGGATGTGCGCCACGTACATGCGCGGGATGATCTCGTGCCCGGGGAACTGGCCGCCGAAGACGAAGAACGCCAGGTAGGTGCCGACGACCGGGATCGACAGCATGATGCCCTGGGTCGTGCGCAGGCCGGTGCCCGACAGCAGGTCGTCGGGGAGCGAGTACCCGCAGAACCCCTCCAGCAGGGCCAGCAGGAACAGCGTCACGCCGATCGTCCAGTTCACCTCACGGGGCCGCCTGAAGGCCCCGGTGAAGAAGATCCGCAGCAGGTGGACACCGATCGCGGCCACGAAGACCAGCGCCGCCCAGTGGTGGATCTGCCGGGTCAGCAGACCGCCGCGCACGTCGAAACTGATGTCCAGCACGGAGGCGTACGCCTCCGACGTCCGCACGCCCCGCAGCGGCAGGTACGAGCCGGTGTACGGGCCCTCGGTCATGCCGGGATGGAAGAAGAAGGTCAGGAAGACGCCGGTGACGACGAGCACGACGAGGCAGTACAGCGCGATCTCGCCGAGCAGGAACGACCAGTGGTCCGGGAACGCCTTGCGCAGGAACGCCCGGCCTGCGGAGGAGACCGGCAGCCGCTTGTCGAGCGCGGTCACCACACGTTCGCCCCAGGCCGGCGACGGGGCCGACTCGTCCTCGTGAGACACCGCCACGGTGTGTCGCCCTTTCCGCCGCCCGGCCCCGCGGACTGCCCGCCGTGTCCAATCGCCCACCATGCGTTCCGAGCCTCGCACGCGAGCCCCGGTGGCGCGCGGCCGAAGCGGCGTCCGGGGCCGGGCGGAGTGCTCGGGGAGCGCCCGCCCGTTTGCCGGGGCGGCCCCCTGGCTACCCGGAGCGGCGTCGACGGCCCCCGAGAGCTGGAGGTGCGCGTGACCAGCGTCTCCGCATACGTCGCGGCGCGGCTGCGGGCCTGGGGCGTGGACCGGGTGTTCGGTACGCCAGGACCGGACGTGGACCCCCTGGTCGCCGTACTGCGCGGCGGGCGGCCGGCCCCCGAGTTCATCCAGGTACGGCACGAGGAATCGGCCGCTCTCATGGCATGCGCGCACGCCAAACTCACCGGACGCGCGGGCTGCTGCCTCGCCCCGCCCGGACCCGGCGCGCTGCGCCTGCTCAGCGGTCTGTACGACGCGGCACTCGACCGTCAGCCCGTGGTGGCGCTGGTCGGCGAGGAACCGGTACCTCCCGGCGCCGGCCGTCAGCGACGCACCGTTTCGGCTGCCCACCTCTTCGCCCAGGTGTCGGAGTACTCCGAGCGGGTGACCGATCCGGCCCTGATCGGTGACGCCCTGGACCGTGCGCTGCACGCCGCGCTCGGCGGCCGGGGAGTGGCCACCCTGATCGTCTCCCGTCCCGTCTTGGAGGCCGAGGCGCCGTCGGAGCCACGCGGTGCGGAGGCCACCTCGTCACCTCTCCCGGTGCGCCCACCGGTGCGGCCGCCGGACGAACAGGTGCGGCGCGCGGCCGGCGTCCTGAACGCCGGCCGCAGAGCCGCCGTGGTCGTCGGGCCGGACGCGGCCGGAGCCGCCGGCCGCATCACCGAAGTGGCCGAACGGCTCGGCGCGGGTGTCGCCAAGACGCCCTCGGGCCGCGACGTCCTTCCGGACGACCTGCCGTACGTGGCGGGCGTGGCCGCCTCGTTCGGCAGCGCGCCCGCGGCCTCCCTGGTCCGCGACTGCGACACCCTGCTCCTCGTCGGGGCGCACGACTTCGACACCGGTCTGCTGCCCGGCCCCGGCCCGCAGCGCCGCGTCGTCACCCTCGACGTGGACTCGGGTGCCTGTCCCGTCGACGCGGACGCGCTTTCCGCCGTTCAGGTGACGGGCGATGTCGCCCTGGCGTTGGAGACGCTCCTGCCCCTGCTGCGCCGCCGGTCCGACCGCCGGTGGCGGGACGCGGTCGAGGACGCGGTGGCGCAGTGGCGCGCCGAGGGACAGGCGAAGGCGCGACGCTTCTTCGGTATGGCAGTCAGCCCTCGATCCGTGGTCGCCGAACTGTCCGCGCGGCTGCCGGACCACGCGATCGTCGTCACCGACACGGGCTCGGCCCTGGACTGGTGGACCCGGCACCTGCGGCTGCGCGCCGGAATGCGCGCCCTCCTCTCCAGACGCCTCGCCCTGCCCGGAGCGGCCGTCCCCTACGCGGTCGCCGCCCGGCTGGCCTGCCCCGACCGCCCGGTGATCGCCCTGGTCGGTGACGGGGCCCTGCAAGCGGGCGGCATGAACGAGCTGATCACCGTGCGACGGCACATCGAACGCCTCGCCGGCCTGTCCCCGGTGATCTTCTGCGTCCTGAACAACGAGGACCTCAGCCGGCTCACCTGGCAGCGGCGGCGGGACGCGGGAGACCCCCGCATCCCGGCCACCGGCGAGGTGCCCGCGGTGTCCTACGCGGGCTACACCGAACTGCTGGGCCTCCCCGCCGTCCGCTGTGTCCGCCCGGCGGACGTGGCGCTCGCCTGGGAGGAGGCACTGGCGGCCAGGGGCCCGGTGGTGCTGGAGTTCCTGGTGGACGGGGACATGCCGCCGGACTGGGCCGATCCGGACGACCGGGCCCACGGTGACCAGGGACCCCGGCTCCGGCACGCCGCAGACACCTCGTCATGGCGCGCACGCCTCACCGCCTCGGTGAACCGCCGTCTCGGATCGGCCTGACACGGGACTGGACGACACCGGGTCCCGTCATGCGCAGGCACGCGTCAGGCGAGCCGCGCACGGGTATGCGAGAGCGACCTCGTCCAACGCGGAGATTTCACGGTCCGAGTGGGCGTCCGAGGTGCTTCTACGCTCCGATACGTCGCTGACCTCCGGGTTCTTGCGTGCGTAGGCGCTGCCGATAGCGCAGGGGCGACAGTCCGACCTGGCGTTTGAACGCGGTGCTGAACGCGCTCTCGGAGGTGTATCCCAGCTCCGAGGCGAGGGCGCCGACCCGGACGTCGCCGTCGCGCAGTGCCTGTTGCGCGAGCAGCATCCGCCAGCGGCCGAGGTAGGCCAAGGGCGGGACGCCCGCCACGGTCCGGAAGCGTTCGGCGAACGAGGTGCGTGACATCGCCGCGGCGCGGGCCAGCTCCTCCAGGCCCCACGGCTTCCCGGGGTCGGCGTGCATGAGCGCCAGCGCCGGGCGCAACCGCTCGTCGGTCAGCACCCGCAGCCAGCCCGGGGGAAGTTCCGTCTGGCGGGCGTAGGCGCGGACCATCTCCAGCACGAGGAGCTGCACGTGCTGGCGGATCGCGAACTCCGCGCCGATCCGGCGTGTGCTCACCTCGTCGAACAGCCGGTGGACGGTGCCGCGCAGGTGCTGCGCGGTGGCGGCCGATCCCCGGACGTGTCCGACCGGTGGGAGCGCCTGTCGCAGCAGTGCCTGACCGGTCGGGTTGAGCTCGACCCGGCCACCGACCAGGACGTCGGCGGTGCCGAAGCCGGTCCCGAGGAGATCGGCCGAGGGGTCGTTCTCCTCGGGCAGGATCTCGCGGGGCGGCGCGTCGCCGGTGCCGCCTTCGAGCTCCAGCCACGTCCGGTTGTTCAGCACGGCGACGTCCCCCGGCCCGAGTTCGACCGGCGCGTCGATGCCGTCCGTGGTCAGCCGCGCACCACCACGCACCACGGCGAAGAACTTCAACGGGGTCCCGAGCGTCCCGCGCGAGACCCACCGGCCGTGTGCCGCGAACCCGCCGGAGAGCACACCGCGGACCTCGATGAGGTCGAACACCTCGGAGAGCTGATCTCTGTCCACCTCCGTACTGTCGCGAAAGAAACGCGGATCGACAAGCATTCGGAATCCGCGCACCGCGGCCCAGGCTGGAGGCATGACACCAAGCACCACGCATGCTCAGCACCCCGTCGGTTCCGGCTTCACTCCCGCGTCGACGGTCGACGACGTCCTGGAGGGCATCGACCTCACCGGCAAGAACGTGATCATCACCGGCGGGCACTCCGGGCTCGGACTGGTGGCCACCCGCGCGCTGGCCAAGGCCGGCGCACGGGTCACCATCGGCTCCCGCGACACCGACCGCGCCGAGCAGGCGGTCTCCGGAATCGGGGACGTCGAGGTCCGTCAACTGGACCTGCTCCAGCCCGATTCGATCGACGCCTTCGTCGCCCGCTACCTCGACTCCGGCCGGCCGCTCCACATCCTGATCAACAACGCGGGCTTCCCGGGCCTGGGCGGAATCGTGCGCGACGCGCGCGGCTACGAGGCGCAGTTCGCGGCCAACCACCTCGGCCACTTCCAGCTGACGCTGGGCCTGTACCCCGCACTGCGCGCAGCCGGCGGCGCCCGGGTCGTCACCACCACGTCGGGCGCCCAGCGCGTGTCCGACATCCTGTGGGACGACCCGCATTTCACCACCGGCCGGTACGACCCCGGCCTCGCCTATCCCCAGTCCAAGACCGCCAATGTGCTGTTCACGGTCGAGCTGGACCGTCGCTGGGCCGCCGACGGGATCCGTGCCTACGCCCCGCACCCGGGCATCGTGCCCGCCACGGCCTTCAACAGGTCGGTGGGCGAGGAGGCACAGCGGGCCATGGGCCTCATCGACGCATCCGGTGAGCCGGTCATCGACCCGGACCGGGGGAAGAAGACGCCGGAGCAGGGCGCCGCGACCATCGTGTTCGCGGCCACCAGCCCCCTGCTCGCCGACATCGGCGGCGTCTACCTCAACAACAGCGACATCTCACCGCTGGACGAGGACCCGAGGCCCGTCGACCTCACCGATCCCGACACCGAGGTCCCGGTCGACGTCGTACCCCACTCCATCGACCCCCGGTCCGCCCGACGCCTGTGGGAACTGAGCGAGCGCCTGATCAAGAGTCCCTCGGCCTGACTCGCCGGACGCTCGTAGCAGGCTGCCGTCGTTTGAGGGACGCGCCGCCCGGGGGTGTATCAGGTTTCGAGCTGTGCCGGTGCCGGGGAGACGGGCGCGGAGAGTGTGCGCAGGTCGTCGAAGGCCTGGAGGAGGTGGGCGTCCAGGCTCTGTGCGGGGTCGTCGATCCAGGCTTGGGCCGCGTGGTGGAAGGCGGCCCAGCGACTCGCGGGTGAGCCGCCTGGTCAGAAGCGTGATCGCGGCCCACGTGATCAGGGTTTCGGAGTGCTGGACGAGCCGTTCGCGTGCATACCGGCGGGCGTGCGTGATCCACGCGAGCGACCGTTCAGCGACCCAGCGGCGGTGTAGCGCCACGACGCCGGAGGCGTCGTTGCCCAGGGGGCGATCCCGCCGGCCGGCGGCGGCCACCAAGGAGTGGCAGGCGGTGACCAGGTAGGGGAACTCCACCGTACGGTCGATCTGCCACGCAGCCGGGGCGACGGGGCTGGTATACGGGGCACCAGCCGGGTGGCGTACTCGGCACCGATTCGCCATGACGCCGCGGTGACTACGGCCGTGCCCGCTCCGTCGCCGTTGCCCTACCCGGTCTTCATCGACGCGGTGGAACTCTGCGGAGGCCGTCCCGGAGCCGGGTCACCCCGGAGCAGGGCTGCCTCGGGCGTGACGCCGGTTACCGTTCGTTGCCCTTGTCGGGCTTGTCCGTGGCCTTCCCGGCTTTGTCGGCCTTCTCGGGCTTCCCCTGCTTCCTGTGCTTTCCGGCTTTCCCGGGCTTCCCGTTCTTCCCGGACTCGGTGTCCTCTGCGGGTTCTTTCCCGGAGGTCGGTGCCGTAGGGATGGTGGCGGAGGTGCGAGGGCCCGTCGGGTCCATGTTCCTGGGATCCGGTGCGGACTCCCCGGTGCGGTGGGACAGCGGGCTTGCGGGTGCGGGCGTGCCGGTGTCGGCGGCCGGTACCTCCGCGAGGGTGGTGGCGGCCGGGCCGGCGCTCTGCTCGCGGGTGGTGGCGGCCGGGCCGGCGCTCCGCTCGCGGGTGGGCTCATGGGACTGCCGGCCGGAAGCGTCGCGGGCGGAGGGCGTCGGTGCCGCGGATCCTGCGCCGCCGGTACCGGCCGTGCCCGGAAGCCGGTCCGTCGCCGACGGGCTCCCGGCGGCCCGTGTCGTTTCGCCGCCGCCTCCCTGGTGCCGGGTGCCGTCGGACGCGGCGATCGTGGTGGCCATGACGGCGGCCAGCGCGACGGCTCCGCCGGCGACCAGACGGCGTCCGCGGGCCGGCGCGGTCTTCGGCGGCGCCGTGTCGGTGGTCCAGGACGGGCGCCGGTGGGTGACGTCGGCCCGCACCGGTGTCTCCCGGGGGACCGGGCTCGTGACCCGGGCCGGTGCGGGAGCGGCCTCGGCCGTGCCGGCCAGGGCGTCCAGGGTCCGGGCGCAGTCGTCCGCCGAGGGGCGGGCCGGTACCTCCAGCGCTGTCATGTCCCGCAGCAGCTCCGCGAGTTGACCCGGCAGGGAGCCGGGCAGCTCGGGTCGGCGGTGGAGGCGTGCGATCGCGGACTCCAGGGGACCACCGTCGTACTCGACCCTGCTCGTGACGCATTCGAGGAGCACCAGGCCGAGGGCGTAGACATCGGCGGGCGGGCCGACGGGCTGCCCGAGCACCTGCTCGGGCGACAGATAGGCGGCCGTGCCGACCAGGGTGCCGGTGGCGGTGCGGGTGGTGGCGTCGAGCAGCCGCGAGATGCCGAAGTCGGTCAGATGGGGGCGGCCGGCCGCGTCCAGGATGATGTTCGAGGGTTTGACGTCCCGGTGGACGATGCCCGCCTCGTGCGCGTGGGCCAGAGCCCGGGCCAGGCCGGCACCGAGGGCGGCGGTTTCGCCGGGGGTGAGGGGTCCCGCGGCGATGCGGTGCTTCAGCGTGGGGCCTTCGATCAGCTCCATCACCTGGTAGGCGCGGCCGTTGTGCCGTCCGGCGTCGTAGACGGTGACCAGACCGGGGTGGTGCAGACGGGCGAGGATCACCGCCTCGTTGTGGAAGCTCTCCTCCAAGCCGGTGTCGGCGTCGGCGCGGAACATCTTGACTGCCACGGGCCGTCGCAGACGCAGGTCGAAGCCGCGGTGGACGACGCCGGCGCCGCCCGATCCGATGACCGCGTCCAGGCGATACCGCCCGGCCAGCACTTCAGCGGAGCACCTGGCCAGTGCCCCGGTCGGCCGGCGGAACGTCATGTCGTCTCCCAGCTTCAACGGGTGCCGCGTAGGGGCCTTCCGTTACCGAAGGCGCCCGGACCCGCGTACCCGGGACACGCCGGACTACCCCTGCGGCGGCCGGTCGTCGTGACGACGCGCGGCACCGGGGCAGTCCTGCCGGCCCCGCGCGACTGTCCGTCAGCCGTTCTCCGGAGGAGAGAACGCACCCGGTCCGGCCGCGTCCGCGCGTACCCGGAACGGGAGCGTTCCGAGGCGTCGGCGGCCGTCGTACCGGGCATCACCCAGTCGCGGCCACCGTGGTGGAGGAGGTGCACTCCGGCCGGGGCGGACCGTGCGGGCGGGGGAGGGAAAGCGCTTCTCGTGAACGGGCGTGGGAGAGGCGGCGTTGCCAGTACTCTCCCCTCCACTGCAGGGAGAGGGCGGGTCGAAGGACGTGACCTGCCGAGGTGATCTGAGGGGGATCTTCCATGACCGGACCTGACCGTTTACCGAGCGGCTTCCCGGACGACGAGGGTGCGGACGACTTCGTCCGGGAGTTCCGTCAGGCGGTGTCGCCCGCCGACCGGGAGCTGCTGGCGCACACCCCACCGCTGGTCATCCTGGAGGTGGCGGGAGGTGACGCCGAGTACGACAGCCGCGTCCGGCGCCTGGTAGGGGCGCTGGAGCAGGCACTGCGCGGCCGGCAGGACGCGAAACTGGTCCCGTACGCGATCCCCACGGCCGACGACGGTTCCGAACTGCTGTCCGGCGCCGCGGCCCGCGGACTGGCCCTCGGCATGCCCAAGCACATGACGCCGGACCGGCTGCCCGGTTTCTGGCCGCTGTGGGACTCGGTCGGCTACATCAGGGAACACGCGGACGAGCGGCGGGCCCCGGGCGCGGACGTGCTGCGCGACCACGCGCACGCCCAGCTGCGGGCCCACCGCACACAGCGGCGCGAGGGACGCCTCCAGGTGTTCCTGTGGGCACTCGGCGGCAGCGAGTCGCCCCCGGTCGGCGGCATCCGCGGCTGGCTGCTCGGCTCGCTGTGGCAGGGCATCACCCGGACCTTCCCCCGCTGGTGCTGGGAACGGCGCAAGACCCGCAAGCTGGTGCGGGCCCCTCGGTTGTTCCGTCCGGCCCGCCAACGCTGGCTCGGCGGCATGCTGGGCATGTCCGGCGACGCCGAGACCCTGTTCGCGGTGATGGACGAGGTGGCCGACCGCCAGATGGCGCGGCTCGTGCTGCCGCCCGACCACGCCCGGCACCAGGAGTCGCTCGCCGCCCTCGAAGCGCTGCTGACCCGGGCGCTGCTGGAGGACCTGAAGTCGCCCGCGGTCGGCAGGGTGCGGCCCCTGCAACGCCGTCGCACCGCACGCCCCGTACTCCTGCTTCCGCTGCCGAAGGAGGGCAGGCCGGGCGCCGAGGCGGTGGAGCGTTTCCTGTGCTCCTTCCACCAGGAGCGGAGGAACACCGCACAGGCGGCGGGTCCCCTGGTCATCGCGGTCGGCGTGCCCTCCCGCACGCTGCTGGCGAACCTCGGCAGCCCGGCGGTGTCGAGCCTCACCTCGGCGGGCCGGATGCTGCACCAGTCCGGCTCGGACGTGATCCTGGTACGGCTGCGGGAGGAACCCTTCACCAGGGAGGGGCTGATCATCCGTCCCACGTCTCCCACGTCGTACCGCGTCGGCGGGCGCACGGTGACCGCGGGGGTCGCCGGGGGCACCGCGTTGGCGCTGGGGCTCGCGGGGGTCGGCGGGACGGCACTGCTCACGCCGGTGAAACGGGAGTCGAGCAGCTGCGTCGCCGGTGACATGCCGGTCGCCGGCAGCAGGTACACCGTGCCCGTCCCGCTGCATCCGAAGCAGTGGTACGACGAGACGCTCGCGGAGATCCGGGCCCAGAACCGGCAGGCCGAGCGGTTCGCGGAGCAGGGCAAGACCGTGCGCACGGTCGTCGCGTTCACGTCCAACGGCCCCACCTCGGAGACGGACACCCTGTTCGACGGCACGATCCCGGAGCTGCGCGGCATCGCCATGTGGCAGCTGAAACTGAACAAGGACGCGATCTCGGACGATTCGCGGGTGCCGCTGCGGGTCGAGGTGCTCACCACCGGCAAGGGATTCGCCCACGCCGAGCAGAAGGCACGGGAACTCGTCGACCAGGTCGAGCACGGCCAGGCGGGTGAGGACGGCGGGGGAGACAAGGGAGGTAAGGGAGGAAAGGGAGGAAAGGGAGGCGCCAAGGATTACGAGCAGGTGGTCGGCGTTCTCGGCTTCGCGCAGAGCAAGGAGACGACGCGCCGGGCCCTGAAGATCCTGGAGCAGGCCGAACTCCCCGTGATCGGCACCACCGCCACCGCGGACGAGATGCTCGTCAGCGCCAACTACTGGCCCCTCACGCCGCTCAACAGCACCGAAGCGCGGATCGAGGCGGACTTCGCCACCGGCTTCCCCATCGTCGCGCGCGCCTCCGGCGGCTGCGAACCGGCCAGGAAGGCGGTCGTGATCCAGAGTTCGGCGGATCTGTACAGCAAGAGCCTCGCCGACAAGTTCCGCGGGGACTTCCACGGCAGCACGCAGTTGGTCAACTTCTCCCAGGAGGGCGACTTCACCGGCGCGCCCGCGGGCACGCCGAAGGTCAGGAGCGCCCACGACCTGGCGGAGACGGTGTGCGACGCGTTGCGCGGCGCGGAGCCCACGGTCGTCTACTGGTCCGCGCGCGCCCGCGACTTCGTCGCCTTCGTCAACGCCCTGGACACGCAAGGCACGTGCATCCATCGGGACATCACCATGCTGGGCGGCAACGAACTGACGAACGTGGTGCTCACGGGCGAGTTCACCGACAAGGACTGGCTGCGGCTGTACTACTCGGCGCACCGGCTGCCGGCCGACGCCGGCGCCGCCGACGAGCGGACGAAGCAGTTCGTCAGCAGGTACGACGCCTTCGTGAGCGGACCCGCCAAGGACGACCCCTGGCGCGACGACGGCCACTCCGCGGTGTCCTACGACGCCTTCCACGTCCTGTCCCGGGCGGCCGACATGGCCCTCTCCGGCCAGGGCGGCGTGGACCCCAACGCCATGCTGACGGCGCTGCGGAGCGGGATCACCTTCGACGGCACGACCGGCTACATCTCCTACGGCCAGGGCAGCAACATGCCGCCGCGGGACAAGACCCTGGTCCTGCTGCGCCAGTCGGAGCAGGGCCCGCGGGTCGCCCTGGCGTGCGGGGCGTACCGGCAGGGCAGGACCAGCCGCACGGAGGGGGCCGCCTGCGCCGCGCAGTAGGCGGCTCGTCGCGACCGGGGGCGAGGCGGGAGCCGGGTGCCCGGGGTGTGCGGGCGGGGAGTCCGGGGACCGCTGCCGGACCGCCGCGGGGCCGCAGGGCCCCGCGGCGGCTGCGGGGATCAGAAGTCGTCCGCGCCGTTGCGCAGTTCGGGGGTCCAGTAGCCGGTGAGGGCCTTGGCCGGGTCGGCGGCGATGCCGCCGCTGCCGGGCGCGGTGACGGTGATGACCGTGGAGTCGTTCTCCAGCGTGACGGAGAACGCCGATACGGGCTCGTTGTCCTCGTCGACTCCGCCGTCCGACACCTTCACCAGGGCGTAGGCCGGGGCTCCCGCGGTGAGGACGACCGGGGTGGCGGGCTTGCTCTTGGCGACGGCCGGGACGTCCTGCTTGTGGCTCTCCAGCAACTGGATGTGCGGGAAGCCCGTCAGCCGGCAGGGGTGGGAGGAGGTGTTCTTCGCCGTGAGGACGATGTGGGTGTAGGGCGGGCCGTCCTGCGTGGCGGCGGTGACGGCGACGTCCCGCGCGGTGCACAGCGGGGCGGAGGCGGAGGCCTGCCGGCCCGTGGCAGCGGTGGAGCCCGTGGCACCGGTGGAGTTCGCGGAGTCCTTCGATCCGGTCGCGTGCGCCGAGGCGGCCGACCCGGTCGCCTCGGACGCGCTGGTGGCCTCGCCGCCGGCCGCCCGGGCGGCCGACGTGGCCGACGCCACGGTGGCCGCGGGGGCCGCCGAGGACTTCGACGTGGTGTCCCCGTCGCTCTGGCAGGCGGTGAGGGACAGGGTGAGAGCCGTGGCCGCGACGGCGAGCAGTGCGGTGCGGTGACGCGAGATGTTCATGGAGAGTTCCCCCTGGAGTGGTGCGGGGCCGCGGCGTGGTGCCGCCGGCCGAGGTCGTCCTGCTGGTGGTGCGCGGTTTTCAGCCGACGGAGGGTGGTCTGGGCCGCTTCCTGGCCCGCACGGGTTCCGGTCCCCGGCGGATGCGTCCGCCGGGGACGCGTTGCCGGGACCGCGTTCGTGCGGGCCGACCGTTCCGCGTCGGTCTTCAGTCGACCACTTCCGGTCTCCACAACCCAGGCGGTTCTCCCGGCAGAAGTACCGTCGGCCATACTTCTGCCGGGGCTCTCATCCGGACGGGCCGGACGATCGGGGACATCGACGGTGCGCGACGGCACGCCATCCACGGAGGACTTCGGGCAGCGGCTGCGCCGGCTGCGGACCCGTGCCGGGCTGAGCCAGGAAGCACTCGCGCACGACGCCCAGGTGAGTGTCAGGGCGCTGGCGGACATGGAACGCGGGCGCACCCGGGGGCCGCAGCGCCGTACGGTGCGGGCGCTGGCCGAGGCGCTGGGACTGGACGACGACGAGGCGGCGGACCTGGACAGTTCCGCCGCCCTGGGCCGTCCGCGCCCCCGGCCGGCCACCGGCCCGGCCGGCCCCGGCACCCTGGCCCTGCCGCGCGACATCCAGGACTTCACCGCGCGCGGGCCGGCCCTCGCCCGGCTGCTGGAGCTGGCGCGGGAGGCCGCTACGGACCGGCCGGTGGTCAGCGTGGTCGCCGGACAGCCCGGTCTGGGCAAGACCGCGTTCGCGGTGCACGCCGCGCACCGCCTCGCCCCGCACTTCCCCGACGGGCAGTTCGCCCTGGACCTGCACGGCATGGATCCCGAGCCGGCCACCCCCCGGGACGCGCTGGCCCGCCTGCTGGGCGCGCTGGGCGTCGCCGACGCCGCGCTGCCGGCCGGCACCGACGACCGCGCCGGCCTGTGGCGCTCCCTGGCCGGTGAGCGGCGCATGCTCCTGCTGCTGGACAACGCCGCCCACGAGTCCCAGGTCGCCCCGCTGCTGCCCGGCACCGGTCCGTCACTGACCCTCGTCACCAGCCGTCACGTCCTGGCGGGCCTGGAGTCCGTCCACCGCACCGATCTGGCCCTGCTGCGGCGCGAGGAGGCGGTGGAACTGCTGACCCGCATCATCGGCCCGGACCGGGTGCGGGCGGAGGCACAGGCCGCGCGCGACCTCGCCGACCTGTGCGGACACCTCCCGCTGGCCGTCCGGATCGCCGGCCAACGGCTCCTGAGCCGTCCGCACGAAAGCCTCGGCAAGCTGGTCGCCCGGCTCGCCGCCGAGGGCCGGCGGCTGGACGGCCTCCAGGCCGGAAACCTGCGGGTGCGCGCCGCCTTCGCGCTCTCCTACCGGCAACTCCCGGAAAACGCGCGGACGTTGCTGCGCCGCGCCGCGCTGGCCGCCGGCCCGGACTTCAGCCCGGAGACCGGCGCGCTGCTGGCCGGCCTCTCCTTGGACGAGGCGGTCGCCCGCGCCGAGGAACTGACCGACGCCGGCCTGCTGCAGAGCGACGCCGGGGCCGAGCGGTACCGCTTCCACGACCTGCTCCGGCTCTACGCGGCCGAACAGACCGAGGCCGAGGACGGCCCCGAGGCCCGTGACGCCGCCCTCGACCGGACCGCGCACTGGATGCTGCGCCGGGCCACCGCCGCCGCGCTGCACTTCGACGTCGGCCACGAACGGACCACGTGGCCGGGCGACCCGGACCCGGACACGGCGCCCACCGGCCGGGACGAGGCACGGGCCTGGCTGGAGGCCGAGCGGTCCCAGTGGCTCGCCGCGCTGCGCCGGGCCCACGAGACCGGCCGGCACCGGGAGGTCCTGGACACGGCGGAGGCCATGCACTGGTTCTCCGATCTCAACCAGCACTGGGAGCAGTGGGTGGACGTGTTCCGGCGCTCCGCCGACTCCGCCCGCTCCCTGGGCAGCAGACGGGAGGAGGCCGTCCACCTCAACTACCTCGCCTGGGCCTACAACCTCTGCGTCCACGACCCCCACGCCGCCCTGCGGAGCGCGGACGCGGCGCTGACGGCGGCCCGCGACTGCGGGGACGGGCTGCAAGAGGGCTGGGCACTCGGCTACGGCGCGGGCGCGCTCAACCGGCTGGGCCGCGCGGACGAGGCCCAGGAGCGTCTGCGCGAGGGGGCCCGCTGCCTCGCCTCGCAGCCGTCACCGCAGGCCCGGCTGGCCGAGCTGACGATGCTCAACAGCCTCGGCACCCTGCTGCGCCAGACCGGCCGGGCAGCCGAGGCCCTGGACATCCACCGGCGCAGCGAGCGGATCTGCCACGCGGGGGTCCCGGGCCGGACCCGGGAGGTGATCGGGCTGTACCACGCGGTCGCCCGGCAGCAGATCGGCAACGACCTGGCGGCCCTGGAGCGCTGGGAGGAGGCCGAGGCGCCGCTCCGGCAGGCCCTCGCCGCGTTCGAGGCCGCCCAGATGCCGGCCTGGGCCGAACACGCGCGGCTCGACCTCGGCCAGGCGCTGAGCGCCATCGGACACCCCGAGGCCCGGGAGACGCTCCGCGCCGCCCGTGACGCCCTGGCGGTGCTGCGCAGCCCGCGGCAGGCCGAGGCCGACGCCGCGCTCACCGCGCTCGGCCAGGCCCACGCCGGCACCTGAGGCCACCCGGCCCGGCCGGCGGCCGGGGCACGGCGGCGGCCCGCCGCCGGCCGACGGTGAGACCGGCCGGCGCGGCGAACGGGAGCGCGCCGCCCGATGCCGTCCGAGAGGACCCCGGGCCGGGACTCCGGTGTCGGCGCCCGGTCCGCCCGGCCGCGTCCGAGTCGCACGCGGCACATCCGCCCCCGACTATGGAGGCAGGAGTCCCCGACCCCATGGACGGCACCATGCCCACGAGACGACTCACCGGCCCCGCCGGGACCGCGCGCCGGACCGCCGTAGCGAGCGCCCTCCTCGCCGGTGTGCTCGCCGGCTGCGGCGGCGGAGGCGGTACGGACACCGGTTCCTCGCCCCGCGCCTCCGGCTCACCGAACGCCTCGTCCTTCAGCGGCCGGCCGCCGTCGGCTCTGGCGTCGTCCGCTTCCGCGGCCAGCAGCTCGGCCCACGCGTCGGCGTCCGCGGCGGCCTCCTCGGCCTCGGCGCGGGCCTGGGAGTTCGAGGCGTCGGTGGAGGCCGACACCCAGCGCAGGAGCGCGGCGGCACAGAAGGAGCTGAAGAAGGTCGACGGCCGCGGCAACGCCCTGGCCGAGGTGGGCATGACGGGCATCCCCCGGGCGGAGACCGGGGGAATCCTCGCCGTCCAGATCACCATCACCAACAAGACGGACAGCGAAGCGTCGTACGCCGTCCAGGTCGACTTCAAGAACGCCGAGGGCAAGGTCGTCGAGACCAGATACGTCGGCGCCGAACACCTTCGGCCGGGCAAGAGGCAACAGCCGATCGCCTTCAGCCACCAGCCGCCCGAGCCGAGACTGACACCCGTGCTCGCCAAGGCGCAACGCTACTGACCCCGGGACGCCCGGCCCTACGGCAGAGCGGTGCCGCGGGCGGTGACCCACAACTCGTACCACTCCTCGTGCGTGAGGTCCGGTTCGCGCCGTACCGCGTCCGCGCAGGCGGCGATGCGCTCGGGGCGGGTGGTGCCCACGACGGGGGCGATGCCCGCCGGATGGCGCTGGAGCCACCACAGGAGGATGGTCTCCGGTGTGGTGTCCTTGCGCCGGGCGAGGTCCGCGACGAGCCGGTTCACCGGCGCGTCGGTGGTGGCGGTGAACCGGCCGCGGGCGAGCGGGCCCCACGCCTGGAGCCCGATGCCGCCCGCCGCGCACCATTCCAGCGTGCCGGGCGCGAAGCCGTTCCCGGCGGCGGCCGGGGTGTTGAACAGGACGCCCGCCTCCACCCAGTCCCGCCGGGCCAGGCTCATCTCCAGTTGGTCGACCACCAGCGGGACGTCCGTGTGGGCCTGGAGGGAGGCGATCTGCGGGCCGCTCATGTTGGACACGCCGAACTGCCGGACCAGTCCCTGGGCGTGCAGGGAGGCCAGCGCCTCGCCGATCTGCGCCGGGTCGGCCAGCGGGTCCGGCCGGTGCAGGAGCAGCACGTCCAGGGTGTCGGTGCGCAGGCGGCCGAGGCTCTCCTCCACCCTGCGCAGGATGCTCGCACCCCTCAGGTCGTACAGCCCGGGCCGGTCGCCGTCGGGCAGCCGGATGCCGCATTTGCTCTGCAGGACGATGCGCTCGCGCAGCCCGGGGCTGCGGGCGAGCACCTCCCCGAAGACGGCCTCGGCCTTGCCGTAGCGGTAGATGTCCGCGTGGTCGAAGGCCGTGATGCCGGCGGCGAGGGCCGCCTCGACGACGGTCCCGGCGCGGTCGACGTCCTCGGACGTGTAAGGCCGGGTGTCCCAGTCGCCGCCCAGGCCCATGCAGCCGAGAACCAGCCGGTGCGTGCGGATGTCGGTCTGTGCCGCCATGGCGGACTCCGTGGTGTGTGCGGGTGGTGGACGGATGGTCAGTGCCGGAGGGTGTCGGCGAGCATCTCGGCGACGGCGAGGACGGGCAACTGGGTGTTGGCGGCGGGCACGGTCGGCAGGATCGAGGCGTCGACCACCCGCAGCCCCCGCACCCCGTGGACGGAGCCCTGCCCGTCGACCACGGCCCGCGGGTCCTCCCCGGGGCCCATGGCACAGGTGCCCACCGGGTGCCAGTAGGTGCCCACCCGCTCCCGGAGGCCGGCGTCGGACAGCCCGCGCACCGGTGCGCCGTCCGAGGGACTAGCCAACGTCCGCAGCGCTTGGGCAAGTTGGTCCACCTTCTCCAGTCCGGCCCGGAGGGTGGCCAGGTCACGGCCGGCCGGGTCGGTGAGGAACGCGGGATCGATCTCGGGCGGCTCCAGCGGATCGGCCGAGCGGAGCCTGACGTGCCCGCGCGAGGCCGGCTTCATCAGGAACGCGGAGATACCGGCCTCGTACTGTCCGGGCGGCAGCCCGCCGAACAGCGGGGGACCGGCGGTGGGCAGCAGATGCAGGTCCCACGCCCCGTCCGGGCAGGACGGGCCGGCGGCCCGGACCAGCATGCGGCTGACGTACAGCTCGCCGGCCGCCTCCTTGGCCGCCAGCGCCTTGTTCAGGTCGTCCGTGGGCGCCAGGGGCACGAACACACCAGGCTGGTCGGACAGGTTGGCGCCGACGCCCGGGAGGTCCAGCTCGCACCGGACGCCGATGTCCCGCAGGTGCGCGGCCGGACCGATGCCGCTGCGCAGCAGCACGCCGGGGGAGCCGAAGGTGCCCGAGGCCAGTACGTAGGTGTCCGCCGTCAGCGTGACCGGCCGGCCCTCGCGCACGATGTGCGCGCCGAGCACCCGGCCGCCGCGCACGGACAGCCGGTCCACCAGGGCACCGTCGAGGACCGTCAGATTGGGCCGCGACCGGGTCGCCGGGTCCAGATAGGCGAACGCGGCGTTCCAGCGCAGGCCGTCGACCGAGTTGATCAGCGGCCGGCCGTAGCCGGGACCGCCGGGACGCCCCATGTCCACCTCGCCGTAGCCGAGTTCGCGCGCCGCCGCCAGCGCGGCCGAGGCCCAGGGCGAGAGTTCGTGGTCCGGTACGGTGCGCAGCCCCATCCGCTCGACGGCCCGCGACCGGTACGGCTCCAGCGCGGCGGCCGACCAGCGCTCGCCGCCCGCCTCCGTCCACTCGGCGTGGTCGGCGTGCGAACCCCAGGTGTTCCAGGCGCCGTTGATGCACGAGGAGCCGCCCAGGACACGGGCGCGGATGCGGTAGAAGGCGGTGTGCCGTTCCCACACGTCGTCCCGGGGCAGGGCGCGGGAGTTGCGCACCTTCTCCGGCCAGTCCGCGGGCCGCGGTCCGTAGTCGGGGCCGGCCTCCACCAGGCACACCGACCGGCCGGGGTCCTCGCTGAGGCGCGCGGCCAGGACGCAGCCGGCCACGCCGCCGCCGAGGACGACGACGTCGTAGCCGGTCGGCAGGGACGCATATGTCATGATCACTCCGTTGCTGGGTCGTCGCCGGGGCGGGGCAGGGCGCCGGGCGCGCCGCCGGTCCGTCGGCGAGCGGTGCGAGCGGGGCCTCCCGCGGGGCGAACGGGACGTACTTCGGTGCCCGGTGCCACGCCGTGCCCAGGGCGCGGGCGGGCCGGGAACGTGTCGGTGCCGTGGTCACGGGGCTCCCCGCGGGCACGTGCTCATACGGCCGGGGACCCGCTGAACGCGGGGGCCAGCAGCTCCGCTCCCGCGTGCACGCCCCGGACGGCGATCCGCTCGGTGGCGGGCAGATTCCCCAGCAGCGCGCTGCCGAGGCAGGCGTTCACCGGACGGGACGCGTAGCGGGTGCGGGCGCGCGGCACCGGCACCACCAGCTCCGTGGGCGCGCCCAGCGTCCGGGCGATGACGGCGGCCCACTCGGCGCGCGTGACACGGTCGGGCCCGCCCAGGTGCAGCACCGGGGGCAGCGGGTGCTCGGCGTCGAGGAGCGCCGCCGTCACCGCCGCCACGTCGTCCACGAGCACCGGTGTCGTCCAGTGGTCGTCCGGCGCCTCGACGGGCTCGCCGCGCCGCAGCCGGTGCGCGCAGGCGGCGAAGAAGTTCAGCCACTTGCCCGCGTCGGCCGGCTCGTGGCCGTAGACGAGACTGACGCGCAGGGCGACGGCCCGCTCCGACAGGGCGAGCAGGGCCTCCTCGGCCGCCCGCTTGGCCCGGCCGTAGGCGTTCGCCGGCGAGAGCGGGCTGTACTCGTCGTTGCGGGGGAAGTCGCCCGCGAAGACGTTGTCGGTGGAGATCAGGACGGTGCGCGCCCGCGGTGCCAGGGCGGCGAAGGTGCGCGCCACGGTGACGTGCGCATCCCGCGTCTCCTGCGGGTGCTCCTCGCACCAGGTGACGTCGGAGGGGCCGTGCACCAGGACGACGCGTCCGGGCCGCAGCTCGTCGAGCAGCCGCCGGCAGGCCCCGGCGTCGGTGGCGTCCAGCGCCGCCCAGCGCGCTCCGAACTCCCCGGCCGGCGTGCGGGGCGGACGGCGCGAGACGAGGGTCACGGGCCGTCCCGCCGACGCCAGTCGCCGGGCGATCCCGGTACCGACCAGACCGCTGCCCACGACCAGGGTGCCGTTGCCGGTCACGACGCCCCCCGCGCGGAGGCCAGCGGCGTCCGGGCCGCCAGCAGCCGGCCCACCCCGATGAGTCCGTGGTCGTCGTCGGCCACCCCGAGCGACACCAGCGCGTCGATCTGCTCCGGTTCGAGGCCGAAGCAGCCCAGCCGCACCAGCTCGGCCACCAGCAGCCGCCGGTAGGGCTCGCCGACCGCCAGGGCGAAACCGCCCATCAGGATGTAACGGCACACCCCGACCGACGTGAACACGCTCGTGATGGCCTGGGCGAGCGGGGTGAGGGTGCCGCGCAGCACCTCCGTGGCGAACGGGTCGCCCGCGCGGACCGCCGCCGCGACCGCCCGGTTGTCGATGCCGTCCGCGCGGCTGTCGCACAAGGAGGCGAGCCGTGAACCGCGGAAGGCGGCCGGGGCGGTGTGCGCGGCCCGGCGGGCCGCGGCCAGCACACCCCGGCCGGAGGCGATGGCACCGAGGTGCCCGCGGCCCCCGCAGTCGCACAGCGGCGCGTCGGCGGACAGGTCGCAGACCCAGTGCCCCAGTTCGCCGCCGTGACCGTCGGCGTCGACGAGGACCTCGCCGCCGCGGAACACCTTGTTGCCGATGCCGGAGCTGATGGTGAGCAGGCAGAAGTCGCCGGGTTCGGTGGCGGCGTACCGCCAGGCCGCCGCCGTCAGGTCGTTCACCACGACGGCCGGTGCGCCGGTCCGTTCCGTCAGCAGTTCGCCGAGCGGCAGCGGGTCGCCGCGCCGCCCCCAGACGGTGGGGGCGGCCCGTACCAGCCCGGCCGCCGTGATCGGCCCGGCGAAGGCCACGCCCAGCGCGCGTGGCGGCCGTCCGCCGGTGTACGCGGCGACCTCGCGCACGATCTGCTCCACCACCCGCCGCTGGAGCACCGGCACGGGCGCGCCGGGGTCGCGGTGCAGGCCGTCCACCGGCACCCTGCGCACCCGGGACAGGACGTCCGTCCCCGGGTCGTACGCGCCGATACGCAGCGTGGTGCCGCCCACGTCGAGCACGGTGAACACCTCGTCAGCCGTCACGCCGGCCACCCGGTCCTTTCCCGGCGACGGGACGCCGTCCATCCGTTTCCTCCTCGAAGACGAGCAGCCGCAGGTCCCGCTCCCCGTCGTTGCGCAGCCCGTGCTCCCCGTGCGGGGCGTTGACGACGACATCGCCGGGGCCGACCGGGAACTCCTCGCCGTCCCGGTACATCAGGCCGCCGCCGTCCAGCACGACATAGGTCTCGCGGTCGGCGCCGTGCCGGTGCCGGCCGATCGAGGTGCCCGGCGGCAGCACGGCCAGGTCGATGAAGCGGGCGCCCCGGGAGCCGCTACCGGCCGCGAAGAGGCGGTGGGCGAGGATCGTGCCCACACCGCCGTGGTCCCGTTGCTTGCCGGTCAGCAGGTCCCGCAGATTGACCACGGGCTCAGCCATCGTGGCGCTCCCCGTCCGCCGCCAGCGCCCGCAGCGCGGCCCGCAGGACCTCCTCGGGGACGTCCTCCAGCTCCTCCACGAAGGCCGCCTTGCCGATGCCGGTCGGCACGACGAGGTGCAGCTTGCGGCCCCGGCGCTGCCAGGAGGCGTGCAGGGCCTGCGCCATCAGGTCCTCGGTGCAGGTGTCCGGGTCGAACACCGGCAGTCCGATCCGCCGCAGCAGCCCCACCACGCGCGCGCAGGTCTCGTCGTCCGCCAGGCCGAGCAGCCGGGCCAGGTGGGCGGAGAGCGCCATGTCGACGGCGACCGCCTCGCCGTGCTCCAGGCGGTGGCCGCCGGCCGTCTCGACGACGGGGCTGAAGGTGTGCCCGAAGTCGACCAGCCGGGCCAGGTCGTGCTCGCGCAGATTGGGGCAGAGCTCCTCCATCATCAGGCGCATGGAGGTGCGCAGGACGTAGGTCTCCAGCTCCCCGTGGGCGGGGTCCGCCGGCCCGTCGCCGCCGGGGCGCCGGAACACGTCCGGGTGCCGCTCCAGCGTCGAGAACAGGTCCTCGTCCAGGATCACGGCCATCTTCACGATCTCGGCGAGCCCGCAGCGGATCTCCCGGTGCGGGAGCGACCCGAGGAAGGCGGGGTCGTTCAGGGAGGCGTGCGCCGGGTGGTAGGCGCCGAGCATGTTCTTCGTCCGCAGGGCGTTGACGCCGGTCTTGACGCCCACACCGACGTCGACCTGGCCGACGAGCGTGGTGTTGACCTTGACGTAGCGGACACCGCGGGCGTACATGGACGCGGCGAAGCCCACCACGTCGGCGACGATGCCGCCGCCGACCGCGAGCATCACGCCGTGCCGGTCCAGCCCGTCCGCCTTGGCGAGGGCGCAGACGTGTTCCGCCGCGGCGAGCGTCTTGTGGTGCTCACCGGTGGGTATGACGTGCAGGGTCCACTGGCCCGGCCCGGTGTGCGCGTCCAGATAGGCGCGCAGCCGGTCGCCGTACAGCCGGTCGACGGTCGCGCTGACGAAGGCCACCACCCGGCGCGCGCCCAGATAGCCGGCGAGCAGCGGGTTGGCCGGATCGAGCGCTCCGGTCGTGAGGTCGACCCGGTAGCGGGTGCCGTCGGGCGCTCTCAGGTCGAAGCCCCCGGGGTCCTCGGCGACCCCCGTCGGCGGCTGGTCCACCCGGTCAAGAACCTGGCCTGACATCTCTCTCCTCATGTGTTCTCACGATGCCGGCGGAGGTCCGCGAACACCCGGGACAGAGCGGCCACCAGGGGCCGGCCGGGCAGATCCTCCAGCGGTACGGGACGGCCCTGGCCATCGCTCACGGGCAGCCGCCAGTTGGGGTGCGCCGCGGACGTGCCGGGGATGTTCTGGGGCCTGCGGTCGCCGGTCGCGTCCGGCAGCCAGACGCCGAGCAGCCGGGCCGGGGTACGGCACAGGAAGCGGTGCAGCGCGACGACCTCCCCGTCCGGGTCGGGCAGCAGTCCGAGCCGCCGCAACTCGGCCAGCCAGCCGTCGCGTTCGGCCGCGGCCTCGGCCTTCTCCTCCGCTTCCGGACGGGTGAGCAGGTCCAGCCGGGCGCGCAGGTCCACGTGCTCGCCGCTCAGCCAGGCGGCGGTCGTCGGCAGGTCGTGGGTGGTCAGCGTGGCGAGGCAGTCGCGCCGCCACCGCTCGGGCGGCAGCGGTCCGTGCCGCCCCTCCGACCCGCCGAGGTACTCGAACCGCTGCACGGAGGTACCGAGGATCCCGCGCTCGTCGAGCGACGCGCGGACGCCGGCCTCGACCGTGCCCAGGTCCTCGCCGATGACGGCGGCCCCGGCGCGGTGCGCCTCCAGCATCAGCACGCCCAGCATCGCCTCGGCGTCGTAGCGGACGTACGTGCCTTCGGACGGCGGCCGTCCCTCGGGCACCCACCACAGCCGGAACAGGCCCATCACATGGTCGATGCGCAAGGCGCCCGAGTGCCGCAGCCCGGCCCGCAGCAGTCCGGCCAGCGGCCGGTAGCCGGACGCGGCGAGCCCGTCGGGACGCCACGGCGGCTGCCCCCAGTCCTGGCCGTAGGGGTTGAAGTCGTCCGGCGGCGCGCCGACGCTCATGCCCGCGGCCAGGCAGTCCTGCAACGCCCAGGCGTCCGCGCCCTCCGGGGCGACCCCGACCGCCAGGTCGTGGATCAGGCCCAGCCCCATGCCGGCGCCGGTGGCCGCCGCCTGCGCGGCGGCCAGTTGCTCGTCGGTGATCCAGGCGAGCCAGCGGTGGAAGTCCACCTCGGCGGCCAGTTCCTCGCGGGCCCGGGCCACGGCCGGGGAGCGCGGATCGCGCAGGGCGGCCGGCCAGGACCGCCAGGCCCCGCCGTGCACGCCGGCCAGCGCGCACCAGGTGGCGAAGTCCGTCAGGTCCTCGCCCTCGCGCGCCAGGAACCGCGCGAACGCGGCGGCCCGCCCGGGCGTGAGCGGAACCTGGCGCACCGCGCGCAGCGCCTCGTGCTTGAGGGAGCGCACCGTCTCCCGGTCGATGAGCAGCTCACCGCGGAGCACGCCCTCGTTCAGGGCGCGGGCCCGGGCGGCGCACCGGTCGGCGGTCCGCCGTGCCTCCCCCGTGAGGTAGGCGTACTCCGGTACCGCCTCCACCCGGACGTGCATCGGGTCGGGGTAACGGCGCGACGCGGGCCGGTACGGCGACGGGTCCGGCAGCGGTCCGGGCTCCACGGCGTGCAGCGGGCCGAGCTGGACGAAGTCCGCCCCGGCCGCGTGTCCCGCCCAGGACGCCAGCTCCGCCAGGTCACCGAGGTCGCCCATGCCCCAGGAGCGCCGCGACAGCACCGAGTAGAGCTGGACCAGGAACCCCCAGCGCCGCCCGGCCGGGACGGGCAGCCGGCCGGGCACCACGAGCAGCGGTGCGGACGCGTCACGGCCCGCCGCGCCGACGCGCAGGGTGTGCCGGCCCACCGGCAGCGAGCCGGACAGGGCGGCGGTGCCTCCGCCTTCGAGGGCCACCTCCGCCGTGGAGTCTCCGGGCAGGTCCAGCGGGGGCAGGGCGCCTCCGCGTACGACGACGCACTCGGGCAGCAGCCGGGCGGCCGTCCGCGCGCGGTGGTCCGCCAGGGCGGCGCGGGCCGCCGTGTCGGTGGCCGCGTCCACCCCGCACGCGGCGAGCACCGCCACGAGGGTGTCCGGGGCCACCTCCCGCCGCTGCCCCCGGTCGGTGGTGTACGCGGTGGCGATCCCGTGGGCACGCGCCAGCGCGCGCAGGTCCTCGGTCACGACACCGGCTCCGTCCGGCCGAAGACGCGTTCCAGGACGGCGGCGACACCGTCCTCGTCGTTGCCGGGGGCGATCTCGTCGGCCATCGCCCGCAGCGCCGGATGGGCGTTGCCCACGGCCACGCCGTGCCCGGCCCAGGCCAGCAGCGGGATGTCGTTGGGCATGTCGCCGAACGCGATCGTCTCGGCCGCGTCGAAACCGAGGAGCCGCGCCGCGCGCTCCACCCCGGCCGCCTTGGTGGTGCCCGCCGGCAGCACCTCCACCATCCCCTGCACCGAGTGCACCACGGTGACCGAGTCGCCGCACAAGGACCGTGCCGTGGCATCGACTTCCTCCTCCGGCAGGCCCGGGTGGTGCAGGACCAGCTTGTCGATCGGGTCCGTCCACAGCAGCCGGCGGTCCGTGGTGACGTCCCAGCCGTGCCGGACCCGTTCCCCGAACCGGGGAGTGACCTTGAAGCGGCTTTCCGGCGGCGCCGTCACCACACCCAGCTCCAGGGGCCCCAGCACCGCCTCGACACGCGCCACCACCTCACGCGCGAGGTCGAGGTCGAGCGAGGCGGAGCTGAGCAGCCGGTCGGCTCCCGCGTCGTAGAGCTGCGCGCCCTGCCCGCACACGGCGAGGCCGCGGTAGCCGAGCGCGGCCAGGTACTGCTTGCAGGCCGTGGCCGGTCTTCCGGTGACCACCAGATGGTGTGCCCCGGCCTCGGCCGCCCGGGCGAGGGCGCGCAGGGTGCGGTCGGAGACGCTCTGGTCGCTGCGCAGCAGGGTGCCGTCGAGGTCGGTCGCCACGAGCCGGAAGGGCGGCGGGCCGGTGAGGTCCTCGCACGGCACCGTGTCCCAGGTGACGCGCCCGGAGGCCAGGGTCAGCATGACGAGCAGGTGGTCCCCGGCGGGCGGCCCGGCCAGGACGGTCCGGAAGACGCCCTCGCCGGCCGGTGCCAGGGGGGCCAGGACCATACCGCTGCCGGCGGGCACCGCCTCGTCGGAGGCGACGGCCTCCGCGGGTGACTCCGGGCCCGGGCGGGCGGCCGCGGCACCGGGCACCGCCACCTCCACGTGCCGGGCGTGCGCGTGCCGGTACTCCAGGTGCCGGCGGCCCGCGGCGTCCCGGTGCAGCCGGTACCGCCCGCGCACCCGCGCCGCCCAGTCCGCCCGCCCGGCGGCCCGGGCCGTCTGCGCGCACCGGACGAAGTCGGCCCGCGCGTAGGCCGCTTCGAAGAGGCGCTCGTACGCCTCCTCGTCCAGCGGCGCGCAGCGCGCGTAGGCCGCCGTGTCGCCCAGCGCCTCGGCGTGCCGGGCCAGCAGCGCGCGGTGCCGGACCTGGTCGGCGGCGGGCAGGACGTCGAACCAGCCGTAACGGATCGCGTCCTCGGCAGGGAAGGTCCGGGGCCGGCCGCGCAGCACGTCCGCGAAGGCCGCAAGGCGCCGGTCCGCGCTCCGCGCCCAGGTGAACGCCCGCGCCGTGGCACGGGAGTTGGCCGACAGCCGCGCGTACTCGTCGGGGGCCGTGCGCCGCAGCGCGACGGCCTGGCGTATGCGCTCGGCCAGCGCCTCGGCGAGGGCCGGGTCGTCGTCCCGGAACGAGCCGGGCAGCGAGAACCCGGTGGCCCGCGGATCCTCCGGGGGCAGGGCGTGCCCGAAGTGCGCGGTGACGCTCTGCGCGGTCGCGATCGGCACCGCCCCGCACGCCATCGCCTCGGCCTGCGCGATGAGGAACCCGTCGAGTTCGAACTTCGAGGGGAAGACACAGAAGTCGGCGCAGGCCGCCTGCTCGAACAGGGTGTCCTCGTCGGCCAGCCGCCAGTCCAGGTGGACCCGGCCGGGATAGCGGTCCGCCACGCTCTGGAAATAGGCGTTGGCGGCGGGTGCCGTCCGGCCGCCGCCCCCGCCGGTGGCGAAGCGCAGCACGAAGGACGCCTGGACACCGTCCGCCAGCACCTCCTCGACGGCCCGGACCAGCTCCACCTGCCCCTTGTGGTGCACCGCGTAGCGGGCGGCGTGGTAGAAGACGGGCAGGGACGGGTCCAGGCCCAGGGCGCCGAGCACCGCCTCCCGGTCGACGGCCGCCGGGTCGCGCGCCAGCCAGCTGTCGGCTATCCCGCAGCCGCCCACGAGCAGCTTGTGCGCCTGATCGCGCAGCATCCGGGAGACCGGCAGCGTGTCGAACAGGTCCTGGAACGGGGTGTCGCGGAAGGTGCTGTAGTGGTCCCGCTGGCCCGGCGAGACGAAGTCGACCAGATCGGCGTGGGCCAGGATCAGCGGCAGGAAGGGCACGTGGTCCGGGCCGTGCTCGGCGTGCATCCGGGTGCCCGCCAGGACCCGGGCCATCGTCGCCCGCGGGCTGTCCTCGGCCGGCGGCGGATCGTCGAGCGCGTCCAGGTCCGCCCGGACGCCGAACAGGTCGAGCAGCCGCTCCACCTGCGGGCGGTACACCGCATGCGTCACGGGCGCGTTGGCCGCGACCGTGCTCACGGTCCGCAGCGACGGATCACCGGCGAACAGCGCCGGCAGCAGGTAGTGGTAGTACGGTTCGAAGCCGTGCACCACCGCCTCCCCGTCCGCCAGACACCGCTGGATGAAGTGCGCTCCCGCGACCTGGAACACCAGCGGCTTGAAGTACGCGAGGTCCCTGCCCTCCATGCCCGGCGGCGGGTACAGCCGGTCCGGGAGCCGGTCCAGATACGCGTCGGAGAGGAAGTACACGTCCACGCCGTCCTTGCGCAGACGGTGCGCCCGGGTGGTCAGCTCCAGGGTGATCTCGGCCGGGTGGTCCGGCCACACCTTGGGGTCCGGCACCAGCGGCACGCGGTGCTCGTGGCGGTAGGACAGCTCCTCGACCGGGTGGTCGCGCCGCAGGCTGTCGAGCAGTCCGTGCGCGGGCGTGACCACGGAGACGCGGTGACCGCGCGCGGCGTACTCGCGCGACAGGTTCCACACCAGCGGCGACAGCCCGCCGCGCATCAGGCGGTTGTCGAACCCGCCGCACTCGAAGGCGAAATGGATGATGTGCACGCGTCCGCCCCTCACCGGCTCGCCGCGGCGCGCGCACTCGCCGCGCGCAGCTCCGGCAGATCGATGAACTCGGTGTGGGTGCCCGCGCTCGCGCAGGCGAACGCCCCGGCCACCGAGCCGGCCAGCACGCACTCCTCCGGCGCGCGTCCCTCCAGGTAGGAGTGGAGGAAGGCGGTGACGAACGCGTCACCGGCGCCGTTGGTGTCCACCACCGGCCGCTCGGGGCGTACGGCGGGGAAGTGGCGGATCTCGTCCCGGCCCCGCTCCAGCAGGTAGCAGCCGTCCGCGCCGTCCGTGGCCACCACGAAACGGGCCCGGCCCTCGTCGACGACGGAGCGCAGCACGGTGGGCAGGCGGTCGTGGATCGCCGCCGCGCTGAGGAAGACGTAGTCGGAGGCGAGGGCGTAGGTGCGGTGGTGCGGGTTGCGGCCGTCCCAGTCGTGCAGGTCGGTGGAGCTGGTCACGCCGAGGCGGTGGATGTCCTCGTACATGTCCTGGTTGTGACCGATGATCGACAGGTGGACGTGGGCCGACCGCTCCAGGAAGGGCAGGTAGAAGTCCCGGGGCAGCCTGAGGTCGGCGGGGTGCCGGCCGTCGTAGAAGGAGAACCGGCGGCCCTGCGGGTCCACCAGGTTCGCCGAGCGCGGGGTGCCGTGCGGTGAGAGAAGATGGCTGAAGTCGAGGCCCTGGCGGGCGTAGTGCTCCAGCACCATCCGGCCCTGCGGGTCGTCGCCGAGGAAGTCGATGAACTTGGTGCGCAGGCCGAGCGCGTGCCAGCCGAGCGCCACGCCGTTGCCGGTGTGCCCGACGTAGTCCCGCAACGGCTCCACGAAGACCGAGTCGCCCGGCGGCACGCGCAGTTCGTCCACGCGCACGATGGTGTCCACCCCGACCCCGCCGACCACCAGGACGTCGTAGTCGCTCGGACGCCGGGCACCGCTGTGGTGTTCGGGCAGGGTCATGCGCTCACTCCTTCGGCAACGTGCTGAATGTGTCCGTCCTCCAGGACGACCGCCCCGTCGATGTCGGCGCCCGGCGGTATCACCGCGCCGGGCAGCACCACGCTGCGCCGCACCCGGGCCCCGGCGCCGACCCGGACCCCGGGGAAGAGCACGCTGTCCGCGACGAGCCCGGCGTTGACGAGGTCCGACGGGACCACGGACGCCCGCACCCCGGGGGCCTCGGCGACCCAGCTCCGCCCGGTGCCGGGCCGCAGTGTCCACGGCATCCGCCCGACCGGCAGCGGCGCCCGCGGCCCGGCGGCGAGCGCCAGGTGCGCGCGGTGGTAGCGCTCGACGGTGCCGATGTCCTCCCAGTGCCCGCGCACCTCGTGGCCGCGGATGTGCTCTCCGGCCGCCAGCATCGCCGGGATCACGTCCCGGCTGATGTCGTGCTGCCAGTCGGTGCCGTCCAGGTCGGTCAGGTAGCGGCGCAGCACTCCGGCGTCGAAGACGCAGAACGCCGCGAAGACCAGGTCGGAGGTCGGGTGCGCGGGCTTCTCCACGAACTCCGCGAGCCGGCCGCCGCCGTCGAAGCGGACCATGCCGAACAGGTGCACCCAGCGCGGGTCGATGCGCTGGTAGGCGACGGTCAGCGCGGCGCCCGACGCCCGGTGCGCCGCCACCAGCGGGCCGTAGTCGTAGCGGTAGACGTGGTCGGCGTGCAGGACGAGGACGTCCTCGACGCCCTCGGTGAACACGTACTCGGCCTTGCGGATCAGGGCGTCCGCGGTGCCGCGCTCCGGCGGCCAGGTGCGCTCCGGCAGCTCCCCGGGCAGCTCCCGGCCGCGGTAGGCCACGTCGTACGGCCCGAAGTGCACACGGAAGTCCGGCCCGGTGTTCCACACCCGGTGCAGGTCGTCCATCAGCAGCCGCTCCTCGTACTGGGAGAGCAGCAGCACCTCCGGCAGACCCGAGGCGCGGGCGTTGGCGAGGCTGAAGTCGATGAGCCGGCAGGTGCCGCCGTAGGGGACCAGCGGTTTGAGCCGCCCGGTGCCGAGCGGGCCCATCCGGCGCCCCTCGCCGCCCGCGAGCAGCACCGCGCGTACGGTGCGCAGATCAGCCATGACGCACCTCGTCCCAGGTCACACGGCCGGAGGACAGGGTGAGCAGCAGCAGGCCGCCGGCCTCGGGCGCCGGGCCCGTGAAGACTCCCGGCCCGGTGCGTTCCAGGGTGCGTACGGCGGGCAGGGCTCTGGCCGAGCCCGGCCGTGCCTCGACGGCCTCCACCCGTTCGGCGTGCGGGAGGCGGTACTCCAGACGGCCGTCGGCCAGGACCCGGCAGCGGGTGCGCAGCCGGTCGGTCTCCGCGGCGGGCACCGCCTCGGGCAGCCGGGCGAGGACCCGCTCGCAGGCGGCGAAGTCGGCCCGCTCCCACGCGGCGCGGAACATGCGCAGCGCCGCGTCCGCGTCGAGCGGGGCGCTGCGCTCGTAGGCGGCGATGTCCCCGTGCGCGACGGCCGCCGCCGTGGTGACCTGCTCGTCGGGAAGGAGGTCGAACCACCCGTGCCGCAGGGCCAGTTCGGGGGAGAGGACGGCGGGACGGCCCTCCCACAGCGGGGTGAACGCCGCCAGGTGCAGGTCGGCGCAGTGGTCCCAGGTGAAGGTCCGGGCGACGGCCGCGGCGCGCTCGGACAGCTCGCGGTAGCGGCCCGGGTCGTTCGTCCACAGGGCCGCCGCCTGCCGGATGCGCTCCGCGAGCGCCGCGGTGAGCAGCTCGTCGTCCTCGGCGAAGGAGCGGTTCACGGCGAAGCCGGTCGTCGTCTCCGGGCCGTCGGCGTGCCGGAAGTGCTCCATGCCGCGCTGGTCGGTGGCGATCGGCACGGCGCCCACGGCCATGGCCTCGCCCTGGGCGATCAGGAAGGTGTCCATCTCGAACTTGGAGGGGAACAGGGCGAAGTCGGACGCGGCCGCGAAGGAGAACACCCGGGCCTCCTCCACCCGCTCCCACTCGAAGTGCAGCCGGCCCGGGTGGCGGGCGGCGACCTCGTGGAAGAACGGGTCGTCGACGCCGTCGGCGGAGATGCAGCGGATGACGAAGTTGGCCGCCAGGCCCTCGCCCAGCACCCGGTCCACGGCCCGCATCAGCTCCACCTGGCCCTTGTGGTGGACGGCGTAGCGGGCGTTGTGGAAGAACGTCGGCAGCGCCGGGTCGAGACCGAGGCCGCCGAGCACCTCCGCCCGGTCCACCCCGGCCGGGTCCCAGGCCAGCCACTGGTCGGAGATGGCACAACCGCCGACGAACATCTTGTGGGCGTTGCGGCGCACCACGTCCGCGATCGGCAGTTGCCGGAACAACGGCTCGAACGGCGTGTCGGCGAAGCCGGCGTAGAAGTCGAGCTGGCCCGGCGACAGGAAGTCGATCAGGTCGGCGTGCTCGGCGGTCAGTTCGTAGAGGGCGACGTGGTCCGGCGGGTAGGTGTAGTGCAGGTGGGTGAGCTGCTGGTACTGGACGACCGCATCGGGCACGCCGTGCCCGGGATCGGCGCCCGGCAGCTTGACGTCCACGTCGAGCAGCTCGAACAGCCCCTCCACCTCGGGCGCGTACACCTTCTTGGCGATCGGCATGTTGCTCTGCACGTTGCTGACGACCAGCTTCGTCGGGTCGTCGCGCAGGGCGGCCGGCAGCAGGTAGTGGTAGTACGGCTCGTGGGCGTGGACGACGGCCTTCTCGTCGCCGAACCAGCCGCGCAGGAACCGCACGCTGTCCACCTGGAACACCAGCGGCTTGAGGAACACCAGGTCCCGGCCCTTGGCCGAGTACGGCGGGTAGAAGGTGTCGGGCAGCCGGTTCAGGTACTCGTTGGAGAGGAAGTACAGGTCCACACCGGCCAGGCGGATGCGGTGGGCGGTGGTGCGCAGGTCCAGCTCCACCTGCGCCGGGAACTCCCGCCAGACGCGGGGGTCCAGGGCCACCGGCAGCGTGTAGGCGTCCTCGTAGGGCAGGTCCTCCACCTCGTAGCGCCGGCGCAGGTCGTCGAGCCTGCCGTGCGCGGGGGTGACGATGGAGACCCGGTGGCCGCGTGCGGCGAAGGCCTTCGACAGGTTCCACAGGTACACGGACGTGCCGCCCTGAAGGAAGGTGTGGTCGAATCCGCAGCACTCGAAATACGTCTCGATGATGTGCATCCGGGGCGCGTTCACGACGGTCATGTCCTCGCGTGGGTGGAAGGGGCGGGGGAGGCCAGCGCGAGCGCGTGGCGCAGGTCGATCGCGGCGTGGTAGGGCCGGGCGTGGTCGTGGTTGTAGCCCAGCTCGTGCAGGAGCCGGCGCAGGTACAGCAGCCGCCGCAGCGGGCTGTCGGGGGTGGGGCCGAGCAGCAGGTCCAGGACCTGCCGGCGCCAGGTGTCGGCGGTGCGGAAGACGCCCTCCAGCACGGCCCGGCGGGCGGGGGACAGGGCGGGAGCGCCGTCCAGGGAGCCGTTCATGGTCTCGGCCGAGTCGATGCCGAGGCGCCGGGCGCTCTCGAAGGCCGCCTCGTCGGCCGCGAAGTACTCCAGCGCGCGCTGCACGGCCACCAGGTCCTGGAGGGGCGACTGCGCGGCGTACCCGGGGTCGTCCGGGGAGAGGGCGGGCGTGGACAGGTCGATCACGCGCATCCGCCAGGTGCCGTCGGCCGCATCGGCGCACAGCAGGTGGGACAGGTGCAGGTCGCCGTGGCACGGGCCGGCGCCGGGGACCGTCTCCTGGTCGCCGAACGCGGCTTTCAGCGAGGCGAGTTCGGCGTCCAGGGCGTGGAAGGCCGCGCTCCGGGCGGCGGGCGGGAGCGCGATGTCGGCCCGGGCCAGCCCGGCCAGCCGCGCCGAGGCCCGCCGCAGGGCGTCGGCCACGGGGTAACCGGTGGCGGGGCCGCCCAGGCGTGCCGCCAGGTCCCGGTGGAAGGCGGGCAGGAAACGCCCGGCGGCGCGCAGCCCGCCGTGGAGCGGACGCAGATGGGCGCGGACGAGCGGGTCCGGCGCGGTGCCGTCGGTGAGCCGCGGCCACAGCGAGCGCAGGTTCTCGCGCAGCGGCACGTCGATCCCGTGCCCCGGCGCGCGGCGGTAGAGGACCCCCAGCGGATGCCGGGTCCCGGAGCCGGGAGCCGTGTACGTGTAGTCCCCGGCCCACTCGGACGTGTGCCCGGTGCCGCTCATGAGCCGCAGCAGCTCCGGCTCGCGGATCGTCCCGTCCAGGCGCCGGTAGGTCTTGTGCAGGTACGCGGAGCCGCCGATCTCGACCAGGGACAGGGCGTTGGAGGACCACCCCTGGTCGAACGGCAGCCACCGCGGCTCACCGGCCGGCGCCGAGGGCGACCGGCGGAAGTCCACGTGTCCGCCGCGCGCCGTGGGCAGCCGGGCACCGGTGAGCACCCGGCGCACGGCCGCGAGACCGGAGGACCCGTCGCCGCGGGCCGTGCCCAGGCCACCGGTGGCATCCGTGTGCACGGGGACGAAGAACCGCTCGCCGGAGGCGGGGCCGCCGACGGCCGCCACGATCAGCAGGAGTTCGTCCGGTCCGGGCCCGGCGTGGTCGACCACCTCGTAGCGGTGGGCGGCGCGCAGGTCGTGCGGCATCCACGGCGCGGTGCGCAGCAGGGGTTCGAGCTGTTCGTCGCGGATCACGGGCGTGATCAACTCCCGGTCATTTCGTAGGCGTTGATACCGCGTCGCCACACGGTCAGGGCGACGGCGAGGGCGCCCGCCGTCACCACCGGCAGCCAGACCACCCGCCCGGTGGCACCGGTGAGCAGGTAGACGCACGGCACGTACGAGGTGAAGGCGAAGGGCAGCACCCAGGTGAGGAGGGCGCGCAGCGAGGGGTGGTAGATGTCCAGCGGGTAGGCGGCGAACTCGGACACCTGCCCGGCCGCGTACATCGACGGCAGGCTGGTGACGGTCCAGAACGACAGCGAGGCGAACAGCAGCTTCACCGAGGTGTGGATCAGCGCGCCGCACAGCACCAGCAAGGGGGCGACCGCCCACTGCACCGGGGTGAGGTCGAGCCCGATCGCGCTGCCGGACCAGCCCACCAGAGCGGCGCCGACCGCCAGTTCGCCGAGCCCGTCGGGGTGGAAGAACCGCTCCGACAGCAGGGAGAACAGCGGGTTCACCGGGCGGATCAGATAGCGGTAGAACTCACCGCGCTGGACCAGCTTGCGGCCCAGCTCCCAGAGCTGGTCGGTGAACAGGTGGTCCAGGCCGCGCGGCAGCAGCGAGAAGCCCAGCAGGAACAGCACCTCGTGGTAGCTCCAGCCGCCCACCGCGGGCACCTGGCGGAAGACCAGCCCCACCACCGCCGTCTGCAGGCCCACCCGCACCAGGAAGGCTCCCGCCCCGAGGGCGAAGTCCATGCGGTACGCGCTCAGCCGGTGCAGCCCGACCCCGCCGAGGAAGAAGGCCAGCCGCACATGGCGCCACACCGTGCCGGTCATCCGCCGAGCACCTCCAGCCGGCTGAGCGAGGCCCGCCACAGGACGGCGCTCAGCAGCGTGAGGCCGGCCGCCCAGCCGAGCTGCCGGGCGAGTACGTCGGCCGCGCCGGCCACTCCGTCGTAGCGGCCGAGCAGCAGGGTGAGCGGGCCGTCGACCATGCCCCGGAAGGGCAGCGCGGCGGCCAGCGCGGCGAGCGGTCGCGGCATCAGCGCGAGGGGGACCAGCTGCCCGGCGAAGAAGGCGACCACGCTCTGCTTCACCATGCGCACCCCCCAGGTGTTCGTGGTCACGAATCCCGTCATCCCGGTCAGCAGGTTCACCAGGAAGGCGAGCAGGACGGACAGCGCGGTGGACACCAGGAACAGCAACACGTCCCCGGGCCGCGGCACGGACAGCGGCACGATCAGGGCGAACAGGGCGAGCACGGGAACGCCGACCAGGACGGCGTTGGCCGCGACGACCGGCAGGCAGGCGAAGAACCGCATCACCGGGTAGCTGACGGGCCGCACCAGCATCACGGCCACGTCGCCGCGGTAGACGTCGGCCGCGACCTCGTCGTCCACCCGGTTGGCGTGCAGGACTTGCAGCACCTGCGCCATCAGCAGATAGGTGGTGATGCCCTCGGTGGTGAAGCCGCCCGGTCCGCCGCCGGGCGGGGAGCCCGCGTACACGGCCCGCCACAGGAAGACGGTGACCGCCGCGCCGGCCGCGGCCGTGATGCCGGTGGTCACGAACGTCGAGCGGTACTGGAGCAGGGACTGCAGTCCGCCGGTGGCGAAGGGCAGGTAGCGCCGGACGCGCGCGGTCGGCGGCACGGGCCCGGGAACCTCCCGCGGCCGGGCGGGGGAGCCGCTCATACGGCACCCTCCCGGCGCGCGCCCGGAGTGTCCGCCGTGGCCGGCGCGCGGTGCTCGCCGGCGTAGATCCGCCGCAGGACGTCCTCCAGGTCGGGTTCGGGCGCGTAGCAGTCCGCCAGGTCGAAGTGGTCGAGCAGGAAGGCGAGCACCTGGCGGGAGGTGAACGCCTCCGCCGGGTAGTCGACCCTGATCCGGCCGTCCTCGGTGGCGGACGCGCTCACCCCGGGAAGCCCCCGCTCGATGTCCGCGCAGGCCTGCCCGGGTCCGGGGCCGCCCCGGTGGTCGAACAGGACGCAGCGCCGGCCGGCGGTGTGCAGCAGCTCGCGCAGGCTGCCCTGGTGCACCACCCGGCCCCGGTCGACGACCAGGGCGCTGTCGCAGATCGCGGCGATGTCCGCGATGTCGTGGCTGGTGAGGACGACGGTCGTGCCCAGTTCCCGGTGGACGTGGTTGACCAGGTGCCGCACCGCGTCCTTGAGCACCATGTCGAGGCCGATGGTGGGCTCGTCCCAGAAGACGACCTGCGGATCGTGCAGCAGGCTCGCCGCTATCTCCGCCCGCATCCGCTGGCCCAGGCTGAGCTGGCGCACGGGCGTGGTGCCGAGGGCGTCGATGTCGAGCAGCTCCCGGTACAGGGCGAGATTGCGGCGGTACACCGGGTCGGGGATGTCGTAGATACGCCGCAGGATGCGGAACGAGTCCGGCACGGACAGGTCCCACCACAGCTGGCTGCGCTGGCCGAAGACGACCCCGATGCCGCGGGCGTTGGCCTGCCGGTGCCGGTAGGGCTCGATGCCGCGCACCACGCAGCGCCCGCTGGTGGGCGTCATGATGCCGGTCAGCATCTTGATCGTGGTGGACTTGCCGGCCCCGTTGGCGCCGATGTACGCCGTCTTCGAGCCGGCCGGGATCGTGAAGGACACGCCGTCGACCGCGCGGACGATCCGGTGCCGCCTGGTGAACAGGGTGGACAGACTGCCCGCCAGGCCCGGCTTGCGCTCGGCGAGCCGGAACTCCTTGACGAGGTTCTCGGCGACGATCACGACAGCACCCGCTCCAGAGCCTCTTCGAGCAGCCCGACGCCCTCCTCCAGGAGGGGCTCGTCGATGGTGAACGGCGGTGCCAGGCGCAGGATGTGCCCGCCGAGGGCCACGCGCAGACCCAGGTCGAGGGCGGTGGTGTACACGGCCCGGGCCAGGTGCGGCGCCGGGGTGCGGCTGTGCCGGTCGGTGACGAACTCCAGCCCGTACAGCAGCCCCAGGCCGCGCACCTCGCCGAGGTTCTCGAAGCGGGCCCCCAGCGCGGTCAGCCGCTCGTGCAGCACGTCCCCGAGGACGCGCACGCGCTCCAGCAGCCGGTCGCGCTCGATGACTTCCAGGGTGGCGCGGGCGGCCGCGATGCCGAGCGGGTTGCCCGCGTACGTCGACGCGTAGGCACCCGCCCCGGAGGCCGCCGGATGGTGCAGCAGGTCCGCCCGTCCCGCCAGGACGGCGAAGGGGAACCCGCTGGCCAGGCCCTTGGACAAGGCGGCCAGGTCCGGTTCCACGCCGAACTGTTCGCTCGCCAGGAAGGTGCCCGTCCGGCCGCCGCCGGTGAGTACCTCGTCGGCGACGAGCAGCACCCCGCCTGCCTGGCAGGCGTCGGCGATCTGCTCCCAGTAGCCCGGGGGCGGGACGATGACCCCGGCGGCGCCGAGGACCGGCTCGAAGACCAGCGCCGAGACGTTGGGCTTGTCGGCGATGTGCTTGCGCACCAGCGAGGCGCACCGCACCCCGCAGGACGGGTAGGTGAGTTCCAGCGGGCAGCGGTAGCAGTAGGGCGCGTAGCCGAGGACGGAGTTGCCGGCGAAGGCCTGGTGGCCGATGTCCCAGTGCACGAGCATCCGCGCACCCATCGTCTTGCCGTGGAACCCGCCGCGCAGCGCCCCGATCCGGTTGCGGCCCGGTGCGGCGGTCGCCTGCACCACGCGCAACGCGGCCTCGACGACCTCCGCGCCGGTGGAGAACAGGGCGTAGGTGTCGAGCTGTTCGGGCAGCAGCCGGGCCAGCAGCTCCAGCAGGCCGGCCCGGTCGGGCGTCGCCGAGTCGTGCACGTTCCACAGCCGCCGGGCCTGCGCGGTGAGGGCCTCGACGACTTCGGGATGGCCGTGTCCGAGGGACTGCGTCAGGGTGCCCGCGGCGAAGTCCAGGTACTGGTTGCCGTCGAGATCGGTGAGGACCGGCCCCCGTCCCTCGGCGAACACCCGGCGTCCCACGGCCGCCTCCTCGGAGGCGCCCGGTGCCAGATGTCCGGCCTCGCGCTCCAGCCGTTCCCGCTGGTGCCGTCCTGTCACTGCTGCTCCCCACCTCTGGTGCGAACTGCTGTGCGGGGCACCGCCTTTGAGCGGTGCCGGGAGTGAGTCAAACACCGAAGCGCAGCTCCTTGCAAGAGATTGCTGAAAGTTTCAGTTGTCTCTTGCGTGGGGTCGGTGTCCTCTGCTTGAGTCAGGACCAGCTCCACCGGTGACACCGCGACTTCCGTTCGAGGAGAGATCCGTGAGACCACAGACCCAGCCCCCTCCGCGACTCCGGTGGCCGACGTGAAGGCCCTGGTCCTGGCCGGCGGCACGGGCAGCAGACTGCGGCCCTTCACCCACACCCGCGCCAAGCAGCTCCTCCCCATCGCCAACCAGCCGGTGGTGCACTACGCCCTGCGGGCGATCGCCGACGCCGGCATCGTGGACGTGGGAGTGGTGGTCGGCGGCCACGCCGACGACATCCGCCGTGCCGTGGGGGACGGCTCCGCCTTCGGCCTGCGCGTCACCTATCTGCACCAGCCCGAACCGCTCGGTCTCGCGCACGCGGTGCTGATCGCCCGGGACTTCCTCCAGGACGACGACTTCCTGCTGTACCTCGGCGACAACTACCTGGAAGGCGGGGTCACCGAGTTCGTCCGGCGCTCCCGGGCGGGCCGGGACGCCGCCCGGCTGCTGCTCACCGCGGTCCCCGACCCCACCGCCTTCGGCGTCGCGGAGGTCGACGGCGACGGACTGGTGCGGCGGCTGGAGGAGAAACCGGAACAGCCGCGCAGCGACCTCGCCATGATCGGGGTCTACGCCTTCACCCCCGCGGTGCACGAGGCGGTGCGCGCGATCGCCCCCTCCGGCCGCGGTGAACTGGAACTCACCCACGCGGTCCAGTGGCTGATCGACCGCGGCCTCGGCGTCCGCGCGGAGACCACCACCATGCCGTGGCGCGACACCGGCAGCGTGGACGACCTGCTGGAGGCCAACCGGCACGTCCTGGACCGGCTGGAGGGACGCGTCGACGGCAAGGTCGACGCGCACAGCGTCCTGGTGGGCCGGGTCAGCATCGCCGAGGGCGCGGTGGTCAAGGGCTCGCGGATCGTCGGGCCGGCGGTGATCGGACCCGGGGCAGTCATCAGCAACTCCAGCGTCGGGCCGTACACCGCCATCGGCGAGGACTGCCGGATCGAGGACAGCGCGATCTCCTTCTCGGTCCTCCTGCGGGGCGCGCGCGTGGAGGGCGCTCCCTGCATCGAACAGTCGCTCATCGGCCGGGAAGCGGTCGTGGCGGCGGCGCCCCGGCCTCCGCAAGCCCACCGTCTCGTCCTCGGCGACCACAGCAAGGTGCAGCTCACGTCATGACTTCCCGCATCCTCGTCACCGGCGGAGCCGGTTTCATCGGGTCCGCCTACGTCCGGGCGCTGCTCGGCCCGGACGGGCCGCCCGGCGTCACGGTCACCGTGCTGGACAAGCTGACCTACGCGGGCAGCCTGGCCCGCCTGGACGCGGTGCGCGGCCATCCCGGCCTGGCCTTCGTGCAGGGCGACGTCTGCGACACCGCGACCGTGCGGCGGCTGGCCGCCGGGCACGACGAGATCGTCCACTTCGCGGCCGAGTCGCACGTGGACCGCTCCATCGAGGACGGCTCCGGCTTCACCCGGACCAACGTGGTGGGCACGCAGACGCTGCTGGACGCGGCGCTGCGGCACGGCGTGCGGACCTTCGTCCAGATCTCCACCGACGAGGTCTACGGCTCGATACCCGAGGGTGCCGCGCGGGAGGAGGACCTGCTGCGGCCCAGTTCGCCGTACGCCGCGTCCAAGGCGGCCGCGGATCTCGTCGCGCTCGCCCACCATCACACCCACGGCCTGGACGTCCGGGTGACCCGCTGCTCCAACAACTTCGGCCCCTTCCAGCATCCGGAGAAGGCGATCCCGCGTTTCGTGGCCACGCTCCTGACCGGCGGGAGCGTGCCGCTGTACGGCGACGGCCGGCAGGTGCGCGACTGGCTGCACGTGGACGACCACGTCCGGGCGGTGGAGCTGGTGCGCACGGGCGGGCGGCCGGGCCAGACGTACAACATCGGCGGCGGCACCTCGCTGACCAACCTGGAGCTGGCGCGGCAGCTGCTCGACCGGTGCGGTGCCGGCCCCGGCCGCATCACGCACGTCGCGGACCGCAAGGGCCACGACCGCCGGTACGCGGTGGACCACGGCAAGATCACCGCGGAGCTGGGCTACCGGCCGCGGACCGACTTCGCCTCGGCGCTGGCCGCGACGGTGGACTGGTACCGGACCCACCGGTCGTGGTGGGAGCCGCTGCTCGTGGCGGTCTGAACAGGGGCGGGCAGCGGCCGGGACGTCCGTGCCGGTCCGCCGGGGAGTGTGCCATCCGACGCCCCTTCCGCCCCGTCGGGGCGCGAGGTCCGGTCCACGGTGGTCAGGGGCTCCGGCCCGGACGGCCGGGCGCGTCGGGGGCACGGGTGGTGCACCCCGCGGCCGGGGGCCGGAGTCCGTCGAAGGTAACACCGCTGAAACTCTTGCGAAAGGGATTACGCACACGGGCTTTAACTATTGCCTGATCAACTGGTCATTCGTCCCCAGGGGTTGACCTGCGGTAAGCGGCGCCGTACGGTCTCGATCGCAATTTCTTGCAGCAAGAACCAACGAACGGCCTTCCCCTGGCACGGCGCGTTGTCAACCGAGGCTGTCCTCCGGTATCACCCCACTCCCCAAACTGGAGACACCATGGCCAAGAAGCCCGTGGCCGCTGCACTCGCCCTTCTGGCGGGAGCCGCTGTGGCCGTCACGGCACCGACGCCGGCGCAGGCCAGTGCGCCCGGCGGCAAGGACGTCACCGCGGTGATGTTCGAGTGGAACTTCCAGTCCGTCGCGAAGGCGTGCACGGACGAACTGGGCCCGGACGGGTACGGATACGTCCAGGTCTCCCCGCCCAACGAGCACATCCAGGGCAGCTCCTGGTGGACGTCCTACCAGCCGGTCAGCTACAAGATCGGCACCAAGCTGGGCGACCGCACCGACTTCAAGAGCATGGTGGACACCTGTCACGCCGCGGGCGTCAAGGTGGTCGCCGACACCGTCATCAACCACATGGCCAACGCCTCCGGCACCGGCACCGCCGGGTCGTCGTTCAGCAAGTACGACTACCCCGGCACCTACTCGTCCGCCGACATGGACGACTGCAAGACCAGCATCACCGACTACAGCGACCGCTGGAGCGTGCAGCACTGCGAGATGGGAGGGCTGCCGGACCTCGACACCGGCGAGGAGTACGTCCGCAAGACCATCGCCGGCTACCTGAACGACCTGCTCTCCCTCGGCGTCGACGGCTTCAGGATCGACGGAGCCAAGCACATAGCCGAGGAGGACCTCGCCAACATCAAGTCCCGGCTCACCAACCCCGGCGTCTACTGGAAGCAGGAGACCATCGGGGCCTCCGGCGAGGCCGTGCAGCCGCCCGAGTTCTACAACACCGGTGACGTCCAGGAGTTCCGCTACGCCTACGACCTCAAGCGGGTCTTCAACAACGAGAAGCTGGCGGAGCTGAAGAACTTCGGCGAGGCCTGGGGCTACGTCCGGTCCGACAAGGCGTCCGTCTTCGTCACCAACCACGACACCGAGCGCAACGGCGGCACCCTGACCTACAAGGACGGCGCCAACTACAGCCTCGCGCACGTCTTCATGCTGGCCTGGCCCTACGGCTCACCCGACGTCCACTCCGGCTACGAGTTCAGCGACACGTCCGCCGGCGGCCCGAACAACGGCCAGGTGAAAGCCTGTTACAGCGACGGCTGGAAGTGCCAGCACGCCTGGCGCGAGATAGCGGGCATGGTCAAGTTCCGCAACACGGCCGCCGGGAGCGCGGTGACCGACTGGTGGGACAACGGCAACAACCAGATCGCCTTCGGCCGCGGCGACAAGGCGTACGTCGCCATCAACCACGAAGGCTCCGCCCTGACCCGCACCTTCCAGACCTCCCTGCCCGCCGGTGACTACTGCGACGTGCAGAGCGGCAAGGGCGTCACCGTCAACTCCTCCGGACAGTTCACCGCCACCCTCGGCGCCAACACGGCCCTCGCCCTGCACGTCGGCGCCAAGACCTGCGGCGGCGGCTCGGGCAGCGGCTCCGGCGACAGCGGTAACACCGCCACCGGAGCGTCGTTCCGCGTCAACGCCACCACCCAGATGGGCCAGAACATCTACGTGGTCGGCAACAACTCCGCTCTCGGCAACTGGAACCCCGCCGGCGCCCTGAAGCTGGACCCCGCGAACTACCCCGTCTGGAAGCTCGACGTCTCGCTGCCCGCGGGCACGTCGTTCGAGTACAAGTACCTCCGCAAGGACGGCAGCGGCAACGTGACCTGGGAAAGCGGCGCCAACCGCACCGCCACGGTCGGCTCCGCCGGCCTGGTCGCGCTGAACGACACCTGGCGCGACTGACCGCCGTACCCGACGGCGACGGCGTCCGCCCACGGCACACCGCGACCGCCCCGGCGGACCGCCCGGCCCCTTCCCCGGTGCCGGGCGGCCCGCGGCCCCGCCCGTCCGGCGGGGTCCCGTCCTTGCCCGTCACCCAGCTCTCAAGGAGAGGCTCCCGTGGCCGGCAGACCCCGACACTACGCAACCACCCTGGCCGTCGCCCTGCTGACGGCGGCCCTGCCACCGCTGACGCCCCGGGCGTCGGCCGTGGCGGGGCCGCCCCCGCCGCCGTCGGACGCCTGGCTCGCCGGGCAACCCGACCGGCCGGCCGCGAGCCGGGAGCAGTTCTACCTGCTGCTGCCCGACCGCTTCGCCGACGGCTCCGCCGCCAACGACCGGGGCGGCCTGACCGGCGACCGCACCAGCACCGGGTACGACCCCACCGACAAGGACTTCTTCCAGGGCGGCGACCTCCGGGGCGTCATCGACCACCTCGACTACATCAAGGGTCTCGGCACCACGGCCATCTGGCTCGCCCCCGTGTTCCGGAACAAACCCGTGACGGTCCGCGACGGCAGGGCCACCGCGAACTACCACGGCTACGCCATCACCGACTTCACCCGCGTCGACCCCCACTTCGGCACCGACGCCGACCTGTCGGAGCTGATCGGCAAGGCGCACGCCAAGGGGATGAAGGTCTTCTTCGACGTCATCACCAACCACACCGCGGACACCGTCGACTACGCCGAGGCGCGCTACGGCTACCGCGGCAAGGGCGCCTACCCCTACCTCGACACCGAGGGCCGCCCGTTCGACGACAGCGCCGGCATGCGCCCCGTGGACGCGGACGGCGCCCCCTACACCCCGCGCGTCTCCGCCGACCCGCGGGACCGCAAGGTACCCGAGTGGCTCAACGACCCGGCCATGTACCACAACCGGGGCAACTCCACCTTCGCCGGGGAGAGCGCCCTGGACGGCGACTTCATGGGCATGGACGACCTGTGGACCGAGCGGCCCGAGGTCGTGCACGGCATGGAGGAGATCTACGAGAAGTGGGTCGACGACTTCGGCGTGGACGGTTTCCGCGTCGACACCGCCAAGAACGTCGACATGCCCTTCTGGACCCAGTGGGCCACCGCGCTCGACCGGTACGCGGCCCGCCACGGACACCGGGACTTCTTCCTCTTCGCCGAGGCGTTCTCGGCCGACGCGGCCGTCACCGCCCCCTACGTCACCCAGGGCCGGCTCGACTCGACCCTCGACTTCCCCTTCCAGGCCGCCGCCCGCAACTTCGCCTCCCGCGGCGGTCCCGCCGACGACCTCGCCCACGTCTTCGCCCAGGACTACCGCTACAGCACCGACAAGACCAACGCCTACAGCGAGGTCACCTTCCTCGGCAGCCACGACATGGGCCGCATCGGCACCTTCCTCGCCCAGGACAACCCCGGCGCGGACGACGCCGAACTGCTGCGCCGCGACCGCCTGGCCCACGAGCTGATGTTCCTCTCGCGCGGCAACCCGGTGGTCTACTCGGGCGACGAGCAGGGATTCACCGGCGCCGGCGGCGACGTCGACGCCCGCCAGACCCTGTTCGCCTCCCACGTCCCCGACTACCTGGACGACGACGAGATCGGCACCGCCCGGACGGCGGCCTCCGACGCCTACGACACCGCCCACCCCCTCTACCGGGCGATCGCGCGCCTGTCCGCGCTGACCCGGCACCACCCCGCGCTGCGCGACGGCGTACAGACCGAACGCCTCTCGCAGGGCTCCGTGTACGCCTTCTCCCGCACCGACGTCCGACGGGGCCGGGACTACCTGGTCGCCTTCAACAACGCCACCGCGGACCGGACGGTCACCGTGCCCACCGGCTCGCCGCGCACGGGCTTCAGGGCGCTGTACGGCACCACGGGCCACCCCCGGAGCGACACCACCGGCGCGCTCACCCTCACCGTCCCGGCCCTGTCCGCGGTGGTGTACGAGGCGGCCCGTCCGCCCGCCCCGCCGGCGGCCGCGCCCTCCCTCACCCTCCGCCCGCCGGCCGCGGGCGCCTACGGGACCGTGGAGATCTCCGCCGACGTCAGCGGCGGCGGACCCGAGCGGGTCGTCTTCGCCGCACAGGCGGGCGACGGCCCCTGGAAGCCCCTCGGCACCGCCGACCACGCCCCCTACCGGGTCACCCAGACCATCACCGGGGACATCCCGGCCGGCACGCCCCTGCGGTACAAGGCGGTCGCCGTCGACAGCGCCGGCCGGACCGCGGGCGACCTCGCCGCCACCGTCGCCGGCCACGCGCCGGCGGCCGGGAAACCGACCGCGGCACGCCACCGGGCCGTCGTCCACTACCGGCGCCCCGACGGCGACTACGACGGCCTGCGGCTGCGGACGGCGGACGGCGGCACCGCAGAGTTCACCGGCCGGGACGCCTACGGAGCCTTCGCGTGGTTCAGCCCGCCCCCGGGCAGCACCGACGTGCCCTTCACCGTCGAGAAGGACGGCACCCCCGACGGCCCCGCACGCACCCTCGACTTCGCCGCCGCGCCCGAGGTGTGGACGGAGCAGCACAGCGACACCGTGACGCGGACCCGACCGGCGGCCGACTACCCCGCGCAGGACCCGGCGAAGGCGGTCATCCACTACCACCGCCCCGACGGCGACTACGACGGCTGGGGACTGCACGCCTGGACCGGAGCGGCGAACCCGCCGGAGTGGAACGACCCCGTGCGCCCGGTGCGCCGGGACTCCTTCGGTCTCGTCTTCGAAGTCCCGCTGACCGGCCACACCGACTCGCTCAGCTACCTCCTGCACAAGAAGGAGGACAAGGACGTCCCCACCGACGAGACCCTGGACTTCTCCCTCTACGGGCACGAGGTGTGGCGCGTGGCCGGCGATCCCGCCTACCTCGCCCCGTCCCTCGGCGGCGCGTTCGGCCTGGACCTGGGGACCTCGGCCGCGACCTGGCTCGACGACACCACCGTCGTCTGGCCGGGCACCGGGACCGGAGTCGCCAGCCAGCAGCTCGTGTACGCGCCGGACGGCGGCATCACCCTCCGGGACGGCGCCTTGTCCGACGAGGGCCGCTGGCTGCGCCTGAACCCCTCCGAGCTGACCGGGGACCAGCGGGCCGCCCACCCGGAGTTCGCCCACCACCAGGTCTTCACCGTCGACCCGCGCGACCGCGACCGCATCGCCGAGGCCCGGACGAGCCGCCAGGTGATCGCCACCCAGCGCGGGGCGGACGGGGCCCTGCTCGGCGCCACCGCCGTGCACCCCGTCCAGCCTTGAACCGCACCCGCACCGACCGAAAGGAACGAGCCGCACCGTGACCCCTTCACCCACCGGCAGAGGCAACCCCGGCGGACGACCGGCCCGCCTCCCGCGCCGCGGCCGCCCGGCCGCCGCGCCCCGCGCCGCCACCGCGGCCGTCGCCGCCGCCCTCCTCGCCACGGCCCTGCACGCCGCCCAGCCGGCGAGCGCGACCGCCCGGCACTCCGCGCCGCCGTCGGACCGCCGGCTCGCCGCGGTGGCGGCACGGCACGACCTGACCCGGGAGCAGTTCTACTTCCTCCTGCCGGACCGCTTCGCCAACGGCTCCGCCGCCAACGACCGGGGCGGCCTGCCCGGGGACCGCACCAGCACCGGGTACGACCCCACCGACAAGGGGTTCTACCAGGGCGGGGACCTCAAGGGCCTGATCAACAAGCTGGACTACATCAAGGGACTCGGCACCACCGCGGTCTGGCTGGCCCCGATCTTCAAGAACAAGCCGGTGCAGGGCAACGGCGAGAGCGCCGGCTACCACGGCTACTGGATCACCGACTTCACCCACGTCGACCCCCACTTCGGCACCGACGCCGACCTCGCGGAACTCATCCGCAAGGCCCACGCCAAGGGCATGAAGGTCTTCTTCGACGTCATCACCAACCACACCGCCGACACCCTCACGAACGCCGAGAAGACGACCGCGTACCGCAGCAAGGGCGCCTACCCCTACCTGGACACCGAAGGCCGCCCCTTCGACGACGCCGCAGGCATGCGCAGGATCGACGCACGCGGCCTGCCCTACACCCCGGTGACCAGCCCGGCCGAACGCAACGCCAAGGCCCCCGCGTGGCTGAACGACCCGACGATGTACCACAACCGCGGTGACTCCACCTTCGTCGGCGAGAGCGGCCTCTACGGCGACCACACCGGCCTGGACGACCTGTGGACCGAGCGCCCCGAAGTCGTGCACGGCATGGAGGAGATCTACGAGAAGTGGGTCCGGGACTTCCGTGTCGACGGCTTCCGCGTCGACACCGTCCGCAACGTCGACCTGCCCTTCTGGACGCGGTGGGCGACGGCCCTCGACGCCTACGCCGCGAAGAAGGGCCGCGAGAACTTCTTCATCTTCGGCGAGACACTCTCCTCCGACCCGTCCGTCACCTCGCCGTACGTCCGCCGGGGCCGCCTCGACGCGACCCTGGACTTCCCGCTCCAGGACGCGATCCGGCAATACGCCTCCCAGGGCCGCGGCGCCGACCGGCTCGCCGACGTCTTCGCGCAGGACTACCGCTACACCACCGACAAGGCGAACGCCTACGAACAGGTGACCTTCCTCGGCAACCACGACATGGGCCGCATCGGCGGGTTCCTGCTGAAGGACAACCCCGGCGCGGGCGACGCCGGTCTGCTGCGCCGGGACCGCTTCGCCCACGAGCTGATGTTCCTCTCCCGGGGCAACCCGGTCGTCTACGCCGGTGACGAGCAGGGCTTCACCGGCGCCGGCGGCGACAAGGACGCCCGGCAGACGATGTTCGCCTCGAAGGTGCCGGACTACCTGGACGACGACGAGATCGGCACCGACCGGACGGCCGCCTCCGACGCGTACGACACCTCCCACCCGCTGTACCGCGCGATAGCCACGCTCTCCCGGCTCACCCGGCAGCACCCCGCCCTGCGCGACGGCGTCCAGACCGAGCGCTACGCCGAGGGCTCCGTGTACGCGTTCTCACGGACGGACGTGCGCCGCCGCGCCGACTACCTGATCGCCTTCAACAACGCCGCCGAGGCCAAGACCGTGCGGGTGCCCACCGGGTCGGCCGGGCTGGCCTACCGGGGCCTGTACGGCACCACCGCCACGGTGACCAGCGGCGCCGACACCCGGGTGACCGTCACCGTCCCCGCGCTGTCGGCCGTGGTCCTGAAGGCGGCGAAGCCGCTCGCCACCCCGGCCACCCCGCCCTCCCTCACGCTGCACGCCCCGGCACCGGGCGCGACCGGCGACGTCGACGTCAGCGCCGACGTGAGCGGCGGCGGCCTGAACCGGGTCGTCTTCGCCGCCCGGACCGGCAACGGCGCCTGGCACACGCTCGGCACCGCCGACCACGCCCCCTACAAGGTCACCCAGCACCTGCCCGGCACGGTGCGCGAGGGCACCCCGCTGGCGTACAAGGCCGTGGCCGTCGACCTGGCGGGCCGCACCGACGGTGACCTCGCCACGACCACGGCGGGCCGGCCGCCGGCGCCGCAGCCGCCGAGCGCCGTGCACCGCGACTACGCCGTCGTGCACTACCTGCGCCCGGACGGCGACTACACCGGCTGGACGCTGGACGCCGCCGGGCAGTCGGCCGCGTTCACCGGACGCGACGCCTACGGCGCCTTCGCCTGGGTCAGGCCCCAGGACGGCGTGAAGAGCCTGACGTACACGGTCACCGGGAACGGCACCGCGGACGGCCCCCAGCGCACCATCGACCTGGACCGGACGGGCGAGGTCTGGCTCCGGCAGGGCGAGGACACCGCCTCGGACACGGCACCGGCGGGCGCCTACCCGCCCCTCGACCCCGGCAAGGCCGTGATCCACTACCACCGGGCCGACGGCGACTACGACGGCTGGGGCCTGCACACCTGGACCGGTGCCGCCCGGCCCACCGACTGGACGACCCCGCTCACACCGGCCGGCCGGGACTCCTTCGGCGTGACCTTCGAGGTTCCTCTCGCCCAGGGCGCGACCTCGCTCAGCTACATCGTCCACAAGGGCGACCAGAAGGACATCAGCGCCGACCGGTCGCTGGACTTCGGCACCTACGGCAAGGAGGTCTGGCTGGTCGGCGGTGACGACGACTACCTGCTGCCGACCGTGGGCGCGGCCCCCGACCTGGACCTCGGCGCGGCGAAGGCCCGCTGGATCGACGCGGACACGGTGGTGTGGCCGGTGAAGGTCACGGACTCCACCAGCCAGCAACTGGTGTACTCCCCGCACGGAGGCATCACCGTTAAGGACGGCGCGCTGTCCGACGAGGGCCACTGGCTGCGTCTGGTCCCGGCCGCACTGACCGACGCGCAGAAGAAGGCACACCCGGAGCTGGCGGACGCCCCGGCCTTCCGGGTCGACGCCCGCGACCGCGACCGCGTCCCGGCCGCACTGCGCGCCCAGCTCATCGCCACGCAACGGGCCGCCAACGGCGCGCTGCTGGCCGCCACCTCGGTCGCCGTCTCCTGACACCGCTCCCCTCACACGCCGGCCGGCGGGTGCCTCCCGTACCGCTGGGAGACACCCGCCGGCCGGAGACCTCTCGGTCCCGTGAGGAGGGGGGGCGGGTTCAGGAGCGGAACACCGCGACCGTACGGGCCGGCACCGTGAAGGTGCCGGTCCGCCGCTCGTAGTGGGAGGTCTTCACCACCGGGTCCGCACCGGCGGCCTGCACCGGGTGCAGGTGGTACGAGGTCCCGGCGAGCCGGCCGATCCGCTGCCGCTGCCGCTGCGGGGTGGCGTTGAAGACGACGACCAGATCGCCGAGGGCCATGGTGACGACGCCCGGGGTCTCGTGGGTGCCGGACAGCGGGAAGGACAGGCGGTCCTGCACCTGGGCGGCGGTGCGGAGGGAGAACGTGTCCTCGGTGGTGCGGATGCGCAGCAGGTCGCGGTAGGCGGCGGAGGCGGCGGTGATCTGGGGACAGCCGGCCCTGACGGTGGTCAGCAGCGCCTTGGCGTACTGCCACTTGGACTGGTTGTCGGCCGCGGGGGGCAGTCCGCGTCCGAAGCCGTTGCCGTCGGCGCAGTTCCAGTGGATGGCGTTGAACCAGTCGCCGCTGTCGAAGGAGTTGCGGTCCAGGGACTTCGAGCGCAGCAGGTCGGTGCCCGCCTGGGAGAGCGCCGGACCTTGGGAGAGGGTGGCCGTGGCCATGGCGAGGACCTGCATCCGGGCCCGGTCGGCGGGGGAGGTGCCGGCGGGCAGCTTGTAGGCCAGGGCGTCGAAGAGGGACTCGTTGTCGTGGGCGTCGGCGTAGGCGAGGGCGTCACCGGGCGCGTCGGCGTAACCGGCGGGCGCGCCGTTGTAGTCGACGCCGGCGCCGCTGACCCGTTCGCCGCTGGTGTCGGTGAAGGTGAAGTCCTTCAGACTGCCGGTCAGGCCGACCTTGACGAGGTCCTGGTAGTGCAGGAGCCGGGCCTTCTGTTCCTCCGTCGTGCCGTTGGCGGGGGAGGTGTTGGGGTCGGTGTAGAGGCCGGAGCCGAAGCCCTGGACGCGGGGATCGGCGTCGAAGGGGCTGCCGCCGCGCACGGCGTCGCGGGCGCGGTCGGAGAAGGTGGCGATGCCGGTGCCGGCCATGTTCGCCTGCGTGGCCTGGGTGAAGCGGGCGTTGTCGGCGACCTCGCCGAAATTCCAGCCCTCCCCGTACAGGATGATCTTCTTGCCGTCCACGTCGTCCTTCGCGGGAGTGAGGGCGTCCAGGGCTTGGCGGACGGCGAGGAGGTTGGCCTTGGGCTGGTGGCCCATGAGGTCGAAGCGGAATCCGTCGACCTTGTACTGCCGCGCCCAGGTGACGACGGAGTCCACGACCAGTTTGCCCATCATCGTGTTCTCGGTCGCGGTGTTGGCGCAGCAGGTGCTGTTGGCGACCGAGCCGTCGGCCAGCAGGCGTTGGTAGTAGCCGGGCACGATCCGGTCCAGGACGCTGGTGCCGGCCTGGCCCGCGGCGGCGGTGTGGTTGTAGACGACGTCCATGACGACCCGCAGACCGTCCTGGTTGAGAGCCTGCACCATCCGCCGGAACTCCACCGTGCGGGCGGTGCCGTCCGGGTCGGTGGCGTAGGAGCCCTCGGGCACGGTGAAGTGGTACGGCTCGTAACCCCAGTTGTAGGCGTCCTGCGCGGCGGTCTTCGCCACGCACTCCTGCTGCCGGCCGGAGTCGGCCGGGTAGGACGGCAGAGCACACGCCGGGACCGCCTGGTCCGCCGCGCGCTCGGGGATCCCGGCGATGTCGAAGACGGGCAGCAGATGCACGTACGACGTGCCCGCCCGCGCCAGTCGCCGCAGGTGCCGGGAGCCGTCACTGTCCTTGTCGGTGAACGCCAGATAGGTGCCCGGATGCCGGGAGGTGCGGTCCTCCACCGAGAAGTCCCGCACGTGCAGCTCCTGGATCTGCGCGTCCCTGAGCGCGACGGCCCGGGGCTTGCGCAGCCCCGCCCACCCGGCAGGCGCCAGGGACGGATCGTCCAGGTCCACGACCAGACTGCGCCCGGAGTCCGCGGTGAGGGCGACGGAGTAGGGGTCGGTGACCTTGTTGGTGACGACCTCGCGCACGCTCGGCGCCCACACCTTCACCACGTACCGGTAGGACTTGCCCGTCCAGGACGCCGGGCCCGTCACGGACCAGACACCGGTGGCGTCGTCGCGGCGCATGGCCACGGTGGAGCCGTCCAGCTCCAGTGAGACGCTCTGCGCGGTCGGCGCCCACACGTTCAGGGCGGGCCGGCCGTGGTGGAAGACCGGGCCCAGCTCCGCCTTGGCCGCGCCACGGTAGAGGTCGTCGAGCACACCGGCGGTCTGCACCCCGGTCGCGGCCAGCACCGTTCCGTCCGCCGCCCGCTGCGCGGCCACGAGCTGGCCCCGGAGCGCGGCGCGCACCCGGTCCCGGTCCCGCGGGTCCACCGACCAGGCGGTGTAGTCCTCCAGGTGCGGGAACCTGGCCTTCTGGGCGTCCGTGAGCGCGGTCCTCCCCAGCCTGATCCAGCGCTCGTCGTCGCCGCTCAGGGTCCCGTCCCGGACGGTGAGGGAACCGTCTTCGGAGGCCAGCAGCTGGGTGGAGGCGGCGCCGTCGACGCCGTTCCAGGCGACGGTGTCCCGGTCTATCCAGATCGCCTTGGAGGTGGTCAGGTCCACGGCGGCGGTGTCCGCCGCGCCGGGAGCATCGGCGGCCGCGCGGACGGGCGCGGCGAGCGACTGGAGGGCGGCGGTGGCGAGCAGGACGGCGGTGACCGCCGCCGCCCGCCGCCGTATGCCTCTCCTGCGCACGGACCGGAGGAGGCCGCCCCGCACTGGGGCCGGCCGGTTGGCTGTCACGAGTGTCGACTCCTCGCGTCGAGGGATGGCTTGAGCGGGCCCGGCGGCGCGCCGGCGAGCGGCTTCGGCGCCGGGACGCCGGCGCGACCGTATCCACGCCGGGACGGTTACAGCAAGGGTCTTGAAAGCCCCAGCAAGAATCTTCACTACTAAAGCTGACGACACGTCAGATCATGCGAATGCCGATACGGGCGGTGGCGGTCCGGCGCTTCGGGTCCGGGTCCGGTGGAGGGAGGGGTGTCTGCCGCGAGAGGGGGCGGGAGATGCCGTAGAGCGCGCTGGAGCCTCGGCTGACCTGCACAGACGGGCCGCCGAGTGGTCCCGGTGCACAACCTCCGCCGTAGGTCGCGAAGTTGTCACGGTCGCGGGATCTTGGGGAAATCTCCCTGCAATGTCTTTCGCAAGGGATTGCAACCTTGTTATGTTCAAGTCGCGCCCGGCGGCCGTCGATTGGGACAGACGGCACCCCGGTCCCCTCAAGGGATGACCCGGGCATCCACTTCAAGGAGTTCACATGCGACGTGGCCTTTCGATCGCCGCCGCAGTCACCGTGGTCGCACTCACCGCCTCCGCCTGTTCCGGCTCGGATGGTGACGCTTCCGGCAAGCCGAAGGACCCCAAGGACATCAGCGGGACGATCACGTACTGGGACACCTCGGACGCGGCGACCGAAGCCCCGACGTACAAGGCGCTGGTCAAGAAGTTCGAGACCAAGTACCCCAAGATCAAGGTCGATTACCAGAACGTCCCGTTCACCGACATCGAGCAGAAGTTCAAGTCGGCCGCCAAGAGCGGCAAGGGCGCCCCGGACGTCGTGCGCACCGACGTGGGCCTGATGGCGGAGTACGCCTCGCTGGGCTACATCGCCCCGCTCGACGGCACCCCGGCCCTCCAGGACACCGCCGACTACAACGCCGTCCCGCTGAACACCGCCAAGTACCAGGGCAAGACCTACGGCGTCCCGTCGGTCACCGACACCCTGGGCCTGCTGTACAACAAGAAGCTGCTGAAGCAGGCCGGCATCGCCAAGCCGCCCGTGACCTGGGACGAGTTCATCGCCGACGCCAAGACCATCAAGCGGAAGACCGGGGCCTACGGCACGTACCTCAACCCCGACTCCTACTTCCTGCTCCCGCTGCTCTACAGCAACGGCGCGGACCTGGCCGAGCCGTCGGCCAAGAAGATCACCATCAACAACGACGCCGCGGTCAAGGCCCTCACCGTCGCCAAGAAGATCAACGACGAGGCGTCGATGAAGGTCGACTACGCGAACGCCTACCAGAACATGCAGGCCGCCTTCAAGAACGGGAAGGTCGCCATGCTGGTCCAGGGACCCTGGTCGGTGGGCGACGACCTGACCGGCCCGGCGTTCAAGGACGACAAGGGCAACCTCGGCTTCGCGGCCGTCCCGGCCGGCGCCGGCGGCAAGGCCCAGGCCCCGACCGGCGGCCACAACCTCGCGGTCTACCAGGGTTCGAGCAACATGGACGCCAGCTACCTGTTCACGCAGTTCATGACGTCCACGCAGAGCCAGATCGCCATCGCCGAGGGCACCGGCACCCTGCCGACCCGCAAGTCCGCCTACACCAGCGAGGTCACCGCGGACGCCAAGATCGCCGGCTTCAAGCCGATCCTGGAGCACACGGCACGCGCCCGCGTGGCCCTCCCGCAGGTCGGTTCGCTCTTCACCCCGCTCGCGCAGAACTACGTGAAGATCCTCCAGGGCGACGAGTCGGTCAAGGGCGGCCTCGACGCCACCGCCGACGAGTTCAAGAACCTCCTGCCCGGTTATTCCATCGGCTGACCCGGCGGGCACCGCCCCCGGTCACCGCAGGACACGCAGCCCCGGGGACCAGATTCCCCGCTAACGCCCCGTCCGGGGCTCCCCGGGGCTGCGGAACCACCCGACCTCGTTCGCGAAAGAGCCGATGAGTATGACGATGGCATCGAACACCGGAAAGACCGGCGAAACGGCACGCGGCCGCCAATCCCCGACCCGCCCCCGTGTCTCGGCGCTCCGGCGTTCCTGGGACAAGTACTGGTACGCCTGGGCCATGGTCGCCCCCGTCGCCCTCGTCATCACCCTGCTGGTGCTGTATCCGCTGGGCTACGGCTTCTACCAGTCGCTGACCAACGCCAACGAGTCGAACGTCGCGACCACCATCGGTGCCTTCCACCGCCCGGCCACCTACGACTTCGTCGGGCTGGACAACTACTGGCACGTCCTGTCGGGCGCGGACGGCGACTTCTACCCGCGCCTGCTGTGGACGATCGTGTGGACGGTGTCCTGCGTCGTCCTCCAGGTCGGTCTCGGCATGGCGCTCGCGGTGCTGCTCAACCGCAAGATGCGCCTGCGCGGCTTCTACCGCGCGATGCTGATCCTGCCGTGGGCCGTCCCGTCGTTCATCGGCGTCTTCGCCTGGCGGCTGATGCTCAACTCCCAGTACGGCGTCTTCAACGAGATCATCCAGGCGGTCGGCCTGCCCGCGCAGAACTGGCTCGGCACCCCCCTGGCCCAGAAGATCGCCGTCATCATGGTCAACGTCTGGATCGGCATCCCCTTCAACATGGTCGCCCTCCTCGGCGGACTCCAGTCGATCCCCAAGGAGCTCTACGAGGCGGCCGAGATGGACGGCGCCTCGCCCTGGCAGCGCTTCGTCAACGTCACGCTGCCCGGACTGCGCCCGGTCTCCAACACCGTGGTCCTGCTGGGCTGCATCTGGACGTTCAACATGTTCAACGTCATCTACCTGCTGCTGGGCAACAACACCACCGGCGACACCGACATCCTCGTCACCTTCGCCTTCCACAAGGCCTTCAACGGGATCTCGGACTACGCGGGAGCGGCCACCTACGGGATCATCATCCTCGCCCTCCTGCTGGCCTTCTCGACCTTCTACCGCCGCAGCACCCTGAAGTCCGAGCAGGCGTAAAGGAGTTATCGCCATGACCGCAGCAACGCCCGAGACCGCGGCCGCGCCCCGCGACACGGCACCGCGTCCCGTCCCCGCCCCCGCACCCACCCGCAGGGTGCGCGGCCGGGAGGAACGCGGCGTGGGGGCCTCCGTCGTCCTGCACGGCACGCTGATCCTCGCCACCGTGATCGCGGCCTTTCCCGTGGTGTGGATCCTGTTCATCTCCCTGGGCCCGAAGAACGCCTGGCAGCAGCCGGGCGAGGTGCTGAAGAACCTCAGCCTGCACAACTACGCCGACGTGCTGGCGCACTCGGACCTGATGCAGTGGTTCCTGAACACGGTCATCGTGGCGGCCGGCACCACCGCGCTGGGCGTCTTCCTCGCGGCGACCGCGGGCTACGCCGTGTCCCGGATGCGGTTCCCGGGCAGCCGGCAGCTGATGTGGACCTTCCTGGTCACCCAGATGTTCCCCAGCATCGTCCTGATCGTGCCGCTGTACCTGCTCATGTCCGAACTGCACCTGCTCGACAACTACCTCGGACTGATCCTGGCCTACGCGACCACCGCGGTGCCCTTCTGCGCCTGGATGATGAAGGGCTACTTCGACACCATCCCGAAGGAGATAGACGAGGCGGGCCGGGTGGACGGCCTCACCCCCCTCGGCACCTTCTGGCGGCTGATCGTGCCGCTGGCCAGGCCGGGCCTGGCGGTGACGGCCTTCTACAGCTTCCTCACCGCCTGGGGCGAGGTCGCCTACGCCACCCAGTTCATGCAGTCCGACCACTACACGCTCGCCGTCGGCATCCGCACCTTCGCCCAGGACCAGCGGCCCGACTGGGCGTGGACCTCGGCCACCGCCATCATCATCACCCTCCCCGCCGCCCTCGTCTTCATGCTGGTGCAGCGCAGCCTCGTCTCCGGGCTGACGGCCGGCGGCACGAAGTCCTGACCGGCCCTCGCCCACGCACGACCGGCTCCCGCCGACCGGGCGGGCGCCGCCGCCGTCCTGCCCGCCGCCCCCCAAGGGAGGGAAACCATGACCCAGCACGTCACCGACACCGTTCCCAGCGAAGCCCCCACCGCCGCCCCCGGGCACCGCGAGTGGTGGCGCGACGCCGTCATCTACCAGGTGTACCCGCGCAGCTTCGCCGACAGCAACGGCGACGGGACCGGCGACCTGCCCGGCATCCGCGCCCGCCTGCCCTACCTGAAGGAACTCGGCGTCGACGCCGTCTGGCTCTCGCCGTTCTACGCCTCCCCGCAGGCGGACGGCGGCTACGACGTGGCCGACTACCGCGCCGTGGACCCGATGTTCGGCACGCTCGCCGACGCCGACGACCTGGTGCGCGACGCGCACGCACTGGGCCTGCGCATCATCGTCGACCTGGTGCCCAACCACTGCTCCGACCAGCACGAGTGGTTCAAGCAGGCGCTGCGCGAAGGCCCGGGCTCCCCGCTGCGGGACCGCTTCCACTTCCGCCCGGGCAACGGTGCCGGCGGCGAACTGCCGCCCAACGACTGGGAGTCCATCTTCGGCGGCCCCGCCTGGACCCGGGTCACCGAACCGGACGGCACCCCGGGCGAGTGGTACCTGCACCTCTTCGCGCCCGAGCAGCCCGACTTCAACTGGGAGCACCCCGCCGTCCACGACGAGTTCCGCTCCATCCTGCGGTTCTGGCTGGACCTGGGCGTCGACGGCTTCCGCGTCGACGTGGCGCACGGCCTGGTCAAGGCCGCCGGGCTGCCGGACGTCGGCCACACCGGACAGGTCCGGCTGCTGGGCGCGCAGGCCGTGCCCTACTTCGACCAGGACGGCGTCCACGACATCTACCGCGGCTGGCGCCGCATCCTCGACGAGTACGCGGGCGAGCGCATCGCCGTCGCCGAGGCCTGGACGCCGACCGTGGAGCGCAGCGCCCTGTACCTGCGTCCCGACGAACTCCACCAGGCGTTCAACTTCGACTTCCTCGGCACCGCCTGGAACGCGACGGAACTGCGCGAGGTCATCGACCGCTCGCTGCGCGCCGTGAACGCCGTGCACGCGCCGGCGACCTGGGTGCTGTCCAACCACGACGTGGTCCGCCACTCCACGCGGCTCGCCGAGGGCGACCCGGAGCGCGGTCTGCGCCGGGCCCGGGCGGCGACCCTGCTGATGCTGGCCCTGCCGGGCTCGGCCTACCTCTACCAGGGCGAGGAACTCGGCCTGCCCGAGGTGGTCGACCTGCCCGACGAGGTGCGGCAGGACCCCGCGTTCTTCCGCAACACCGGCCAGGACGGCACCCGCGACGGCTGCCGGGTGCCCCTGCCGTGGTCCGGCGTCGCACCCCCGTACGGCTTCGGCAGCGCCGAGGGCGGGCAGACCTGGCTGCCCCAGCCCGCGGACTGGGCCCACCTGACCGTCGAGGCGCAGCACGGCGACCCGGCCTCCACCCTGGAGTTCTACCGCAGCGCGCTCGCCGTCCGCCGCGCGCACCCGGCGCTGGGCGCGGGCCACCAGATCACCTGGCTGGACAGCCCGGAAGGCGTGCTGGCGTTCCGCCGGGACAGCGGGAACGGCTCCTTCGTCTGCACGGTCAACCTCACCGCCGCCCCCGTCGCCCTGCCCACGCCCGGCACGCTGCTGCTGGCGAGCGCCGACGTCGAACCGGGTGCCGGCACCACGGCGCTGCCGGCGGAGTCCGCCGTCTGGTGGGCAGTCTGACGTGCGTCCGGTACAGACCGTGCCGGTGACCATCCGGCTCGCCGACATCGCGGCCCAGGCGGGGGTGAGCGAGGCCACCGTCAGCCGCGTCCTCAACGGGAAGCCGAGTGTCGCCTCCCACACCCGGCAGTCCGTCCTGGCCGCCCTGGACGTGCTGGGGTACGAGCGCCCCTTACGGTTGAGGCAGCGCAGCGAGGGACTGGTGGGGCTGATCACCCCGGAGCTGGACAACCCCATCTTCCCGGCGCTCGCCCAGGTCATCGGGCAGGCGCTGACCCGGCAGGGCTACACCCCGGTGCTCGCCACGCAGACCCCCGGCGGGTCGACGGAGGACGAACTCACCGAGATGCTGGTGGACCGGGCGGTGGCCGGCGTCATCTACGTCTCCGGGCTGCACGCGGACACCACCGCCGACATGGCGCGGTATGGTCGCCTGCGCGCCCAAGGGGTGCCGTTCGTCCTGGTGGACGGCTTCTCCTCGAAGGTGGAGGCGCCGTTCATCTCGCCCGACGACCGGGCGGCGATGACGCTGGCGGTGGCCCACCTGACGTCCCTGGGACACACCCGCATCGGGCTGGCGGTGGGCCCCCGGCGCTTCGTCCCGGTCCAGCGCAAGGCCGACGGGTTCGTCCGGGCCATGCAGGCCCACCTGGACCTGCCCATGGGCGTCATCGAGTCCGAGCTGATCCAGCACTCCCTCTACAGCCTGGAGGGCGGCCAGGCCGCCGCGACGGCCCTCATCGACAGGGACTGCACGGCGGTGGTCTGCGCCAGCGACATGATGGCGCTCGGCGCGATCCGGGCGGCCCGCCGGCGAGGCCTGGAGGTCCCCCGGGACTTCTCCGTCGTCGGGTTCGACGACTCGCCCCTGATCGCCTTCACCGACCCGCCCCTGACGACGATCCGCAAGCCGGTACCGGCCATGGGCCAGGCCGCGGTGCGCACCCTGCTGGAGGAGATCGGCGGGACGCCCGCACCGCACAGCGAGTTCGTGTTCATGCCGGAACTGGTGGTGCGCGGCTCCACGGCCGCGGCCCTCAGGACCCGGCCCGGCGGCGCCGCAGCGTGGTGACGGCCCCCAGGACCACGCCGACCGCGATGACGATCAGCCCGCGGGTCCAGACCTCGGCCTCGACCTGCGTCGCGAGCACCACGCAGGAGAGCGCGCCCAGGACGGGGACGGCGGTGTACGCCCGGAAGTGGGGCCGCTCCGGGCGGTCGCGCCGCTGGACGAGGACCGCGGTGTTGACGAGGAAGAACACCACGAGGAGCAGCAGCACGAGGGTGGAGGCGAGGCTCGCCACGTCTCCGGTGAGCGCCAGCAGGAAGGACAGGACGGTCGTGGCCGCGATCGAGGCCCACGGCGTACGGCGCCCGGGGAGCACCCGGGTCAGGAAGCGGGGGAGGAGGCCGTCGCGCGCCATGCCGTAGGCCAGCCGGGAACTCATGATGCCGGTGAGCAGCGCGCCGTTGGCGACGGCGACGAGGGCGATGGCGCTGAACAGCTTCGGCGGCACGCCGCCCGCCGCCTTCACCACTTCGAGCAGCGGACCGCTGGAACCGGCCAGCCGCCCGGTGGGGACGGCGGCCGAGGCGACGATGCCGACGAGGACGTAGACGGCTCCCGCCGTCACCAGGGCGCCGAAGAGGGCGCGGGGATACGAGCGGCGCGGGTCGCGGGTCTCCTCGGCGACGTTGACGGAGGTCTCGAAGCCGACGAAGGAGTAGTACGCGAGCACCGTGCCGCCCAGGACGCCGGCGGCGGCACCGGTGTCGGGGGTGCCGAGCCGGACGAGTCTGCCGGGGTCGCCGTCGCCGCGCAGGAACAGCCACGCCCCCAGGCCGACGATGAGCAGGAGACCGCCCACCTCGACGACCGTCGCCGCCACGTTGGCGCGGGTGGACTCGCTGATGCCCCGGGCGTTCAGGAGGGCCAGGGCGCACAGGAAGACGGCCGCCACCAGGACGACGGGCAGGCTGACGAAGGCGGTCAGGTAGTCGCCGGCGAAGCCCCGCGCCAGCGCCGCCACGGACACGATGCCCGCGGCGAGCATGCAGAATCCGGCGAGGAAACCGGTGAACGGGCCGTACGCGAGGGTCGCGTAGTGGGAGGCGCCGCCCGCCCTCGGGTACTTGGTGGCGAGCTCGGCGTACGAGGCGGCCGTCAGGAGCGACAGCAGCAGGGCCAGGAGCAGGGGCACCCACACGGCGCCGCCCGACTCCGCGGCGATCTGGCCGACGAGGACGTAGACGCCCGCGCCCAGCACGTCACCGAGGATGAAGAAGTAGAGCAGAGGCGTGGTGAGCGCCTTCTTGAGCGAGGTGGTCGCGCCCTGCGGCGCGCCGCCGGACGTCTTCACGGAGGGAGTAGTCACCACGGCCGTCTACCCCTGCGGCGCGGTGACAGACGGGACGGATGTGACCCGTGGGACGGCCCGGTCCGGGCCGCCACCTGCGGCGGACGGGGGCGACCGTCGCGGCGCAGCGGGTCGGCGCCGCGTCAGCCGCTTCTCCCGATGAGTTCGGCGAGGGCGCCGTCGAGGTCCAGGTGGTCGCTCTCGGTGCCGGCGGGCACCAGGGCGAAGGTCTGCCGCAGGAACGCGGCCACCTCCGCGGCCGGCAGCTCGACCAGTGCCGCACCGATGTCGTCGCTGAGCACGACGCGCACGGAGCGGGGACGGTGGCAGTACCGGGGCACGACCAGGACGGCCCCGGGGCCGACGGGCCGCCTCATCCCCTCGTCGAGCAGCTCCCGGGCGAACACCCAGGTGACGGGCGGCCCGGTCGACGAACCGAGGGAGAGCCGTACGGCGTAGGGGTCGGCGGTCCCGTAGTGCAGCTCGGCCGGCAGCGGCAGGGACGATCCCTTCAGCACGCTGACCTGTGCCGTCACCGCGCACCTGACCGTGCTGGGACGTTGTTCCATGGGCGGCCCCCGAAACAGTGCGGATGTGTCATTCACTCGTCACGAACCTAGGAACGGGTGACCGGGAGAGCTTGTCCCGCAGCGCACGGACCGTTGTCCCCGGGAGCACGGTTGGGCGGATCCACGCCGAACGGAGCGGGAGCACCCGGCGGCCGGGGGGATGCTTGATCGCGTCCGTGAGGCCCCGCGTTCGACGGGCGCCTCGACACCCACGCGTAAAGGACACCCACGCCATGTTCCGCAGCATTCTCGTCGCCGTCGATTCCAGTCCCGCCCGCCACTCCGCCGTCCGCCTGGCCGGTGACATGGCCCGGCTGACCGGGGCCGCGGTCGGCGTCCTGCACGTCGCCGCGTCCACCGCGACGCTCGCCACCATCGTCTCCCTGGAGGACGACGCGCAGGCCAAGGCCGTCCTCGACGAGGCCGTCACCTCGCTGCGGGACACGGGCGTCGAGGCCGAGGGCCTCATCGCCAACGCCCTGACGACCCAGATAGCCACCACCATCTCCGCCGTCGCCGAGGAGCGGCAGGCCGACCTGCTGGTCCTCGGCCCCCATCACCGCGGCCTGCTCCAGGCGCTCGTCAGCCCCCGGGTCACCGACTCCGTCGTCCACAACAGCCGTACGGCCGTACTCCTCGCGCCTGCGGACGGGTCCGGTGCCGCGGGCTGACCACGCGGCCGGACACGCCACGCGGGCCGCCCGCCGTTCCGCGCGCCCTCACCCCGGGTCCGCCCGGCCGTGAGCGGTGCGCTGACGGGCTCCGCACGGTGCACACAGGAGCAACCGGCCCGCCCGGCGCCTTCCTAGCCTGGCCGCGGCCCCCGTGAGCGACCACCAGAGGAGCACCATGGCCGGACAGTCCGTCGCCGAGCAGTATGTCGACCTCCTGGCACGCGCCGGCGTGCGCCGCATGTACGGGGTGGTCGGCGACAGCCTGAACCCCGTCGTCGACGCGGTCAGACGGCACGACCGCCTGGAGTGGATCCAGGTCCGGCACGAGGAGGCCGCGGCCTTCGCCGCCGGTGCCGAAGCCCAGCTCACCGGCAGGCTCGCCGCGTGCGCCGGGTCGTGCGGGCCGGGCAACCTGCACCTGATCAACGGCCTGTTCGACGCGCACCGCTCGATGGCACCGGTCCTCGCCCTGGCCGCGCAGATACCGAGCGGCGAGATCGGCACCGGCTACTTCCAGGAGACCCATCCCGACCGGCTGTTCGAGGAGTGCAGTCACTACTCGGAGCTGATCTCCTCGCCCCGGCAGATGCCGCGGGTGGTGCAGACCGCGATCCAGCACGCGGTCGGCCGGCGCGGAGTGTCCGTGGTGACCCTGCCCGGCGACGTGGCGGCCCAGGACTCCCCGGCCGACCGGGCGGAACTCGCCACGCCGCTGGACCGGCCGGCGGTCCGCCCGGGCGACGGGGAACTGGCCCGGCTGGCCGAGCTGGTGGATGCCGCCGAGAAGGTGACGGTCTTCTGCGGCCGGGGCGTCGAAGGGGCCCACGCGGAGGTGATGGCGTTCGCCGAGAAGGTGAAGGCCCCCGTGGGCCACACGCTGCGCGGCAAGGAACACATCCAGTACGACAACCCTTTCGACGTCGGCATGTCCGGCCTGCTGGGGTACGGCGCCGCCTACGAGGCGATGCACGAGTGCGACCTGCTGCTGCTCCTCGGCACGGACTTCCCGTACACGGACTTCCTGCCCCGCCGGGTGCGGACCGTACAGGTCGACGTGCAGCCCGAGCGGCTGGGACGGCGCACGCAGCTCGACCTCGCCGTGTGGGGAGACGTCCGCGAGACGCTCCGGTGCCTGACACCCGCCGTGCGGGAGAAGCCGTCCCGCCGGTTCCTCGACCGCATGCTGCACCGGCACGTCCGCGCCCTGGAGGGCGCCGTCGGCGCCTACACCCGCGACGCCGGCCGCCACACCCCGATCCATCCCGAGTACGTGGCGTCCGTGCTCGACGAGGAGGCCGCAGACGACGCGGTGTTCACCGTGGACACCGGTATGTGCTGCGTCTGGGCGGCCCGCTATCTGACGCCGAACGGCCGGCGCCGCATCCTCGGCTCCTTCGTGCACGGCTCCATGGCCAACGCGCTGCCGCAGGCCATCGGCGCGCAGTTCCTGGACCGCTCGCGCCAGGTCGTCTCGCTCTCCGGCGACGGCGGCTTCTCGATGCTGATGGGCGACTTCCTGACGCTGGTCCAGCACGGCCTGCCGGTCAAGGTCGTCGTCTTCAACAACTCCTCGCTGGGCATGGTCGACCTGGAGATGATGGTCGACGGACTGCCGCCGCACGGCACCGGCTACCCGCACACCGACTTCGCCGCCATCGCCACCGCGGCCGGCGCACACGGCATCCGGGTCGAGAAGCCCGCCCAGGTGCGCGAAGCCCTGCGCGAGGCGTTCGCCCACGACGGGCCGGCCCTGGTCGACGTGGTCACCGACCCCAACGCCCTCGCCATCCCGCCGAAGATCACCACCGGGCAGGTCACCGGCTTCGCGCTGTCGGCGAGCCGCACCGTCCTCACCGGCGGCGTCGGACGCATGATCGACCTGGCCCGGGCCAACCTCCGCAACGTACCGCGTCCCTGAGCGGACCCACGGCCCCGGCGCCGCTCCCGGCGTCCCGCCGACCCGTACCCCGCCGCTGCACGGACAGGCCGCCGGCGCGGCACGGACGGGCAAGGACACCTCGCCCGCCGTTCCTGGAGTCGCCTACCAGCCGGCGGTGACGGCATCCCGCGCACCGCGACCCGCCGCCGGACCGGCGGACCGTCCCGCGCACCCACCACGACACCCGTCCCGCGTACCCACCACGACACCCGTCCCGCGTACCCACCACGACACCCGTAAGGAAGTACCCCCATGTCCCGTTCCCCCCAGCCGACCGTCGTCCTCGTCCACGGCGCGTTCGCCGACGCCTCCAGCTACGCCGAGGTGATCCCCCGGCTCCTCGCCCGCGGTCTGGACGTGGTCGCCCCGGCCGTCCCCAACCGCAGCCTGATCGGAGACGCCGCGTACGTCGCCTCGGTCGTCCGGCAGATACCGGGCCCCGTCGTCCTGGTGGGCCACTCCTACGGCGGTGCCGTCATCACGGTCGCCGGCACCGAGGACAACGTGCAGGCGCTGGTCTACCTGGCGGGTTACGCGCTGGAGCAGGGCGAGAGCCTCGGCGAGCTCCAGGGCCGTTTCCCGGACTCCGACCTCGCCGCCGCACTCGTCTACACGCCCTTCCCTCTCGACGGCCCGGACGAGACCGGCACCGACGTGTCCGTCCGGCCGGACCGCTTCCCGGCGATCTTCGCCGCCGACGTCGACGTCCGCCGCGCCGAGGTCCTCGCCGTCTCCCAGCGCCCGCTCGCCGCCCAGGCGTTCGCCGACGCCGCACCGGCCGCCGCCTGGAAGACCAAGCCCTCGTGGGGTCTGGTCGCCTCCTCCGACCACACCATCAACCCGGACGTGGAGCGCTACGGCTACCAGCGGGCCGGTATGACCACCGTCGAGGTCGACTCCTCCCACCTGGTGATGCTCTCCCACCCCGAGCGGGTCGTCGAGCTGATCGAGGAAGCCGTCCGGGCCACCTCCGCCTGAGACCCGCTGCCGGCCACGCCCGTCCACCCGGCCGTCCGGGAACGGCCCCCTCCCTCCGCAGAGAGCGAACGATGAACGCACCGATCTCACGTCGTACCGTGACCGCGTCCCTCCTGGCCGGCGCCGCCGCGCTGGGCACCGCGGGCCCCGCGTACTCCGTGCCCGCAGCGGCGGCAGACCGCCCGGGCGGCCCGCACGGCCACTCGGAGACACCCACCGTCGTCCTCGTCCACGGCGCCTTCGCCGACGCCTCGAGCTGGAGCGGCGTGGTCGCACGCCTGCACCGGCACGGCCACCGCGTGCTGGCCCCCGCCCTGCCGCTGCGCGGACTGGCGAGCGACGCCGCCTACATCCGCAGCGTGCTGGACAGCGTCACCGGTCCGGTCGTGCTGGTGGGCCACTCCTACGGCGGAGCGGTCATCAGCCAGGCCGCGGCCGGCGCCCCGCGGGTCAAGGGCCTGGTCTACGTCGCCGCCTTCGTGCCCGAGGTCGGCGAGAGCGCGCTCCAGCTCACCGACCGGTTCCCCGGCAGCACCCTCGGACAGGCCACCGTCACCCAGCGCTACCCGCTGCCCGGCGGCGGAGAGGGCGAGGAACTGGTCATCGCCAGACACCTCTTCCGCGAGCAGTTCGCGGCCGGTGTGCCCGTCCGGACCGTCCAGGTCATGGCCGCGGGACAGCGGCCGATCACCCTCGCCGCGCTCCAGGAGCCCGCCACCGCCGCCGCCTGGAAGACGATCCCCAGCTGGTACCTCGTGGCGACCGAGGACCGCAACATCCCGCCGGCCGCGGAGCGGTGGATGGCCGAGCGCGCCCGTGCCCGCACCGTCGCCGTCCGCGCCCCGCACGCGGTGTCCGTGAGCGACCCCGGGGCGGTCACCGACCTGATCCTGAGCGCCGTCCGCTCCGTCCGGTCCGGTCACCGGCCCTGACCGCGACGGCTGCACGGACCGCCCCGGCACCCGGCGGCGGTCCTCATCTCCGTGCGGTGCGAAGAACGAGCCGAAGAACGACCCGAAGAAAGAAGGCACAGCCCGCATGCCCCCATTCCTCACCAGGACGCGCACCGGCGTCCTCGCCTCCGCCGTGGCGGCGGCCTTCGCCGTGACGGCGGCCGGCCCCGCGACCCCGGCGGCCGCCGGCCCCCGGCCGGACGTGCGCTTCGTGGCCCACCTGGACATCGCCGCCGGTCAGCGTCCGGAGAACATCACCTTGGAACCCGGCGGCGGCGCCGTCGTCACCTTCGCCTACAGCCGCCAGGTCGCCCGCATCGGCCCCGAGGGCCGGGTGCGCGTCCTGGCCACCCTGCCCGCACCGCCGGCCGGCTCCGCCACCCCCGTCCTGTCGTCCCCCTTCCTCGGCGGCATCGTCCGCGCCCACGACGGGACGCTGTACTTCCTGTACGCCACCGGGAGCAGCGATCTGACCGGCCTGTGGCGCCTGCGCCCCGGTGGCACCCCGCAGCGCATCGCCGTGCTCCCGGCCGACGGCCTGCCCAACGGCCTGGCCCTCGACCGGCACGAACACCGGCTGTACGTCGCCGACTCGGTCCTCGGCACCGTCTGGCGGGTGCCCGTCACCGGGGGCACGCCCACCCGCTGGGCCACCGCGCCCGCGCTGGCCGCCGGCGGCTTCCTCGGGGCCAACGGCATCAAGGTCCACCACGGCGCGGTCTGGGTGTCCAACCTGGACCGGGGCACCGTGCTCCGCATCCCGGTCACCCGGCACGGAACGGCCGGCGCCGTCGAGACCCGGGCCACGGGTCTGGCCGGCATCGACGACTTCGCGTTCACCGGCCGCGGCGACACGCTCCTGGCCGCGATCAACGCGGACAACGACGTCGCGCTGGTGGAGTCCGGCGGCCGGCACCGGACCGTGCTCACCGGCGCCGACGGGCTGGAGAACCCGACCTCGCTCGCCGTACGGGGCACCACCGCGTACATCGCCAGCGGCGCCTACTTCACCGACGACGACCCCAACCTCCTGGCCGCCCGGATCGTCCCGGGCGAGTAGGCCGGCCCCCGCCGCCCACCCGGGGCGGCGGCCCCATCCCACGAGAGGACGACTCGATGACACAGCCCGACACGGCACCGGACACGTACCTGCTGCGGCGCCGGTGAGCAGGGGAAGAGACGTGACCCACCGCTTCCTCCTGCCCGGAGCCCTCCTCTGCTGCGCCGTGCTGGCCGGTTGCGGGGGCGGCAGCACGGACGGCACCGCGCACCCCGGCCCGAGCGGGCCCGCACCGTCGGCACCGGCGGCCGCCACCGCCGGGGGAGCTTCCGGCACCGGCACCTCCGGCCCGGCCGACGGGACGGACGCCGCGCCGCCACCGTCGCCCGGCGCCGGCACCGCGTCATCGGGGACCGCCGTACCGACGACGGGACGCCGCTGCCACACCGCGGAACTGAAGGCGTCCGTCGGAGCCGACCACCCGGGCGCCGGCCAGGCGAACTTCGCCCTCGTCCTGGCCAACACCTCCGGCCGTACCTGCACGGTGCACGGCTTCCCCGGCGTGGCGTTCGTCGACGGCGCGGGCCAGGCGGTCACCCCGGATCCCGAGCGGGCCACCGGCGAGGCGGCAAGCACCGTGACGCTGTCTCCCGGGGGCCACGCCTGGTCGGCGCTGACGTACGCCAATCCGGCGATCACCGGCGTCACCACCGTGACACCGGCCTCGGTCCTCGTCACGCCGCCCGACGAGACGGCCGCGATCCGGGTCCGCTGGAGCGGCGGCGAGGTGTCCAACACGGGCAAGGCGTCCGTGCCCCGGGTGAGCCCGCTGCGACCGGGCGACGGCGCCTGATCCGGCGCGGCACAGCGACGCATGACGGCGGACGGGACCACCGCCGCTCCGGTGGCCGGGGAAGACCCCGCCGCACCAGGCCCGAACGAGGAGGAAGCACAGATGACTGCCGAGATGACGGGTGACGAGGTCTACCAGCCGGACGGGGCGGAGGTGCAGGACGACGCCGGTCTGCTGGACGCGTCCGACACCCTGGACTACGGGGCCGGAGACGAGGTCCTGGACGAGGGCTACTCCCCGCCGGAGAGGCCGTGGGGCGCGGAGCACACCGGTGTCACGGCGTCCGAACGGCGGCGCGGGGAGAGCCTGGACGAGCGCCTCTCGGAGGAGATGCCCGACCTCCGGGTCCCGGAGGGCGACGGGCTAGGCGACCTGTGGGGCGGGGACGGCGAACTGCTCGACGACGAGGTCGGCGACGCGCGTGCCGGACGGCTGGTCGCCCCGGACGAAGGCAGCCGCGAGAACACCGAGTCGGATGTGTTCGCCTCCGACGTCGGGCTGGACGGAGCCGGTGCGTCGGCGGAGGAAGCGGCGATGCACGTGATCGCCGACACCGACTACCGCTGACCGCGCACGACTCCGTACGGCGCCGTCCGCGCACGGCAGGAACAGGGCCGGGACACGCTGTCCCGGCCCCGGTGTGTCAACGCCCGAGGGAACCCGAGGGAACCGGAGAGAAGCGGACGGGTGTCAGGACACCCCGGCGATCGACCGCGGCATCACCACGTGGTCGATCAGTCCGTACTCCTTGGCCTCCGGGGCGGTGAAGATCTTGTCCCGCTCCACGTCCTGGGAGATCCGCTCCAGCGGCTGCTTCGTGTGCTGCGCCAGGACCCGCTCCATCATCACACGCAGCCGCTCGACCTCCGCGGCCTGGATCTCCAGGTCGGACACCTGACCCTGGCTGCCCTGGCTGTACGGCTGGTGGATGAGGATCCGAGCGCTCGGCAGCGCCAGCCGCTTGCCTGCCGTGCCCGCGGCGAGGATCACCGCGGCGGCGGAGTTCGCCTGGCCCAGGCAGACGGTCTGGATGTCCGGCTTGACGAACTGCATGGTGTCGTAGATGGCCGTGAGGGCCGTGAAGGAGCCTCCCGGCGAGTTGATGTAGAGGGAGATATCCCGGTCCGGGTCCATGGCTTCCAGGCAGAGGAGCTGCGCCATGATGTCGTTGGCCGACACGTCGTCGACCTGGTGTCCGAGGAATATCACCCGCTCGCTGAAGAGCTTGCCGTACGGGTCCAGTTCCCTGGTTCCCTGTGAGGTGCGCTCCACGAAGCTCGGAACGACGTAGCGGCCTTCCATGGGCAGGCCTCGGTCTGGGGACGAGAAATCAATCGGCTTCACTGAGCGTGACACCTCCATGCGAACGGGCTTGTGGTTCCAACCGCGCGGTCAGCCGGCGGGCGTGCTCGGGTAGGCACCGCTGCCCGGTGCGCCCGACGCATGGGTCATGATCTCGTCGATGAGGCCGTACGCCTTGGCCTCGGCCGGCGTGAACCAGTGGTCCCGGTCCGAGTCCTTGGTGATCTGCTCGAAGGTCTGCCCCGAGTGATGGGCGATCAGCTCGGCCATCTCCCGCTTCGTCTCCAGCAGCTGCTTGGCGTGGATCTTGATGTCCGTGACGGAGCCCGCGAGCCCGGCCGACGGCTGGTGCATGAGGATCCGGGTGTGCGGCAGCGCGAACCGCTTGCCCGGGGTGCCGGCCGTGAGCAGGAACTGGCCCATGGACGCACAGAATCCCATCGCGATGGTGACGACGTCGTTGCGGATGTACTGCATCGTGTCGTAGATCGCGAGACCGGCCATCACCGAGCCGCCGGGGGAGTTGATGTAAAGGTAGATGTCCTGTTCCGAATCGGCCGCCAGCGTGAGCATCTGCGCGGTGATCTGGTTCGCGATCTCGTCGTCGACTTCCTTGCCCAGGAAAATGATGCGGTCACCGAGCAGGCGGTTGAAGATCTGGTCACCGAACGCGACGCCGCCGCTGGGGCTGTAGGCCGACGGTGCCATCGACGATGCCGGGAGGTGGAATTTCGCGTCACTCATGTCTTTCCCCTGTTCTTGACCGAGCCCCAGGCGCCCCGGGGAACTGCGTTGGGCAAGCGGTGATCGAAATCGCCTGCCCCAGCCTCGTTCGAAGCTAACACGCTCACACGCCACGGAGAGCGGCTCCGCCTGCCGTTCGCTGAGAGCGGAGGCAGGGCCTCAACATCCCTGCTGGCGCAGCCTGTTGGGGGTTTGACCGCAAATCGCCGACGGGCGCCATCCGGTCTCGGACGAACAGCGATGCATTTCAGTCAGATGTCGCAGATCTTTGCCCATCCTGGGTGCGCGCAGGGTAAGAGCGTCCGTCCTCGCCGGTCCCCGCGCTTATTGATCTTGCCTTATCTGACGGTGCGTCAGAACGTGTTGGCGCGGTGATCGATGTCGTCGGCGGATCCGCTCCCGGCCCCGGGCCCGGTTCCGGCCATGCGGGCGATCGGCTTGTTCCGGACCCATGGTGCGAGAGCGGTCCGGTCCCTTATGGGATGCCTCGTGCCATAGTCGCCCCTGTGTCCGGCGTATCCGGCGGGGTGTGGGTCCGCACGCTGTCACGGTCCGGCCGGCAGCCCCTGTCACCACCGCGTTTAGCGCATTGCCGGCCGCCGTCGCTCCGTCGTTCTGTCCGGGTCAGGAAAATGGTCCAGCTCCCCCCGTTTTCTTCGAGGGAAAGATTTCGGCCTTGTAACCGAACGGGTTCTGGTCGTCTTCGGCGCTCCCGGCGGCCTGAAGGGGAGGAAGGCAGACGCGAGTACCGCACGTTTCACGCCACCCGGGGGCGGGGTGGTGGCTGGAGAGGCCTTGTGTGACCTCCAGGTTTGCTGTTGCCTCTTGGGCGGGGGAGGTGGCGGCGATGCAGCAGACCATGGAGAGACGGCGCCACTCGTTCGGCGCCGGCGTTGCCGGGCCGGGGGACCGGGCTCCCGGGAGAAGACGCCGCTGTACGGGCCACCGCACACCGCCGGGGCCGATGACGCCGAGGCCGCGCCGCGTCCCTGTGAGGGCGAACGCCGCCCGCCGGCCCGCCGGATGACGCACAAGGCGTACTCCATGTCCGAAACGGAGCGGTAGGACAGCCTGCCGCGGACGGCGGTCCGCGGCGCCCGCTCCCGTCCTCTTTCCCGACTTTCCCGAATGTCCCGAACGGCGATCGATCAGCAGAACCGGACGATGCTGGACTTCACCACGACTCGGCCGACGGTGTGCGCACCCGAGGCCCGCGAAACCGTGAAGGGGATCATCATGACCGAACCGTCGGCGACCGCCCTGGACGAGCTGTGGCAGCTGGTGTACACCAGCTTCCGCTTCCCGTTCCTGCACGCGGCACTCCGTCTGAAACTGTTCACCCTGCTCAAGGAGCGGCCGGGCAGCACCCTGGATGAGATCACCCGCGAACTGGGCCTCGAAGAACGCCCCGGACACGTACTGCTGTTGGGATGCAGCGCGTTCGGACTCGTACGCAAGGAAGGCGACGGGTACCACAACACCGCCGCGACCGATCTCCTGGCGGGCGACCCGGACGGCTTCATGCCCGTCATCGTCCGCTACACCCACGAGATGCTGTACCGGCCGATGAGCTGGCTCTACGAATCGCTGGTGGACAACGAGAACCAGGGTCTGCACCGTGAGCTGCTCGCCGGATCGTCGGCGACGACGCTCTACGAACTCCTCGCCGAGGACAAGAACCTCGAGCAGGTGTTCACCGCCATGATGGAGCACCAGAGCCGCTCGGTGGTCGAGGACTTCGTCGACTCCGTGGACTTCTCGTCGTACCACCACGTCCTGGACGTCGGCGGCGGGACCGGGACCAACGCCATCGGCTTCGCCGAGCGGTGGCCGCAGCTCCAGGCGACCATCCTGGAACTGCCGAACGTGGCCGCGATGGCGAACGACCGGATAGCCGAGGCCGGCCTGTCCGACCGGGTCCGCGCGATCGGCACCGACGTCATGAACGACGCGTTCCCGACGCCGGACACGTCCCACGACTGCGTCGTGTTCTCCCGGTTCCTCGAGATCTGGTCCCCGGAGCAGGTCCGCGACCTCTTCGCCAAGAGCTACCGGGCGCTGGAGCCGGGCGGCCATCTGGTGATCGTGGCCTGCGCCCAGAACGACGAGGAGACCGGTCCCGCGCACGCCGCGTTCATGTCGGCGTACGTCCAGACGGTCGCGTCGCCCGAGGGCCGCATCTACACGCCCCGCGAATTCGAGCAGTGGTACGCCGAAGCGGGCTTCGAGCCCCTGGACCGTCAGTACCCCGGGCGGTTCGACGTCATCCTCCGCGCCCGCAAGCCCCTGGCCGGCTGAGCCGCCGCTGCCCGCACCAGGGCAGGTCACGCCGGCCGGCCGGACAGAGCGGTGCTCTTCGGGCCGGGCGGCGGACAGACCATCGGTCTCCATGCCCACGTGAGGACCGCACGACCGGGATGAGCCACCGGCGGGAGGAGCGCACCGCCCCTGACCGCGTCGTCGGCGGCCGGGGCACCGTGGCGGGGGCGTTCCGCCACGGCCGGCGAACCGCTCACGGCCGGGTGCGGCAGGCGCACCCGGGCCGCTGTGATGCCGCGGAGCACGCGCCACGCGCCGCGACGGCACGGAACGCCGGGTCCGGGCCGCGCCACCGGCGCGGACGCCCGGGTGCCGGGGCCACACCGCCCCACCCGCGCCACCGGAGGGCCCGAGCGGCGTTCCACGGTGCGCCCTGGCGGCGCCGGGCCGGAGCGCTCACTTCCTGGAAGACGGACATATCGACGGGAAGGCAGTGTTTGATGCGACAGAGTGTGAGTGGAACACCCGACAAGCTGGCCGTCGTCACGGGCGGAACGAAGGGGATCGGGCTCGCGTTCAGCCGCCGGCTCGTCCGGCTGGGATACCGGGTGGTGGCGACGTTCCACAGTGACCAGGAGTCCGCGAACCAAGCCGTCAGGGAGATGGAGAAGGGCCTGTCCGTCGTCCGGTCGGATGTGTCCGACCCCGACGAGGTGGCACGGCTGGCCGAACTCGTGCGGGCCGAACACGGAGTTCCGCGGGTGCTGGTCAACAACGCCGGCCTGAACATCGACCGGCCGGTGCTCGACATCTCCGACTCGGACTGGCGCCGGGTACTGGACACGAATCTCTCGGGGCCGTTCTATATGACCCGGGCGTTCGCTCCGCCCATGCGGGAGAGCGGCGGCGGTTCCATCGTCAACATCGGCGCCACCACGGCGATCCGTCCCCGGCTGAACGGCGCCAATTACTGTTCGAGCAAAGCGGGTCTGCTCCATCTGACCAAATGCCTGGCCATGGAACTCGCGCCGGACATCCGGGTGAACTGCCTCATCCCGGGAATGATCGACACGGAGGAGATGCGGACCCGCTACCGCGTGGCCGAACCGGAATACCTGAGCGCGCTGCTGGACGAGATTCCGCAGCGCAGGATAGGCACCACCGACGAGATGGCGGACGCCCTGGAATTCCTGGTGGGCGAGGGCGCCGCCTATGTCACCGGCCAGAAACTGATCGTGGACGGCGGCCAGTTCATGTGGTGAAGACCCCCGGCCGTTCCCTGGAGACCGCGCATCAGCACCATCTGACAGCACCGGCAACCGAGGAAGAGAGGCACAGTCATGCGATCACGCCTTGAGCGCTACCAGGAGTTCCTGGAGCAGGAGTACCGCTCCGGTTTCACGAAGTACAACGAGTACGACATCTCCGGTATATCGGAGGACCTGGCGAAACAACTGCGCAACGGCCGGTTCAACCGCATCGTGTTCAGCGGCATGGGCTGCTCGGCCATCGTGTCGGACGTGATCAAGGTCTTCTTCACCTCGATCCGCAGCGGCCTCGAAGTGCATGTCTTCAACGACTACGACTTCGAGTACCTGATCCCGCGCTCGGTGATCGAGGACGACCGCACGCTCATCATCCTCAGCTCCTACAGCGGTCACTCCAACGAGCCGATCCGCGCCTTCCACGCACTGCGCCCGATGCACGACCGGGTCCTGCTGCTCACCTCCGGGGGCCGACTCGGCGAACTGGGCGAGGAGCACGGGGTGTCCATCGCGCGCTGGACCCTGAGCAAGCCGGACCGCGAGTACCCGCTGTTCCACGTCGGCCAGTACTTCTCGATCCTGGTCGACATGTTCCTGAAGCTGGGGCTTCTCGACACCGACCACGGTCCCGAGGTCCGGGCCCTGGCGAAGACCCTGGAAACCGACTTCACACCCGCCCTGCGCGAGCTGGCCGCCGACGCCGCCGCGCGCAGCGAGAACGCCAACATCATCATGCTCGGGTCGCCCAAGTGGCACGAGAGCCTGCTGAAGCTGGCCAAGATGCACTTCAACGAGATCGCCATGGTGCCGGCCACCCGGAACTACTTCCACGAGTTCTGCCACAGCGAGGTGGCCACGCTCACCGACCCCGAGCGCCGGCACAGCATTCTGCTCTTCACCGACCCGGACGAGGACGACTACACCCGCGCCAAGCGCAAGAACCTGGTGGCGCTGCTGACCGCGCCGATCCCGCAGAACGCCAACGTCACCGTCACGGAGATCGAACTCGACCAGCCGACGTTCATGCGCCAGTATTTCACCGCGCTGGAATTCGTCCAGTACATGACTCTTGATCTCGGAAAGGCGCGGGAGACGAAGTCGCGCAACCTGATCTCCGAGGCCGCCGGAAACCCCTGGTACCACGGCAGCACCATCGCTGCGGAGCAGGCCGGCTGAGGCAGTCGTACAGCTCGGACACCGAAGGCAACAGCCGAGAAAAGCCGAGAAAAATGGAGCGATCGTGAATCTCCGGGGGCGCAGCTCTCTCACGGCCTATCAACAGGACATCTGGGCGGCGAACTCGCTGTTCCCGGATCTCCCGCAGTTCAACTGCTTCATCACCGACCGGTTCACCGGTGAGGTCGACGTCGACCTGCTCAAGGAGTGCCTGCGCCGTGCGGCCGACCGCAACGACGCGTTCCGGCTCCGGATCGACCCGGAGGACGGCACCCCGCGCCAGTGGGCCGAGGACGAGACGTACGACATCCCGACCATCGACCTCTCCGGAGCCGAGGAGCCCCGCGCGGCCTGCGAGGCTTGGATCAGGGACGAGTTCGACGTCCCGTTCGAGGTGGAGCGCCGCCGGCTGTTCAGGATCGCGGTCCTCAAGGAGCGCGAGGACGTCGTCCACGCCTACGTCAAGGTGCATCACATCGTCGCCGACGCCTGGGGCCTGAACCTGTTCATGTCCCAGGTCCGCGCCGAGTACGACCAGGTGCGGCGGACCGGGCGGTTCGACGACCGGCCCGTGCCGTCGTACCTGGACTTCGTCGAGGAGGAGCGCCGCTACCAGGCGTCGGACGACCACGCACACGACCGCGCCTACTTCCAGGAGCAGTTGCGGGACGTCGCCCCGGCCTTCTTCCGCCGGTCCGCGCGGGCCGGCTCCCGGCGCAGCGCCCGCCACAGCTTCCTCATCGAGCGCGCCGTCATCGAAGCCATCCGGGAGCGCGGCCATTCGGTCTTCGCGTTCGTCGCCAGTGCCTTCGCCGTCTATCTGTCCCGCGTCCACGGCAGCGACGAGGTCGTCCTCGGCGTACCGCTGCTGAACCGGCCCACCGCCGGGCAGAAGCAGACCGTCGGCCACTTCGCCAACACCCTGCCGCTGCGCGTGGCTCCCGGCGGACAGCGCACGATGAGCGACCTGGTCGCCGGGGTGCAGAGCGCGACCCGGACCCTCAAGTCCCACGAGCGCTTCTCCCTGGGCGACCTGCTGCGCTCGGTACCGCTCCAGGACAGCGGCCCCAAGCGGCTGTTCGACACCACCATCGCCTATCTGCGCTGGCCCAGCCCGCTCGACGTGCAGGGCGTGACGTACGAGACCGTCGTGCAGGCCCGCGCCCACGACGACGACGTCCTCGCGGTCGTCGTCAACGAACTGGACGACGTCAGCGACGTCCTGGTCGACATGGACTACGCCCTCGACGTCTTCGACGCCGACTTCCCCATCGAGTCGGTGGCCACCCACATCGAGGCGATCCTCAAGGGCACCCTGGCCCGGCCGGACCGCCCGCTGGCGGAGATCCCCATGATCGGCGACGCCGAGCGCGCCGCCCTGATCGCGACGGGCAGCGGCCCGGTGACCGGCTTCTCCGACGACACCACGCTGCACGCGCTGTTCGAGCGGCAGGCGGCCGAGACGCCCGACCGGCCGGCCGTCGTCGCGGACGACCCCGCCGCCTCGCTGACCTTCGCGCAACTGGACGCGTGGGCGAACCACATCGCGCACCGGTTGCGCGATGACGGGGTGGGCGCCGGCGACCGGGTGGCCGTCGTGGCCGAGCGCGGCCCGCACCTGATCGCGGCCGTCCTCGGGGTGCTCAAGGCGGGCGGCGCGTACGTACCGGTCGACCCGGGCCACCCCGCGGAACGGGTCGGGTTCCTGCTGGCCGACAGCGGGGCCAAGGCCGTCCTGCTCGGCAGCACCGTGCCCGCTTCCCTGGTGGGCGACGCGGTGCCCGTGCGCCGCCTGGACAGCACCCCGCAGGCCGCGCCCGCACCGCCCGCACCCGCCGGCGGCCCGGGTGACCTCGCCTACGTCATCTACACCTCCGGCTCCACCGGGCGGCCCAAGGGCGTGCAGGTCGAGCACCGTTCCGTGGTGAACCGGCTGGAGTGGATGCAGCGCGGCTATCCGATCGGCGCCGGGGACGTCCTGCTGCAGAAGACACCGGTGACCTTCGACGTCTCGGTGTGGGAGCTGTTCTGGTGGGCGATCACCGGCGCCGGACTCGCGCTGCTCCCGCCCCGCGGCGAGCGGGATCCCGGAGCCATCCTCCAGACGGTGAAGACCCACCGTGTGAGCGTGGCCCACTTCGTGCCCTCGATGCTCGGCCCCTTCCTCGACCTGCTGGAGGAGACCCCGGCGCTGCTGCACGACCTCGCGTCCCTGCGCCTGGTGTTCTGCAGCGGCGAGGCGCTGACGCCCGCCCACGTGAACAGGTTCAACCGGGTCTTCGCCGCGGCCGGCGCCGACGCGCCACGGCTGGTCAACCTCTACGGCCCGACCGAGGCCACGGTCGACGTCACGTACTACGACTGCCCGGGCGACGCGGCCGAGGAGATACGGCGCGTACCGATCGGACGGCCGATCGACAACATACGGCTCTACGTCGTCGGTGCCCACGGCGACCTCCAGCCCACCGGGGTGCCCGGTGAGCTGTGCATCGCGGGCGTGGGCGTGGCGCGCGGCTACCTGGACCGGCCCGAACTGGACGCGGCGGCGTTCGTGCCCGACCCGTTCACCCCCGGCGGGCGGATGTACCGCACCGGTGACCGGGCGCGCTGGCTCGCGGACGGCACCCTCGCCTACCTGGGCCGGCTGGACGACCAGGTGAAGATCCGGGGCAACCGGGTGGAACTGGGCGAGGTGCGCAACCGGCTGGCCGCCCTCCGGGGCATCCGGGACGCCCTCGTCGTAGACCGGACCTCACCGTCGCGCGGTGTCCACCTGGTGGGCTACTACGTCGCGGACGACGAGGTGCCGCTCACCGACCTGCGGGCCCAACTTCTGGACGTACTTCCGGAATTCATGATCCCGGCGTTCTTCGTCAGGCTCGACCGGATCCCGCTCACCGCGAACGGCAAGGCCGACCGGCGGCGGCTGCCCGCGCCCGCCGTGGAGGCGGACACCCGGACCACGGCACCGGCCAACGAGATCGAGGCGAAGATCGCCGCCGCTTGGTCGGCCGTCCTCGAGACCGACGTGATCGGCGTCGACCAGGACTACTACTCCCTGGGCGGCGACTCGATCATGATGCTCCGCATCCAGGCCGAGGCACGGCGCGCGGGCGTCCACTTCACCCTGGCCGACATGGTCCGCAATCCCACCGTGGCGGCGCTCGCCGCGACCGCGACCACCACCTCGCCGGACGGACAGGACGCCCCGCTGGAACCGTTCGCGCTCGTGTCCGGGGTCGACCGCGCGCGGCTGGCCGGCCTGGCGGACGCCTACCCGGCGACCCGGCTGCACCTCGGCCTGCTCTACCACAGCCGGGAACGCGAGCGGTCGGCCGTGTACCACGACGTCTTCCGCTACTCCCTGAAGACGGTCTGGGACGAGGAGGCGCTGCGCCGCGCCTTCGACGGCCTGGTCGGCCGCCACCCGGTCCTGCGCTCCGCGTTCGACCTGGGCGGCTACTCCGAACCCCTGCAACTCGTCCACCGCGAGGCCCACGGCGGACTGGAGATCGCGGACCTGCGCCGCCTCGGCGACCAGGAGGCCGAGGCCGAGGTCGCCCGGCACGTCGAGGAACGGCGGTACCACGCGTACCGGCTGGACCGCCCGCCGCTGTACCTGTTCCGCGTGCACGTCCTGCGCGACTCCGTGGAACTGGTCTTGAGCTTCCACCACGCGATCCTGGACGGCTGGAGCGTGGCCACCCTGGTGAGCGAACTGCTCCAGGACTACCTGCACCACGCCGGGCGGCCCGTCGCCGCCGTCCCGACCGGCCATCTGCCGTCCCCCGCCCTCTACGTGCGCGAGGAACGGCGGGCCCTCGCCTCCGAGGATTCCCGGCGCTACTGGCAACGGCTCCTCACCGGCGCCGAACTGGTCCAGATCGACGGATTCCGGCCGTACGAGCCCGCGGGCGACCAGGAACTCATCGTCCACCACGTGGAGCTGCCGGACGGCCTCGGCACCCGGGTGCGCCACCTGGCGCGCGCCCACGGCCTGCCGGTGAAGGCCCTGCTGCTCGCGGCGCACTGCCTCACCCTGCGGCTGCTCTCCGACACGCGGGACATCACCACCGGCCTGGTCACCGGCGGCCGGCCGGAACAGGCCGGCGCCGAACGGATCACCGGACTCTTCCTCGAAACGCTGCCGCTGCGCCTGGACACCCGGCCGCGCACCTGGCTGGACGCGGCGCGCGAGGTCTACCGGCAGGAGCGGGACAGCCACCCGCACCGGCACTACCCGCTCAGCGCGATCCAGGAGGACCGCGGCGGGGACGTCATCTTCGAGACCGCTTTCAACTACGTCCACCTGCGCGTGCTCAACTCCCTTCTGAAGGACACCGGCCTGGAGCTGACCGACTTCCGGACCTGGGAGGAGACCAACTTCAAGCTGCTGGTCAACGCGGTGGTCGACCCGGTCGACGAACGCCTGTGGCTGCGCATGGACGGCGACGGACGCACCTTCTCCCGGGCGCAGGTGGAGAGCATCGGCCGGACGTACCTCGCCGTGCTCCGGCAGATCACCGACCACCCCGACGCGGACGTGGACTTCGCCTTCCTGTGCGACCCACGGGACGAGGCGGCACTGCGGACCGGCTCCGCCCCCGGCGCGGCCGGGGACGCGCTGCCCGACGTCATCCGGCGGATCGACGAGCACGTCGCCCGCACCCCGGACGCGGTGGCCGTCTCCTGCGGCCCGCGCCAGTGGACGTACGCCCAGCTCGACGAGGCCGCGCACCGGATCGCCCGCGGCCTGATCGCGGCCGGTGCCCGGCCCGGATCGACCATCGGCATCGCCATGGACCGCTCGCCCGAGACGCTGGCCACCGTGCTCGGAGTCGGGAAGGCCGCCGCCACCTGCGTCCCGCTCGACGTCAGCTACCCGCCGGCCAGGCTCGCGGCGATGGTCGCCCAGGCCGACCCGCTGCGGATCATCACCCACGACACGCACGCGCACCTGTTCGCGGACTCCGACCGGCTCCTGTCCGTGGACGACCTGCTCGCCGCCGAGCCCGCACCCGACGGCCCGCCACTGCCGGAGATCACCGGCGAGACCGTCGCCTACCTGCTGTTCACCTCCGGCTCCAGCGGCGAGCCCAAGGGCGTCGAACTCCCGCACCGGGTGCTCGCCAACTACATGGAGTGGCAGATCCCCTCCGCCAGCGGCGCCGCGGGCGGCAAGACCCTCCAGTTCGCGCCGCTCAGCTTCGACGTGGCGTTCCAGGAGATCTACTCCACCCTGTGCGGCGGCGGCACCCTCCAGCTGATCTCCGAGGAGGAGCGGCGCGACATGCCGGCGCTGCTGCGCCTGCTGGACCGCGAGGAGGTGGAGCGGGCCTTCATGCCGTGCGTCGCGCTCCAGCAGCTCGCGGAGACCTCCCAGGCGCTGGGCATCCGGCCCCGCGCGCTGCGGGTGGTGATCTCCTCCGGTGAGCAGCTGCGGATCACCGAGGAGATCCGGCGGTTCTGCGCCGCGCTGCCGGGCACCGTGCTGGAGAACCAGTACGGGCCCACCGAGACGCATCTGCTGACCCATCACACGATGACCGGCGACCCGGCCGGCTTCCCCGACCTGCCGCCCATCGGCGTCCCGGTCGACGGCATCGAGATCCACCTGCTCGACGGGCTGATGCGGCCGGTGCCGCCCGGCGCGAAGGGGGAGATCTACATCGGCGGGGTGTGCCTGGCCCACGGCTACCGCAACCGGCCCGACCTGACCGAGCAGCGCTTCGTCCCGCACCCTTCCGGCGTGCCGGGCGCCCGCCTCTACCGCACCGGAGACCTGGCCCGGGTCATGCCGGACGGGAACCTCGTGTGGCTGGGCCGCGCCGACTCCCAGGTGAAGGTGCGCGGCTTCCGGGTCGAACTGGCCGAGGTGGAGCTCGCGATCGCCAAAATCGCCGAGGAGCAGCCCGGTATCCGGGAGGCCGCGGTGGTGGCCCGGCGCCGGGAGGGCGCCGACGCGTTCCTCGCCGCGTTCCTCGTCGGCGACCCGGACGCGGTGGACCTGGACGAGGTGCGCACCCGCCTGCGCACGGCGCTGCCGGACTACATGGTGCCCTCGCACCTGGAGTGGCTGCCGCGCCTGCCCCTGACGCCCAGCGGCAAGCGCGACGACGCGCTGCTGCGCCGGATGCCGCTCGCCGCGCCCGCGACGGACGCCACCCCGCCGGCCGACGAGCACGAGAAGGCCCTGGTGGGCATCCTGGCGGAACTGCTGGAGCTGCCCACGCTCGGGGTGCGGGACAACTTCTTCGACATCGGCGGTACCTCGCTGACCGCGATGCGGCTGGTGATGACCCTCGAGAAGCGGTACGGCGTCACCGTCCCGCTCTCCGCGTTCGTCGCGGCGCCGACCGTGGCCGGGCTGGCGGAATGGCTGCGGTCGGGGAACCCGGCGGCGGAGTTCGACCCCGTGGTGCCGATCCGCACCCAGGGCGGCAAGCCGCCGCTGTTCCTGGTCCACCCGCTCGGCGGCCATGTGCTGTGCTACGTACGGCTCGCCCGCCACCTGCCGGACGACCAGCCCGTCTACGCGTTGCAGGCCGCCGGGACCGTCCCCGGCACCGAACCGCTCGACTCCGTATCCGAGCTGGCCGCAAGCTATCTGAAGGCGATGCGCCGGGCCTGCCCGGACGGCCCGTACGTCATCGGCGGCTGGTCGTTCGGCGGCTTCGTCGCCTTCGAGATGGCCCGTCAGCTGCGGCGCACCGACCCGGAGGCGCTCCAGGGCACCGTGCTGATCGACCCGATCTTCGTCCGGCAGGGCGAGCGGCCCGACGTCGCCGACCACTCGCTGCTGGAGTGGTTCTTCTGGGAGCTGCTGTGGACGGGACGTGACGGGACCGCGCCGGTGGTCTCGCTGCCGGACGGGCTGGACGACGAGGCGAAGCTGGACTTCATCGTCGAACACGCCACGCGCGCCGGTGTGTTGCCGACGGGCAGTTCCCGCACCACCGTGCGGCGCCTGTTCACGATGTTCAAGGCGCACTGGCGGGCGATCCTCACCTACCAGCCCGCACCGGGCGACGAGGACGTGGTCCTGCTGCGCGCCACCTCCGAACTCCCGGAGATCCTGCGGCCGATGCACGGAGCCGCACAGAGCCTGCACGAGGACCCCACCAACGGCTGGGGAGCCCTGACCACCGGCCGGCTCCAGGTGGTGGACGTGCCCGGCGACCACCTGGTCCTCCTGGACGAACCGCACGTGAACGACGTCGCCCGACGAGTCGCAGAAGTGGTGGACGGCCGCCCCGACGGGCGGCAGGCCGAGAGGAGCGGGACATGACCCAGCACCCCACACGCAAGGCCCTCGTCATCGGGGCCGGGATCGGCGGGCTGGCCGCCGCGGCCACGCTGCGCCGGGCCGGCGTCGAGGTCCAGATCTTCGAACGGGCCCCCGAGCTGCGGCCCGGGACCACGGCGGTCTCCTTGATGGCCAACGCGATCCTGGCACTGCGCAGCGCGGGCATCGACATCACCCCGGGCCTGGACAAGCGCGCCGTGGTCTTCGACGAGCTGAGGTTCCTCACCAAGCGCGGCCGGCTGATCAGGGCGCTGCCGTTCCGCGGACTCGCGGACAAGCTGGGCGCACCGAACTACGCCGTCCACCGGGCCGACCTCCAGCAGACACTGCTGGACGCGGCCGGACCCGGCCTGGCCATCGAACTCGGCGCCACGGCCACCGGGTTCGTCACCGGTGACGACGGGGTCGAGGTGACCTTCGAGGACGGCCGGAAGGCCACGGGCGACCTCCTGATCGGCGCGGACGGCTTCAACTCCGCCCTCCGCCGACAGGTGGCGACCGCCGACGAGCCGCGGCCCGGCGGCTATGTGTGCTGGCTGGCGACGGTGCCCTTCAGCCATCCCCGGATGACCAAGGGCTACGCCGCGCACTACTGGGGGCGGGGCCAGCGGTTCGGTCTCGCCGACATCGGCCACGGCCGCGCCTACTGGTGGGCGACGAAGAACGTGCCCGCCGGGATCTCCCCGAGCCGGCGGCCCGGCAAGGCCGGGGTCACCCGCCTCTTCGCCGGCTGGGCCGACGAGGTGCGGGAGGCGATCCGGATCACCCCGGAGGAGACGATCGTCAGCATCACCGCCCAGGACCGTCCGTTCCTGTCGCGCTGGGGCAGCGGACGCATGACCCTGCTCGGGGACGCGGCGCACCCGATGCTGGTGAGCCTCGGCCAGGGCGCGGCGCTCGCCATCGAGGACGCCGTCGTCCTCGCGCGGCACCTCAAGGACGCCCCGGACCTGTCCGCGGCCCTGCGCGGCTACGAGGACGAACGCCGGCCGCGGACCGAGGCACTGGTCGCCGCGGCCCGCGCGCTCAGCCTCACCGAGCAGCTGGAGGGCCCGGTGGCCGCCCCGATGCGCGACCTCTACTTCCGGTTCGCGCCCCTGTCCAAGTTCACCAGCCAGAACGAGGCGGTCCTCACCTGGCCCCCGCTGGGATGACCACGCCCCCGGCCGCCGGCCCGTGGCACGCACCCACGCGGCCGGCGCGCCGGCGGAACTGCTTCCACGAGTTCCGCCACAGCGAGGACGAGGACGCCTACACCCGGGCGGAGATGAGGAACCTCGTCGGCCTCCTCACCGGCGACCGCCCGGAGAACCGGAACCTGTGCCGCGCGGGGAGCGCACCGAGCGCCCAAGGAGGGCCTTCATGCAGGCAGCACCCAGCACCTTCGATCCGGAACCGGTCGCGCTCCTCACCCCCGAGGGCCTGCCGGTGCACGACCCGCCGTTCGACGCGGCGCTGTCACCGGAGGAACTGACCGGCCTGTACGAGTGGATGGTCGTCACCCGGGCCGTGGACGAGGAGTTCGTCAACCTCCAGCGGCAGGGGCAGCTGGCCCTGTACCCCTCGTGCCGGGGCCAGGAGGCGGCCCAGATCGGCTGCGCCGCCGCCCTGCGCCCCGACGACTGGCTCTTCCCGCAGTACCGGGAACTCGGCGTGTTCCTGGTGCGCGGGGTGCCGGCCGCCGCGGTCGGCTCGGCCTGGCGCGGCACCTGGCACGGCGGCTGGGGCTTTCCCGAGCACGCCTGCGCACCGATGTCCATCCCCATCGGCACGCACGCCCTGCACGCGGTCGGCGCCGCCATGGCGGCGACCCGGCTCGGCGAGGACTCGGTGACCGTCGCGTTCATCGGCGACGGCGCGACGAGCGAGGGAGACGTGCACGAGGCGCTCAACTTCGCCGCGGTCGCCTCCGCGCCGTGCGTGTTCTACATCCAGAACAACCAGTGGGCGATCTCCGTGCCCCTGTCCCAGCAGACCCGGGCCCCCTCCCTCGCGCACAAGGCCGTGGGCTACGGCATGCCGGGGGTGCGGGTCGACGGCAACGACGTACTCGCCTGCCGGGCGGTGACCGAACAGGCCGTCCGCCGGGCCAGGGAGGGCGGCGGTCCGACCCTCGTCGAGGCGGTCACCTACCGGCTCGCCCCGCACACCACCTCCGACGACCCGACCCGGTACCGCCCGCAGGAGGAGGTGGACCGCTGGGAACGGCTCGACCCCCTGCCACGCTACCGCCGCTACCTCACCCACCTGGGCATCTGGCACCAGCGGGACGAGGAGCGCGCGCAGGCCCGGGCCGCGCGGATGTGCACCGGGCTGCGGGACGCCGTGTTCGACGCACCGGACGTTCCGCCGGAGGAACTGTTCGCGCACGTGCTCGCGGAACCGACGCGGGATCTGCTGGAGCAGTCCCGCCGGCTCCGCGCCGAGCTGGCCCGGGAGGAGTGAGCAGTGGCGGCGACCATGGTGGAGGCCATCAACACGGCGCTGCGCGAGACCATGGCCGAGGACGAGCGCGTCGTCGTCTTCGGCCAGGACGTGGCGCGCAACGGCGGAGTCTTCCGGGTGACGGAGGGCCTCGCCGAGCGGTTCGGCCCGCAGCGCTGCTTCGACACGCCCCTGGCCGAGTCGGCGATCGTCGGAGTGGCGCTGGGCATGGCGATGCGCGGACTGCGCCCGGTGCCCGAGATCCAGTTCGACGGATTCACCTACCCGGCCCTGGACCAGATCGTCAGTCACCTGGCCAAGTACCGCAACCGCACCCGCGGGCAGCTCGCGGTGCCGGTGACGCTGCGCGTCCCGTCCTTCGGCGGCATCGGCGCGGTCGAGCACCACTCGGAGTCCACCGAGACCTTCTGGGCGCACACCGCCGGGCTGCGCGTGGTGACGCCGGGCACGGCGGCCGACGCCGGCGTCCTGCTGCGCCAGGCCATCGACTGCGACGACCCGGTGCTCTTCCTGGAGCCCAAGCGGCGCTACTGGGAGAGCGGTGACCCGGCCGCCGAGGCCCCGCCGGCGGACCTGGCACGGGCGGTGGTCCGCCGCACCGGGACCGACGTCACGGTCGTCGCCTACGGCGGCACCGTCGGCACCGCCCTCGAAGCCGCTCAGACCGCCCGTCGCGAGCACGGCTGGGAGCTGGAGGTGCTGGACCTGCGGTCGCTGGCACCCCTCGACTTCCCCGCCATCGCCGCGTCGGTGGCCCGCACCGGACGCTGCGTCGTGCTGCACGAGGGCCCGCGCACCCTGGGGCTGGGCGCGGAGATCGCGGCCCGGGTGCAGGAGGAACTGTTCTGGGACCTGGAGGCCCCCGTACTGCGGGCTACGGGTTTCGACACACCGTATCCGCCCGCACGATGGGAGAAGGCATGGCTGCCAGGGGTGGACAGGCTGCTCGACAGCATCGACCGGTCCTTCGGGTACGCCCATGACTGACGCCGGCACCGACAACCGCGCCGGCACCGACGACACGGTCCGGGAGTTCCTCGTGCCCGACCTGGGGGAGGGGCTGGTCGAGGCGACCGTCGTCGAGTGGTCGGTGGCACCGGGCGACCCGGTCGCGGTCAACCAGCCGCTGTGCGTGCTCGAAACGGCCAAGGCCGAGGTGGAGATCCCCTCCCCGTTCGCCGGAACCGTCCTGGAACGACACGGCGAACCCGGGGAGACCCTGCCGGTGGGCACGCGCCTGACCCTCATCGACACCGCACCGGCCGCCGCCGGCACCGGCGGCGAGGACGGCGGCGAGGCCGGCACCGGCGGCGAGGACGGCGGCGAGGACGGCACCGGCGGTGCCGGAACGGGGCCGGTCCTCGTCGGATACGGCGCGCACCGGGGCACGGACGGCGGACGGCGCACCGTCCGGCGGCGCCCCGCGCCCCGGCGCGCGCAGACCGTCCCCACGGACACCGGACGCCCCCGCGCCAAGCCGCCCGTGCGCCGGCTCGCCCGCGCGCTCGGCGTGGACCTGGCCGCGCTCGGCCGCGGCTCGGGCCCCGAGGGAACCCTCACACGGGCGGACGTCCACGCGGCCGCGGACTCTCCCGTCACCCGGCCCGAGGACCCGCCCGGAACCGCACCGGAGGTCCGCACCACCCGGCCCGAGGACCCGCCCGGAACCGCACCGGGGGTCCGCACCCTTCCGGTCCGCGGCATACGGGCGCGGACGGCCGCGCGCATGACCCTCTCCCGCCGGGAGATCCCGGACGCGCACTGCTCCGTCACCGCCGACTTCTCCCGCCTGCTGGCCCTGCGCGACCGCCTGCGGGAGGACTCCCGCGCGGACGGGGTCACGCCCTTCGCACTCCTGCTGCGGCTGCTGACCCTGACGCTGCGCGATCATCCGCGGCTCAACGCCACCTTCACCGAGGACGGCCCGGCGGTGCGCACCTACGACGCGGTGCACCTGGGCATCGGCACGGCGACCCCGCGCGGCCTGGTCGTGCCGGTGGTCCGGGACGCCCAGGAGCTGACCACCGCGCGGCTGGCCGCGGAGACGGCGCGGCTGGCGGCCGGGGCCCGCGCGGGCACCCTCGGCCCCGGCGAGCTGACCGGGTCCACCTTCACCGTCTCCAACTTCGGCGCGCTGGGGCTCGACGAGGGGGTGCCGGTCATCAACCACCCCGAGGCGGCGATCCTCGGCGTCGGCTCGATCCGGCCCCGCCCGCACGTATTGGGCAGAGACACGCTCGTCGTACGGCCCACCGCCAAGCTCACCTGCGCGTTCGACCACCGGGTGTGCGACGGCGCGGAGGCCGCCGCTTTCCTCACCGCGCTGCGGGACCTCGTCGAATCACCCGAAACGGCCCTGCTGCGGATGTGAGAAGGGTGCCCGGGACGATTTCCATCGGTCATTCCCTATGACACAAGTCGGCGGAGACATTTCTTCTTCGCGGGGCCTGTTCACCGTGAAAACGAGCGAAGAGAGGTCCCCTGCCCACCGCGATCGACAATGCGCACCGCTTTCCCCGCGGATCGCCGGCATCTCCGGGTTCCGGGACGGCCGCTGCGGGCAGCCGTGCCGGCCTCGCGCGTGAACGCGCGAGGCCGGCACAGCCCGTGTCCAGCGCGTCCGGCCGGCTAGATGAGCCCGGACCGGTAGGCCAGGGAGACGAGCTGGGCACGGTCGCGGACGCCCAGCTTGGTGCGCACCCGGTACAGATGGGTGCGCACGGTGGCCACGCCGATGGTCAGCTCGCGGGCCACCTCCTCGGTGGACATGCCCCGGGCCACCAACTGGGTCACTTCCTTCTCGCGCGGGGTCAGGTCGGTGACCTCCGGGCAGGACGGGTGCTGCCGGGTCGCGGGCTGTTCGCGGAACCAGGTGACCAGGCGGTGGGCGATGTCCGGGGCGAGCAGGGTCCGGCCGGCGGCCGCGGCCCGGATGGCGGTGATCAGCTCCTGCGGGCTCGCGTCCTTGCCGAGCAGACAGCTCGCGCCGGCGTGCAGCACGTCGCTGACCGTCTGGTCGGCATCGGACCGGGTGAAGACGACGATGTGCGGGGGCGTGTCCTCCTTGCCGAGCCGGCGGATCAGCTCCAGACCGGAGATGGTGCGCAGGCTCAGATCGGTGACCACGACGTCGGGCCGGCTGGTGCGCACCAGGACGATGGCCTCCATGCCGTTGTCGGTGGTGCCGATCACGTCGATGTCCGGTACGGCGTCGAGCAGGGTTCTCAAGCCGTCCCCGATGACGGGCAGTTCGTCGCAGATGAGTACCCGTATGGTCATGGTGTTCCGCCTCGGTGAGGGTCGCTGGAAGCGCTTGACTGCGGGCGCCGGCTTCCGTTCCGCACGGTCACGGCCGGCTTCGGCTCCGGCGGCCTGATCGATGGCAGGCGATGTGCCGGCAGCACAAAGGGCACCGCCCCGATCATCAGACTGATCGGGGCGTTGACGAACTGCGACAGGCTCGGTGTGCGGATGATCGCCGTTTCACAGCTGTGCTCAACATCTGTGTTTCCCCCTGTTCTACGCGTCGACCTTGTGGGTCGCGTCGCTTACCGGTCCTCGGAACGGTCTCATCATCGGCCGGAAAGCGGCGCCGTGGACGCCCGTAGAAGCGCCATTCATCACGATGTCGGCGAAAAGTGCTTCCGACCCTGCCTCGTGCGCGATTGTCGGGGACGAGCGGCTCTGTCGTGCGGTGAAGGCGTGTCAATAGGCGTCGACGAGTCCGTTCACGCCAGGATTGGGCCTAGGAGTTTTTAGTCGATGTTTTGATCGAATGTCAAGGTTACCGGGAGGGTGTTCCGGCGGGATTTCCCGGCCCGCGCGCGGGTTCCGCGCAGGTCAGCACGCCGGCCGGGTGGCCGTATCGGTGCCCGGGCAGCCCGCCGGCGCACCGCCGCGACGGGAGTGGATCCAGCCGTCGCGCCGCCCGCGGACCGGAGGGTTCCGCCCGCCGCGGGCAGGCCGCGCAGCACGGCAGGCATGCCCTGACCGGGCCCGGGAGCCGTCCGGTTGTGAGGGTCTCGCACACGCAAAACGGCGTCCTGGCAGATCACTTGACCGAGCCGACCATGGCGTGTTTGAGTCGGCTGACCTCATTGCCCGCCGAGGGCGCCGCGCTATTGCTCGATCGTTTTACACGGTGTTCGACCGACCGACCGACTGACGCCGCGCCGGCGGCGTCCGGCATGAGAGGGGCAGCCCGATGAGCCTGGTCGATGTGCACACGGAATGGGATCCGCTCGAAGAGATCGTCGTCGGAACCATGGCAGGTGCGCGGGTGCCGGTCGCGGATCGCAGCCTGATAGCCACGGAATACCCGGACATGGACCCGGCGGAGATTCCGTCCGGACCGTATCCCGCCCACGTCGTCGAGCAGACCGAGGCCGAACTCGAAGAGCTGACGGCCATTCTCACCGGCCTCGGTGTGAAGGTGCGGCGGCCCGGCGGACGTGATCACAAGGCGGTCCTGGCCACCCCGGACTGGAGCACGGACGGGTTCTACGACTACTGCCCCCGGGACGGGTTCCTCGCGGTCGGCGACTCGATCATCGAGTCGCCGATGGTGCTGCGGGCCCGCTGGCTCGAAGGCTTCGCGTACAAGGACCTGTTCCTGGAGTACCTGGAGAGCGGCGCCCGCTGGCTGTCGGCGCCCAAGCCCCAGCTGGCCGACGACATGTACGAGCCCACCGCGCCGCCCGGCAAGCGGCTGCGCAATCTGGAACCGGTCTTCGACGCCGCGAACGTGCTCAGGTTCGGCACGGACCTGCTGTACCAGATCTCCGACAGCGGCAACGCGCTCGGCGCGCGCTGGCTGCAGGCCCTGCTCGGCGACCGGTACACGGTGCACGCGTGCGAGGGCCTGTACACCTCCACGCACATCGACTCGACCATCGTGCCGCTGCGCCCCGGGCTCGTCCTGATAAACCCGGCCCGGGTCAACGACGCCAACATGCCCGGCTTCCTGCGCGGTTGGGACCGGATCGTCTGCCCGGAGCTGGTGGACACCGGGTACCTCGGCGACCACCCGAAGTCGTCGGTGTGGATCGGGATGAACTTCCTGGTGGTCGCGCCCGGGAAGGCCATCGTGGACAAGCGCCAGGTCGGCCTCATCCGGGTGCTGGAGCAGCATGGCGTCGAGGTGATCCCGGCACAGCTCACCCATTCCAGGACCCTCGGCGGCGGATTCCACTGTGTGACGCTCGACGTGCGCCGCAGGGGCGAACTCGCCACGTACCGGTAGGACCGGCCGCGGGCCGCTCGTCTCCTCCCGACATCGAAAAGCCCCAGGGCGCGCGCGTACACGCGACGGCTCCCCGGACCGCGGCTGTGCCCGGTCCGGGGAGCTTTCTCTTTCTCCGGTGCCCCGCGGCGGGCAGGCTCAGGAGAAGACGACGGACCGCACGAGCAGGCGGTCGCCGGCGCCCGCGCCGGAAGGCAGGGTGTAGTAGACGTCGCCCTCGCAGCCGGCGGCCAGGAAGACGGTGGCGGTCGCGTCCGTGCGGTTCTTGGGGGCGCGGCCGGGGGAGCCCGGCTCGGAGCCGGGTCCGTGCAGGTCGATGCACTCACCGCCGGCCGGATCGTTCAGGAAGCCGACGGCCTCGTACCCCTCCGCGGTGGTGTAGGAGTAGCGGAACTGGCCGGTCGCCGCCAGGGCGGAGCCGGGCACGGCCAGCAGGAGGACGAGGGCACTGGTCAGGGTGCCGGCGGACGCGGCGAGGGAGCGAAGACGCACGGGGTTTTCCTCTGTCGGAAGGCGAACCTGGTCAGTGCGAGCGATGCCCCGGCGGCCGGCCGTGATGCGCGTCTTTCCTCGAACGGGGTGGGTCTTCCCCCGATCGGGGAACACCGCATCGTTTCTCTCCGGCCGACGGACGGCATCCCCCGGACCCCGCGGTGCGGCCGGGGCACCCGGGACGACCGGGCCGCCCGGCCGATCCGGGTTCACGGCCCTCCCCGGCACGCGGCCCGGGCGGCGGGTGCGCAGAATGAGCACAGGTCACAGATGAAGCGGCTGTCTCTTCCGCGAGGCGGGGCATAGGGGTAGGGACGCCGCGGGCACAACGCCGTACGGACGCGGAAGCGGCGCCGGGGGCGCAAGCCCGGTTCCGAGAGAGGCAAGGACATGGTGAGACCGGAGAGCACGGAGGCCGGACGGAAGGGGCCCGCGGCCGTGCCCTCTGCTTCGCTCGGCGTGGTCCTGGAGGCCATCGGGGCCGGTGTGTACGTCGTCGACGAGCAGGGCCACATCGTCGCCGTGAACTCCCGCGCCGAAGACCTGCTGGGCCGGTCCGCCGGGCAACTCGTCGGGCAGGACGCCCACGACCTGCTGCACCGGGGCGCGCAGGGCCAGCGGCTGGCCACGACCCAGTGCGGCATGCGGCAGGCGTTCCACGCCGGGAGCCCGGCCCAGGGCGGCGACGAGTACTTCGCGCGCGGGGACGGCTCGCTGCTGCCCGTCTCCTGGACGATCACGCCGTACGACATCGGTGCCGAGCGCAACGGCACACTCGTCGTCTTCCACCCGTCCGAGCAGGCATCCGGCACGGGGCAGCGCACGGGACAGACCACCGAGACGCTGACCGACTTCGAGCGGCTGGCCCTGCTGGCGGAGACGACCACCCAGCTGACGTCCACCTTCGACATCGACGAGGCCCTGCGCCGGCTGGTGGCCCTGGTGCTGCCGCGCCTGGCGGACTGGGCCGTCATCGACCTGATCACCGAGCGCGACGAGGTGTGGCGCACCGTCGTGGCGCAGGCCGACGGCGAGACGGTGATCCGTCGCGAGGACCTGGAGGGGCCGATGCCCCCGGTCCCTGAGGAGTCCCCGATGCCGCTGTCCCGGGCCCTGCGGGGCGTCGCCTCCACGCTGGCCGGCCCCGACACCTACCAGCGCGCCCCCGACTCCGGCATCGCCGTCGAACAGCACCGCCTGTTCGAGGTCACCGGCATGCACTCCGCGGCCATCGCGCCGCTGCGCAGCACGCGCGACGTCCTCGGCGCGCTCACGCTCGGCCGTGCCGGGAAACCCGGGAACTTCACCACCGCCGACCTGACCCTGGTCGAGGACATCGCGCGCCGCGCCGGTCTGGCGCTGGACAACGCCCGCCTCTACCAGCGGCAGCGCAAGGTCGCCGAGACCATGCAGAACCACCTGCTGCCCCAGATGCCCCGCGTGCCCGGCCTGCAGATGACCGTCCGCTATCTGCCCGCCCCCGACGCCTCCCAGGTCGGCGGCGACTGGTACGACGCCTTCACCCTGCCCGACGGCGCCACCGCGCTCGCCGTCGGCGACGTCGTCGGCCACGACCTGGAGGCCGCCGCCGGCATGGCCCAGCTGCGCAACATGCTCCGCGCCTACGCCTGGTCCCAGCAGGAACCGCCCAGCAGCGTCGTGGAACGCCTCGACGAGGCGATCATGCCCATCACCGACGTCTCCATGGCCACGCTCATCTTCGCCCGGGTCACGGAGACCAGCGACGGCCACTGGCAACTGTCCTGGACCAACGCGGGCCATCCGCCGCCGCTGCTCGTCACCCGGGACGGCCTGACGCACTACCTCACCGACGGCCACGGCCTCCTGCTGGGCACCGGCGTGCGCACCTCCCGCCCCGACGCCACGATCCTGCTGCCGCCGGGCGCCACCCTGCTGCTGTACACCGACGGCCTGGTCGAGGCGCCCGGCCACACCCTCGACGAGGGCCTGAACCGGCTGCGCCAGCACGCCGCCGCCCTCGCCCACCGGCCCCTGCCGTCCTTCACCGACCACCTCCTGCGCCGCGTCCACCCGCCGGGCCTGGACGACGTAGCCCTCCTGGCCGTAAGAGCCCCCGCCCGAACAGACCCCCACCCACCCACATAACAGCACCACGGACACACGGCCCGGCCCCGCGCCGCCCCGCGTCGGGACGGCGGCCGGCCGGGTCAGTGCAGCGGGACGACGTCGACGAGCGCCGGCGGGAGGCCCTCGCCCGCGTGGATGCCGAGGCGCAGCGCGTCCTGGGTGCGGATTTCCGCGGGGGACGCGCGGGTCCAGGCATGGACGGCCGACGCGGCGGCGTCGAAGGAGGCCCAGGCGGGACGGTCGGCCCAGTGCGCGCGGAGTCGCGTGTCGTCTCCGAGGAGCACGGTGCAGCCGTGGCCGGTTTCCTCCACCGCGATCAGAGCGCACCCGGGGAACCGGGCGGCGAAGTCGGACCACCGCACCGCGTCCGGGTACGGATATCTCGTGTGCGGCAGCAGGAGGACCTCGGCCGACCGGGGCCAGCGGCGGTCGGGATCGTCCGGGTCCGCGGTCAGATGGGCGGCGGCGAGGTGGTCGTGCGGCGCCTGCTGGAGCGCGGCGGGAAAGCGGCGCAGGGAGATCTCCGGGTCCCGGCCGCCCTGGTTCACGGCCGTGGACACCAGCGTCGCGGGCAGGTGAGGGAGCCGGCCGGCGCGCGGCGAGGGGACCGACGGGACGGGTACCGCCCGGGTCGCCGCGGGGTACGGCGGCTCGGGCAGGCTCAGCCGGGAGTAGAGCAGCCGGCGTACGAGGGCGGCCGACTTCCCGGGTTCCGATGTCACGCTCCGTCTCAGCGCGGCCAGCTCCCCGTCGTCCCGCTGGGTGTCGGCGGCGTGGGCGAGCTGGGCGGACAGCGGCCGCGTCCCGGTGATGCCCGGGACGAGTCCGCGCAGGCGCCGCATGGGGGATCCCGGGGCGACGACGGGATCCCGGAAGGCGCCGAGAAGGCAGGGGACTCCGAGCGCGACGCCGTACAGGGTCAGTGAACCGTGGTCGCCGATCAGGAAGTCGGCCGCGCACAGGGCGGCTTTCCACACCTCCGTTTCGGGAGCGGGCAGGACGAGTCCCGCGTCGACGAGGGAGGCCAGCCAGGTGCGTAGCTGCCAGGCGCCGTGTCCGTACCAGGCGTTGGGGTGGACGGCGGCCAGCACCCGGAACTCGTCGGCGGGCAGTTCCGCGAGGGCCCGGCGCAGGATGCCGGTCCGAGGCGAGCCGAGGACCGAACCATGGCCCCAGGTCGAGGAGACGACGACCAGACGCTGACCGGGCAGCAGACCGAGGGCCTCCCGGTACACGGCGCGGAAGGCCCGGCCGGCGCTCAGCTGGTCGAGAACCGGGTCGCCCACGACCTGGGCGATGGGCAGGGCCCGCGGGCAGCCCTCGGCCAGCCGGTCGAGCTGTTCCGTGTGCGACAGCGCCAGCGCGGCGGGAAGCAGCCTGCCCTCATGCACGAGCCATTCATCGGTGAGCCCGAAAGCCCCGCCTTCCCGGCCGAGTCTCTTGTTGTAGCCGGCGCCGTGGGGTGCGAACACGACGGGACAACGGAGCCGGTCGAGGTCTCCGCCCCGGCTCGTGGCGACGGCGATGTCGAAGGACCGGGACACCGCCTCGCTCCACGGAAGGTGCAGCATGCCGTGCGCGGTGAGGAACGCGCCGGTCCCTTCGTCGAGGGCCGACGATCCGGTGCAGGAGAAGAACACCTGCACCCGCTCGTCGTTCTCGAAGACGGACAGCAGATCCAGCAGCCGGGTGGCGGAGGTGATGTTGTGCACGACGCCCAGGACGCTGCGCTCGGCCGGCACCGTGCTCCAGCGCCGCCCGTCACCGCGCAGCGCGACGGGCAGCCGCCCCACCTCGCCCACGCCTTCACCCCCGTGATCGTCCGGCCCGTGGAGGCACACGATAGTCCCGGGCCGTTCGCGCTGTCGTGGCGTGTACCGGACTTGGGGGCGGTTTGGTGAGCCGCCCCAAAGCCCGTGCCGGGGCGTTACCCGGCGAGCGCCGTGATTGCTTCCGGGCCGTGGCCGGCGGTGAGCAGGGGGGTGCGGATGTCGGTGTCGAGGTCGGGGAGGTAGCCGAGCAGGACGTCGGCCGGGCCCTCGATCCGGAGCCGGCCGAGTGCCGCGGGCAGCAGCAGGCTCTCGGCCCGGCCCAGCCGCTCCCGTCCCCCGGGAGTCGCCACGGTGACGGGCGCCCCGGCGTTGCTGAGGACCAGCGCGGTGGAGAACGTGTGCACCAGGGGCGCCGTGGTGCCGGCCCGCCACCGCTCCAGCGCGAAGTAGGGGCCGGCGCACAGCACGGTGCGCTCCACGCCGTCGTCCACCCGCGCGCTCAGTCCGGAGCGGAAGTCGGGGCGCGGTCCGGGCCGCCATTGCGCCAGCAGCCGGTCCAGGTTGGTGCGCCACTCCTGGTCCGTGAGCGGCGAGCCGTCCTCCATCCGGTGGCGCATGGCGTGCTGCTGGATGTCGGAGGTCTGCTCGATCTCGTAGACGAGGGTGCCGGGGCCGAAGCTGTGCAGGGTGCCGCCCGGGACGTACAGGGTCTGCCCGGCGCGCACCGGGAGCCGGCGCAGCACGGCGTCGAAGTCCTGTGCCAGCAGCGCCTGGTGGAGCCGGTCGCGGTCGACCCCGGGCTTGACGCCGGCCAGCGCGGTGGCCCCGGGAGCCGCCTCCAGGACGTGCCACGCCTCGGTCTTGCCGTTGGGCTCGCCCTCGAACCGGCGGGCGGTCTCGTCGTCGGCGTGCAGATGGACCGGGAGCGGGCCGGTGGCGTCGATGAACTTCGTCAGCACGGGGAAGCGTTCACCGCGCCAGCCGCGCCCGACCAGCTCCTGCGGATGCTCCTCGGTCAGCTGCCGCAGGCTGCGCCCGGCGAGCGGGCCCGCGGTCACCACGGAGCCTTCGCCGTCCACGTCGCTGACCTCCCACGTCTCGGCGACCGGGCCGTCCGGCAGCCCGGCGCGGCCCCACCGGCCGGCCAGGACGCGCCCGCCGAAGACGTGCTGCTTGACCGGCGTGGTCAGGCGCAACGGATACCAGTCCACGGGATGCGCGCTCCTCACAGGATGGGCTGGCCGCCGGTGACCGCGATCCGGGCGCCGGAGACGTACGAACCCTCGTCCGAGGCGAGCAGCACGTACACCGGGGCGACCTCGGCCGGCTGGCCCGGACGGCTCAGCGGCACGTCGGAGCCGAAGCTCTCCACCTGCTCGGGCGGCATCGTCGCGGGGATCAGCGGGGTCCAGATCGGGCCGGGGGCCACGCTGTTGACGCGGATCCCGCGGTCGCCCAGCAACTGGGCCATGGCGCCGACCATGTTGGCGATGCCCGCCTTGGTCACGTCGTAGGGCAGCAGGGTGGGCGGCGGCATGTCGGAGTTGACCGAGGTGGTGGCGATGATCGACGCTCCCGGCCGCATATGCGGCACCGCCGCCTTGCACAGGTGGAACATCGCGCTGAGATTGGTCGCCAGCGTGCGGTCCCACTCCTCGTCGGGGATCTCCTCCAGCGACGTCCGGGTCATCTGGAACGCGGCGTTGCTCACCAGCACGTCGATCCGGCCGAACGTCTCCACCGCCCGGCCGATCACCTCCCGGCAGTGCGCCGGTTCCACGAGGTCGCCCGGCACCAGCACCGCCTTGCGCCCGGCCTGCTCCACCCACCGCGCGGTGTCGCGGGCGTCGTCTTCCTCCTCGGGCAGATAGGAGAGCAGTACGTCCGCGCCCTCCCGGGCGAAGGCGATGGCCACCGCCTTGCCGATACCGCTGTCCCCACCCGTGATCACCGCGGCCTTCCCGGCCAGCCGGCCCGACCCCCGGTAGCTGTCCTCCCCGTGGTCGGGCCTCGGTCGCATCTCCGCTTCCGTGCCGGGAGGCTGTTGCTGCTGCGCGGGCTGAGTCATCGGTTACCAGCTCCTTGACCTGGGCAAACGTGATACGGGACGGAGGGCGACGCCCGCGAGGGGCGGGCGCGCCGTCCGTGTCCCGCGATCGGGTTACCCGGACCAATCACCGGAAACCGCCCGGACGGCCGAATGTCGGGCGCCGACGGGACGGGTGAGTGAGGACCGTGTGATGTTCACGTGCCGGTGGGCGTTCGGGGCGTCCCGGGCGGATGGCCGGCCGTGCGGACGCGGACCCCGCTGTCGCGCAGCCGCCGCACCTCGGCCGCCGGGGCCGCCTCGTCGACGAGCACCAGGTCGAAGTCGGTGAGCGGGGCGAGCGCGTACAGCCCCTGATGGGCGAACTTGGTGTGGTCGACGAGCAGCACACGGCGCGTGGCGGCGGCCATCATCGCCTGCTTGACCTGCACCGTCTCCGGTGACATGTGATAGCAGCGGCCGCCGGTGACCGCCGTGGTGGACAGGAACAGCACATCCGCCCGGAACGCCCGTACGCTCTGCGCGGTGTGCGCGCCCATGAACGCGTCGTAGGCCGGGAAATAGGTGCCGCCCAGGGCGATCAGGGCCACGCCGGGCTCACGGGCCAGCGCGGAGACGACCGGCAGCGAGTTGCTGATCACGGTGAGGGGCGTGTGCCCGGGCAGGTGCCGGACCAGGTGCAGACAGGTCGTGGAGTCGTCGATCATCACCACCTGCCCGGGGGCGAGTTCCCCGGCGGCGGCGCGCGCCAGCGCCTGTTTGGCCCGCACCCTCGTCGTCAGGCGCTCGCCGGCGCTGCCGTGGAACTGCGTCGAGGGCAGACTGCTCGCCCCGCCGCGCACCTTGCGCAGCCAGCCCTGTGCCTGGAGCGCGTCCAGGTCGCGGTGGACGGTCATCACGCTCACACCGAACTCGGCCGCGAGGTCGGCGGTGCGGACGAACCCCTCGCTGGTGACCCGCTCGCGCACCCGGCCGCGCCGTTCCTCCCGGGCCTCCGTCCGGGCGTCCGCACCGGGCATGGCAGCCGCTCCTCTCGGGTGTCCCCCCCGGGTGACCGAGCGCCGCACCGCTGTACGCGAGGAGCACGAACGGGGAGGAACTCGTGAGAAAACCACAGGAACGTAACACGGCCACAGCGGGCCGTGAACCGGCCGCCGGCCGCGCGAACGGCGGGTCGGCCCCCGGGCGGACGCGGGCCGGTCCGGGCCGGACGGCGATGTCACACGGCGCCCGGAGCCGGCCGCGGGATAAGCCGCACGGCCGATTGACGGCCCGCTCGGGCAGGCGTTTGGCTGAGGACCGCGAGCCGCACGCGGCCGGACCGCCCGGTCCGGCGGACCCGGTCGCCGGGCGCGGCCCGGGCGGAGGGGCAGGGAGGGCAGTCATGACGGTGCTCACCATCGACGTCGGAACCTCGGTCATCAAGTCCGTCGTCTTCGACGACCAGGGCCGCGAACTGACGGTCTGCCGCATCGGCACCGAGGTGCTGCGGCCCCGCCCCGGCTGGGCGGAACAGGACATGGACGCGGTGTGGAACGCCGTCGTCCACACCGTGCGCGACGCCCTGGACCGGCTCGGCCCCGGCCGGGACCCGGTCCGGCTGGTCGGCTTCACGGCCCAGGGCGACGGCTGCTGGCTCGTCGACGGCGACGGCCGCCCCACCGGCCCGGCGATCCTGTGGTCCGACGGCCGGGCCGGCGACCTGCTCACCCGCTGGCAGGCCGACGGCGTCCTGGACCAGGCGTTCCGCCGCAACGGCTCGCTCACCTGCAGCGGCATGCCGAACGCGGTGCTGAGCTGGCTCGCCCGGCACGACCCGGACCGGCTGCGGCGCTCCCGCACCGCGCTGACGGCGGCCGGCTGGCTGTTCCTGAAGTTCACCGGGGTGCGCGCGGTGGACGAGTCCGACGCCTCCGCGCCCTTCCTCGACCACGCCACCGGCGGCTACGACCCGGCGATCCTCGACCTGTTCGCCCTGCGGTGGGCCGAACCGCTGCTGCCGCGCATCCTCGGCGAAGGGGAGCGCGTCGCCGAGCTGACCCGGCACGCGGCCACCGAACTCGGCCTGCCCCCCGGCCTGCCCGTCGTCATGGCGCCCTACGACATCGCCGCCACCGCCCGCGGCGCCGGCGCCGTCGAACCCGGCCAGGCGTGCGCCATCCTCGGCACCACGCTGTGCACCGAGATCGTCAGCCGGGAGCCGGACACCGGCGGTGAGCCGTGCGGGATCACCATCGCCTATCAGGGGCGCGAACGGGTGTTACGCGCCTTTCCCACCCTCGCCGGGACCGAGGTCCTGGACTGGGCCTGCCGCACCCTGGCCGTAGCGGACCCCGCCCAGCTCGGCGGGCTCGCCTTCGGCAGCCCGCCGGGCGCGGGCGGACTGGGATTCCTGCCGTACCTCTCGCCCGCCGGCGAGCGCGCCCCGTTCCTCGACCCGCGCGCCCGCGGCGTCTTCTGGGGCCTGTCCCTCGACCACACGCCCGCCCACCTCGCCCGCGCCGTCTTCGAGGGCCTGTCCCTCGTCGTCCGCGACTGCCTGACCGCCTCCGGCACCCGCGTCGGCGAACTGCGCCTGTGCGGCGGCGGCGCCGCAAGCGACGGCTGGTGCCGGCTCATCGCGGACGTCACCGGCGTGCCGACGGCCCGCGGCACCGACACGGAACCGGGCGCCAAGGGCGCCTTCCTGACCGGGCTCGTCCGCACCGGCGCGGCCAGCGGCATGCGCGAGGCCGCCGCCCGGTACGTCCGCACGGGCGCGACCTGGGAGCCGGACGCGGAACGGACCGCGTTCTACGACGGGCTCTACGACACGTACATCACCTGGCGCGCCGCCGCCCGCTCCCTCGGCTGGTCCTCCGCACCCGCGCCCGCGCCGGCCGCCCCGCCGCCCGCCGCCTTCGCCCCGGAGGCCCCGCATGTCTGACGCGCTGCCCGCCGACGCCGTCCACCTCGGGCTCGACCTCGGCACCCAGAGCGTCCGCGCGGTCACCGTGGACGGCACCGGCCGGCTGCTGGGCGCCGCCTCCCGCCCGCTGACCGGCCGCCGCGACGGCGTCCGCCACGAGCAGGACCCCGAGCAGTGGTGGTCCGCGCTCGCCACCGCCTGCCGCGCGGCCCTGACCGGCGTCGACCCGCGCCGGGTACGGGACCTGGCCGTGGACGCCACCTCCGGCACCGTGCTCCTGGCCGACCCGGCGGGCGTCCCGCTCACCCCGGGGCTGATGTACGACGACCGCCGCGCCGACGCGCACACCGACCGCGTCAACACCCTCGGCGCCCCGGTCTGGGACAAGCTGGGCTACCGCGCCATGCAGCCCTCCTGGGCCCTGCCCAAACTCCTCTGGCTGCTGCACGACCGGGCCCGGCCGGGCGGCGCGGCCCCGCCCGCGGGCGCGCGCCTGCTGCACCAGGCCGACCTGGTCACCTGGCGGCTGGCCGGGCACCAGGTCCCGGCCGACGCCAGCCACGCCCTGAAGACCGGCTACGACCTCGTCGCGGAACGCTGGCCCGAAGCCGAGCTGGACGCGCTGGGCGTCCCGGCCGGGCTGCTGCCCGACGTCGTACGGCCCGGCACGGTCCTCGGCACCGTGTGCGCCGCCGCGGCCGAGGCGACCGGCATCCCGGCCGGCACCCTCATCACCGCGGGCATGACCGACGGCTGCGCGGCGCAGATCGGGGCCGGCGCGCTCACCCCCGGCGCCTGGAACTCCGTCCTCGGCACCACCCTGGTGTTCAAGGGCGCGAGCCCGCACCTCGTCCGCGATCCCGGCGGCGTCGTCTACTGCCACCGCGGCCCCGACGGCACCTGGCTGCCCGGCGGCGCCTCGGGCAGCGGGGCCGGCGTCCTCGCCGCCCGCTTCCCCGGCGCGCGCCCCGCCGACCTCGACGCGCTGACCGCGCGGGCCGCCGCGACCGGCTCCACCGCCGTCGTCTACCCCCTGGTCGGCTCGGGCGGCGAGCGCTTCCCGTTCCGCGCCCCCGAGGCCGTGCCCTTCACCCTCGGAGAACTCTCGGGCGAGGCCGAGGAGTTCCACGCCTGCCTGCTGGGCGTGGCCCTCCTGGAACGGCTCTGCTTCGACTACCTCGACCACCTCGGCGCCCCCGTGACCGGCCCGCTCACCTTCACCGGCGGCGGCGCCCGCAACCCCTACTGGTCACAACTGCGCGCCGACGTCCTCGGCCGCCCCGCCCGGCTGCCCGAACACGCCGAGAGCGCCGTCGGCATGGCGGTCCTCGCCGCCACCGCCTCGGGTGCCACGCTGGCGGAGGCGGCGGGCGCCATGGTGCGGCTGCGCGGGGAACTGCGTCCCGACCCCGCGCGCACCGCCCGCCTGCTGCCCGTCTACCTCGGCTTCGTGGACGCGCTGGCCCGCCGCGGCTGGCTGCCGCCGGCCGTGGCCGCACACGCGCGCGGAAGGGCCCGGCCGTGACCGACTTCGTGCTCGTACGCCACGGGGAGACCGTGTGGCACGCCGAGAACCGCTACGCGGGCCGCACCGACGTGCCGCTCACCGCACACGGCCGCCGGCAGGCCGCCGAACTGGGCGCCTGGGCCGCCGGACAGCACCTGGACGCCGTGCTCTGCTCACCGCTGTCCCGGGCCCGGCTGACCGCCGCGCCCGCCGCGACCGCGCTCGGCCTCCCCCTCCGGGTGGACGAGCGCCTGTACGAGGTGGACTTCGGCCACGGCGACGGGCTGACCCGCGCCGAGATGGCCGAGGCGTTCCCCGAGGCGCTCGCCGCCTTCCTCGCCGACCCGGTCGCCCACCACCTGCCGGGCGGCGAGGACCCCGCGGCGGCGGCCGGCCGCGCCACCGGCTGCCTCCAGGAGACCGCGCGTGCCCTCCCCGACGGCCGCGTCCTCGTCGTCGCCCATTCCACCCTGCTGCGCCTGGCGCTGTGCGCACTGCTCGGCATCCCCCTGGCCCGCTACCGCCGGGTCTTCCCCGTCCTCGGCAACGGCGCGCTGACCGAGCTGCGGCTGCGCGACGGCCAGGCGGCCCTGCTGCGCCTCAACGTCCCCGTCCGCTGACACCGCCGCTTCCCCGGGAGTGCCACCGTGCCCACCACCGTCCTCGCCGCCGGCGACCACTTCGTCCTGCCCCGGCTGCTGGAACAGGAACTGCGCGCCGCCGCGCCCGCCGGCTGCGAGCTGGACGTCCGGCAGCTCCGGCTGCCCTGGCCGCACACGCCGTTCGGCAGGGTCGCCGGGGTCGACGAGGCGTCCGGCACCGAGGAGGAGATGATCGAGGCGCTGCGCGGCGCCCGGATCTGCGTCACCCAGCTGGCGCCGCTCACCGAACGGGTGCTGGCCGCCTGTCCGGAGCTGGAACTGTTCTGCGTCAGCCGCGGCGGACCCGTCAACGCCGACCTGGCGGCCGCCACCCGGCACGGCGTCGCCGTCTGCTACGCCCCGGGCCGCAACGCCGTCGCCACCGCCGAGCACGCCCTCGCGCTGATCCTCGCCGCCGCCCGCGGGATCGGCGACGTCCACACCGACCTCAAGCGGGGCGTGTGGCGCGGGGACACCTACGACTACGCGCGCTGCGGCGTCGAGATCGACGGCTCGGTCGTGGGACTGGTCGGCTGCGGCGCCGTCGGTTCCCGCGTCGCCCGGGTCCTGCACGCCATGGGGGCCACGGTCCTCGTCCACGACCCCTATGTGCGGCCCGAAGAGGTGCGCGGCGTCGCCGAACTCGTCTCCCTGGACGAGCTGCTCAGCCGCTCCCGGATCGTCTCCCTGCACGCCCGGGTGACCGAGGAGACCCGGGGCATGATGGGACGGGCCCGGATCGAGGCGATGCCGCGCGGCTCGGTCCTCGTCAACTGCGCCCGCGGCGCCCTGGTCGACTACGACGCGGTGTGCGACGCGCTCGACTCGGGCTGGCTGGCCGCGGCCGGCTTCGACGTGTTCCCCGTCGAACCGGTGCCGGCCGGCTCCCGCCTGCTGTCCACGCCCGGTGTCGTCCTCACCCCGCACATGGCCGGCGCCAGCCGCGAGGTCGCCCACAAGGCCGCCCGGATCGTCGCCGCCGAGGCCGGCCGCTTCCTACGCGGCGAACCACTGGCCCACTGCGCCAACCCGGCACCGCGGGCTGGCTGACCCACGCGCCCGGCGCCCGGTCCGGTCACCGCGGGTGCGGTCCCGGCGGCCTGCGGCCTGCCTACCCCGCGGCCGCCGCAGGTCCGGCTGTGCCGGGCGCGGGCCGCGCCGCGCCGCCCCGCCCCGCTCCGGGCTGCGCCGCCCCGCTCCGGGCTGCGCCGGGCTGCGCCGCGCCGCCCCGTGTCGTGTCGAGCCGTGTCGGGCCGGGCTGCGTCGTGCCGTGTCGGGCCGTGCTGCCCCGCGGCGTCCCGCCCCGTGCTGCCTCGTCCCGCCCCGCGCCAGGCCGCGCCGGGCCGAGCTGCTCTGGGCCGCGCCACGCCACCCCGATCCGCCCCGCGCCAGGCCGCGCCGGGGCGCGCTGCCCCGCGCTGCCCCGCCCGCGCCGCGCCGCGCTGCCCCGCGCCGCCCCGCCCCGCGCCGGGCCGCGTTGCTCTGGGCCGCGCCGCTCCGGGTCGCGCCGCGCCGCCCCGCCCCGTGCTGCCCCGCGCCGCGCTGCCCCGGGCCGCGCCGCGCCGCGCTGCCCCGCCCCGCGCCGGGCCGCGTTGCTCTGGGCCGCGCCGCTCCGGGTCGCGCCGCGCCACCCCACCCTGCGCCGCCCCACCCCGTGCTGCCCCGGCCGCCCCACCCCGTGCTGCCCCGGCCGCCCCGCCCCGTGCTGCCCCGCGCCGCCCCGCCCCGCGCTGCCCCGCCCCGCGCCGCCCCGCCCCGCGCTGCCCCGCGCCACCCCGCCCCGCGCTGCCCCGCCCCGCGCCGCCCCGCCCCGCGCTGCCCCGCGCTGCCCCGCGCTGCCCCGCGCTGCCCCGCGCTGCCCCGCGCTGCCCCGCGCTGCCCCGCGCTGCTCCGCGCCGCGCCGGGCCGCGCCGGGCCGCGTTGCTCTGGGCCGCGCCGCGCGGGACCGTGTCGGGCCGGGGTGGGCTGGGCCGCGCCGCGCCGGGCCGTGTGGGGCCGGGCTGCGCTGGGCCGGCGTCGTGCCGTGCCGCCGTGCCGCGCCGAATCGTGCCGCGCCGCCCCGCGCCGTACCGCGCCGTACGGCGGCCGGGGACCGTGCCGGTGTGGCCGGGCGGGCCCCCGGCGCGGCGGTTTCGGCGGTGTGCCGCCGTGGCCGTCCCGGGCCCCGTGCCGCATCGTGGAAAGGGCCGCTGATCTGCGGGACGACCGCTCGCCCCGGCCCGCGGGGCGAGCCGGTCGCCGCCGGTGACGCCGGCCGAGGAAGGAGCGCGCGCCATGAGGCGAGAGGAGCAGCGCCCGGAGCAGGCGGATCACCTGGCCGGCGCCGCGGCGGACCCGAGCGGGCTGATGGACCTGCTGGGCGTCGCCGCGGTGCTGCTGGAAGCCGACGGCAAGATCGACATGTGGAGTCCGCAGGCCGAACAACTGTTCGGCTATACCGGTGACGAAGCGGTCGGCCAGTACGCCGCGCCGCTTCTGCTCCACCCCCAGCACCAGGACGCGGCGATCACCCTGTTCGCCGACGTGATGGAGACCGGCCGGGGCTGGGCGGGCGCCTTCCCGGTCCGGCACAAGGACGGCAGCACCCGGATGGTGGAGTTCCGCAACGTCCGGCTGACGGACAGCCTCGGTGACCACTACGCCCTGGGACTGGCCACCGACCGGATCGCCCTGCGGCAGATGGAACGCAAGCTGGCCCTGTCCAACCGGCTGGTCACCCAGGCGCCGATCGGGCTGGCCGTCCTGGACACCGAGCTGCGCTACCTGGCCGTCAACCCGGCTCTGTCGGCCATGCACGGGGTCTCCGAGGCCGGCCACCTCGGCCGCCGCTTCCGCGAGATCCTGTCCGGCGCGCCCTTCCTGGACGCCGAGACCGTGATGCGGCAGGTCCTGGCGTCCGGCGAGCCCGTGGTGGAGGAACAGGTGGTGGGCCGGACGGCCGCCGACCCGGGGAACGAGCACGCCTGGGCCGTGTCCGTCTACCGGCTGGAGGACCACCAGGGCCGGGTGCTGGGCATCGCCAACGTGGTGGTCGACGTCACGGACCGCTACCGGGCGGCGAAGAAGGCCGACGAGGCCCAGCAGCGCCTGCGCCTGATGGCCAACGGCTCGGCCCGGATCGGCACCACCCTGGAGGTCGAGCGCACCGCCCGGGAGCTGGCCGACGTGCTGGTGCCCGACCTCGCCGACATGGTCTCGGTGGACCTGCTCGACTCGGTGCTGGAAACGGGCCGCACGGACCTCGGCGAGGGCCCGGCGCTGTTCCGCGCCGTGGCGGTGAAGACCGCGTACCCGACGGACGCCGGCCGGGCGCTCGTGCCGCCCGGCCACCTCACCACCTACCACGCCGAGCACCCGGCGTCGTACTGCATCCGCAGCCGCCGCCCCTTCCTCCTCACCCACCTGGACGGCGGCGAGCTGGCCCGCATCGCCACCGACTCCGCGGCCGCCGGACTGCTGGCCCGGGCCGGTGTGCACACCGACATGGCCGTCCCGCTCATCGCCCGCGAGAAGATCATCGGCGTGATGAGCCTGGCCCGGGCGCGCAACCCGCTGCCGTTCGACGACGACGACCTCACGCTCGCCTGCGAGCTGGCCTCGTCCGCCGCGCTGAGCATCGACAACGCCGTCCTGCACCAGCACATCCGCAGCGCCGCCGAGACCCTCCAGCGCAGCCTGCTGCCGCAGCTACCGCCGGGCCGCCCGGGCCTGGAGCTGGCCGCCCGCTACCGGCCCGCCGAAGCCCGCAGCGAGGTCGGCGGCGACTGGTACGACGTGATCGCACTCGACGGCGACCGCACGGCCCTCGCGGTCGGCGACGTCATGGGCAGCGGTATCCCGGCCGCCACCACCATGGGCCGGCTGCGCACCGCGACCTCCACCCTGGCCGACCTCGACCTGGAACCGGCCCGCATCCTCACCCACCTCGACAAGATCACCCGCGATCTGGACCCGTACATCGCCACCTGCCTGTACGCGGTCTACGACCCGCACCGCGAGCAGCTGCACGTGGCGTCCGCCGGCCACCTGCCGCCGGTCCTGGTGCGGGCCGGCGGACAGCCGCACCTCCTCGACCTGCCCACCGGCACGCCGCTCGGGGTCGGCGGCGTCCCGTTCGAGAGCACCACCATCGGCTTCGGGCCCGGCGACCGCCTGGTGCTGTACACCGACGGGCTGGTGGAGACCCGCCACGATCCCATCGACGAACGGCTGGAGGAACTGCTGCGGCTGCTGGCCCTGGCCGACCGGTCCCCTGAGGAGACCTGCGACCGGCTGCTGCGGCAGCTGTGGCACCCGGCCGGCCACGACGACGTGGCCCTGCTCATCGTCCGGGCCCAGCCGCTCTCCGCGGACTGAGCGGCCGCCCGGTCCTCCGCGGGGCGGCGGACACCGGCGGGCGGAGGGCGTCAGAGGCGGGGCAGGGTGAGGACGGCCAGGACGGCGAGGGCGGCCACGGCGGCGAAGAAGACGAAGCCCCACGGGTGGCCGATCCCGGCACTCACCAGCGCGCCCGTGACCGTGGGGCCGACGAGGGAACCGATCCGGCCGATGCCGGACGCCGAGCCGAGCGCGGTGCCGCGCACGGAGGGCGGGTAGAAGCCGGTGACGTACGCGTAGACGAGCACCTGCGCCGAGAAGACGAACACCCCGGTGAGGAAGACCACCGAGTCGAGCAGCAGATCGCTGTGCATCCTGATGCCGAGGCAGGCCAGCAGGGCCGCCGAGACCGCGAACCAGGCCGCCGTGGTCCGCTTGATGCCGCGCCGGTCGGCCACGAAGCCGCCCAGCACCAGACCGGCCACCCCGCCCGCGTTCAGCACCAGGAGCTGGGTCACGGCCGTGGGCACGGGATAGCCGGCGTCGTTCATCAGCTTGGGCAGCCAGGTGTTGAGGCCGTACACCAGCAGCAGACCCATGAACGAGGCCGCCCAGATCCCGAGACCGGCGCGCAGGTACGCCGGCTTCAGCAGCTCGGTGAACGGCACCCGGACGGCCCCGGCCGGGTGCCCGGCGCGGACGAACGCCTCCGACTCCGGCAGCCGGAACCACTGGACGGCCGCGGTGACCAGCCCGGCGGCGCCTAGGACGTAGAAGAGGACCTGCCAGTGCCCGGCCAGTTGGAGCGCCAGCAGCGAGGTGATCACGGCACCGGTGTGATAGCCGGTCATGACCAGCGTGCCGGCGCGGGCCCGCCGGTCCGCCGGCAGCCGCTCGGCCGTCAGCGTGAGCGACACGGGCATGCACGCGCCGAGGCCCACCCCGGCCGCGAACCGCAGCAGGGCGAACACCGTGACGGAGCCGGCGAGCGGCACCAGGAGGGTGAAGACGGAGAACAGCACCACCGAGGCGATCAGCAGCAGACGCCGGCCGAGCCGGTCGGCCAGCGGACCGACCAGCATCGCGCCGACGGCGACGCCGGCCAGCGACAGCGTGGCGACGGTGGTCGCGTCCCCGGCCGTCATGCCCAGGTGACGGGTCTTCAGCAGGGTCGGGATGATGGCGCCGAGGACGACGAGGTCGTAGCCCTCCAGCAGGACGGTGACCCAGCACAGGACCACCGTCCAGACGGTACGGCCGGTGGCTCCGGTCCCCGTGGCGGTGCCGGGGGAGCGGGACGGGGCGACGGACGGCATGACGGCATACCCCCTGGAGCGGCTGCGGGTCCGGTGCGGGAGTGCGCGACGGACAGTACCGGGGGAGGGCGGGGGAGCGGAACGGGTGGGCCGCGACGGGTGGCCGGCGGTGTCCGCGCGGAGGACGGCCACCGCGCCGTACCGGCCCGCCCCCGCACCAGTCCCGGCGTGGTCGGCCCGGCGTGGTCGGTGCCGTGTCGGCGGGCCGCTCGTCCCGCAGGGCCGCGAAGACCTCCTCGGGGTGCGGCAGCGGCCCTCGCGCGGACCGCGGCGGCGGTACGGGCCGGTCCGGCAGGTACGACGGCAGGCGGCGCAGCCAGGCCTCGAAGACAGCCTGGGCGAACGCGCGCGGCACGTCCCGCGCGCACGCCGCTTCGGCCGCCCAGCCGACGAACGGCCGCGTCAGCGACGCGGCGCACACCGGGGAGGGCGCGGCCCGGTCACCGGGAAGGCTAACGTGCGGCCGGGCTCAGGCGGCCGGGTCGAGGACGACCGGCAGTTCGGCGAGGCCGCGGAAGGCGGGGAACGGCACCTCCAGCCACCGGGGGCCGCCGGCCGGGTGGGCCAGGGCCATCCGGGGGAACCGGTCGAACAGGAGGGTGAGGGCGAGCTGGGTCTCCAGCCGGGCCAGCGGGGCGCCCAGGCAGTAGTGGCTGCCGTGCCCGAAGCCAAGGTGGGCGTCCTGCGCGTTGCCCGGCCGCCGGACGTCCAGCTCGTCCGGGGCGTCGAACTTCAGCGGGTCGCGGTTGGCCGAGCTGAGCGCGACCTGCACCAGGGCGCCCTTGGGGATCAGGGTCCCGCCGTACTCCACGTCCTCGGTCGCGTAGCGGAACGTCGCGCTCTCCACCGAGCCGTCGTAGCGCACCAGTTCCTCGACCGCCGCGCGGATCAGCTCCGGTTCCTCCCGTACGGCGCGCAACTGCGCGGGCTGGGACAGCAGATGGTGCACGGCGTTGCCGATGAGGTACGCGGTCGTCTTGTGGCCCGCGAACATCAACAGGAAGGCAGTGGAGACCAGTTCGCTCTGGGTGAGGGCGCCGTCCTCGCCGTCCCGGGCCGCGATGAGCGCGCTCAGCAGGTCGTCACCCGGCCGCTCCCGCTTGGCGGAGACGAGCTGCGTGAAGTACGCGTGCAGCTCCTCCTCGGCCTTCTGCTGGGCCCGCTTGAACTCCTCGCCGAACCCGGTCTGCGCCACCGTCGTGGACAGCCGCTGCAGCCCCGACCGGTCCTCGGCCGGCACGCCGAGCAGGTCGCAGATCACGATGATGGGCAGCGGGAACGCGAACGCCGGGAGCAGGTCGACGGGTTCCCGGGCCGGGCACGCGTCGAGCAGACCGCGGACGACCTCCTCGATGCGCGGGCGCAGCGCCTGCACCCGCCGGGGGGTGAAAGCGGAGTTGACCAGCCGGCGCAGCCGGGTGTGCTTGGGCGCGTCGGAGTTGAGCATGTTGTCGTCCAGCGCGACGGACGAGTCACCGAAGATCCTCCGGTAGGCGTCCATGGCCCCGTACATGTCCTTGCTCAGCCGCGGGTCCGACAGCGCGGCCCGCGCGTCCTCGTACCGGGTGATCAGATACGTCTCGTTGCCGTGCGGCGGTGTCATGGGACAGACGGGCGCCGCGGAGCGCAGGTGGGCGTAGACCGGGTGCGGATCGCGACGGAACTCGGGGGTGCACCGCTCGGCCGCGGTGACGGCCTCCTGGGTGGTGGTCACGGACGGCTCCTGAGGTCGAAGAGGGTCTGGGCGTTGCCGCCGAGGATGAGCTGCTGGGACGCCTTGTCGAGCGGCAGCTTCTCGATCATGTGGACGAAGTCCTCCAGCGGCGCGGCCATCGGCGGCGAGTCGGTGCCGAACAGCATCCGGCCGGGGCCCAGCACCTCCGCGTTCAGGCTCAGGTGCGCCGCGCTGAACGGGCTGGTGTCGACGTACATGCGCCGCAGCGCGGCGGCCGGGTCGGCCGCGGGCTCGACGGCGTCCGGACCGGGCGCCGGCCGTACGACCGGCGGTGCCCCGCCGGTCCGAGTCCCGCCGGCCCCTGTCCCACCGGTGCCTGCCCCGCCGGTCGGGGGTCCGCCGGCCGGGGACCCGCCGGTCCGTGCCCCGGCCGCCGCGTCCGCGGTGCCCGGACCCCGGCCGCCCGGGGACGCGGCGGGCGTCCCCGGGCGGCCGCCGGCGGGCGGCGCGCCCCCGGCCCAGTGCGGGGGGCGCGCCGCGGTCTGCAGCCGCTCCGGCAGCAGCGCCAGCGCGCCGCCGCCGGTCGCGCCGATCAGCCGCAGCCCCGGGTACTTGTCCAGCCACCCCGCGAACGCGATCATGGCCAGGCCCAGCGTGACATCGCCGAAGCGCCCGATCTGCTCCACGAAGCCGGACTGCTCGACCCGTTCGGTGCCGGCCGGTTCGGCCGGCGCGTGGACCAGGACCGGCACCCCCGCCTCCGCGGCCAGCGCGAAGAAGGAGTCGGCGCGGCGCGAACCGAGCAGTTCCCCGTGCACGCTGGACGTGGTGATCAGACCGACGAAGGCGGGGTCCGCCAGCGTCTCCCGTACGCCTTCGAGGTGATCGTCGTCCCCGAACGGGTTGGCGTACACATAGCCGCGCAACTGGTCCGGGAACCGGCGGATCAGGCCCGACATCCAGGCGTGGAACGCGCGCAGCCGGTCCCGCGGCTGCGCGTAGTTGTCCACGCCGGGCACCCGCGCCATCGCCCCGGCCCCGACCGGGCTGCCGATGAGAGTCAGGTCGATGCCGGCCTCGGCGCGGGCGGCGAGCATGCCGTCGACGTCGGTCAGGCTCGGGGGCATGGGGAAGCGTGCGGCGGCTTCCGGTGGGGACAGGTGCCCGTGGATGTCGATGATCACGTGTCGGTTCCCGGTTTCGGTCTCAGTGCGCGGGTGACCGCGGCACAGTCCTGGTCGCCCAGTCCCTGCTCGGTCGCGCGGACGTGGGTCTCCGCCGCGGCGGTCGCCAGCGGCAGGCTCAGGCCGGCTGCTGCCGCCTGCTTGGTAGCGAGCATGAGGTCTTTCGCCATCAGGCGCAGCCGGAAGTCCGGCTCGTCGAACCGGTCGGCGGCCAGCCGCCGCGACTTGAACGCCATGACCGGGGAGGCGAAGCCGCTGCCCGCGATGGTCTTCAGGACCAGCCTCCGGTCCAGTCCGCAGGCCTCCGCCAGTTCGGTGGCCTCGGCCAGCGCCTGCACCTCGATGCCCATCAGCAGGTTGAGGAGCAGTTTCATCCGCATGCCGGAACCGAGTGCGCCCAGATGGACGACCTCCTTGCCCAGCGTCTCCAGCAGCGGACGGGCGGCGGCGCACGTCTCCTCCGTGCCGCCGACGAACAGCCGCAGCTCTCCGTCGCGGGCGTGGTCGCGGTTGCCGAGCATGCCCATGTCCAAGACGGCGGGCAGGTCCCCGGCGATCTGCACGACCTCCTCGGGCGCCACGGTGCTGGCGCACAGCAGGATGCCCGGGTACGGACCCCGCGACAGGACGCCGTCCGGGCCGCGCAGCACGCTGCCCAGGGCCTCGCCGTCGGCGACGGCGCACAGCGCGGCGACCGTGCCCTCGACCGCCTCGGCCGGGTGGGCGGCGACGTGGGCGCCGGCCTCGGCGAGCGGCGCGGTCCGGTCGGCGGTGCGGTTCCAGACCCGGACCGGCACGCCCTGGTCGAGCAGACGGCGGGCCAGCCCGGCGCCCATCGCGCCCAGGCCGAGTACGGCGACGGGGCCGCGCGGGATGCGCGTCATGACGCCACCCCCCGGGTCTCCTTGATCACGCGGTACCGCAGCGACTGCCGCTGGTCCACGAACTGGCGCAACGGCGCGACGAGTTCGCGGTGCTCCTCGCTCTGCTGCCAGGCGAAGAAGTGCTCGGCCGTCTGCCACTCGCTGGTGATCACCCACTGACGGGAGTCGTCGGCGGGCTCGCCGAGCCGTTCGATGAGGTGACCGGGCGTCCCGGACACGGACTTCCGGAGCTGTTCGTACAGGTCCAGGAAGCCCTGTTCGCCGCCCTCGACGACGCGGACGGCGAAGACGACGCCCAGCTTGTCGGCCGATCGGCCCTGGTGGTTGGTGCCCATGGTTCCTCCTGAGTGAGATCCGGTGGGACACGCCTCCCACGGACTCATGTCGCCCGTACGGCCGCAACTCCGAATGGGGCGGGGTCCAGTGGGGACAAGGGGTGCACGGTGCGTCATTAGTCATTTCGGGTGAGTGTCGGACCGCTTCCGGCGTCTCGCGGCGGAGCGTGGCGGGCGGCCCCGGGAAGGGGTCGGGCTGGTTACCCGTTCGAGTGGCCGCCGCCCGCCGCCCGCCGACCGCCGCCCGCCGCCCGCCGCCCGCCGCCCGCCGGCCGGTGTCGGGTCCGGGCTCCGCCGCACCGCGCGGGAGCGCGCGCCTTGTTCGGATGCGTCGCCTTGTTCGGATGCGTCGGCTTATTCGGATGCGTGGGCGCCGGCGGCTGTGTCAGGCTCCGGCGGTGGACCACGACGAGATCTCCCGGCACGCGCACGCGGACCATCCGATAGCGGCGCCGCTCGACGACGACGCGGTGCGCCGGCTGCTGGAGCGGGGGCTGCCGCGGGGTGCCGGACGCGTGCTCGACCTCGGCTGCGGCGGCGGGGAGTGGCTGCTGCGCGCCCTGACCGCCTGGCCGGGGCTGCGCGCCGAGGGCGTCGACGTCTCCGGGCGCGCGCTGGACGACGCGCACCGGGCCGCGCGCCGGCTCGGCGTGGACGACCGTCTGGAACTGCACCGGCAGGACGCGGCGACGTTCACCGCCCCGCACGCCTTCGACCTCGTGCTCTGTGTCGGGGCCACGCACGCGTTCGGCGGCCTCCTGCCCGCTCTAGCGGCGGCGCGCCGGCATCTGGCACCGGGCGGCCGCGTCCTGGTGGGCGAGGGGTTCTGGGACGGCGAGCCCTCCGCCGAGGCCGTCGACCTGCTCGGTGACCTCGACGACCTGCCGGTCACGGTGGACCGGATCGTCGCGGACGGCTGGACGCCCGTGCACGCGCACGTCAGCACGCGCGAGGAACTGGACGCGTACGAGTGGGCCTGGACGGGATCGCTGGCCTCCTGGGCGCTGGACCGCCCCGCCCATCCGGACAGCGCCCGGGCGCTGGAGACGGCCACGGTCCACCGCACCGAATGGCTGCGCGGCTACCGGGACGTCTTCGGCTTCGTCTCCTTGGTCCTGCGTCCTACCGAGGGCTGAATCACCAAGAATTGGCCAAGATCGAACAATATATGTTCTTATTCGGGCTGTCCGGAGATCATTTCCGGCCTGACCGCGCCGTCGTGCCGAAACCGCCAGGCCGGTGAGCAAGCCCCAGGAGAACAACGCATGTGGGTGGCTCTCTTCGCCGTTGCCGCCGAGGTGACCGCCCTGGTCCTCTACACGGTCCGCCGGGGTCGCGGCGCGGACCTGCCCTCGCTCGGCCAGGTGGACCTGCGCGACCTGATCCTCGCCGCGATGGCGGTGGCCGCCGGCGGCGCACTGACCGGGAACCAGGACGCCGGACCGGACGACCTGATGGCGCTGCTGCTGTGCGGCTGCCTGCTGCCCACGCAGGCGGGCGCGGCGGTGAGCCGCATGCACGCACGGTGGTCCTCGGCGGCGTGGGTCATCGCCTGCGCGGGCGGCCTGGCCGTGGGCACGCTGAACCAGGACACGGCCTGGCCCTGGAGCTGACGGCAAGGGGCGCGGGCCCAGGTGGCACCGGGCGCGGACTCGGGTGGCGTCGAGCGCGAACCCGGGCGGGGCCGGGCGGGTGGTGCCCGCGTGGTGGTGGGTGTGAGGAGCCCCTCCCCGTCCGGCCCCGCCGGACGGGGACCCGCGGAGAGGGGGTCGCCGTCGCCTCGGCGGGCGGCGCACGAGAAGATCGTCGGCGACCCGTGGTGCCCGATCCGGAAGGAAGCGACCAGATCATGCGTGACATCGTGGCCCGTGGCCTGACCGAGGGGTGCGGATGACCGGCGGCGCGCGGACGGCCCCGCCCCACACGGCCGAACCCGTCCTGGCACGCACCGAGGGACGGGCCGCGTACCTCACGCTCAACCGGCCCAGGGCGCTCAACGCCCTGAACCACGGCATGGTCCGCCGGATCACCGAGGCCCTGACCGCCTGGGAACACGACCCGGCCGTGGAGACCGTCGTCATCACCGGCGCGGGGGAGCGCGGGCTGTGCGCGGGCGGCGACATCCGCGCCGTCCACGACGACGCCCGCGACGGCGACGGCACCGCCTCCGCCGCGTTCTGGCGCGACGAGTACCACCTCAACGCCCGTATCGCCCGCTACCCGAAGCCGTACGTCGCCGTGATGGACGGCATCGTCATGGGCGGCGGGGTCGGCGTCTCCGCGCACGGTGGCGTCCGCGTCGTCACGGAGCGGTCGCGGATCGCCATGCCCGAGACCGGCATCGGCTTCGTCCCCGACGTCGGCGGCACCCATCTCCTCGGCCGCGCCCCCGGCGAACTGGGCACCCACCTCGCGCTGACGGGCATGGAGATCGGCGCCGGCGACGCCCTGCTGTGCGGGCTCGCCGACCACTACGTCCCGGCCGCGTCCCTCGGCGCCTTCGCCGCCGACCTCGCCGCCGTCCCCGTGGCGGACGCCCTGGCCCGGCACGTCCAGCCGCCGCCGGCCGGGCGGCTGGCCGGGCAGCGCGACTGGATCGACAGCTGCTACCCGGCCGGCACGGCCGAGGAGATCGTCGAGCGGCTGTTCGCCCACGGCGACCCGGACGCGAAGGAGGCGGCCGAGACCCTCCTCGCCCGGTCGCCCACCGCGCTGAAGGTCACCCTGGCCGCACTCCGCCGCGCCCGGCGCCTCGGCTCGCTGGAGCGGGTCCTCGACCAGGAGTACCGCGTCTCCCTCGCCGCCCTGTCCAGCCCCGACCTGGTCGAGGGCGTACGGGCCCAGCTCGTCGACAAGGACCGCCGTCCGCGCTGGTCGCCCGCGACCCTCGCCGAGGTCACCGACGCCGACGTGGCACGCTTCTTCGCACCGCTCGGCGACGGCGAACTGGGACTCGCGGCAGACCCGGCCGGCGACGCCGCGCACTGAACCGGCCACGGTCCGGCCGACGCACCGCATACCGCCGGGCGGGAGATAGTCTCGGTGTCGATCAATCGTCTCGTGGCTTGGAGGAAGTACCCATGACGAAGGCCCCGTTCATCGCCATGGCCGCCGGCACCGCGGCGCTGGGCACCGCACTCGGTTCCCTCGCGCTCCGGCTGCGCGCGGACGGCTATGAGCAGTACGTCGAGTCCGTGGCCACCTTCAGCGTCCTGATGTACGTCACCGCGGCGCTGGTCCTGGTGACCTGGGTCCGGGACGGCCGACCGCACGCGAACTGACCCTGCTGCCGGTCACCGTCCTGCACGGTCTCTCTCCCCCGACCGCAGACGATGCGTCCGGCCCGCGGTCACAGCCTCGTGAGAGGCGATTCTAGGCCTCCGGCCCGCGACGCCCGGGTGGCTGTTCGGCCGCCTGTTCGACCAGGCCGCGGACCACGTCGAGTCCGCGCGCGGAGAGCGTGGCGACGGCCGCCGCGCGCAGGGCGACGGCCTTGACGTCGTTGTTGCGCATCGCGGTGATCAGGGCGAGCCGGGCCGTGGTCTGGTCGGCGACGGCGTCGTCCACGAAGTAGCCGACCGGTACGCCGAAGAAGGCGGCGAGCGCGCGCAGTGTGCCGATGGTGGGGTTGGGCGCCTTGCCGTTCATCAGCATCGACAGCCGGCCCACCGACAGGGAGGTGCCGCCCGGTTCCTCGTCCGCCTTGATGCCGTCGACCACCTCCTGGAGGGTGTGGCGCCTGCCGAGCGGCTGTACGTGCGCGAAGAGGTATTCGAGGCGGGCGGCCAGCCGCTGCCCTTCGGTCTCACTCACGGTCGCTCACCTCTCGACGCCACCTGCCGTCCGGGCATTATCGCGTGCCCCGCGCGACACGCGGGGCAGCTGCCTTCCGCTTTCACCGCAGTGAAAGCATCTTGCGCATTCGGGCCAGCTGAAGGTGGCTGATTCCCGACGCATTTCTGGCGAGTCGCCCAGTTTTGTCATGACAGATGGTCATGATGTTCCCGTGTGCCCCGCATTGAACCGGCCACGTCGGTGATCGTGTGGTTTCAATAAACACTGACTCTGTTCGAGCGACGCCTGCATGATGCTCGTCGTGACCAGGCGTCACATCCGCACCACCCCCTCGGAGAACGCACCGAGCGCGCATGACTGCCCACATTCATGGGGGAACCACTCATGTCCACCACACGTGTCCTGCACCGCGCGCTGGTCGCGGCCGCCGCCACGCTGACCGTCGGCATCGCCGCCACCAGACCGGCGCTGGCCGCGCCGGGCGACGCCCCGTCGGCCGCCGTCCCCGCGAAGGACAAGGGCGGTGCCGGGCAACGCCGTTCCGCGCTGACCGCCCGGTTCGCCGCCGCGCCCGCCCTCACCCGCGCCGAGGTCATCGACCGGGCGGCGTCCTGGGTCGGCCTCGGACTCGACTACAGCTGGACGAAGACCTACCAGGGCTACCGCCAGGACTGCTCCGGTTACGTGTCCATGGCCTGGGACCTCGACACCCCCGGGCTCGACACCACCAGCTTCGTCCCCAGCGGTGTCGCCTCCTGGATCGGCAAGGAGGACCTGAAGCCGGGTGACGCGCTGCTCAACGACGCGGCCGGCGCCTCCGGCCACATCGTCCTCTTCGACGGCTGGACCGACTCCGCCCACACCTCGTACAGCGGCTACGAGTTCACCGGCACCGGCGTGCACCACCGGACCATCCCCTACCCGTACTTCTCCGGTTACGGCACCTTCAAGCCGGTCCGCAACAACAGCGTGGTGGACGACGTCGTGGACCCGGGCCCGGACAACGTCGGCATATACCGCCCGTCCACGCACGAGTTCCACCTGCGCAAGGACGACGGCACCCTCGTCAAGGTCGGCTGGGGCACCACCGGAGACCTCCCCGTCTCCGGCAACTGGGACGCCCGCCAGTAACCCCGCTCCCCGACGGCGCGGCAGCCCGCCGCGCCGTACGACCCGACCGGCCCCGTGCCCGGGTACCGCACCCGCCCCGGCCCCGCCCCCCGCGCCCAGGGCGTCCCGCACCGCGTGACGGCGGGACGGCGTGGCCGGCCGGGGTCCGGTGGGCCGGGTCAGCCGCTGACGAGGGCGGCGAAGCGGGCGGTGTCGATGTTGCCGCCGGACGCGATGAGGCCGATCCGCCGCGGCGGCCGGGCGACGCGTCCGGCCAGCAGCGCGGCCAGCGGCGTGGCACCGCTCGGCTCCAGGACGATCTTGAGCCGTTCGAAGGCGAAACGCATCGCGGTGACGATCTCCGCGTCGCTGACCAGGGCTATGGAGTCGACCAGCCGCTGGATGACGGGGAAGGTGAGTTCGCCGGGCGTGTCCGGGGCCTGCCCGTCCGCGATGGTGCGGGGTACCGGGATGGTGACGCGCGCACCGGCTTCCAGGGAGCGCTTGGTGTCGTCACCCGCCTCCGGTTCGACCCCGACGACCCGGATGCCGGGGTGCAGCGCGGTGGCGGCGATGGCGCTTCCGGCGATCAGTCCGCCGCCTCCCACGGGCACCAGGAGGGCGTCCAGCGGGCCGGTCTCCTCCAGGAGTTCCAGGGCGGCGGTGCCCTGGCCGGCGATGACGTCCGGGTGGTCGTAGGGCGGGATCAGGGTCAGGCCGCGCTCTTCGGCCAGGGCATGGCCGAGCGCGATGCGGTCCTCGGTGTAGCGGTCGTAGGTGACGACCTCCGCGCCGTATCCGGCGGTCGCCGCCAGCTTGGAGCGGGGGGCGTCCTCGGGCATCAGGATGACGGCGGTGGTGCCCAGTTCGCGGGCGGCCAGCGCGGTGGCCTGGGCGTGGTTGCCGGAGGAGTAGGCGGCGATGCCCTGCGCGAGCCGGTCCGGCGGGAGCTGGGCGGCGGCGTTGTAGGCGCCGCGGAACTTGAAGGCACCGACCCGCTGGAAGTTCTCGGCCTTGATGAACACCTCCGCTCCCACCAGGGAGTCCAGCGTGCGGGAGGTGAGGACGGGAGTGCGGCGGGCGACGCCCTGGAGGCGGGCGGCGGCCTCCTGGACATCGGCGAACGTGACGGGCGGTGCGGTGGCCATGGACTGTCCTTCGGGCGAGGGGACGGGACGGGGGAGCGGCGCGGTCACCAGCCGAGGACGCGGGGCCAGTACGCCTCGATCGCGGGCGCGGACGCCGTGGCGCGGGCGTTGTCGACGACGTGGTAGCCGTGGTGCTGGGCGGCGGTGGCGCAGGCGTGGTTGGGCAGGACCCGCAGCCGGGTGCCGATGGGCAGCTCGGGCAGGGCGGCGCCGTCCCGGGCGGTGAGCGTGCCGTGCTCCTGGCTGGCGGCGGTCATGACCAGACCCGGGACCAGGGTGCCGGACAGGTCGGTGACCAGGCCGTAGCCCTGGTCCTGCGGCTGGGCGGCGGTGCCGCGGTCGCGGGACATGGCCATCCAGCCGCCGTCGGTGAGGATCCACCCGTGTTCCGGGCGATGGCCGATGACGGTGACCACCACCGACAGGGCGAGGTCGGACAGGGCGCAGACGCCGAGGCCGGCCATCACCAGGTCGAAGAAGACATAGGTGCCGGCGCGCAGTTCGGTGACCCCGGTGAGGTCGTCGGCGGCGTGCGCGGTGGGCGTGGAGCCGACGCTGACCGTGGCCACGGGCAGGCCGGCCGCGCGCAGTCGGCCGGCCGCGGCGACCGCCGCGTCGCGTTCGTCGCGCGCCGCCTCGCGCCGTTCCCCGGCGGTGTAGGCGGCGTACGACGCGCCCGCGTGGGTCAGTACGCCGTCCAGGCAGCCCGCGTCGTGCAGGACACGGCCGAGGGCGGGCAGCTCCGGGGCGTCGGGCCGCAGGCCCCCGCGGTGGCCGTCGCAGTCGATCTCGATCTGGGCGGGCACGGCGACACCGGCCGCGCGCGCGGCCTCGGCGACGAACGCCGCCTGCTCGATGCTGTCCAGCAGCACGCGCAGGGTGACCCCGCGGCGCAACAGGGCCACCACGCGCGGCAGTTTGCGCGGTTCGATGCCGACGGCGTAGGTGATGTCGTCGTATCCGGCGCCGGCGAACGCCTCGGCCTCGGCGAGGGTGGAGACGGTGACCGGACCGGGGGCGCCGCCGTGCAGCAGGGCGGCGAGGTCGAGGCTCTTGGCCGTCTTCACATGCGGGCGCAAGGAGACGCCGAGGCGGTCCGCCCGCGCCCGCAGCCGCGCGATGTTGCGCCGCGCCCGGTCCGCGTCCACGACGGCGAACGGCGTGTCGGGATCGGCCAGGGTCCGGACGGCGGGGGAGTCGGTGCTCAAGGTCGGACGGCCCTTCACTTGGCGTAGTTGTAGACCGTCGCCCGGGACACGCCGAGCAGGTCCGCGATGGTCTGGGCGGCGTCGCGCGAGGCGAAGTAGCCGTCGCGCTGCAACCGGCGCACGAGCGCCCGCTTCTCCTCCCGGCTCAGCGAGCGGGGCGTGGCGGCGCGCTCGGCGGCGTGGCTCTCCACCACCTCGCGCAGCTCGCGCGCGGTGCGGTCGCGCAGGGTCTCCAGGGGCCGGCCGTGGTGCTCACGGTCCGTGGCGACGAGGTTCGACAGGGCCAGGGTGACCGGGGACAGGACGGACACGTCGAGGTTCAGGCACAGCGCCGCGACGTACTCGCCGGCCGCGTTCCTGATGCCGATGGACGTGCTCTTGGCCGGGCGGCCGTCGGGAAACCGGTTGGGGTAGTTCTGGATGACGCTCGGGTACTCCGGGTCGGCGATGCGCGCGAGTCCCAACTCGGTCGCGGAGTCGCCGACCTGACGGCCCGACAGGTTGTTCTCGATCACCCGGACGGCGTGCCCGGGGTCGCGCAGGTCGTGCAGCACGACCTCGCACAGGCCCGGGAACATGCGGCCCAGCGCGACGGCGATCTTCTCCACCTCCCGGATGAGGTGCTCGTCCGCGGCGTCGCCCTCCGCGCCGTCCACGGCCCTGCCGTGCGCCACCCGGTCCATGGCCCCTCCCCAGACGGGAATCGACAGTCCGTCCACTTCTGGATCGAGAGTCTAAGGCGCCGGATGTCCGCTGTCCACCAGAGCCCGGACCGGTCCGCACGCCCCGCCGCCGCCCACGTCAACTAGGCTCCACAGCAGCACCTTTCGCACTCGGCACACACCATCGAGGGGGATCCATGGCCGACCGGTCCAGCGCGGAGCACCAGAAGTGGCTGCGCGACTTCCACCAGCCGGAGCCCGGTGCGCCGCGGCTGCTCTGCCTGCCGCACGCCGGCGGCTCCGCCAGCTTCTACTTCCCGGTCTCCAAGGCGCTGTCGCCCGCGGTCGACGTACGCGCGGTGCAGTACCCGGGCCGCCAGGACCGCCTGGCGGAACCGCCGCGGGACTCCATCCAGGACCTCGCGCAGGGCGTGTTCGACGCGCTGGACGAGCGGGAGGAGACACCCCTGGCGGTCTTCGGGCACAGCATGGGCGCCCTGGTCGGCTTCGAACTGGCCCGGCTCCTGGAGAAAGCCGGCCGGCCCCTGTCGGCGCTTTTCCTCTCCGGCCGCCGGGGCCCGTCCGTCGAGCGGACCGAGACCGTGCACCAGGGCGACGACGCGCGGCTGCTCGAAGAGGTCACCAAGCTGGACGGCACGGACTCCGCCCTGCTCCAGGACGAGGAGGTGCTGCGGATGATCCTGCCCGCGCTGCGGGCCGACTACCGGGCGGTGGAGACCTACCGGGCCGCTCCCGGACCGCGTCCGGGCTGCCCCGTCGTCGTCATGACGGGCGACGCCGACCCGCGGGTCACCCTGGACGAGGCCCGGACCTGGGAACAGGAGACGGACGGCCCGTTCGAGTTCCACGTGTATCCCGGCGGCCACTTCTACCTGGTGGCGCAGCAGCGGGCCGTACTGGCCGACATCCAGTCCGCGCTGCGGCGGTTCGTACCCGGCCCCGGCACGGCGGTCTGAGCCCGGACACGCGTACCCCGCCCCGGCCGGGCGGCACGGGGCCGGCGGGCCGGGAGCCGCGGGGCGGCGGGGACGCGGGGCGGCACCGGTGGAGACGGTGCCGCCCGGCGGGGTGCGTCAGCCGAGGACCTTGGCGGACTCGATGACCACGGACTCGGTGGGCACGTCCTGGTGGCCGTGCTTGCTGCCCGTCTTGACGGCCTTGATGGCGTCGACGACGTCCTTGCCCTCGGTGACCCGGCCGAACACGGCGTAGCCCCAGCCGTTCGGGGTCTTCGCCGAGTAGTTCAGGAAGGCGTTGTCCGAGACGTTGATGAAGAACTGCGCCGTCGCCGAGTGCGGGTCACCCGTCCGCGCCATCGCCACGGTGTAGTTGTCGTTCTTCAGACCGTTGTCGGCCTCATTCTGGATCGGCGCCTGGGTGGGCTTCTGCCGCATGTCCGTGGTGAAACCGCCGCCCTGGACCATAAAGCCGTTAATTACCCGGTGGAAAACCGTGCCGTCGTAGTGACCGCTGCGCACATACGACAGGAAGTTCTCGACGGTCTTGGGCGCCTCGGCGTCGTTCAGCTCCAGCACGATCCGGCCGAAGTTGGTGTTCAGCTCGACGGACGACATCACAATCTCCTTATTCCAGTGGGCTTGCCCACGCTACAGGTACGGCCCTGCCGGCCGTTCACCGGTGCGATCGGGGACCACGCCGGTCCGACGGCCCCAGCGCACCATGGAATATACGACCACAGGACACGCGTACGCGGTCGCGGCGCCCCGGGGCTCGAACGGCCATCCGGGTCATGACGCGGCCCGGCGACGGCCGCGCGGGCCCATTTCCACCGCATTACCGGCGGGTCCCGGCATTCCCGGGCGCGGCGTCGGGAGGGCCGGGCGCGGCGCCGGGCACCGCAGGCAGCGCCAGATGGGCCAGGTCGGCCGGCGGCGGGGTGCGCACCGGCCACAGCGGGGCGGCCTGGCCGTCGGCGAGCGCGGCCGGCGCGTCGGTGAGGTTCATCCGCTCCCGCAGCCGTCCGTAGAAGTCCGTGGGACCGAGCCGCACCACCCGCAGCCGGCGCGGAGCGGCGTACACGCCGATCCAGTCCCCGGGGTTCAGCACCCCGCGCAACTGGCCGTCGATGCTGACCGCGGCCCGCCCCGAGCGCGGCAGCACCCGCAGCGCGACGGGCTCGTCCGGCGCGGCCACCACCGAGCGGTTGAACACCATGTGCGGCGCGACCGGCGTGAACACCAGGCCCTCCGCGCGCGGCGAGACCACCGGACCGCCCGCGGCGAAGCTGTACGCCGTCGAGCCCGTGGGCGTGGCCACCAGCAGCGCGTCGGCCGAGTAGCTCGCCAGCAGCCGGCCCGCCAGATACACCCCGACCGACACCTGCCGGTCCCGGGCCAGCTTCTCCACCACCACGTCGTTCAGCGCGGTGACGTCCAGCGCGACCCCCCAGTCGCCGCCCGTCTCGCACTCCGCGCGCACCCGGGGCGGCGGCAGCATCGGCCCGCGCCCGTACCGCAGCAGCGCCTCCATCCCCGCGGGCACCTCCAGCCGGCACGAGGCGCGCAGGGTGAGCAGCATCCGGCTCTCGACGTCGATCCGCTCCTCCCGTACGGCGTCCAGCGCGGCCCGCACCGCCGCGGCGGGCACCTCGGTGAGGAAACCGACCCGGCCGAGGTCGACACCAAGCACCTGGGCGTCGGTCTCGGCCGCCAGCCGGGCACCGCGCAGGAACGTGCCGTCACCGCCCAGGGTGACGACGAGGTCCGGACCGCCCGCGCCGTCCATCTCCTCGCGGGCGCTGCGCCGGGCGCCCTCCTGCCACACGTCGATGTCCGCGCACGCCACGCCGTGCCCGGCGCACCAGGCGCGCACCTCCCGGGCGGCGGCCACGGCCTCGGAGCGCCCGCCGTGCACGACCAGACCGACACGGTTCACCGTCATACCCGCACACCCGCCTCCCGGACCGACACCCACGGCCGCCCCGCGCACACCGTCGCGCCCGCGGACGGCCGCGACGACGGCCCGGACCGTGCCCGGCGCCATCCTCACCGCGAACCGGCCCGTCCCGGCGCGCGCCACGCCGCCGACCCGAGGCGCGGGCCCCGGGCGGGCGCCGGCCGCCGTCCGCGCCCCCGCGCCGTCACTGCCGGCCGTCGTCGTCCGTGCCCCCGCGCCGTCACCCCGGTGTCACCGCCGGCCGTCGTCCGCCGCGAGGAACGGCTCCAGCAGCGCCAGCAGGGCTTCCGGCCGGTCCAGCGGGACGAGGTGACCGCAGTCCGGGATCACCCGGCCGGTCAGCTCGTCGGCGTGGGGCCGCAGTTGGCGCTCCAGCGAGCGGCCCACCGGATGGGCGCCGACCGTCAGGGCGGGCACGGTGAGCCGGGCGCCGGCCACGGCCTCCCGGATCTGCCGGGCGCCGGCGGACAGCGCCCGGTAGGGGCCGAACGCCGCGCGCAGCGCCTCGGCGCCGGTGTAGGCGCGGACGAACGCGGCGCGCACGTCCGGCCGTACGCCCCGGCCGAGCGTGCCCTGGCGCAGGAACCAGTCGACGTACGCCTCCTCGTGCCCCACGAGCACGGACTCCGCCAGTCCGGACGCGGCGTGGAACCCGAACCACCACGGCGGCCCGGCCGCGAGGAACTCCTCGGCGCCCGGCAGGTCGCCCAGCAGCGATTCCATCAGCACCAGCCGCCGTACCAGCGCGGGCCGCCGCATGGCCAGCAGGAACGCGGGCGGCGCCCCGAGGTCGATGCCGACCACGGCGGCCGGGCCGGCGTCGAGCGCCTCCAGCAGGCCCGCGGCGTCGGCGGCGAGCGTCCCGGCGTCGTAGCCGTCCGCCGGGCGGTCGCTGTCGCCGAAGCCCCGCAGGTCCGGCGCGATCACCCGGTGGCGGCGGGCCAGCGGCCCGATGACCTCGGTCCACAGCCGCCAGGTGTGCGGGAAGCCGTGCAGCAGCAGTACGGCCGGGCCCGCGCCCGCCGTGGCGACGTTGAGCGCGGTCCCGCCGACGGTGACCCGGCGCAGGCGCACACCGGGCACGGAGGTGACAGTCATGGGCATCCTTCGGGTAACGAATGGTGACAACCGAACGCTAGGTAATTAGGGTCGGGTGCAACAGAACGCACTTTCCCGTCAGTTGGTGAGCTTCAGGTGACCTCCCAGGCCAAGGACGCGCCCGCCGCGCGCGGCGACCTCTTCGACCCCGCGTGCCCGACCCGCCGGCTGCTGGACCGGATCGGCACGAAGTGGACGTCGATGGCGGTGAAGGTGCTGGCGGAGGCGGCCCCGGGAGAGGTGCGCTTCGCCGAACTGCTGCGCCGGATGCCGGGCGTCTCGCACAAGATGCTCGCGGTGACCCTGCGGACCCTGGTCCGGGACGGCCTGGTCGCGCGCAGGGTGGAGCCCTCCGTGCCGCCCGGCGTGCACTACCGGCTCACCCCGCTCGGCCTGTCGCTCGACACCGTGCTCGCCGCCGTACGCGACTGGGCCGAGGAGCACATGGCCGAGGTGGACCGGGCCAACGAACTCAGCGACCGGCAGGACGGGCGGCCCGGCGGGGCATGAGCCGCCCCGGCCCGCTGTGATCTCTCTCCTTGCGGCCGTCCCGCCGCTCCTGTGAGCCTCCCCTCGAACGATTTTCCGAAGAACTGTTATCGGCGCCGCACCGGGCGGTCTCCCAGGTAACGGACAGCACGTCGGGCGTCGAAGGACAGGGAAGCTCTGATGGGGACACGGCACACGCAGGACACGGCGGCACTGGTGAGCGCTGCCCGGGCGGGGGACCCGGCGGCCCAGGACGCCCTGGTCGGCGCCTGCCTCCCGCTGGTCTACAACATCGTCGGGCGGGCCCTGAACGGTTCCGTGGACGTCGACGACGTGGTCCAGGAGACCATGCTCCGGGCCCTCGGCTCACTCGGCGACCTGCGCGACCCGGAGAGCTTCCGCTCCTGGCTGGTGGCCATCGCGATGAACCGGGTACGGGCGCACTGGCAGGACCGGCGACTCGCCCCGGACGCCGTGGACGAGGCCGCCGACGTCGCCGACCCGGGCGCCGACTTCGTGGATCTGACCATCGTCCGGCTCCAGTTGTCCGGCCAGCGGCAGGAGACCGCGCACGCCACGCGCTGGCTGGAGCCGGACGACCGCGAGGTGCTCTCGCTGTGGTGGCTGGAGTGCGCCGGTGAGCTGACCCGCGCCGAGGTCGCCACGGCCCTCGGTGTCTCGCCGCAGCACACGGCGGTACGGGTGCAGCGGATGAAGGCGCGGCTGGAGGCGGCCCGCGTGGTGGTCCGGGCGCTCGGCACCCGGCCCGCCTGCGCGGACCTGCACACCGCGCTGGCCGCCTGGGACGGGGTGCCCTCCGCGCTGTGGCGCAAGCGCATAGCCCGGCACGCCCGCGACTGCGCCCGCTGCGGCGGCCTGTGGAACGGGCTGCTGCCCGCGGAGGGCCTGCTCGCCGGGCTCGCGCTGGTCGCGGTGTCCTCGGCCCTGCTCGCGACGACCCGGTCCGCGGTGGCCGGCCTCCAGCCGGCCGCCCATACGGCCATCGCCGGCCCGGACCCGGCCGGCGGCGCCTCGCCCACCCCGGCCGCCCCGTCCGGCCGGCCCGGCGAGACGGAGCAGCCGGCCCCCGTCGGCCTGCGCGCCTCCCGGCGTCGTACGACCGCACGCGGCGAGGCGCGGCGCCGGCGGCGCAACCGGCGCCGGGCCGTCTCGGGCGCCGTGGTGGCGGCCTGCGTCGCGGGCGGCGGCCTGTGGTACCTCGGCACCGGCACCGGACCGCAGACCCGGGACGCGGCCGCCGCGCCCACCGCCGGCGCCCCCGTCGCCGACCTCGCCGCGACCGGCGCCGCCACCACCCCGGCCTCGCCCTCGGTATCGCCGTCCCCCTCAGCCTCCGCGTCCCCGTCGCCCTCGCCCACCCGCACCAGGCAGCCGAGCCCCGCGCGCAGTCCCCGCCCCGCGCGGACGAGCGGCACACCGAAGGCCGAGCCGCCCGCCCCCGCGCCCACCACGCCCCGGGCCGCCCCGGCGACCCCGCGGTCGCGGCCGGCGCCCGCCGGCACGGTGGCCCAGGTGGTCGCGCTCGTCAACAAGGAGCGGGCCACGGCCGGTTGCGGCCCGGTCACCGAGGACCCGCAACTGGAGGCGGCCGCCCAGGGCCACTCCGACGACATGGCCGCCCGCGACTTCTTCGACCACACCAACCCCGACGGCGCCGGCCCCGGCGAGCGCGTCACGGCGGCGGGCTACCGCTGGTCCACGTACGGCGAGAACATCGCCCGGGGCCAGCAGGACCCGCGCGCGGTGATGGACTCCTGGATGCACAGCCCCGGCCACCGCGCCAACATCCTCAACTGCGCGTTCCAGGACATCGGCGTCGGCGTGCACCACGGCTCCGGCGGGCCCTGGTGGACCCAGGACTTCGGCGCCCGGTCCTGAACCGGCGGCCGGGCCCGGCCGTCACCCGCGCCTGCTGCCCGGCGTGTGCCCTCGGCTACGCCGCGGCCTCGGGTGTCGTCCTCGCCGCCGCCCTGCTGTCCTCGGTGGCGCAACCGCTGTTCGGCGCGCTCACCGACCGCCGTCCCGTTTCCTGGCTGCTGCCGGCCGGCACGCTCCTGGCCGGGCTGGGCATCGCGCTGAGCGGCACCGCCGGGTCGTACGCGCTGACGCTGCTGTGCGTGGCGGTGTCCGGGACGGGCGTCGCCGCCTGCCATCCCGAGTCCGCCCGGGTGGCCCCGGCTGGCCGGCGGCGACGGTCACCGCGCCATGGCCTGGTTCTCGTTCGGCGGCAACGCCGGCTTCGCCCTGGCCCCGTTCCTGGTCGCGGCCGTCGTCGGCACCGGGGGACTGGACCGGACCCCGCTGCTGGCCCTGCCGGCGCTGGCCGGCGCCGCGCTGAGCCTCGCCGTACTGCGCGCGCCGGGGCAGCGGCGGCGCCTGCTCGCCCGCGAACCCGCGGCCGGCCCCGACGACCGGGCGTCCTTCCTGCGGCTGTCGCTGGCCGTGGTGTGCCGCTCGGTCGTGTTCACCGGCCTGAGCAGCTTCCTGTCCCTGTACGCGGCACAGCGCACGGGCGGCGGCCCGGCGGCCGGTACGGCCGCCCCGTTCGTGCTCTACCTGGGCGGCGCGGCCGGCTCCGTGCTGGGCGGCGCGGCCGGCGGGCCGCTGGCACCGGGTGACGGTGTGCCGCGGGGCGTACCTGCTCTCGGCCGTGGCGGTCGCGGGCGCCGTGTTCGTCCCCGGCCCCGCGCTGTACCTGTGCGTGGCCCTGACCTCCGCCGGCCTGTACGTCCCGTTCTCCCTCCAGGTGACGCTCGGCCAGGACTACCTGCCCGCACACGTCGGCACCGCCAACGGGATCACCCTCGGTCTGACCGTCAGCGCCGGCGGACTGCTGAGCCCGGTCATCGGCCGGGTCGCCGACGCCACCTCCCTGCGGACCGCGCTGGCCCCGCTGGTGCCGATGCCGGTCCTGAGCTGGCTGCTGCTGCGCACCCTCACCGAACCGGCGGTTCCCGGCGGGCGGTCCGGGCCGCCCGCCGGGGGCGGTCAGCGGGCCGTGCCGAAGTCCTGGGTCCAGTAACCGCCGGGCTGCGCGAGACCGACCCCGAGCTCCGTGAACCCGCAGTCGAGGATGTTGGCCCGGTGGCCGGGGCTGGCCATCCAGCCCGCCATGACCTGCTCCGCCGTGGTGTAGCCGTAGGCGACGTTCTCGCCGTAGCTGCTCCAGGTGTAACCGGCGCGGGTGATGCGGTCGCCCGGGGAGGAGCCGTCGGACCCGGTGTGCGACATGTTCCGGTGGGCGGCCATGTCCTCGCTGTGGGCCTGCGCGGCCTTGCTCAGCGTGGAGTTCAGGGTCAGCGGCCGGCAACCGGCGCCGCTCCGCTCGGCGTTGACGAGCCGCAGGATATCGGCGGCGGCAGCGGACGCCGTGGCGGCGGGCTGTCCGGTGCTCGGCGCAGCGGACTGCGGGGCGCTCGGCGCGGCGGGCGGCACGGACGGGGACGCGGCGGTGGCCGGCGCCGTGGTGGCCGCCGCCGTGGTCGCCGGCGCCGCGGTGGTGGGCGTGGAGGGCGCGGCGGCGGTGGGCGTGGCCGGAGGAGTGGCGGGCGCCGCGGTGTGCCGGGGCCCCGGGACCCGATGAGCCTGCTGGGACCGCTGCACCGGAAGCCTCTTCTTCGCGCCCGGCTCAGTGCTCGGCGTCGTGGCCGGCGGGGCGGGGGCGGCCGGAGCGGTGCTCCACGGAGTCGCCGGTCGGGCGGTCTGCCCCGCGACCGCGTCGAGTCCGTTGCGCGAGTGATCCCCGTACGCCACCTGTCCCCATGCCATGGGCGTGCCCGTCACAGCGGCCTGCGGCTGCGCGCCGGTGCCGGACGGCCACTCGGAACAGGCCAGGGCGACGGAGGGTACGCCCACGGCGCCGACGGCGGCGGCGGTGATGAATATGCGCCGGTAGTGCTTGGTCTTGCGGTGCTGCCCCATACGTCAACCTCACTCGGTGATCGCGGAGCGCCCATTCTCAGGAGGCCCTCACACGCGACGCAAAGGGCTCGTCCACTACCTCGCCTCGTAGAACGGCACGGCCCTTGCCAGGCAGACCGGAAGGTGCCGATCTTCGCTAGAGCGATGTTTGCCCGACGCTGTCGGCCCGTCAGGAGACGGCACACTGCGACGGATACGACGACACGCGCGGAGGCCGAGCGGCCGGGACGCGGACCACGCCACGCGCCCACGGTAAGCCGGACAAATCCCCTATGTCGCCGGAGCGGCGACTACTATGCGGCACCCTTAGTGGCCAGACCCTCTGTGGCGGATGTCACTTCCCGCCTCCGCCTCCCCGCCGCGTGCGCGCACCAAGCGGCGGCCGGAGCCGAGGCATCCGGCCGCCGCACACCCGTGTCCGGTCGCCGTCACTCGTTCTGGAAGACGGCCTTGCTGACCTCGGCGGGATTCTGGAACTCCTTCTTTCCGAGGTGGGAGATCCGCTCCGTGACCTCCTTGGGCGCGTGATTCTTCTCGGCGACCTCCCGAAGCTGATCGGAACTGGCCGGGTAATCCGCGCCGGAGAGGGCTTTCTGCAGATCAGGTGGGGTGATACCCGCCATGGTTCCTCCAGGCGGTGAGTTGGTGCAGGATCAAACGGCCCGGCGCCGCATGCTGCGCCGAGACTGCCTGGGTACCCCTCGTCCGGCGGTGGATTCACCTCGACCGGCAGGTGATGGACCCGGCCGCGCGCGGGTACCCGGCACGCCGGAACAGCCGTGAACCGCGTCCGAGAGGAACCAGATGAGCGAGAACACCCCGTCCGGCGTCCCGTCCGACACGGCCGCCGGCACCCCGTCCCAGGCCGAGGGCGAACGGGAGCCGGACACGCCCGACGCGGAGCAGCCGCCCCGCACCACCCCGTCCCAGGCCGAAGGGGACGACCCCGCCGCGGACGAGGACGAGGGCACCACGTAGGCAGGTGACCGGAGCCGCCTTGACGCCCTCCGGACGCCGACCTAGCGTGACCCGACACGTTCGGACAGGTACGGCGGCCGGGACGCCGCGGTGGGGGCAGGTGGCTCGGTGACGGCATTACCGCAGGATCCTCTCGACGGCGCGTCCGCGAACCGCGCCCTGCGGGTGGAGACCCACGGCCTGGACGTCATCGAGGACGCGGAACGCCACGGCACCCCGCGCACCCTGTTCTGGCCCTGGTTCGGGGCGAACGTCTCCGTCCTCGGACTCGGCTACGGCGCCTTCGCGTTCGGCTTCGGCATCTCCTTCGGGCAGGCCCTCGCCGCCGGTGTGCTCGGCATCGTCGTCTCCTTCCTGCTGTGCGGCTTCGTCGCGGTCGCCGGCAAGCGCGGCTCGGCACCGACCATGGTGCTCAGCCGCGCCGCCTACGGAGTGCGCGGCAACCGGCTGCCGTCCGTCGTCTCCTGGATGCTCACCGTCGGCTGGGAGACCGTCCTCACCGCACTCGCCACGATGGCCACCGCGACCGTCTTCAGCCGCCTCGGCTGGGGCGGCGGCACCGAGACCAAGGCGGTCGCCCTGCTGGTGGTGGCCGCGCTGACCGTCGTCGGCGGGGTGATGGGCTTCGGCCTGATCATGCGGCTGCAGACCTGGATCACCCTGATCACCGGCGTCCTCACCGTCGTCTACGTCGTGCTCGTCGCCGACCGCATCCACTGGAGCACGGTCGCCGCCCTCCCGTCCGGTTCGGCGCAGCAGTTCATCGGCGCGCTGGTGTTCATGATGACCGGCTTCGGCCTCGGCTGGGTCAACGCCGCCGCCGACTACTCCCGCTACCTGCCGCGCGCCGCCTCCAGCCGCGGCGTGATCGGCTGGACCACGTTCGGCGGCTCCCTCGCCCCGCTGGTGCTGCTGGTCTTCGGTCTGCTGCTGGCCGGGTCCTCCGCCCCGCTGAGCCAGGCGATCGGCGCCGACCCGATCGGCGCGCTCTCCACCCTCCTGCCGACCTGGTTCCTGGTGCCGTTCGCGGTGGTCGCCGTCCTCGGCCTGGTCGGCGGCGCCGTCCTCGACATCTACTCCTCCGGCCTGGCCCTGCTCTCGGCCGGCCTGCGCGTGCCCCGCCCCCTGGCCGCGCTGCTCGACGGCGTCCTGATGATCGCCGGCGCCGTCTACATCGTGTTCTTCGCCGACGACTTCCTCGGCCAGTTCACGGGCTTCCTCACCACCCTCGGCGTGCCCATCGCCGCCTGGGCCGGCGTCATGCTCGCCGACCTGGCCCTGCGCCGCCGCGACTACGACGACGGCGACCTGTACCGACCGCACGGCCGCTACGGCGACGTCCCGCTCCTGCCGCTGCTGCTCACCCTGGCCGCCACGGCCGTCGGCTGGGGGCTGGTCACCAATACCGCCGCGCACTGGCTGACCTGGCAGGGCTATCTGCTCGGACCGCTCGGCCTCGGCGGCCGCGACGGCTCCTGGGCCTACGCCAACCTGGGCGTCCTGGCCGCCCTGGCGCTCGCCTTCCTCGGCACGCTGCTGCCCGGTCCGGGCCGGGTACGCCGCCAGGAGGCCCAGGCACCGAGTCCGGCGCCCGGGGCGAAGGCGCCGGCCCCGTGATCCGCGGCCACCTCGCCGTCATCGACATGCAGCGCGTCTTCGCCGACCCGGCGAGCCCCTGGGCCGCGCCCCGGTACGCCGACGCGGCGGCGGGAGTGCGCCGCCTGCTGCCCGCCTTCGCCGGCCGTGTCACCTTCACCCGCTTCCTGGCCCCGGAACACCCGGCGGGCGCCTGGCGTGCCTACTACGACCGGTGGCCCTTCGCCCGCCTGCCGCCGCAGGCCGGCCTGTGGGAGCTGACGGACGGTTTCGCGGACCTCGCGGACCATGTCGTGGACGCCGGCACGTTCGGCAAGTGGACATCCGAACTCGCCGCCCGTGTCGGCCCGGACGGCCGTCTGGTGCTGGCCGGCGTCAGCACCGACTGCTGTGTGCTGTCCACGGCCCTGGCCGCCGCGGACGCCGGCGCGGAGGTGCTGGTCGTGGCGGACGCCTGCGCCGGCGCGGACGACGACTCCCACCGCAGGGCGCTGGAGATCATGCGGCTGTACGAGCCGCTGATCCGCGTCACCACCCTCGCCGGCCTGCCGCTCCCCGCCCCCGGCACCTGACCGCGCCCCGCACCGGCCGGCACCCCCGCGACTTGTGCGGCGCCCGACCTCCCGTCGATCCGCGCGCATGCCCCGCACCCCACCGGGTACGCGAGGCGGGAGCACGCCCGGGCAGGACCGTCCGGGCAGCCCGTACGACCGTCCGCTACCTGGGGATCAGCCATGGAGACACCCGCACACGCCGACCTTCCGACGCCGGCCCAGCAGGCACTGGACGCGCTGGCCGCGAACGCCGAGGACCAGGCCGCCCTGGACACCCTCGCCCACAGCGACGTACTCGTCCCGGTGCCGGACGACACGGTGGACGGAGAGGGCGCCGACGCCACGACGGTGGCCCTGCCCGTCCTGGAACAGCCCGGCGGTGATCCGGTCGTCCCGGTGTTCACCACGGAGGGCGAGATGGCCGAGCTGCTGCCCTTCGTCTCGCGCTACCGTCTGATCCCGCTCGGCGCGCTCGCCGCGCAGTGGCCCGAGGAGAACCTCTCCCTCGCCATAGACGGCAGCTCCGACCACTCGCTGACGCTGACCTCGCAGGGCGTCCGCACGCTGCTGGCCCGCTGAACCGGCCGGCACACGCGCGGGAGCGGACAGCGCGCCGGGGCGCCGCCGGACGGACCGGTGCTTCGGGGCCTGTCGCCCCGGATCAGGACTCCTGCCCGGCCAGCATGCGCCGGAGCACCGCTCGCTGGAGCGGCAGGACCTCGGCGTGCAGCGCGCGCCCCTTGGGCGTGAGTTCGACCCACACACCGCGCCGGTCCTCCACACACACCGAGCGCTCGACCAGACCGTCCTTCTCCAGCCGGCCGATCAGCCGGGACAGCGCGCTCTGGCTGAGGTGGACCCGGCCGACCAGGTTCTGCACCCGGCACTGCTCGCCCCGCTCCGGCCGCTCCGCGGCCAGCAGGTCCAGCACCTCGAAGTCGCTCGCGCCCAGCCCGTGCGGGTGCAGAGCGCGGTCGATCTCGCACATCGTGCGCGCGTGCACGGCGAGGATGTCCCGCCAGCGTTCCTCGAGCCGGGTCTCGACCGTCTTGACTGCCATAACGGCACCGTAGCACCGAACGGGCTCTTCGTTGAGTGTGCAACTAGTGCCCCGCACGGGCGGTCCCGGGACCTCAGGCGGCCGTGTCCTGGAGCAGCCCCACCAGATTGCCGTCGGCGTCCTTCACAGAGGCGATCAGCCGGCCGTTGCCGACGTCCCGGGCGTCCTGGAGCAGCTCCGCGCCGGCCGCGAGCAGGGCCGCGAGCCGCTCGCGCAGGTCGGTCACGTGCCAGTACGGCACCGGACCGGTCAGCCCCTGCGCGTGCCCGTTGGGGTCCAGGCCGACATCCTGCCCGGCGGCCTTGAAGCCGATGTAGTACGGCTCGTCGACGTACGGCTCCACCCCCAGCAGGGCGGTGAAGACGGCCTTGGCCCGCTCCGGGTTCTTCACGGGGTAGATGATCGTCTGCAGACCGGCGGTCATGGGGACTCACTCCTTCGCGGTGCGGCCGGCGGGCTCCCCGCCGGTGTTCCCACGCTAGAGGCGCGGGGCCCGCGACGGCTTCTCCGATCCTGACCGGTCGCCCCCGGCGACCGGGAACCAGGGCACCCGCAGCGGCTCCGGTACGACGTGCGGCGGCACCCGTACGACGTGCGGCGGCACCCCGGGCACCCGGGCCGCCCGGCCGCACCCGGCGTCACGTCGAGTCGCGTCGGACCAGTTCCGTCGGCAGGATCACCGCCGCCGGGTCCTCCCCGCCCATCTGGGCCAGCAGCACCCGCACCATCTCGGTGCTGATCCGGTCCCACGGCTGCCGGATGGTGGTGAGCGCCGGGGTGGCGGCGGTCGCCGCCGGCGAGTCGTCGAACCCGCCCACGGCGATGTCCTCCGGCACCCGCCGGCCGGCCCGGTGCAGGGCGGTCAGCACACCGAGGGCCATCAGGTCGGAGGCGACGAACACCGCGTCCATGTCCGGTGCCCGGGCCAGCAGCCGCTCCGCGGCCGCCTCGCCGCTGGCGCGGCTGTAGTCACCGGAGACGACGAGCCGGTCGTCGGCCGCGACACCCGCCTCCGCGAGCACCTCCCGGTAGCCGGCGAGCCGCTCCACACCGCCCGGGGTGTCGAGCGGGCCGGTGACCACGCCGATCCGGCGCCGGCCCAGCGACAGCAGGTGCCGGACCATGTCCCGGGCGCCGTCCCGGTCGTCGGCGGCCACGTAACTCACCTTCGAGCCCAGGCCGATCGGCTTGCCGCAGGCGACCAGCGGCACCCCCGCCTCGCGCAGCTCCTCGGCGACCGGATCACCGGAGTGGCTGGAGACCAGCAGCACCCCGTCGACGTGCCCGGCGGTGATGTACCGCGTGATCCGCCGCCGTTCGTCCGGAGTGCCCGCCAGCATCAGCAGCAGCGGCACGTCGTGGGCGGCCAGCGCCTGGGTGCAACCACGCAGCAGGACATTGAAGTTGGGGTCCTCGAAGAACCGCTCCTGGGGCTCGGTCAGCAGGAAACCGACCGAGTCCGAACGCCCGGTGATCAGCGAGCGGGCGTGTCGGTTCACGACGTAACCCGTCTTGCGGATCGCGGCGTTGACGGCCTCCTGCGCGGCGGGACTGACGTAGTGCCCGCCGTTGAGCACGCGTGAGACGGTGCCGCGCGAGACACCCGCCTCGCGCGCCACGTCGTGGATCGTCGGCGGTCTGCGCCGTCCCCCCGGATTGCTCATGGTCATGACTTTACGGCCCCGGACAGCAGGTCCAGGCTCCAGAACCGCTGGATGACCAGGAAGAGGGCGATCAGCGGCAGCACCGCGAGGAACGCGCCGGTGATCACCAGGGTGTACAGGGCCGGCGTGTTCGAGCCCTGCTCCAGCAGGGTGTAAAGACCCAGCGTGAGCGGGAACTTCTCGTCGTCGCTGAGCATGATGTACGGCAGCAGGAAGTTGTTCCAGACCGCGACGAACTGGAACAGGAAGACCGTGACCATGCCGGGGATCATCATCGGCAGCGCGATCCGGGTGAAGATCCGCCACTCGCTCGCCCCGTCCATCCGCCCGGCCTCGACCACGTCGGCCGGCACGGCGGCCGACGCGTAGATCCGGGCGAGGTAGACGCCGTACGGCGAGAGGATCTGCGGCAGCAGCACGGACAGGTAGGAGTCCGTGAGGTCGGCCTTCGCCAGCAGCAGGTACTGCGGGATCGCGAGGATCACCGGGGGCATCAGGACGCCCGCGAGCAGGACGTTGAACATCGTCTCGCGGCCCCGGAAGCGGTAGATCGCGAGCGCGTAGCCGCTGAACGCCGACACGGCGGTGGACAGCAGGGCCCCGAGGCCGGCGTACAGGGCGGAGTTGCCCATCCACGTCCAGTAGACGCCGTCCCGGTAGGCGTTGAGGTCCTTGACGTTGTCGAGGAAGCCGGTGCCGGGCAGGAAGGTGAACGTGGAGAACAGCTCGTGCCCGGACTTGGTCGACGCGATCACCACCCAGGCGACCGGGAGCAGGGTGTACACCGCGCCCAGCAGCAGGGTGAGCGTCGGGACCAGCGCGATCCGGCGGCGCAGCGGAGGCCCCTGCGCCGTACCCGGAGTGGTGCCGGCGGCCGGGGCGGCCTTGCGGACGGCAAGAGTACTCAACGCGTCGCCTCCTGCTTGTTGCGGCGGTTCGCGGCCCGCAGGAAACCGAACGACAGCGCCAGCGTGACCACGGCGATCAGCGTCGCCTCGGCGGCCGCCGCGTACATGTCGTTACGGCCGAAGGCGTCCTGGTACACCTTCATCAGCGGACTCCAGGTCGTGTTGACCGAGTTGGTGAGCGGCTTCAGGGTGGTCGGCTCGTTGAACACCTGAAGCGTCGCGATGATCGAGAAGAAGAAGGTCAGCACCAGCGAGGGCGCCACCATCGGGATCTTGATCCGCAGGGCGACCTGCAACGGGGTGGCGCCGTCCAGCTTCGCCGCCTCGTACACCTCGGCCGGGATCGACCGCAGCGAGGTGTAGATGACGATCATGTTGAAGCCGGTGCCGCCCCAGACCGCGATGTTCGACAGGGCGAGGTAGAGCGGACCGCCGTCCAGCAGGTCCGGCTGCGGCAGGCCCAGCCGGTCGAGCACGAAGTAGAACGGGCTGACGTCCGGCAGGTACAGGAACCCCCACAGCAGCGCGGCCACCACACCGGGAATGGCGTACGGCAGGAAGATCGCGAGCCGGGTGAAGGGGGCGAGCCGTACCTTGTCCGAGTCCAGCATCAGCGCGAACAGCAGCGCCAGGCCCAGCATCACCGGGACGACGACGCAGCCGTAGCCGAGCACGCGCAGCGCGCCGTGCAGCAGTTCGCTGTCCTGGAAGGCGCCGGTGTAGTTCTCGAACCCGGCCCAGACCTCCTTGCGGGCGCCCGAGCCCAGGCCGAGCCCGGAGACGCGCACCTTGCGGAAGCTGAGCCAGACCGCGTAGCCGATGGGCAGCGCGAAGAAGAGGGCGAACAGGAGCGTGGCGGGCAGGAGGAAGCCGTACGGGGCCCCCTTGACCCCGTACGGCCGACGGCCGGCGGAACTGCTCACCGGGAGACCTCGAAGCCCTGCTTCTCCAGGTCGGCGACCGTGGCGTCCTGCATCGTGCGCAGGGCGCCGGCGAAGTCCGACCGGTTCTTGGCGGCGGCGCCGAAGGCGTCCTTGAAGGAGGTGTAGGCGACGTTGACGTTCGGGCCCCAGGCGGACGGCGCGGTGGTCTTCGCGATGTCGGCGGCCTTGGTGTAGAAGTCCGGCTGGTTGGCGAAGTACGCCGGCGGGTTGGAGAACGCGCCGCTGAGCTGGGCGGAGGTGGACGCCGGATAGATGCCGCCCTCCTTCGCCAGCGCGTTCAACGCGTCGTGGTCGGTGTTCAGCCAGGTCGCGAACGCGGCGGCGGCCTCCGGGTGCGCGGAGTCGGTGGTGACCGCCGTGGAGGAGCCGCCCCAGCTGCCGGTGACGTCCTGGTCGAGCGACCACTGGGGGAGCGGGGCCATCGCCCACTTGCCCTTGGTGTCCGGCGCCGCCGTGGTCAGCGTGCCCGGCGCCCACACGGCGCTCACCCAGGCGATCTGCTTGCCGGTGTCCAGCGCCTTGTTCCAGGACGGCGTGTACATCGGCTGGTTGTCGATGACGCCGTCCTTGACCAGACCGCCCCAGAACGTCGCGACCTTCCGGGTGGCCGCGTCGTCGATGCCGACCTTCCACTTGTCGCCGGAGGTGGTCCACCACTTGGCGCCCGCCTGCTGGGCGAGCCCCGCGAAGAGGCCGGAGTCGTTGGCGGAGAAGGTGGTCAGGCTCTTGTCCGGCGCCTTCTCCTTCAGCCGGCGGGCGGTCTGGGCGAACTGCTCCCAGGTGGTGGGGACCTTCAGGCCGTACTGCTTGAACAGGTCCTCGCGGTAGTAGAACATCATCGGGCCGATGTCCTGCGGCACCGCGTAGACCGCGTCCGTGCCCAGCGTGGTCTGCTGCCAGACGCCCTCGGCGAACTTGCCCTTGACGTCGCCGACCTTCCCCGAGATGTCGGCCAGCGCGTCGTTGCTGACCAGCGTCGGCAGCGCCTGGTACTCGGCCTGCACCAGGTCCGGGGCCTTCTTCGCCTTGTGCGCGGTGAGGATCTTGGTGACCAGCGTGTCGCCGGACGCCTGCTTCTTCACCGTGACGGTGATCCGCTGCTTCTTCCCCGGCCCCTTGTTCCACAGGTCCACGACCTTGTCCATGCCGGGTGTCCAGGTCCAGTACGTCAGCGAGACGGGACCCGATCCGGCCTCGTCCCCGTCCCCGGAGCCGCAGGCGGCGAGGGCGGTGGCGCCGAGGGACACGGCGACGGCGGTTGTCACGAGGCGGCGGCGCTTCGTGTGCGGCATGGTTTCTCCCCTGACCTGGGCCCCCGCCCGCTGCGGGGACCTGCCATGCAGATGTGCACGCTCACATGACCCGGCTGCTCACTGCCGCGAGCCCCTGCCATGCTTCTGTGAGCGTTCACAGTAGAGAAACATCCCGGACACTTGTCAATGGTTGTTGCTGTGCGGTTATGTTGGGCTCGCACGGCTGCCGTTGTCTGTGCACGTTCCCATCTGATCGATTTCCCGGGAGGGATCCATGCCGGACACCAGCCCCAGGGGCCTCACGAGGCTCGCCTTCGGCGGGGACTACAACCCCGAGCAGTGGCCGGAATCCGTCTGGCGCGAGGACGTCCGGCTGATGCGCGAGGCCGGCGTCACGATGGTGAGCGTGGGCATCTTCTCCTGGGCCCTGCTGGAACCGGCACCGGGCCGGTACGACTTCGGCTGGCTCGACCGGGTACTGGACCTGCTGCACGAGAGCGGCATCCGCGTCGACCTCGGCACGCCCACCGTGGTGCCGCCCGTCTGGTTCTACCGGGCCCACCCCGAGGCCCTGCCGGTCACCGCCGAGGGCGTGCGCTACGAGTTCGGCTCGCGCGGCGCCATCTGCCACAGCAACGCCGACTACCGCGCCGCCGCCGCGAACATCACCACCCGCCTCGCCGAGCGCTACGGCGACCACCCCGCGCTCGCCCTGTGGCACGTCCACAACGAGTACGGCGTCCCCGTCTCGGCCTGCTACTGCGACTCCTGCGCGGTCCACTTCCGCCGCTGGCTCGCGGACACCTACGGCAGCGCGGAAGCGGTCAACGAAGCCTGGGGCACGGCCTTCTGGGGCCAGCGCTACGCCGACCTCGCCGAGATCAACCCGCCCCGGGCCACCCCGACCGTCGGCAACCCGGGCCAGGCCCTGGACTACAAGCGGTTCGCCGACGCCACCATCCGGGAGAACTTCCGCGCCGAACGCGACATCCTGCACCGCCTGTCACCCGGCGTCCCGGTCACCACCAACTTCATGACCGCCCTCAGCCAGTGCGACTCCATGGACTACTGGGCCTGGGGCCGCGAGGTCGACCTGGTCACCAACGACCACTACCTGATCACCGACGGCCGGCGCACCCACGTCAACCTCGCCATGGCCGCCGACCTCACCCGCTCGGTCGCCGGCGGCGCGCCGTGGCTGCTGCTGGAGCACTCCACCTCGGGCGTCAACTGGCAGCCCCGCAACCCCGCCAAGGCCCCCGGCCAGATGGCCCGCAACTCCCTCGCCCACGTGGCGCGCGGCTCCGAGGGCGCGATGTTCTTCCAGTGGCGCCAGTCCCGGCGCGGCGCCGAGAAGTTCCACTCGGCGATGCTCCCGCACGGCGGCACCGACACCCGCGTCTGGCGCGAGGTGGCCGAACTGGGCGCTTGCGTCGGCGCGCTGAGCGAGGTCCGGGGCACCCGCACCGAGGCAGACGCGGCCCTGCTGTGGGACTGGCAGTCCTGGTGGGCGCAGAACCTCGCGTGGCGCCCCAGCGAGGACCACGACCCGCGCGAACGCGCCGACTCCTTCTACGAGACCCTCTACGACCGCCACCTCACGGTCGACTTCGCCCACCCCGAAGCCGACTTGTCGGCCTATCCCCTTGTCGTCGTACCGGCCCTCTACCTGATGACCGAGGCCGCCGGGCGCAACGTCCGGGAGTACGTCGAGAACGGCGGCACGCTCGTGGTGTCGTACTTCTCCGGGATCGTGGACGAGCACGACGCCGTCCACGAGGGCGCCTACCCGGGCGTGCTGCGCGACGTCCTCGGACTGACCGTGGAGGAGTTCTCGCCGCTGCTGAAGGACGAGCGGGTGCGGCTGACCGGCCCGGACGGCACCGGGCCGACCGGTGACGTGTGGACGGAGTTCGTCGTCCCGCGCGGCGCCGAGACCGTCTGGACGTACGCCGACGGGCTCACCGCGGGCCGCCCGGCCGTCACCCGGCACCGGCTCGGCCGCGGCACCGCCTGGTACGTCTCGACCCGCCTCGACACCCAGGGCCTGGACGCGGTGATCGGCCGCGCGGCCGGTGACGCCGGGCTCGCTCCGCGCACCGAGCTGCCCCGTGACGTCGAGGTGGTGCGCCGCAGCGGTGAGACGGGCACCTACCTCTTCGTCGTCAACCACACCGCCGGCGACACCAAGGTGCCGCTGGACACGCCCGGCACCGAGCTGCTGACGGGCGAACGCGCCGCGGGCCGCCTCGCGGTCCCCGCGGGGGCCGTCCGGGTCGTACGGCTCGACGGCTGAACCGGCTCCCCTCCGTCCGCGCGAGCCGTGGAGCCGCGGGCGGAGGGGTTCTCCTCCGGCACCACCGGAGGACCCTCTCCCCAGTTACGTCGAAGGGACGACGGACGATGAAGTTCCATCCCAGACGCACCACCAGGGCCCTGCTGCCGGCGCTCGCTGCCGGGCTCGCCCTCACCGCCCTGCCCGCCCAGCCCGCCCAGGCCGCGAGCACCCTCGCCAACGGCGGCTTCGAGTCCGACGGCGCGGGCGCGGCCACGCCCGCCGGCTGGTCGGAGTACGGCGACACCGGAGCCTCGTACACGGAGGCCGGCGGCCACGGCGGGAGCTACCGCCTCAGCCACTACGCGGCGTCCGCGTACAAGGTGGAGACGTACCAGTACCTGTCCGGGCTGGCCAACGGGAACTACACGGTGACCGCGTGGGTGCGGTCCAGTGGGGGACAGAAGGCCGCGTACATAGCGCTCAAGAACTGCGGCGGTGCCGAACAGCGCACTGATCTCCCGATCTCGTCCAGTGGATGGATCAGGATCGTCACGCCGGTCAAGGTGACCAACAACCAGTGCACCATCAGCGTCAATAGTGACGCGAATGCCGGCAACTGGATCAATGTGGACGACCTGACCTTCGCGTCCGGCACCACTGGTACATCCATCCATGGTGCCGACATCTCCTCCCTCGCCAAGAGCGAGGCCAAGGGCGGTGTCTACCGGACGAGTTCGGGCGGCACGGGCGACGCGCTGTCCATCCTCAAGTCGTACGGCATGAACTACGCGCGTCTGAAGGTCTGGGTGAACCCGGCCGACGGCTTCAACGACAAGGCGCACGTGCTGGCGACGGCCAAGCGTGTCAAGGCGCAGGGTATGAAGCTGCTGGTCGACTTCCACTACTCGGACACCTGGGCCGACCCGGGCGCGCAGCAGAAGCCGGCCGCATGGACGGCCCATACATACAGTCAACTCAAGACGGACGTGTACAACCACACGTACGATGTCTTGAACGCCTTGAAGGCTCAAGGCACCACCGCCGACATGGTCCAGGTGGGCAATGAGATCAACGGCGGCATGCTGTGGTCCGAGGGGTCGACAGACCACTGGAGCCAGCTCGCCGGGTTGATCAACTCGGGCTACGACGCCGTGAAGGCCGTCAACTCCGCAACCGTCGTCGCGCTGCACCTGGCCAAGGGCGGCGACAAGGCCGGCACCGAGTGGTGGTTCGACAACGCGGTGGCGAACGGCGTGAAGTTCGACGCCATCGGCCTGTCCTACTACGGCTACTGGCACGGCCCGCTCGCCGACTTCCAGACCACGCTGGACGACGCGGCCTCCCGCTACGGCAAGCCGGTCTTCGTCGCCGAGACGGCCTACCCCTTCCGTCTCGACAGCGACGACGCGCTCACCAACCAGATCGACACCACCGGCGAACTCGTCCCCGGCTACCCGGCGACCGTGGCCGGCCAGACCAAGTGGATGAACGACGTGGCGAGCATCGTGGAAGCCGTCCCGAACGGCCGCGGTCTCGGAGTCTTCTCCTGGGAGGCCACCTGGACCGCTGTCGCCGGCAACGGCTGGGACCCGGCTGACGCCGCCTCCGGCAACGGCTGGGAGAACCAGGCCCTGTTCGGCTACGACGACCGGGCGCTGTCCTCCATGACGTGGTTCAGCCACCGCTGACCCACCGCTCACCAGGGTCCACCCGGCCCCGCGCACCCTCGCCCGGAAGGCGGCCGCGCGGCGTCGGACTCGGCCCGGGCCCGGCCGCGACACGGCGGCCGGGCTCTCGCGCCGGGCCGGGCTTTCGCGCCGGGCGGGGCTTTCGCGCCGGGCGGGGCTTTTGCGCCGGGCGGAGCTTTCGTGCCGGGCCGGGCCCTCGTGCCCGGCGGACCTCTGGCGCGAGGGCCCCGGCGGCCCGATCCGGGTCGCCCTGGCCAGTCCGCCCGTACCCGCGCTGCGCCTGCTGCACCGCGCCGCGCCGGCCGTCCGGCGCGGCACCGCGCGGGCCGCCGTACACGCGCCGTACCGCCCGAGCGGGACCGCGGGCGTCGTCGCCGTGGACGACCAGGAGGCGTATCGTGCACCACCTCACCCGCCGCCGGTCCGGTCTCCGCATGGTCACCAGCGTCTGCGCGACCGGCGGGCACCTGGTGCCGGGCAGCCTCCGCGAGCCCGGTGTGGCCGTCTGCGCCCGGCCGGCCGCCGGCTGACGCGGCGGTACGCTGGGTGCGGCCTTGATCGCCCGACGGGGCAGGGGCCGTAAGAGGAGACGTACCAGATGACAGCCCCGGAAACGGAGACCCGCGGCGTCCGCCCCGCACCGCCCCGGCGGTCCGGGTGGCGCGCGCAGGCGCCCGTCGTCGCGGTCGTGGCGGCGGGCGGCGCGCTCGGCGCGACGGGCCGCTACGCGCTCACGCTCGCCTGGCGCCCCCCGCCCGGCGGCTTCCCCTGGGCGACGCTGTGGACCAACGTGTCCGGGTGTGCCGCCATGGGCGTCCTCATGGTGCTCGTCACCGATGTGTGGGCCGCCCACCGTCTGCTGCGGCCCTTCCTCGGCACCGGTGTGCTCGGCGGCTACACCACCTTCTCCACGTACGCGGTCGACATCCGCACCCTGGCCGGCGCCGGCCGCCCGGGCTCCGCCCTCGCCTATCTGGCCGTGACGCTGTGCGCGGCCCTCGCGGCGGTGTGGCTGGCCTCGGCCGCCGCCCGCCGGGTCTTCCTCGGGAGGCGGCCATGACATCCCTCACCGGCCGCGCGCTGCGGCTGACGGCCTACGTCGGCGAGAACGCCACCTGGCACCACCGGCCGCTCTACGCCGAGATCGTGCACCGCGCGCATGCCGCGGGACTCGCCGGCGCCAGCGTCTTCCGGGGCATCGAGGGCTTCGGCGCCTCCTCCCGGATCCACACCTCCCGCCTGCTGTCCCTCAGCGAGGACCTGCCGGTCGCGGTGGTCGTGGTCGACGCCGAGGAGCGGGTCCGGGCGTTCCTGCCGCACCTCGGCGAACTGGCCGACGCGTGCCTCGTGACCCTGGAGGAGTGCGAGGTCGTCCGGTGGACGCGGGGTGCGCACGGTCCGGACGAAACGGACCCGGAGGGTAAGAAGTCGTTGTGAACTGGCTGCTGGTCGTCGCGGGCGCCGTGGTCGGCGCGCCCCTGCGCTACCTCACCGACCGCGCCGTGCAGGCCCGGCACGACTCGCTCTTCCCCTGGGGCACCTTCGTGGTGAACGTGACCGGCTGCCTGGTCCTCGGGCTGGTCACGGGCGGTGCCTCGGCCGGGGCGGTCGGTCCCGATCTGCGGCTTGTGCTGGGCACCGGGCTGTGCGGCGCGCTGACGACGTACTCGACCTTCTCCTACGAGACCCTGCGGCTGACCGAGGCCGGCTCCGGCCTCTACGCTGCCGTGAACGTCGTGGCGAGCGTGGCGGCGGGACTCGCGGCGGCGTTCACCGGTTTCTCACTCGCCGGCCTCCTGTGGGCATAGGCGCTCGCCGCGCGGCCCCGCGCCGTGAGTACTGTCTACAGCACTGTCGACCAACCCTTCCTCAGAACTGGATCCCATGAGTGCCATCTCCGTCGGTCAGGCCGTCGTCCTCGGAGTAGTCGAGGGGGTGACCGAGTTCCTGCCGGTGTCCTCCACCGGCCACCTCAAGATCGCCGAAGGGCTCATGGACATTCCCGTCGACGACGCGTCCGTCGTCGGGTTCTCCGCCGTGATCCAGGTCGGCGCCATCGCGGCCGTGCTCGTGTACTTCTTCAAGGACATCAAGCGGATCGTCACCGCCTGGTTCCGCGGGCTCGCCCACCGCGAGGAGCGCTACCACCACGACTACAAGTTCGCCTGGTGGGTGATCGCCGCCACCATCCCGATCGTGGTGGTGGGCCTGGCCGCGAAGCCGCTGATCGACGGCCCGCTCGCCTCCCTGTGGGTGGTCGCCGGCTCGCTGATCGCCGGTTCCGGCGTGATGTGGGCCGCCGACCAGATGGGCCGGCACAAGCGCGGCGAGGACGACACGTCCTTCAAGGACGCGATGTGGGTCGGGTGCTCCCAGATCCTCGCCCTGCTCTTCCCCGGCTTCTCCCGCTCCGGCGCCACCATGTCCACCGCGCTCATCCTGGACCTGGACCGCGTCGCCGCCACCCGGCTGTCCTTCTTCCTCGGCATCCCGGCCCTCACCGGTGCGGGCCTGTACGAGCTGAAGGACGCCCTCGGCGCGGGGGTCGGCGCCGCCCCGCTGGCCGTCGGCACGATCGTGTCGTTCGTCGTCGCCTACGCCTCGATCGCCTGGCTGCTGAAGTTCGTCGCCAAGCACTCCTTCAACGCCTTCGTGATCTACCGGATCATCGTCGGCGCCCTGCTGCTCGGCCTGCTCGCCACCGGCACGCTCAGCGGCTGAGCCGCCACCGCCGAGCACCCACGGGGTGCGGACGCCCGGGCACGGGCGCCGCACCCCGTGCGCGTCCCCCCGCCTTGACACTCCCGGCCGCCACCGCGCAGGATCGCTCCGTGAACCTGTCAGACAGCCAGACAGGTGGTCTCGCTCCCCGGCGTGTCAGCGCCCTCGAAGCAGTGCTCGGCCACCTCCGCGACGCCATCGAGCGCGGCCGGTACGCCGTCGGCGACAAGCTCCCCTCCGAGGCCGAGCTGTGCCGCACCCTGGAGGTGTCCCGGCCGGTGCTGCGCGAGGCGCTGCGCGCCCTGCAGACCATGGGCCTCACGGTCTCCCGGACCGGCAAGGGCACCTTCGTCGTCGCGGACACCGTCGAGGACCCCACCTTCGGCGACTACGCGGCCAGCGACCTGCTGGAGGTGCGCCGCCACATCGAGATCCCGGTCGCCGGCTACGCCGCCCTGCGCCGCACCCCGGAGCACCTGGACCACCTCGCGCACCTCCTCGACCGCATGGAGCGGGAGACCGACACCACCGCCTGGGTCGCGATGGACACCCTCTTCCACCTCGGCGTGGCCGAGGCCGCCCAGAACCCGGTCTTCCGCCGGGTCATCGAGGAGATCCGCGACGCGCTGGCACGTCAGTCGGCCTTCCTCAACGAGCTGGGCGGACGCCGCGAGCAGTCCGACCGCGAGCACCGGGCGATCGTGGAGGCACTGGCCGACGGCAGCGAGCGGGACGCGGTGGCCGCCATGAGCCACCACCTGGACCGGGTCGAGACGAGCCTCACCGACATCGTGCGGCCGCAGCGGACGGACACCCGGGCGGCAGACGGAACCGGGACGTGAACGCCATGACGACACCCGGCGCCGCCCGCCCGAAGGGTCACGGCCCGCTCCCGTACGGCAGGACACCGCTCACCGGCTCTACGCGAGCACCCGGCTGCACGGACACTCCCGGGCACGCCACCGTGGCCTGTCCGCCGCCGACGGTGGCGGCACCGGCTGGGGGCCGGTAAAGCGGCCGTGGCCGCGCGTTCCTGGCCTTCACCGGCGGCGGAGGCACCATCGTGCCCTGTCCGCTGCCGGCGGTCGCGACGCCGACCGGGGGCCGGTACGGCAGCCGTGACCGCGCGATCCCCACCTCCACCTCCACCGGCGCCGGCGCGTGACCCGCGTACCGGCCGATCCCGACCTTGAGATGCAGGAAGTGATGTACAGCAGTTCCCCCGCCGGCGCCCCCGTCGTCCGTGAGCCCCTCCACACTCCCGTCGCCCACCTCGTCCGCGGCGGCGTGGTGGAGGGCGTCCACTACGGCTCCGTCGTCGTCCATGGTGCCGACGGCCGGGTGCGGTTCCAGCTCGGCGACATAGAGGCGGCCTTCTACCCGCGCTCGGCGCTCAAGCCCGTCCAGGCCGTGGCCATGCTGCGGGCCGGCCTCCCGCTCGACGGCGAACTGCTGTCGCTGGCCGCCGCGAGCCACTCCGGCGAGGAGCGGCACCTCGCCGGCACCCGGCGCATCCTCGAACTCGCCGGTCTCGGCGAGGACGACCTGCGCAACGTGCCCGACCTGCCGTTCGACCCGGTCGTCCGGGACGCCTGGGTCCGCGAGGGCCGCCTGCCCTCCCGCCTCGCCCAGAACTGTTCCGGCAAGCATGCCGCCATGCTGTGGACGGCCAAGCTCAACGGCTGGTCCCTCCCCGACTACCTGGACCCGGCGCACCCGCTCCAGCAGGCCATCGCCCGCACCGTCGAGGAACTGACCGGCCAGCCCGTCGCCCGGGTCACCGTGGACGGCTGCGGCGCCCCGCTGTTCGCCGTCTCCCTGCACGGCCTCGCCCGCGCCCTCGCCCGGATCACCTCCGCCGCGCCCGGCACCCCCGAGGCCCGGGTCGCCGCCGCGATGCGCGAGCACGCCGAGATGGCCTCCGGCTCGGGACGCGACGTGGCCGCGCTGATGCGCGCCGTGCCGGGCCTGCTCGCCAAGGACGGCTTCGAGGGCGTGCAGGTGGCGGCGCTGCCCGACGGCACGGCTGTCGCCGTGAAGATAGCCGACGGCGCGAACCGGGCGCGCATCCCCGTCGCCGCGGCGGCGCTCGCGCTCGCGGGCGTCGACCCGCGACTGCTCACCGAGTTCGCGGGAGAGCCGCTGCTCGGCGGCGGCCGGCCGGTCGGCCGGGTACGGCCGGTGGACGCACTGGAGCCGACCGCGCCCACCGCTGCCGCCTGAGAGGGTCTCTTTGGTGGGCTCATCAGTTGATCTGGTGTGTCTGTCCGATGAGTGAAGGTCCCTACGACCGCGTCGGTCAGACCAGCGCCTGGGCGACGATGACGTTCTCACCGTTCAACGTGACGGCGGGGCCTTCGTGCAGCTCGTAACCGAGGTCGTTGGCTGCCAAGCGGGGAGAACCCTCTGCCCAGGGGTCATCCTTCGTACCGGGTGGCCAGGGTTCGTGCCGTCTGGGCGATGCGGTTGCGTAGTTCGGCCGGTGCCAGGACCTCGACGTCGGCGCCCAGCCGCAGGAAGTCTCGGTGAGCGTGGTCGATCGACTCGATGGGCACGCGGACCTCCGTCCATCCGTCACCCGTGGGTGTCACGCCGAGGCGGCGGGCGCCCTCTGGGGTGAGCCGCACCAGCGCATCCGCGGTGTGCAGTCGCGCTCGGAAGTCGGCCAGATGGACGTTCCAGTATGCGGCCAGGTCGAACCCGTCCGGGGTGACGGACTCTTCTTCCAGCGGCCGTGTTCCGAGGATCTGGTCGACTCGGTAGGTGCGGATCCCGGACGGTCCACCGGCGACCAGGTACCAGCGGCCGGCCTTGAGGACGAGCCCGTACGGCTCCACCCGTCGCTCGATCTCATCCGGCGCCCGCCAGCGCCGGTACCGCAGCACCACCGCTCGCCGCGCCCACACCGCGGCGGCGACCGCGGCCAGGTGAGGCACCCGGTCGACGTCGCCGTACCAGCCGGGGGCGTCGAGCAGGAAGCGTTCCTGGATCCGCTCGGCGTGCGCGCGCAGCTCCGCCGGAAGGGCGGCCCGCAGCTTGAGCCGGGCGGTGGCAAGCGCCTCGCCGAGGCCGAGTTCGGCAGCGGCACCGGGGAGCGCCACGAGGAACGCGGCCCGCGCCTCGTCCACGGTCAGTCCGGTGAGCCGGGTCCGGTAACCGTCGACCAGCCGGTAGCCGCCCGCGTGCCCGGCGGCGCCGTACAGCGGGATGCCGGCGGCACCGAGCGCCTCGACGTCCCGGTAGACCGTCCGGACCGAGACCTCCAGTTCCTCGGCCAGCTGCCGGGCCGTCATCCGGCCGCGGTTCTGGAGGAGCAGAAGCAGGGTGACCAGCCGGCTCGCACGCATGCCGCCAGTATCCACTGACAGTTGGTGTCAGCAGAGCGGACCTAACCTGCGGCACATGGACGACAACTGGACCCTGGACCTCGCACGTACCGGGCGGGCCACCGCATGAGCATCGTCGAACTCCGGCAGTACACCCTGCATCCCGGCGCCCGCGAGACGCTGATCGAGCTGTTCGAACGCGAGTTCGCGACCGGTCAGCAGGCGGTCGGAATCACCGTCGGCGGCCGGTTCCGCGACCTGGACGACCCGGACCGCTTCGTCTGGCTGCGCGCGTTCCCCGACATGGCGCACCGCCGGCGCGCGCTGGAGGCGTTCTACACCGGCCCGGTCTGGCAGAAGCACCGCGACACCGCCAACGCCACCATGATCGACAGCGACGACGTCCTGCTGCTGCGCGGCCCGGGCTTCATGCCGGAGCCGGATACGAACGAGGTGCTCGTGACCATCTGCCATCCGACCGACGCGGCCGGCTTCGACGCCTACGCCGCCCGGCACCTGGGCCCGGGCCACGCGCTGCACCGTACCGAGCACGCCGAGAACGACTTCCCCCGCTTGCCCGTCCGAACCGGGGAGGACGTCCGGATCTGGTTCGGTCATGCCGAGCCGGCACCCTGGCCGACCCGACGGCTGCGATGGGAGCCCGTGAAGCCTTGGAACCCCTGACCGCGCACGGCTGGTGAAACGTGCTGCCGACGGGTGGTCAGGTAAGCGGGAAAGTACCTCTGAACAGCAAGAACGAGGATTGTCGAGGCCTTTTCCCTTGCCACCGTCGGAGGCGCTTCCCAGGTGAAGAAGCGTATCGGGTCCTATCCACGCGTCCCCGTCGAGGACGGGGGACAAGAGATAGTGCCCCAGGCCTGGGCCGTGCTGCTGGTCGAGACGATCCGCAAGGCCGGGGTGGATCGGGCGATATCGACGGCGTTGATGCCCTGGCGCCCATTCGCGGACGGTGCACGCTCCGGGCAAGATCCTGCTGGACGCGGTCCTGGCGGTCGCGCTGGGCGGGGGCCGAATCGCGGACAGGGCCTTCGGTCCAGCCGTGGTACGGGTGGTCACTTGCCCTGCGGCGTCCGGGCCCGCGTTCTCGGCCATGCTCCAGACACGCTCGCGGGCTTCGGCCCGCGGTGGATCCGGACGGGGTGCTCGTGCCGGCCCACTGCGCGAAGCAGGACGCCACCGCGGCCTGGAAGAAGACCTGCGGACATCATCCTCCGTTGGCCTTCGTCGACGACGGAAGAGGCGGGAGCGCTGAGCCGGTGGCCGGCCTGCAGGCCGGCCACCGCGGGCAGCAACACCGTCGCCGACCACATCACCACCACTCAACTCGCTCTGGCCCAAATGCCCAAGAAGGTTCCTACCGACTCCGGAGGCGAAACACGCGCTGGTCTGGATGCCCACGCTTGCTCTGGCCGGCGAAACGCGCAGGTGGGCCACTGGCCTGGACCGAGTGATCGCCAACTCCCCGGCACGGCTCGCAGCTCTCCCCGACCCCGGCTGAAGGTGTGTCCCCGGCCCGGACCGGAGCTGCTCTCCCTCCGGCGGTATCCGGACTGCTGATCGCCCGGGCCGCACACCACGGGGGTGGCCGGACTCCCCATTACCCGGAAAAACGGCGCCTGTTGGAGGCATCGGCGCCACATCCGGGCGGACGGCCGCCGCAGCCGGGCCGACGGCCTGTCCCGCGGTCGTACCGGCTACCTGACCTGCGGTGACGTCGGCACGGTGAGGCGACGGGACCGGCCTGGAGGCACAATGGTGATCATGACAACGACGTCGTCCACCGCCTTCCTGCCGGTCCTGGAACGCATCGCCGAGGAGATCAGCCACACCCCCGGCCGCGGCCGCCCGGCCGACTACATCCCGGCGCTCGCGGCCTGCGATCCGCGCAGCTTCGGCATGGCCGTCGCCGAGCCGGACGGCACCGTGTACGGGGTGGGGGAGTGGCGGCAGCCGTTCTCCGCGCAGTCGATCACCAAGGTGTTCACGCTCGCCCTGGACCTGGCCCGCGAGGGCGACGCGCTCTGGGAGCACGTGGGCCGCGAGCCGTCCGGCAACCCGTTCAACTCCCTGGTCCAGCTGGAGTACGAGAACGGCATCCCGCGGAATCCTTTCATCAACGCGGGCGCCCTCGTCGTCACCGACCGGCTCCAGACCCGTACCGGGGACGCCGCCGGCGAACTGCTGTCCTTCCTGCGCGCCGAGAGCGGCAACCCGGAGCTGGACTTCGACCGGGAGGTCGCCGCCTCCGAGACCGCGCACGGCGACCGCAACGCCGCCCTCGCCCACTTCATGGCGTCCTACGGCAACATCGACAACGAGGTGCCGGTCCTGCTCGACCAGTACTTCCGGCAGTGCTCCATCGCCGCCTCCTGCGCCGACCTGGCCCTCGCCACCGGTTTCCTCGCCCGGCACGGCATCCGCGCCGACGGCTCCCGGCTGCTCAGCCGCAGCCAGGCCAAACAGGTCAACGCGATCATGCTGACCTGCGGCACCTACGACGCGGCCGGTGACTTCGCCTACCGGGTGGGCCTGCCCGGCAAGAGCGGGGTCGGCGGCGGGATCATCGCGGTCGTACCGGGCCGCTGCACGCTGTGCGTATGGAGCCCGGGCCTGGACGAACGCGGCAACTCGGTGGCGGGCGTCGCGGCCCTGGACCGGTTCACGACCCTCACGGGCCTGTCGGTGTTCTGACCGTCATCCTTCCCTCTCGCCGCAGCCCCGCCCTTACCGGTACGCGGTGCGGTGGACCAGCGCGGTGCGCTGTGGTCCGACGACTTCTCCGGCCGCGGCGGCTCCCCGGCGGTAATGCCCGCGCCTGTCTCTCGCCGGGCCTGTCGCCCGGACTGCCGGCGGGTCAGCCGCGGGCCGACCGGCCGCCCTTGGCCCGCAGCGCCAGCGCCACGGCTCCCGCACCGAGCCCGGAGAGCCCCGCGACGACGGCCGTGCCGGACCAGTCCGACGCGTCGTCCCGCGCCGGTGCGCCGGCCGCCGCCACCGGCGCGGCGGACGGCACCGGGCGGGAGGGCGGGCGCAGCCCGTCCAGCGAGCCCACCGGGTCCACCCGCGTGGCCGACGCGAACCCCCAGTCGAGCAGCGCGCGGGCCTCCTCGTACACGGTCAGCCCGCCGTCGGCCTGCGGGTTGAGCACGCTCACCACGAGGGTGCGCCCGTCCCGGCGCGCCGCGGCCACCAGGGTGTTGCCGGCGTTGCTGGTGTAGCCGTTCTTGATGCCGATGAGCCCGGGGTACGGCGTCACGCCGTCCTCGCCGGTCAGCAGCCGGTTGGTGTTCTCGATGGGGTACGGCGAACCGTCACCGGGGAAATCGGCCACGGCGGTGGAGCAGTACCGGGCGAAGTCGGCGTTGCGCAGGCCCGCGCGGCCGAACACCGCCAGGTCGAAGGCGGAGGACACCTGGCCGGGGGCGTCGTAGCCGTCCGGGGAGACCACGTGGGTGTCCAGGGCGCCGAGCGAGCGGGCCTTGTCCTGCATCCGGGCGGCCGTGGCCTCCCAGCCGCCGCCGAGCCGGGCGAGCACGTGCACGGCGTCGTTCCCGGAGCTGAGGAAGACCCCGCGCCACAGGTCGGCCACCTGGTAGGTGTGCCCTTCCTCGACGCCGACCAGGCTGCTGCCCTCGCCGACGTCGGCCAGTTCGTCGTACCGCACGGTGTGCTGGAGTCCGCCGGGCAGCACCGGCAGCACGGTGAGGGCGAACAGGGTCTTCAGGGTGCTGGCGGGCGGGAGTTCGCGGTGCGCGTCGCTCGCGGCCAGCACCTCTCCGCCGGTCGCGTCGGCGACCAGCCAGGACAGCGCCGAGACCTCCGGCACTGCGGGTGCGCCGCGGTGCGGCCGGACCTGGGTGCCGGAGTGGTACAGCAGGGCCGGGCCGGGCATCGCGGCCCGGGGGCGGGGCGGGGCGGGTTCCCCGGCCGGGTGTCCGGCGGCGGCAGCGGCGGGCGTGAGCACCAGCAGGCCCGCCACACAGAGGGCGCAGGCCGACACTGCCGCACGATAAGAGAATCCGATGACCATATGATCAACCTACGAACAGGCGCCGCAGTCATCGCGCTGCCCGGGCCGTTCGGGGCGCCGTGCAACCCGGATGCCGCACCGGCCGTCCGGGCCGGGCGTCAGGCGGCCGGCAGCGTGGGCCGGATCTGCCGCAGGAACGCGGCGTTGTCCGGGGTGGCCCGCAGCCGTTCGAGGAGGGTCTCCGCGGCGGCGGGACCGGTCTCCCGGGCGCGCAGGGCGCGGCGCAGGCCGTGTACGGCCGTCAACTCGGCCGGGGTGAGCAGGAGTTCCTCGCGGCGGGTGCCGGAGGCGTCGATGTCCACGGCGGGGAAGACACGCCGGGTGGCGAGCTCACGGTCCAGCCGCAGCTCCATGTTGCCGGTGCCCTTCAGCTCCTCGAAGAAGAAGCCGTCGGCGCGGGAGCCGGTCTCCACCAGCGCCGTGGCGAGGATGGTGAGGGAGCCGCCCTCCTCGGCCTGGCGCGCGGCGCCGAAGAACCGCTTCGGGCCGAGCAGGGCGCCCGCGTCGACACCGCCGCTGAGCGTACGGCCGCCGGCGGCGGAGGCGTTGTTGTGCGCCCGGCACAGCCGGGTCAGCGAGTCCATCAGGATGACGACGTCCTCACCGGCCTCCACCAGCCGCTTGGCCCGCTCCACGACGAGGTCGGCGAGGGCGATGTGCTCCTTGGGCGACCGGTCGAAGGTGGACGCGTACACCTCGCCGCGCACCGAGCGGCGCATCTCGGTGACCTCCTCGGGCCGCTCGTCGAGCAGGAGGACCATCAGCCGGCACTCGGGGTGGTTGCCGGCGACGGCGGCGGCGAACTGCTGGAGCAGCACGGTCTTGCCGCTCTTGGGCGGGGCCACGATGAGGCCGCGCTGGCCCTTGCCGACCGGCGCGAGCAGATCGGTGACGCGCCCGGTCAGCCGGGCGGCGGGGTGTTCCAGGCGCAGGCGCCGGTGCGGGTGGAGCGGGGTGAGGTCGCGGAAGTGCCGCCGGGCGCCCGGCTCGCCGGGTGCGCGTCCGTTGATCCGCGCGACCTCGGTCAGCGTCCGCTGGGCGCCCCGGACGCCCTCGATCAGGTCGCCCTTGCGCAGTCCGTGGCGCTGGATCAGGGCCGGGGCGACCTGCGGATCGGCGGGGGCGGGGAGCAGGCCCGCGGACCGCAGATGTCCCTTCCCGTGGGCGTCGATGTCCAGGACACCGGTGACGAGCGGGGCGGCCGACGACTGCCGGGCCTCGGAGGAGCGTTCGAGTGTGGTGGTCATGTGGGAGTCCTTTCGCGGACGGAACGGGGAAGAGAAGCGGGAGCGAGGCCGCGAGCGGGAGGCGTCCGCGGAGCCTTTGGGGGGCGGCGGAAACGGCGCCTCGGACACGGCGGGAAGGGCCGGTCGCGAAATGGAGCCGGGAAGCTGACGCGCCGGGAACCGGGGGATCCGGGACAGCGACGAGCACAGTCAGCTGAGAGAAAGAGACTGGCACCGGCGCCCACTGTGGGCGTGCACACGTGCTGACTGCACGCTACCACCCGTTGGGATGCGGCGTCCGCTACTGCTGCAACAAACCACCGGAACGTGTGATTCCCAGCCGGATATACGGCAGACGTCCGCAGACCGTAACGATTGCGGGCGTCTGGAAACGTGATCTCCGGGCGTGTACTACCTTCGCGGCATGTCCACGCCACCGCAGTCCCCGCCGCCGGCCGGCCCGCCGGACGACCGGCCCGACCGGCAGCCGGCCGTCCCGCCGCAGCCGGCGGCCTCTCCGCACCCGGACCCGCAGCCGCCCGGGGCCTTCTACGCGCAGCCCACACTGGTCGGCCGGCCGGCGCCGGGCCCGCCGCAGCCCGGGAACCCGTACGCGCAGCCGCCCGGGTACGCACCCGTGCCGCCCGTCGTCACGGTCCGTGGCGGCGGGGCCGGCCGGGCGGTGCTGTGGGCCGCCGTCGGCGCGGTCGTGGCCTCCGCCGCCTGGGCGGCCGGGGTCTTCCTGACCGGCGTCAAGGACGGCGGCGCGGACCTGCGCGGCTACGCGGCACCCGCCAGCATGTGCTCCGGCGCCGACTACTCGTCCTTCACGGGCGAGTATCCCCAGAAGGACTCCGCCCCGACCCACACCTCGCTCAAGGAGCGGGCGCTGGAGGAGAGTTACTGCAGCCTGGGTCTGAAGAAGACCGGCTCGTCGTACGCGGACGCCTATCTGAGCATGCAGCTCGACCTGCACAAGAGTACCGACCCCGGACCCGAGTTCACCGCCACCTGGAAGAACTACGCCTCCAGCCACACCGGTTACGACACCGACCCGGTGGAGGGCATAGGCGACGAGGCGTACCTGATCAGCCAGGACACCGTGACCGGCTCCTCCGGCGGCTCCCGGTACGCCACCCTCGCCGTCCGCGACGGCTGGGTGACGTACCTCATGACCTACAGCCTGTACCTCACCTCCTACGGCACGGACAAGGACCCGCCCACGCTCACCGAGGTGACCGGCTGGCTGAAGACCGATGCCAGGGCCACGCTGAAGCGGCTCCGGGACTGACCCGCGGACCGGCGGCCGGCGCGCTCGCGCGCGCCGGCCCTCCCGCCGGGCGCGGTGCGTCAGCCCGGCCGGTCGCTCGTCGGGGTGGTCCTCGGGCGCGGGGCGAGCCGTGACGCCGGACGGTGCGGCACAGTGGGCGGGTGCCTCGCCGACTTCTTCCGCTGCTGGTGGCGGCGCTGGTGAGCGTCGCCGGCTGCACCACCGTCAGCCCCGCCGCCCCGCCCGACGCCGGCGCCCGGCGCGCCCAGACGAGCGGCCCGGCCGCGACACCGTCGGGACTCCCCGCCCCGGTGCGGGAGTCACGGTCCGGAGCGGCACTCGTCCGCACCGGTCACGGAGGTCCGGACCGAGCCGCCCGGCCGCCGCGGGACTCCGCGTCCCACGACGGACCGGCACCCGCCGGACCGCCCCGGGCCACCATTCCCGCCGCCCCGCGCGCCCGGGGCGAGCGCCCCGAGCGGCGCGCGCCCGTGCGGCAGCGGCTCCCGCGTCCCCGCCCGTCCGCCGCCGCCCGGATGCGCGACCTGTGCCGCCGGGCGGACGGCATGGCCTCGCCCGCGATCGTCCGCCTGTGCCGCGACACCTTCGGCTGACGCCCGTCCCCGAGGCCGGCCGAGCGCGCGCCCGCGGTCCGCGGCGCCGCCGTAGGCTGCTGCCATGTTCGGTCCCGAAGGCCCCACCTGCCGCGAACTCGCCGTGCAGGCGCTGTCGTCCGTCGAACGCGGCTACGACCTGCTCGCACCGAAGTTCGACCGCACGCCGTTCCGCACACCCGACGGCGTACTGGACTCCGTGGCCGCGACGCTCGCCCCGCTCGGCCCGTTCACGGACGGACTCGACCTGTGCTGCGGCACCGGCGCGGGGACCCGGCTGCTCACCGGGCTGTGCCGGCGCGGCGTCACCGGGGTCGACTTCAGCGCCGGCATGCTCGACGTCGCCCGGCACCGGGTGCGGACCGCCGGTGCGCCGCGGGTCACCTGGGTACGGGCCGACGCCCGGGCCCTGCCGTTCGCCGCCGCCTTCGATCTCGTCGTCTCCTTCGGCGCGTTCGGGCACTTCCTGCCGGGGGAACTGCCGGACCTCTTCGCCGGGGTCCGGGCGGCACTGCGGCCCGGCGGCCGGTTCGCCTTCCCGGTCTTCGCCCCGCCCCGGCCCGGGCATCCCGCCTTCTGGCTGCTGCTCGGCTTCGACGCGGCCATGCGGGTACGCAACGCGCTGTGGCGGCCGCCGTTCGTCATGTACTACCGGGCGCTGCGACTCGGCACCGTGCTGCGGGACTTGGAGCGAGCGGGTTTCGCGGTCGAGCTGCGCCCCCTGCCCGGGTTCGGCCGCCGGGCGGACGGTGCCCCGCGCGGGCGGCTGGTGGTGGCCCGTGCGCCGGCTCCGGACGGCTCGCCCGGTCAGCCCGCGGCGGGCAGGGTGAACTCGTAGACCAGCGCCTCCTGTTCGGCGTTCACGACCAGATCGGTGATCTCCAGCGGGCGTGCGTACTGGTCGTGCACGCGCCGGGTCACCAGGACCGAGGAGGCGTCGCCGACCTGGGTGATGCAGTCCCGGTGGTGCAGCGAGAGCCCGGCCTTGCGCATCCAGTCGTAGGCCCGGCGCAACTGCGCGGGCGTCGCCCCGTCGGCCCGGCCCCGGTAGCGGGCCAGCTCCGCCACCTCGGCCAGCACCACCGCCGAGAACGTCGTCACCGCCGTCCGCAGCGACCGTCCGTCTTCCGTCACCGACCGGTAGCGGTGCACCAGCGTCGGCCGGTGCGGGGCCAGTCCCAGCGCCCGGGCGTGCTCGGGCGACGGCGCCTCCCAGGCCACCGTGGCCCGGTCGACCGCACAGGGGTGCGCCGGCCGGGCGCCCACCGGGAAGGTGAGCGACTCCGGTGACTCGACCGGCCGGCCCGGCAGCGTGGCATGGCTGCCCCGCCGGTCGGTGGCGACCACCCCGCTGCGGCGCAGCACCTCCAGCGCCTGCCGAACGGTCTCCCGGCTGACCCCGAAGTGCGCGGCCAGGTGCCGCTCGCCCGGCAGCCGTTCACCCGGCGGAATGGTGCCGGCGCGCAGCTCGCCGAGCAGCAGCGCCGCTATCCGTCCGTACAGGGGCCGGTCGTCGCCGGGCGGGGGGTCGTGCGGGGTGGTGCGGGCCATGCCGCGCCTCCTGTCGGTGACAAGACGTAGTCATACGGGCTCGTTGCGCGACCACAATTACCATTGGTCTAAACCACAAGGGAAGGCCGGTCCGCTGGTTCGACCGGAATCCACCCGTCTGTACGGCGGTCACCCGCCGCCACGGCACTCGTTCAGCGTGCGCGGTACAGCGCGTCCACCAGTGCCGACTTCCGCGGATCGTCGGCGATGCGCGACCCCATCCGGTTCATCACATAGCCCAGGGACACCCCCGCCTCCGGGTCGGCGAGCCCGCAGGAACCGCCGAACCCGTCATGGCCGAAAGCGCGTGGATTCGGGCCGTACGAGCCCTGCGGCCCGCTCAGCCACACCCCGAGCCCGGCCTCGGTCTCACCCTCCAGGCCCACCCCGAGCACCAGATCGCGGCAGCGGCCCTGGCCCTCGCGCACCCGCTCCGCCGCCTTTGGTGACAGCAGCCGCCGGCCGCGGTGCGCGCCACGCCCCGCGAAGACGCCGTACAGCGCCGCCACCGCACGCGCCGTGCCGTGACCGCCTGCCGCGGGTATCTCCGCCGCCCGCCAGCCGGCGCTGTTCGCCTGCGCGGCCCCGACCGCCGGATTGCTCAGGGCGGCCCGCACGGCCGGCGGCAACAGGCCGAGAGCGGCCTCCCGTTCGGCGGACGACCCGGCCGGCCGGTGCACCAGGCCCGCCGCCCGGCCGTGGTCCCGCGCCGGCAGGCCGATCGTGAAGTCGACCCCGAGCGGCCCGGTCACCTCCCGCTCCAGGAAGGCCCCCGGCCGCAGCCCCGAGACCCGCCGTACGACCTCGCCGACCAGGAAGCCGTACGTCAGCGGGTGATAGCCCGACCGGGTGCCCGGCTCCCACCAGGGCGCCATGGCGGCCAGCCGCGCGGTGGTCAACTCCCAGTCGTACAAGTCCTCCAAGGTGTGCGGCTCCCGGAATCCGGACAGCCCCGCGCGGTGTGACAGGAGGTGCCGTACCAGCACCTTCTCCTTGCCCGCCGCGGCGAACTCGGGCCAGTACGCGGCCACCGGCGCGTCGAGGTCGAGCAGCCCCCGGTCGGCGAGCAGGTGTGCGCACAGCGCGACCGGCCCCTTGGTGGTGGACCACACGTTCACCACGGTGTCCCGCTCCCAGGGCCGGCTCCGCGCCGCGTCCGCCCAGCCGCCCCAGAGGTCCACCACCGTCTCCCCGGCGACGGTGACCGCCACCGCCGCGCCGAGTTCGCCGCGCTCACGGAAGTTCTCCTCGAAAGCCTCCCGCACCGCCGCGAACCGCGGAGCGCAGTGCCCGTGGATCGGCACGGGCGTGTTCGCGGTCCTCGGTGTCTCCTGCGTGGACATGGGCCCTCCGTCGTCGCCGGGAAACCGGGCCGCGCCGGCCGGCGGCCCGGAGCCCCGAACGTACCGACTGGTCGGACAGGAGGAAAGGGGTGGTGCGGCCCGGACCGGACCGCCGGGCGGCCGTCAGGCGTACGACCGCAGCCAGCGCAGTTTCGCCGCGTCGTGGAAGGGCCCGCCGCCCTCGTGGTCGTTGAAGTCGTACACCTCGATCGCCTTGTCCTGGTGCGCCCACGCGTTGAACGCGGCGAACACGGTCGACGGCGGGCACGTCTCGTCCTCCAGGGCCACCGAGAACAGGGCCGGCGCCCGGCCCCGCGCCGCGAAGTGCACCGCGTCGAAGTACGCCAGCGTGCGCCGCACCTCCGCCGAACGCCCGCGGTGCGTCCTGAGGAACAGGCCGATCTCCCGGTACGGGTGCCGGTCCGTCAGCGTCACCGCGCGCGGGAAGTCGCACAGGAACGGCACGTCCGGGGCGACCGCGATCAGGTCGGGGACCAGCCCGGCGACGGCGAGCGTGATGCCGCCACCCTGGCTGGCCCCGGACACCACGGTCCGCGCCGCGTCGGCCAGCGGGTGCGAGCGCGCCGCCTCCACCGCGCGCACGGCGTCCGTGAACACCCGGCGGTAGTAGTAGTTCTCCGGGGCGTCGATGCCCCGCGTCATGAACCCGGGGTACGCCGGCGCCGCGCCTACCGGGTCCGCCGTCGCACCGCCGCCGCCCCAGGCGCTGCCCTGCCCGCGGGTGTCCATCAGGAAGTGCGCCCGGCCCGTCGACGCCCAGAGCAGGTTCTCCTGCGGCAGGCCGCGCCCGCCGCCGTAGCCGACGAACTCCACGACCAGCGGCAGCGGTTCCGTGGCCCCGGCGGGCAGCCGCAGCCAGCCCTTGACGGGCTGGCCGTCGAACCCGGCGAACGTCACGTCGTAGACCTCGACCGTGGTCAGACCGGCGTCCACGCGCTCGAAGCGCGCGTTCAGCTCGTGCTCACGGGCCTGCTGGAGCGTCTTCTCCCAGAAGGCGTCGAAGTCCTCCGGTTCGGTGGACTCGCTGCGGTACGCGCGGAGTTCGTCGAGAGGAAGATCGAACAGGGCCATCAACAACCGCCTTGGTGACGAAAGAGTGTGTCGGGTGTGCCGCCTCACGGTACGTGGGTGATCGGACCACTCGCCAGGGTCACCGCGGACCGGACCGTCCGGCGGTCACCGCGCCGACCGGACGAACACTCCTGGTCCGCGAGTGGGCAAGCGTTTGCTCCCGACCGGCGCGCGCACGCCCGGCCGGAGGCCGGTGACCGGACCACCGGTCACGTCCGTGGCTGGGTCCACCGCGGTCCGGTCCGCTCCCACTCCCGCTCCCACTCGGCCAGCCGATGGCGCAGGGCGATCCGCCGCTCGACCGTGCGGCTGAGGAACACCACCGTCGCCGTGCCCGTCGCCGCGCACAGCCCGACGGTCACCGCGTGCTGCCACACCGCCATGTCGTCCGGGGGCGGCGCCACACTCCGGCCCCGGGAGTCGAGCCACACCGTCACCGGCTTCCCGGGGCGGGACCCGGCGGGCACCCGGGTCCACACCGTCCGCACACCCCCGCCCGGCTCGGCCCAGCGCACCTGGGCGCGGTAGGGGAGCCGGTGGTCTCCTTCGGTGGACGGCCGCCGGGACGGCTCGTCGATCACCACGGCGCGCACCTGATGGCGCTCGGCCCGCTGCACCGCGGCGAGCGCCCGGGCCTGGCCATGGGCGTGCAGGCCCGCCGCGGCACCGACCAGGGGAGCGACGACGAGCATGAGGACGGCGACCACCAGGACCGTCCACGCCTCCACGACGTCCGACCGGCGCCGCAGCGGATTGCGCCGCCAGCGCCAGCCCCGCACCCGGGTCCGCATGTCCACCTCCTCGCTGCCGAAGGGGGAGCCGGACCGCCGGCCCCCCGCCCACGCACACGAGCGTCCTCAGGTCTCGTACCCCGTTCGGCGCACCTCGCGCACACCGCGAACAGCGAGTTCCGGCCCATCAGGCGCACGAGGACAGCCCCGCGCCCCACGATCGCGCCCGGGAGCCGCCGGCGCGAGCGGGGGAGCGGTCACGGGGGGCACCTTGCGGGGTCGGCGGCACCTTGAGGTGTCGGCGGCACCTTGCGGGGCTTGCGGGGTCGGCGGGGCCTGCGGGATGGGCCGGGCCGCGCGGGGCCACCGGGATCGCGGTGCACGGCGGGATCGGCGGGGCACGGCGGGACTCCTGGGATCAGCGGCGGCGGCCCGGGCCCCGTCCCGTCCGCTCAGCCGAACCGTTCGATGCGGATCCGGTCGACCGGCTGGCCCGCCGCCACCAGCAGCCGTGAAGCGTGCTCGGCGAAACCGTTGGATCCGCACACATAGGCTTCCCACCCACCGTCCGGCTGCTCGGCCAGGAGCGGCGCCACATGTGCGGCCGTCATCCGTCCCACCGGCACCCCGGGCGGGGCGCTGCGGGTGAACACGGGCGTGGTCTCGGGGCCCAGCTCGGCCGCGTAGATCAGCTCCTCGGGACTGCGCGCCGACACCAGCATGCGCAGCGGGACGGTGAGCCCCTGCGCCCGGTGGTACCGCACCATCGACATCAGCGGTACGACCCCGGAGCCGGCCCCGAGCAGCAGCGCCGGCCGGTCGCCCGGCCAGGCGAAGAAACCGCTCAGCGGGCCGCGCACCTCGATCGTGTCACCGGGCCGGGCCACGGTGTGGAACCAGCCGGAGACCTCGCCGTCCGGCACCCGGTCCAAGGTCAGCTCGATGCGCCCGGACTCGTCCGGCGCCGACGCGATCGAGTAGTGGCGCTGTGCCTTGTAGCCGTCCGGGGCGGTCAGCCGCAGCATCAGGTGCTGGCCCGGCAGATGCCCCGCCCACGCCGGCACCGCCAGGCGGAACGTGGCCGCGTGCGGTGTCTCGCGGCGGATCTCCGTCACGGTGGCGGTCTGCCACCGCGAGGCCGTCCCGCCGTCCACCGCGATCCGCCCCGGCACCGCGAACCGCGTCACGGCAGTCGTCGTCCCCGTCACCGTCTCAGTCACCGGAATACCGCTGCTCCTCCCACGGATTGCCGCGCGCGTGGTAGCCGTTGCGCTCCCAGAAGCCCGGCTCGTCGTGGTCCAGCAGCGTGATGCCGGCGATCCACTTGGCGCTCTTCCAGAAGTAGAGGTGGGGCACCAGCAGCCGCGCCGGACCGCCGTGCTCGGCCGGCAGCGGCGCGCCGTCGTACTCCCAGGCGATCCAGGCCCGTCCGCCGGTCAGGTCGGCGAGCGGCAGGTTGGTGGTGTAACCGGTGTGGGAGTAGGCGAGGGCATGTGTAGCGGACTTATGTGGCCGCACCACACTGAAGAAGGCGTCCAGTGAGACACCGCCGAACCGCACACCGAACTTCGACCAGCCGGTCACACAGTGGATGTCGCCCTCGTACGCCGCCGCAGGCAACGCGTGCGCGGCGTCCCAGTCCCAGGTGTGCGGGCTGTCGACCAGGCCGTCGATGCGGAAGGACCAGTCGGCGGGCGCGAGGTCCGGGGTGACCTCGGCGGACAGGACGGGCCAGTCCCCGCGCGCGTCGTACTGCCCGGGCGGCAGTCCCGGACCGGCGGCGCGCGGGCGGCCCGTGAAGCCTCGCGTGACGTTCATGCTTCAACCGTACGCTGTCGTTCCGCGTGCTCGTTCCCCGGCCGGCGCCCCCATCGTTGCGGCCGTATGAACTCTGCCGGGGCCCGGGAATACCGGTCCCGGACCGCTCCTTGCCGATCGGTGACCGGCTTCGGCCGGCCGGTGACAGAGCGAGAGAAGTGAGGAACGAGGATGCCCCAGGCGTATGACCCCAGGTCCGTGATCGAGGTGGCCGGATGAGCGCCGTGAACGGCCAGGGCGGCCCCGGCCCGACCGCCGCCGGCGCCCCGCACGTCCTCGACAACCCGGCCCGCGCCTCCCTGACCGGGCCGCACGCCCACTTCGCCGAGCGGCGCGGCCGGGTCCTGCGCTATCCCCTCGACGTCTCCCCGTGGCTGGCACTGCCGGACGAGCCGGACGCGCGGGACTGGGCGGACCTCGCCGCGCTGGCCGGTCCCGGCGCGGGGGTCCCGCTGCCCGGCTTCCGCGGGGAGGTGCCGGAGGGCTGGGAGATCACCCAGCGGGTCGAGGGCGTGCAGTACGTGGACGACGGCCTGGCCGCCGCGCCGGACCCGGAGGCGGTGCCGCTCGGACCGGCGGACGTGCCGGAGATGCTGGACCTGGTGGCGCGCACCCGGCCGGGACCGTTCCTGCCGCGCACCGTGGAACTCGGCACCTACCTCGGCATCCGCCGGGACGGGGCGCTGATCGCCATGGCGGGGGAGCGGCTGCACCCGCCGGGCTGGACTGAGATCAGCGCCGTCTGCACCGACCCCGCGTTCCGCGGCGAGGGCCTGGCGAGCCGCTTGGTCCTCGCGGTGGCGTACGGCATCCGGGAGCGCGGGGAGACGCCGTTCCTGCACACCGGTGCCGGGAACACGCACGCCATCCGGCTCTACGAGTCCCTCGGCTTCCGGCTGCGCCGCCGCACGGCGTTCCTGGAGGCCCGGACACCGCAGCGGCTGGTGAACGACCGCGAGGCGGTACCGGTGCCGTAGGCCCGGTGGCCGCTCCGGTCCGTGCGGGTGCCGGCCGGGCCGGGGCGGCGGTGGCCACGCTGGACCTACGCCGACGTAAGCCGGCGTACGCGGGCGCGCGCCGACCGGTGGCCGCTTCGGTCGGCGCCGGCGCCGGCTGGTTCTGTTGGACAAGCGCCCGGCGCCCTTCGGCCCGCACCGCCGTGGACCGGCGTGGACCGGCCCCGTGGCCGCGCCCGCCCTCAGTCCGTACCGGTGTCGGCCGAACCGGCGTTGTACCGCTCCAGGTAGGCCGCGAACCGCACCAGGTCCTCCTCCGGCCACTCGGCGAGCCGTTCCCGGAAGGCCGTCCGGCGGCTGCGGGTGACCTGGGCCAGGATCTCCCGGCCGGCCTCCGTCAGGTGCAGCACCTGCACCCGGTGGTCCTCCGGGTCCAGCCGGCGCTCGATCAGGCCGGCCCGCTCCAGCGCCGCCACCTGACGGCTCACCGTGGACTTGTCCAGCGCGTAGTGGGCCGCCAGGTCCGTCGCCCGGCAGCCGTCGCGCTCCTCCAGGTGGCCGAGCAGGGTGTACGACACGAGGGACAGCTCGGGGTGCATCCGGCCCGCCGAGGCGCGGGCCCGGCGGGCGAAGATGGTCATCTCGTGCTGGATCGTCTCGACGGCCGACTCCGCTGCGCTCACGCGAATACCTCCTCCGGGGGTTCTAGTTGTATAGTACAACTTGAACGGGAAGTTGTATAAGCCAACCTTTGGAGGTCGTGCGCGATGAGGTCACCGGCACTGCGCCATGTGCTCACGCACCTGATCACCCCGCTGCTGATGTGCATAGGCATGGGGCTCGCGTACATGGGTGCGTTCGTCACCCCGGAGCCGCACCACCTGCCGGTCGCCGTCGTCGGCACCGCCCCGCGGGCCAAGGTCTTCGCGCAGACGGTCAAGGACACCGCGGGCGAGAAGCTGGACGTCCGCACGGTGGCCACCCGCGCCGCCGCGGTCGGCCTGCTCAGGTCCCGCGAGGTGACCGGCGCCTATGTGCCGAGTGCCCAGGCGCCGGAGCTGCTGGTGGCGAGCGCCGCCTCCGACATGGGCGCGACGGCCGTGGAGAAGGTGTTCACGCCGGTCGCCGCCGAGGAGGGCCTGCCGCTGAAGATCACCGACGTGGCGCAGCCGGTCGCCGACGACCCGACCGGACAGGGCCTGTTCTTCCTGCTGATCGCGGTCAGCATCGGCTCGTACGCCTCCGTCGCCGCGCTCGGTGCCGCGGGCGCCGCGCTCCCGATGCGGATCCGCGCGCTGCTCACCCTCGGCGTCTCCGCGGTGGTCGGCGGCATCGGCGCGCTGCTCGCCGGGCCGGTGTTCCACCTCGCCCACCACGGCCTCGCGGGCGTCTGGGGCATGGCCTGGCTGTACTCGGCGGGCGTCCTCTTCATCGGCGTCGGCCTGCACACGTTCCTGAAGCGGTGGACCACGCTGACCATGATGGTGCTGTTCGTGATGCTGAACTTCACCAGTTCCGGCGGCCTGTTCCGGCCGGAACTGCAGAACGGCTTCTTCGGCGCCCTGCACGCCTTCTGGAACGGCGCCGGTTTCGTCGAGGGCGTCCGCAGCCTGCTCTACTTCGGCCACGACGGTCTCGCCCGCGAGGTGTGGACGCTCGCCGGCTGGCTGCTGGCCGGTCTCGCGGTGACGGCGGTCGCCGGACTGTACGAGCGCACCCGCCACACCCCGCGGCACTCCGCCCGCACCGCGCCCGTTACCGCCGCCGGGGCCCGGCAGGACCGGCCGGACACCGCGCAACAGGACAAGCAGGACAAGCAGGCAGAGCAGGCCGAGGAGGCCGAGGAGGAGACGGAGGAAGCGGTCGGCGTCTGATCCGGCCGTGGGATAAAGTGGCTGTCGGGCCGCGCACTTCGCGGCCCCTCGTGACGAGGAGGTGAGACCCATTACCGCTGTGTCGGCCGGGGTGCTCGCCTCTCGTGACGACGCGGTACACCGGCAGTGGTGACCGCGGGAGCGCCCTGAGATCTCGCGCTCCCGAAAGGCTTCCGGCTCCTCATGCCCGTATCCCCCATGCCCGTTCCCGCACCGCTGACCCCGTCCGCCATCGTCTCCGCGCTGCGCGCCGCCGGGTGCGTCTTCGCCGAGGACGAGGCCGAGTTGATCCTCGCCACCGCCCGCACGCCCGAGGAGGCGGCCGGCATGGTGGACCGGCGGACCGCCGGCCTCCCGCTCGAACACGTCCTCGGCTGGGCCGGCTTCCACGGGCTGCGCGTCACCGTGGCGCCCGGGGTGTTCGTCCCCCGCCGTCGTACCGAGTTCCTGGTCGACCAGGCGCTGGCCGCGGCGCCGGACGCGGCCGTCGTCGTGGACCTGTGCTGTGGTTCCGGCGCGCTCGGCGCCGCCCTCGCCCACGCCCTGGACGGCGCCGAGGTGCACGCCGCCGACATCGACCCGGCCGCCGTGCGCTGTGCCCGCCGCAACCTCGCGGCCTGCGGCGGGCGGGCCTACGAGGGCGACCTGTACGACGCCCTGCCGGCCGGCCTGCGCGGCCGGGTCGGCCTCCTGACGGCCAACGTCCCCTACGTCCCGACGGCCGAGGTGCCCCTGCTGCCGGCGGAGGCCCGCGACCACGAGCCGCTGGTCGCGCTGGACGGCGGCGCCGACGGCCTGGCCGTGCTGCGCCGGGTGGCCGACGGAGCACCCGGGTGGCTCGCCCCCGGTGGCAGCCTGCTGACCGAGACCAGCGAGCGCCAGGCACCCGCCGCCCTGCGGGCGTTCACCGACGCGGGCCTGACGGCCCGGCTGGCGGTGTCGGACGAACTCGCCGCGCACGTGGTGATCGGCGTACTGCCCTGACGCTCCGCCCGCTCACCCCGGCAGGTGCTGGGCGCGGGCGATGAGCAGGGCCACGTCGTCGTCGTTGTCCGGCTGGTGCAGGGTGCGCAGGAGGAGGTCGCAGACCTCCTCCAGGGGGCGGGCGGGATCGTCCAGGAGGGAGAGCAGGAAGGCCAGGCGCTCGTCCAGGGAGTGGCGGCGGGTCTCCACCAGACCGTCGGTGTAGAACACCAGCTCGTCACCGGGCGCGAAGTCCACCGTGACGGTGGAGAAGCCGACCCCGCCCACCCCGAGCGGCACGCCCGTCGGCAGGTCGAGCAGCTCCGGCGGGTGGCCCGGCCGTACCCGGACCGGCGGCAGATGGCCGGCGTTGGCGATCCGGCACTGGCGCAGATGCGGGTCGTGGACGGCGTACACACAGGTCGCGATGGAGTGGTCCAGGGCCGAGGTCGTCTTGTCCAGGTGCTCCAGCAGCCGGGCCGGGTCGAGATCGAGGGCGGCCAGGGTGGTGGTCGCGGTGCGCAGCCGGCCCATCGTGGCGGCTGCGCTGACGCCGCTGCCCATCACGTCGCCCACGACGAGCGCGGTCTTGCCCCCTTCCAGCGGGATGACGTCGAACCAGTCGCCGCCCACCTCGCTGGTGGTGCCCGCCGGCTGGTAGCGGGAGGCCACCTCCAGGCCGGTGGTGACCGGCGGATGGCCGGGCAGCAGGCTGCGCTGGAGGGTGAGCGCGGTGTTGCGGGCGTTCTGGTACCAGCGCGCGTTGTCGATCTGCACGGCCGCGCGGGCGGCCAGCTCCCGCGCCAGCAGCACGTCGTCCTCGTCGAACGGCGCCGGATTGCGGGTGCGTTTGAGGTCCAGCGCGCCGAGCACCTCGCCGCGCGCGATCAGCGGCACCGCGAGGTACGAGTGCAGGCCCGCCCGGCCGAGCAGCACGGCCGCGTCGGCGGAACGGGCGATCCGCGGCAGGTCCTCGTCCTTCACCCGCGGCACCAGCACCGCCTCGCCGGTGCGCACGCACTCGGTGACCAGACGGTCGGGCGCGTACCGGGCGATCTGGCCGGGCGGGTCGGCGGCCCGTACGGCGTCGCTGCCCTCCTCCGGGCGCAGGGCCAGCGCCCGGATCACCGCGGACTCCGAGGGTCCCAGCGCACTGGGCCGGCCCTCGACCACCGCGTCCAGCAGGTCCACGGCCGCCACGTCCGCCAGTTCCGGCACGGCGACCTCGGCCAGCTCCGAGGCGGTGCGCTCCAGTTCCAGCGTGGTGCCGATGCGGGCGGAGGCGTCGGCGATCACCGCGAGCCGGCGCCGCGCGGTCTCCGCCTCCACGGAGGCCCGGTGCTGCTCCGTGATGTCGACCAGCGAGACCGCCACACCGAGCACGTTGCCGAGGGTGTCCTCCAGCCGGTACAGCGAGTGCGACCAGGTGTGGTCCTCGTCCGGGTCGGCCGGGGTGCGGCCGACGAGCGTGTCGTCGACCAGCGGCTCGCCCGTCTCCAGCACCCGCCGGGCGACGGCCTCCAGCTCGCGGGCGTTCAGCAGCGGCAGCACCTCGGGCAGCGTCCGGCCCACGTGCGCGGCGACCGGCAGGCCGTTGATCCGCTCCAGGGCCGGGTTGACGGAGACGAACCGCAGCTCGGTGTCGAGGACGGCGTAGCCGATCGGGGACTGCTTCACCATGCGCTCGGACAGCGCCACGTCCTGCTCCAGCCGCCGTACGGTCGACTGGTCGGCGGCCAGCCCGAGCGCGTAGACGTCCCCGCGGTCGTCCAGCAGGCGCATGTTGCGGAACTCCACCAGACGGGTGCTGCCGTCCTTGTGCCGGACCGGGAAGCCGCCCGCCCAGCTCTGTCCGGTGCGCATCACCTCGGCGAACAGCTCGCCGACGAGCCGGATGTGCCGCTCGTGCACCATCAGCCGGGCGGCGTACTGGCCGAGGGCCTCCTGCGCGGAGTACCCGAACAGCTCCTCCGCCTGCGGGCTCCACAGCACGATCCGGCCCCGGGTGTCCAGCACCACCGACGCCACGCCCAGGACGTCGAGCAGACCGCCCGGCGGCACCGGCCCGCGCGCCGGCTCGCCGTTCTCGGCCACCGGAGCCTCGGCTGCACTCATGCCACGCACCGCCTTCGCCCGTCCGCACGGTACGACGTCCCCCGTGCCGTCTTGCCTCGTCCTGCCGTGCTCACACCCGACTCTCCGCCGCGTTCGCCGTCTGCGTCCACCTCCACCATCTCTCACCAAGGCGCGGTACGTCCGCCGGAGCCGCCGTGCGCGAGCCGCCGCGCCGTGACTCCTGCCCCGGGCTCCCGGAGCCGTGAGAGTTCACGCTCCCGTCCCGTTGTTGGTCTGTACATGACGATCTGGTCCCGCCAGACTGTCCGCCGGCGGAACGTTCCCGTCCGCCCAGCCCGTGTCCCCGCCCCTCCGAGGAGCCGCCCATGCCCGCGTCGTCCGCCCGGCAACGTTGTCGCGCAGCTCTCACCGGACTCGTCACCCTCGCCACCGCCGCCGTCGTCTCCCTCGCCGTGCCCGGGCCCGCCTCCGCGGCCGCCGTCTGGACCGAGACCGGCTCCGACCGTGCCGACCCGCTCACCGAGAGCCAGGGCCTGACCTCGGTGGAGGTGCCGGCGAACAGCCCGAACCGCTACACCGGCATCGGGACCGTTCCGCCCGGCGTCGCCGGCCGCGGCTGGAACCACGTCGGCGACCCCGACGCCTCGTACGACGGCTACTACATCGAGCCCTACCAGCGCGACTCCGGCAACTCGAAGATGTTCCGCGTGCAGGCGCCCGACGGCACCTGGTCCGAGTACGTCCACACGCTGGGCGCGGGCGAGGCGCTGAACAACTCCTGGGCCGCCGTCTCGCCCGACGGCCGGTGGATGCTGTCCGGCGAGTGGGGCACGATGACCCGCCTGCTGGTCTTCCCGGCGCCCGGCGCCAACCCGGACACCTCGCCCGCGGCGGACCTGCCGCAGGTCTCCGCCGTCCGCCTGGACCACGCCGTCCGCGACGTCCAGGGCTGCGACTTCGCCGGCCCGGTCACCCTGCTGTGCTCCTCCGACGACCCGGAGGGCAGCCTGTTCGGCCTCACCAAGCCGCTCCTCCAGATCGACCTGTCGGCCGCGCCGAACGGCACCGCCGACGTCCTCGGCCATGTCACGGCGCTGCGCCAGCTGCCGCTGCGCAGCTCCTGCACGGGCACCTTCGAGGCGGAGGGCATCGACTACGACCGCCGCAGCGGCGTCCTGCGCGTGATCGTCGTCTCGCCCGGCTTCTGCGTGCTGACGGACAGCAAGACGTACAAGTTCGCCCGCGGCTGAGGTGTGCGCGGCTGCCCGTGGTGTTTTCCTGGGGGTGGACGAGGCACGACGGGGTACACCGTCTCCTCGTAGCACGGCCACGAAAGGAGCGATGATGGCAGACACGGAGCAGCCGCATCCGGACACCGTCTCGGTGGAGATCAGCGGATATTCCAAGGACGACGCACGGCTCGTCTTCGAAGCGCTCAGCGCCTGCTTCGCCTCCGACCGGGCTCCCGGGGAAGCGCCCCAGCAGCTCCACGAGAGCCGTCCGATGGTGTGGCTCGGGACCTTCGACGTCGCGGACGCCCGGGAGCACGACTGCCCGGCGGTCCGCCTGGACTCGCCCGTCCAGGCGGACGTCCAGGGCAGCTACCAGGCGGTGGAGCGGTTCCGGCAGACCCTGGACTCGATGTTCACCGTGCAGGAGACCTGCACGGCCTCCGGCGACCAGGAGCGGGATCTGCACCTGCGCCTGGAGAGCCGCTGACCCCTCCTCGCCCCCGCGCCCCGGCCGGCTCCTCGTCGGCCGGGGCGTACTGCGCCAGGCCGTGGCCGAAGGACCAGTCAGGCGAGGCGTGCTCGGTCAGGGTCACGAAGACGTTGCGGGGCTCGGTGCCGGTGCGCCGCCGGTTTGGTCACCGGTGAGTGTACATACTAGTAGGTACAGAGTGGTGGGAGTCACCCTCCAGCGGTTATGCAACTAGTTGCACAAGGCATCGGGGTTCCTCTACAACAAGAGGCGACGACACCGTGTACGGAGGGCCGATGAGCCGTTACCCGCATCTGATGACCCCGCTCGACCTGGGCTTCACCACGCTGCCCAACCGCGTCCTCATGGGCTCGATGCACGTGGGCCTGGAGGAGGCCGAGCGCGGCTTCGAGCGGATGGCGGCGTTCTACGCGGCCCGCGCGCGCGGCGGGGTGGGACTCATCGTCACCGGCGGCATCGCGCCCAACGAAGAGGGCCGGCCGTACGAGGGCGGGGCCATGCTCACCACCGAGGAGGAGGCCGAGCCGCACCGCACCGTCACCGAGGCCGTACACCGCGAGGGCGGCCGGATCGCCCTGCAGATCCTGCACTTCGGCCGGTACGCCTACCACCGCGACCTCGTCGCGCCCAGCCCGCTCCAGGCGCCCATCAGCCCCTTCGTGCCGCGCGAGCTGACCGACGCCGACATCGAGCGCACGATCGACGACTACGCCCGCACCGCCCGCCTCGCCCGGCGGGCCGGCTACGACGGCGTGGAGATCATGGGCTCCGAGGGCTATCTGATCAACGAGTTCACCGCCGCGCCCACGAACCGGCGCGACGACCGCTGGGGCGGCTCGTTCGAGAACCGGACCCGGTTCCCGGTCGAGATCGTCAAGCGGGTGCGCGAGGCCGTCGGCGAGGACTTCATCGTCATCTACCGGCTGTCCATGCTGGACCTGATCCCCGGCGGCTCCTCCCTGGAGGAGGTGATCGCCCTCGGCAAGGCCGTCGAGGCGGCCGGCGCCACGCTCATCAACACCGGCATCGGCTGGCACGAGGCCCGCATCCCCACCATCGCCACCTCCGTGCCGCGCGGCGCCTACACCTGGGTCACCAAGCGGCTCATGGGCGAGGTCTCCGTGCCGCTGATCACCACCAACCGCGTCAACACCCCCGATCTCGCCGAGGAACTGCTGGCCGACGGCTACGCGGACATGGTGTCCATGGCCCGCCCGATGCTCGCCGACCCCGACTTCGTCGCCAAGGCCGCCGCCGGCACCCCGGAGGCCATCAACACCTGCATCGGCTGCAACCAGGCCTGCCTCGACCACAGTTTCAGCGGGCAGCTCACCTCCTGCCTGGTCAACCCGCGCGCCTGCCACGAGACCGAGCTGGTCCTCGCGCCGACCCGGCTGAAGAAGCGGATCGCGGTCGTCGGCGCCGGTCCGGCCGGCCTCGCCTGCGCGGTCTCCGCCGCCGAACGCGGCCACGCCGTCACCCTGTTCGACGCCGGCAGCGAGATCGGCGGGCAGCTCAACGTCGCCCGCAAGGTGCCGGGCAAGCAGGAGTTCGACGAGACGCTGCGCTACTTCCGCCACCAGCTCCAGGCGCACGGCGTCGACGTACGCCTGGACACCTGGGTGGAGGCCGGCGACCTGGCGGACTTCGACGAGGTCGTCGTCGCCACCGGCGTCACCCCGCGCACCCCGGACATCCCCGGCGTCGACCACCCCCGCGTCGTGGGCTACCTCGACGTGCTGCGCGACGGCGCCCCCGTCGGCGACCGGGTCGCCGTCCTCGGCGCCGGCGGGATCGGCTTCGACGTCGCCGAGTACCTGACCGACGCCGGGGACAAGGCGAGCGAGGACCCGCAGACGTACTTCAGGCACTGGGGCGTCGACACGGAGTACCGGACGCCCGGCGGCCTCACCGCGCCGCGGCGGCCCGCCCCGCCCCGCCAGGTCCACCTGCTCCAGCGCAAGGCCACCAAGGTCGGCGCCGGACTCGGCAAGACCACCGGCTGGATCCACCGCGTCGAGCTGAAGCACCGGGGCGTCACCATGGTGCCGGGCGTGCGCTACGACCGGATCGACGACGCCGGTCTGCACATCACCGTCGGCGGCGAGAGCACGGTCCTGGAGGTCGACACGGTGGTGCTGTGCACCGGCCAGGAGCCGCGCCGCGACCTGTACGAGACACTGGTCGCCGCCGGCCGCCGCGCGCATCTGATCGGCGGCGCCGACGTGGCCGCCGAACTGGACGCCAAGCGCGCCATCAAGCAGGGCACCGAGCTGGCGGCGGCGCTGTAGCCGCCGGGCGCCGTGGGCGACGTTCCTAGGATGAGGCCATGTCACTCCCGCACGCGATCCTGACCGCCCTGCTGGAAAAGCCGTCGTCGGGCCTGGAGCTGACCCGCCGGTTCGACAAGTCGATCGGCTACTTCTGGTCCGCGACGCATCAGCAGATCTATCGCGAGCTGGGGAAACTGGAGGCCGAGGGCTTCATCCGCGCGCTGCCGGCCGAACAGCCGGCCCGCGGGCAGAAGAAGAGCTACGAGGTGCTGCCCGCGGGCCGGGCCGAACTGGCCCGCTGGACCGCCGCCGCGCAGGACCCCCGGCCGATGCGGGACCCGCTGCCGCTGCGGCTGCGCGCGGCGGCCGTGGTCGGCACGGCCGGCCTGGAGGCCGACCTGCGCCGCCATCTGGAGCTGCACCGGCGGCAGTTGGCCGAGTACCAGGCGATCGAGGACCGCGACTTCCCGCCGGACCGCGACACCCCGCAGGACCGGCTGCACCACCTGGTCCTGCGGGCCGGGATCGACCTGGAGAACTTCTGGATCCGGTGGCTCGCCGACGCCTTGGCGGAGTTCGACGCACGGCCGGGGGAGCGGCCGGAAGAGGACTGAGGGCCGGCTCCCCGGACCGCCGCCCGGCCGGGGACGCCCGGCGGCCGGCTCAGAGCCGGTACGGCCCGGAGCGGCGGCGCAGGACCCAGCCGGTGGCCACGACACCGGTGGCGACCAGGGCCGCGCCGACGCCGAGCGTCAGGGGGCCGTAGTCGCGGGCGGCGCCGCCGAGGCCGCCCATCACGCCCCGGGACGGGGCCGGAGCGGTCGTCGCCGAGATCGTCGGCCTGGTCTGCGGGCTGGTCTGGGGCCGGGTCTGCGCGCTGGGCTGCGCGGCCGCAGCGGAGACGATCACCGACTGGCTGCCCGCGGTGCTGCCGCTGGAGCAGACCACCACCACGGTGTAGGTGCCCGGGCTCACCGCGGACCAGGCCGCGGACTGGCTGACGGACGTGCCGGCCAGACTCACCTGCCGGCCCTGGGAGAAGTTCGCCTGGCGGCTGCCGAGCAGCGCCGAGGTGCCCCAACTGCCGTTGATCTGGGTGCACGCGCTGGTGACCACCGAGACCGTCGAGCCGATGGTGCTGACCGAGATGCCCGAGGCCGCGGCGGTCGGCCCGGCGAGCGCGGCCGGGAGGACGGCGGCGGCCGCCAGGGTCAGGCCGGAGCGGAGCAGGAGTCGCGAGTTGTCCATGGGACTGGCCTCCGGCGGCACGGTCGGCGGTACGTCCGATGCGCCGCCGGGGATCGGGGAACGCCCGTGCTGCCTCAACCGCAGCCAACGCCCCGCCGGTCACCGGCGCACCCGGGGGAGGACCGATCAGGTGACCGCGGCGGGTTCCCGCGCACCGGACCGCCGGTGCCCGTCGGCCGTGACCGTGACCGGCGCCGTCCCGTCGTGTCCGGCCGCCGCGCGGGCGGGGTCAGCCGCCCGTGGTGACCGTCCGCTCCGCCGACCAGCCGCCCCAGGTGCCGTCCGGCAGCCGGGCCCGCAGCCGCACCCGGTGCTCCTCGCCTGCGGCGGTGCCCGCGTAGAAGCTGTGGTGCGCCCGGCCGCTCGGCGGTGCGCCGCCCCAGACGAGCGAGGAGTCCGTGCCGCCGTCCAGCCTGATCAGGTATTCCGTGATCACGCCGTCCACGCGCGGCGGGTCCCAGGCGAGGTCGATGTAGTAGGCGCCGCCGGACCGGTGGGCGGTCGCGGTGAACGAGGCGGGCGCGGTGTTCCGACCGTCGTCGTGGCCTGGTGTGGTGAGACGGACCGGTGCGCCGGCGGGGGAGAGGTTGTCGGCCGCGTCCCGGGCCCGCACCGTGAAGACGTACCGGCCGCCCGGGCGCAGACCGGTGACGACGGTGGCGGTCTGGTTCGCGCCGACGCTGTGGATCTTCACCCCGCCCTGGTAGACGTCGTACGACAGCACGCCCCGGTCGTCCCGGGACGCGCTCCAGGACAGCTGGGCGGCGCGGCTGCCCACGGCCCGCCCGGTGGCCTTGCCCGGCCGGGTGGGAGCCGAGCGGTCCGCCGCCGTGACGGCCGGTGTGCGGGCCCGCACCGCCGCGCTCGGCGGACCCAGCCGGCCCGCGGTGTCCCGGGCCCGCACGGTGAAGGCGTACCGGGTGGACGGCCTGAGCCTGGTGACGTCCACCATGTGCTGCGCACCCGGTACTTCGGCCACTTTCGTGGTGTCCCGATATACCTCGTACGTACGGACCCCGGCGCTGCGCGGTGCCGCGTTCCACATCACGTGCACGCTCGTGGCGCTGCCCGCGGTGGCCGTGACCCCGGCCGGGGCGCCCGGTATCCGGCCCTCGTCCGCGGCCCGGCCCCAGCCGCAGGACGCGACCAGCAGCACCACGCCGCAGACCAGCACGAGCGCAAGCGGAACGCGTCGCACGGCACTGCCCTCCCGACGGACCGGATATCCTCTAAAGGTCCGGACCAATAGTGGCCCGGCCGGGGGCCCGCAGCAAGGGGCCGTGCTGGTGACCACCGCCCGGCGTTACGTATGCTGGCGTTCCCTACGGCTGAACTGCCCGCCAGGACAGGGAAGTTCACGCCCATGGCGCGGACACGCTGTCGTCGCCGATCCCGCGCCGGCGCGGGTGGCCGGGGAGCCGGGCGGCACCCGCTCCGGATCCCCGGCCCCTGTCGTCCCCGCCGGGTGCCCCGGCGGCCGGCGCCGCTCCGCTGTCCCCTTACGGAGTGTCAGGAGCGTGCTCCATCCGGCCCCTTCGCGGTGGCTCCCGTGGCCGCACGCCCGTTCCCCCCGCACAGTGGGCTCGGTTCGTCCCCGACGAGAGGGTCCTCCATCGTGCGTGTCCCGTCCCTGACGCTGGCAGCGGCCGGCGCCGCCCTGCTCGCCCCGGCGGCGCTGCCCGCCCCGGCCACCGCCGTCCCGCCGCCCGTGCGGCCCACGGCCCCCGGCGAGGGCGCGGTCACCGCCGCGGACCTCCTGGCCCGGGCCGGCGCGTGCAGGCAGCTCTCCCGGGGCCGGTACCGCACCGACGCGGACGGCCGCGCGACCGTGCGGGTCTGCGGCACCCGCGACGCCGTCTTCTGGAAGGCCGACCTGGACGTCGACTGCGACGGGCGGCCCACCGCCCGCTGCAACCGCCGCACCGACCCGCTGTTCGCCGACACCACCGCCTTCCAGCAGTCCGACGGCCGCCAGCTCACCTCCGAGACCCTGCCCTACATCGTGGTCCCGGCACCCAGCCGCCGCTGGAACCCCCACGCGTCCGGCGTGCGGGGCGGCTGCGTGGCCGCCGTCGTCTACCGCGACCGGGTGCGGTACGCGGTCGTCGGCGACACCGGCCCGCGCGACCTCATCGGCGAGGCGTCCTACGCCGCCGCACGCGCCCTCGGCATCCGGCCGGACCCGGTCGAGGGCGGGGCGCCCTCCGGCGTGACGTACATCGTCTTCCGCGACTCCCGGGTCCGCCGTATGGAGGACCGGGCGGCGACGGCCGCGGAGGGCGAGCGGCTGGCCAGGCGCTTCATCGGCAAGCACCGGCCGGCCGTCGCCCGGTAGCGGACGCCGTCACACCTTGCGGTAGCCGTACGCCTCCGCCGCCGCGGCCTCCACCGCGTCCAGATCGGCACCCGTGGCGGCGGTGACCACCGCCGCCACCGCGCCCTCGACGAACGGCGCGTCCAGCAGCCGGGTGCCGGCCGGCAGCTCGTCGCCCTCGGCGAGCAGCGCCTTCACCGTGAGCACGGCGCTGCCCAGATCGGTGAGCACCGCCACGCCGGCGCCCCGGTCCACCGAGGCCGCCGCGGCGGATATCAGCTCGGCGCTGGTGCCGAGCCCGCCGCCCTCGGTGCCGCCCGCCGGGGCCACCGGTACCGCGTCCGCGCCGCCCGCCAGGCCCATCGCGAGCCGGGCGACGGAGGCGGCCACCTCCGCGCTGTGCGACACCAGTACGATCCCGACCCGCTTGTCGTCCGTCACCTTGTCCTCACTCACCGTCCGCCTCCGCCGTCTCGGCCAGCGCGGCGATCAGCAGCGCCGACGAGGTCGCCCCCGGGTCCTGGTGGCCGATGCTGCGCTCGCCCAGGTAACTGGCCCGCCCCTTGCGCGCCCGCAGCGGCGTGGTCGCCAGCGCGCCCTCCTCGGCGGCGGTCCGCGCGGCGGCGAACCCCGAACCGAGCGCGTCCACGGCCGGCACCAGGGCGTCGATCATGGTCTTGTCGCCCGGCGCCGCTCCGCCGAGCTGCATCACCGCGTCCACGCCCGTCCGCAACGCCGCGGCCAGCTCCGCCACGCCGACCTCGGCGGCATCGCCGAGCGCCTTGCCGGTCCGGCGCAGCAGGGTGCCGTACAGCGGCCCCGACGCACCGCCGACGGTCGATATCAACTGCCGTCCGGCCAGGGCCAGGACGGCCCCCGGGGTGCCCGGGGCCTCCTTCTCCAGGGTGGCCGTCACGGCCGTGAACCCGCGCTGCAGATTGCTGCCGTGGTCGGCGTCCCCGATGGCCGAGTCGAGGGTGGTGAGCCGCTCCGCCTCGCGGGCGACGGACGCGGCGGCCGCCGTCATCCAACGGCGGAAGAAATCGGCGTCGAGCACTGGATCTCCTTGTGTTCTAGGGCCGTTGACCATGCGGCCGGCACCGGTGGCCGGCTGCCGGTGCGGATCACATGCCCCAGCGCAGGGCCGGGGTGTTCACGGGCGCGTCCCACAGCCGCAGCAGCTCCTCGTCGGCCTGGCACAGGGTCACCGAGGCGCCCGCCATGTCCAGGGAGGTGACGTAGTTGCCGACCAGGGTGCGGGCCACGGCCACACCGCGCTCCCGCAGCACCCGCTGCACCTCGGCGTGGAACCCGTAGAGCTCCAGCAGCGGGGTCGCGCCCATGCCGTTGACCAGCACCAGGACGGGGTTGCGTGGCGGCATGTCCTCCAGGACGGCGTTGACCGCGAAGTCGGCGATCTCCCCCGACGTCATCATCGGCCGCCGCTCCCGGCCGGGCTCGCCGTGGATCCCGACGCCCAACTCCAGTTCGCCCTCCGGCAGGTCGAAGGTGGAACTGCCCTTCGCGGGCGTCGTGCAGGCACTGAGGGCCACGCCGAAGCTGCGGGAGTTGTCGTTGACCCGGCGGCCGATCGCCTCCACGCGCTCCAGCGGCTGGCCCTCGGCCGCGGCGGCGCCGGCGATCTTCTCCACGAAGAGCGTCGCGCCGGTGCCCCGGCGGCCCGCCGTGTAGAGGCTGTCGGTGACCGCCACGTCGTCGTCGACGAGCACCTTGGCCACCTGGATGCCCTCGTCCTCGGCGAGTTCCGCGGCCATGTCGAAGTTCAGCACGTCACCGGTGTAGTTCTTCACGATGAACAGCACGCCCGCGCCGCTGTCCACGGCCGCCGCGGCGCGCGCCATCTGGTCCGGCACCGGTGAGGTGAAGACCTCCCCGGGACAGGCGGCGGCGAGCATGCCCGGGCCGACGAACCCGCCGTGCAGCGGCTCGTGGCCGGACCCGCCGCCCGAGACGAGGGCGACCTGCCCGGCCACGGGCGCGTCCCGGCGGACGATCACCCGGTTCTCCACGTCCACGATCAGCTCGGGGTGCGCGGCGGCCATACCGCGCAGCGCGTCCGCCACGACCGTCTCCGGTACGTTGATCAACATCCTCATGGGTGTCTCCTCGTGAGCCTGACCTCGGCCCAGGGAACCCGCGTCGTGGCAGGTCACCGGCCCGGAGGTGGTTTTCTGATCTCGGCGGTTCGGTGGGGTCGGCAGGGGGGTCGCCGCGGGGTGCGCGCCGACTCGGTGCGGACGTCGGTGACGGGCCGTCAGGTGGGGGCCGGCGACCTGCCGCGGATGGCCGTCCCACCCGTCTACTGGCAGTATCGACCTTGGCGCGGCGGAGGTCACCCGAGACCACACGGCTTCACGTTCCGTGGCGAACCGTCGACTTTGTGTGTCCGGCTTTCCGGCCCCCGCACGCCCCCGTCCCCGCCCGCATCCGGACCCGCCGTGCCCGGCGCGGCGGGATCACCCGGGCGGAGCCGGGGCCGGCCGCCCGGCCCGCGGTGGCCCGCCCGGGGCGTTCCCGTCCCGCGCGGCGAAGGCGGTGCGCATCAGCCGGGCCGTGGGGGGCGGACGGGTGGCCATGGCGCGGTCGAGGGTGAGCGGGTGGCGGCTCGTGCGCGCGGAGGGAGGCCGTCCGGCCCGTCACCCGGACGAAGTCTCGTCCGGCCACGTCCGGACGCTCCGGCCGCACGGAGGAGCGCGCCCGCCCCGGCCGCACGGAGGAGTGTCCGGCCCGCTCTGCCGGGCGGGCGAGGGTGCGGCTGGGCGGCGGCGAGGTGCTGCCGTGACGCGTACGGGTCCATGACGAGCCCTCCTCTCCAGGGCGCCGCGAGCATGGCGAGGTGACCGCACCGGCCCGGCGAACCGCCTTCCCACACCACCGACTTGACACAACCTCATGTGACGAGGCCCACTGCCGGCCGGCTCGGAACGGGCGCCGTGTCCGGCTCGTCCGGCCGCGGGAAGCCTGCGGCCGGACAGTCCCCGCGCCGCCGACTGGTAGGCACCGCCAGACAGTGAAGCATTCAAGTGCCGTGCGCCTCCGGTGATTCCGGAACATGGCGTCACCGCCGCGGCGGCTTCACAAGAGTGCGGACATCGCCGCGGCCCACGCCGCCGGCATGGAGGTCAGACGTCCGGCCCTGCGCCCGCACCCCGGCCGCCTGAACCCGCCCGGCCCCCGGGCCGCCGGCACCGCATCGGCCGGGCCGTCCGGGGAACCCGGTGCCGGGCGGTTCCAGCAGGCGGGGAGCCCGTCAGGCCGCCGACCGGAGGAGGTGCCGTCGCCGTGGACGAGTGGAGGATGTGGGAGCACGACGAGGTGCGGCTGTCGGCGCGCGAGCGGCTCGCGCTGCTGCGGATCGAGGCGGACCTCCGGCGGGACCGCCGGTTCGCGCGCCGCATGGGACGGATGAGGCGCAGAGGCATGACCCGGCGCGGCGCCTGGCTGCCGGCGGCGGTGCTGCTGCTGGGGGCCGCCTCGGTGTTCGTCGCCGTGATGGGCATGCGCACCGCGGACCCCGCGCTGCTGTGGTGCTTCGCGCTGCTGTGGCCGCTGACCCTCTCCCAGGTGTTCCGGCTGCTGTGCCGGGCGAGCCGCCCCGTCCCGCGGCCCCGCCGCGGCACCCGGCCCGCCTCCTGGCTCTGAACCGGCGCCGTCCGCGTCCCGGACGAGGAGTACGGCGTGCGGCGTAGAGGAGTCACGGCCTGAGGCGTACGGCGAGCCGCGCACCGCCTGAGGCGTACGGCGAGCCGCGCACCGGGAGAAACCGGGCGCGGCCCGCCGGGACACCGGCCGCCTTTCGAGGCGGGACCGTAAGGCGCGGCCGAACGCGCGGCCGTAACCCCGTGGCTGTAACCCCGCAGCCGTCAGTCCTTGTCCTTGCCGCGGCCCGACAGCGCGTCCCGCATCCGGTCGACGAGACCGGCTCCCGGCGCCAGCAGCTTGTTGGCCGGGGGCTTGTCCGGCGCCGACGGGTGCGGGCGGGTCGGGGCCGTCTTCTTGGCCCGGCGGACCTTGTCGCCCAGCTCCATCAGCGCGTCCGGCGGACAGGCGGCCTCCAGCCGCGGGAAGAGGTTCTCCTCCTCGTCGGCCACATGGGAGCGGATCACACTCATCAGCCGCGTGATGAGTGTGTCGAACCGCGGATCGTCCGCCTGGCAGCCCTCCAGGTCCTTCATGAGCCGCTCGGCCTCGGCGTGCTCCTCGATCTCCTTGTCGGCCAGGGCGTCACCGCCCGTCAGGTGCTCGCGCACCGCCGGGTACAGGTACGACTCCTCGGCGACCGAGTGCCGGACCAGCTCGATCGTCGCCTGGTCGCACAGGGTCTTGCGGTCCGGGGAGCCCGGCGGCAGCGCCTCGATCCGGCCGAAGATCTCCTCGACCTCGCCGTGGTCGGTGGTCAGCTCCTGGATGACGTTTCCGCCATGGCCCATGGTCGTTACCTCCTGCGTGGAACGCGGCGGCCCGTGAGCGGCCGGCCGTCGCTGCGCCGGGTGCCCCGGACACGGCGCGTTACACGGCCGGCCGCGCCCGGTCAGCGCATCGGGTGGCGGGCGGCGGCCGTCCGGCCCGGTCCGGACAGCGCCCACTCCCACCAGTGGTCCATAATGAGCGCGGTCAGCGCGTCCGCCGCGACCAGCGCCGGCCAGCCCAGGACTCGGGCCTGCGCGGTGACCTTCGCACCGCCCGCGACCGGGTCGACGGCGATCACCGGGGTGCCGGCGCGCAGTGCGAGCACCAGGCCGTGCAGCCGGGTGGTGACGACCACGTCGAAACGGGCGACGAGGGCGAGGAACTGCTCCGCGGTGGCGCACAGCCGCCAGTCGTCGACGGCCAGCCGGGTCTCGGCCGGCACCCGCGCGCAGTCCTTGCCGGCGAGCCAGCCGGTGATCGCCGCGTTCACCTCCGTGTGCCGCCGGCGCGTGCCGTACTCGCCCTGGCCGCCGGAGAGCACCACGCCGGCCACGGGCGGCGGCGGACCCACCGGTGCGGCGGCGGCCAGATCGCGCCGGACGGGGTCCGCGGTGCCGTCCCGGGCGACGATCGCGTGGAAACCGGTGGCGGCGGGGTCCGCCGGGTCGACCACGGAGACCCCGGCCGCCAGTCGTGTGCAGGATCCGAACCTGGCATGCAGTGCGGCCACTTGGGGTCCGTGCACCGGACCGCACACGAAGAGCAGCGTGTCGTAGGCGTCCGGGACGGCCGTGCGCAGCGACAGCGCCCCGGGCCGGAAACCGGGGCTCCACGCGGTGTCGTGCGCGATGCCCGCCCGGGCCAGCGCGGCGGACATGTGCCGCTGGGCGAGCACGTCCCCGGCCGTGGCCTCCCCGTCGAGGAAGCTGAACCAGCCGGTGAGCAGCAGCCGCTCCGGGGTCCGGCCGGGTGCGCGCAGCAGCCGCAGTACGGCCGCCGGGACGTCGTCGTGCATCGGGGTCTCCACCGTGGTAACGGGGCGCAGGAGTCGCGCGAGTACCCATGATTCCGGACAATAAGGATCAAAGGTGTGAAAACAACTGGCTCGGGAACTCCGCAGCCAGTGCCGTCCAGCCAGTGGCGGCCGGACAGGGCGGTCCCGGCGTCCGGGGGGACCCGGGCCCTGTCCTCCCCTCGCCGACGGGTCCGTCCCCGACAGCCCGTCCCCAACGGGCCGTCCCCGACGAGCCCCTCCCCAACGGGCCGGCGGACCGGGCCCGGTGGCGCGGTACGCGCCGAACCGGCCCGCGCACGGCCCGGCGCCACGCGGCCGGAGCGTCCGGCGACCCGTTCCGGGCCCCGGACCTCGAAGGACGACGAAGGAGTAGCCCCCATGACTGGTGTGACACCGTTCCCCTGGCGGCGCGCCCTCGTGACCGGCGGCGCCGGCTTCCTCGGCTCCCACCTGTGCGAACGGCTGCTGGATTCAGGCGTCGAAGTCGACTGCGCCGACAACCTGGTCTGCGGGTGCCGCGAGAACATCGCGCACCTGGAGGACCGGCCCGGCTTCCGCTACGTGCACTGCGACGTCTGCGCGGACGAGTGCGCCGGGCTGCTGCCGGGCCCGTACGACCTGATCCTGCACTTCGCCTGCCCGGCCTCGCCCGCCGACTACCTGCGCCTGCCCCTGCAGACCCTGGACGTGGGCAGCACCGGCACCCGCAACGCGCTGGCCCTCGCCGAACGCGACGGCGCCCGCCTGCTGCTCGCCTCCACCTCCGAGGTGTACGGCGACCCGCAGGTGCACCCGCAGCACGAGGGCTACTGGGGCAACGTCAACCCGGTCGGGCCGCGCAGCGTGTACGACGAGTCCAAGCGGTTCGCCGAGGCCCTGGTCACCGCGCACGCCGGCACCCGGGGCACGAACGCCGGGATCGTCCGGCTGTTCAACACCTACGGGCCGCGGATGCGGGCCCACGACGGCCGCGCCGTGCCCACCTTCATCTGCCAGGCCCTGGCCGGCGAGCCGCTCACGGTGACCGGCGACGGCAGCCAGACCCGCTCGCTGTGCTACGTCGACGACACGGTGGACGGCATCCTGCGGGTCGCCGCGAGCCGGTCCGTGCGGCCGGTGAACATCGGCGGCAGCGACGAGATCACCGTCGCCGACCTGGCCCGCCGGGTGGTCGCCCTGACCGGTTCCCGCTCCCCGATCGCGTTCATCGACCGGCCCGTGGACGACCCCGGCCGGCGCCGCCCCGACACCACCCTCGCGCGCGAACTGCTCGGCTGGTCGCCGCAGGTGCCCTGGGAGGAGGGCCTGAAGCAGACCATCGCCTACTTCACCGCCCTGTCCCCGCAACCGGCCCCGTCGGCGACGGCCCCGCCCCCGCTGCCCTGACCCCGGCCGCTCCGCCCGTATCCCGGCCCCCGCCTGCCCCAATCCCCCCGCCCGTCCCCGGCCCTGGAGACAGCGCATGCACGTCCTCGGAATCAACGCACTCTTCCACGACCCGGCCGCCGCCCTGCTCACCGACGGCACGGTCGTGGCGGCGGCGGAGGAGGAGCGGTTCTCCCGCCGCAAGCACGGCAAGCGGCCCCTGCCCTTCTCGGCCTGGGAACTGCCCGAGCAGGCGGCCCGCTGGACCCTGGAACAGGCCGGCCTGACCCCGTCCGACCTGGACGCCGTCGCCTACTCCTACGACCCCGCCCTGGCCCGCCCCGCCGACCGCATGGGCCTGCACGACCCCTGGGACCACCTGCGCCAGGACTACGCCCGCCAGGCACCGGCCTTCCTCGCCGAGGCGCTGCCCGGCCTCGACCCCGCCAAGGTGCGCTTCGTCCCGCACCACGTGGCGCACGCGGCCTCCGCCGGGGCCGTCTCGCCGTACCCCGACTGCGCCGTCCTCGTCCTGGACGGCCGCGGCGAGTGCGGCTCCCACCTGGCCGGCCGCTACGGCAACCGCGAGCTGACCGTGCTCGCCGCCCAGGAACTGCCCGACTCCCTCGGCCTGTTCTACGAGGACCTCACCCAGCACCTCGGATTCCTGCGCAGCAGCGACGAGTTCAAGGTCATGGCGCTCGCCTCCTACGGCACCCCGCGCTTCGCCGGCCGGCTGCGGGAGTACGTCCGCGCCGACGAGCGGGGCGGCTTCCGGGCCCGCCCGGTGCCCTGGGCCGAACTCGTCCCGCCACGCCCGGCCGGCGGCGCCTGGAACCAGGACCACGCCGATCTCGCCGCCAGCGCCCAGCTCTGCCTGGAGGAGGTGATGCTGGCGCTCGCCCGGTGGCTGCGCGAGCACACCGGCGAGGACGCGCTCACCCTGGCCGGCGGTGTCGCCCTGAACTGCGTCGCCAACACCCGGTTGTGGCGCGAGAGCGGCTTCCGGCACCTCTGGGTGCAGCCCGCCGCCGGCGACGCCGGCACGGCCCTCGGCGCCGCCGCGCACATCGCCGGGCAGAAGGACACCCTGGAGCCGATGCCGACGGCCGCCCTGGGCCGCGGCTGGAGCGACACCGAACTGCGGGCGTGGCTGGAGCGGGCCGCCGTGCCGTACGAGGAACCCGCCGACATCGCCGAGACGGCCGCCGAGACGCTGGCCGCCGACGGGATCGTGGCCTGGTTCCAGGGCCGCAGCGAGTACGGGCCGCGCGCGCTCGGCCACCGCTCCCTGCTCGCCCACCCGGGCAGGGCGGCGAACCTGGAGCGGCTCAACGCGGTCAAGGGACGCGAGGAGTTCCGGCCCGTCGCGCCCATGGTGCTCGCCGAACGCGCCGCCGAGATCTTCGACGGGCCGCTGCCCAGCCCGCACATGCTGTTCGTGCACGACGTGGCCGCCGAGTGGCGGGCCCGCATCCCGGCCGTGGTGCACGTCGACGGCACCGCCCGCATCCAGACCGTCGACCGCGCCCAGGAACCTCTGGTGGCCCGGATGATCGAGGGCTTCGAACGGCGCACCGGGCTGCCGGTGGTGGTCAACACCAGCCTCAACACCGCCGGCCGGCCCATGGTCGACGACCCCCGGGACGCCCTGGAGTGCTTCGGCTCCGCCCCCGTGGACCTGCTGGTGCTCGGCCCGTTCGCGATCCGCCGCGGGAAGGTCTTCGCATGAGTGACGCCCCCGCCTACACCGTCGTCGTCCCGACCATCGGCCGCCCCTGCCTCGCCGAGTGCCTGCGCGCGCTCGCCCAGGGCACCGGCGAGCACCCTCCGCACGAGGTGGTCGTCGTGGACGACCGGCCCGCCTCCGAGGGCGACCTGCCGCTGGAGAGCGCCGGACACCTGCTCGACCGGGTGCGCACCCTGCGCACCGGCGGCAAGGGCCCGGCCGCCGCCCGCAACACCGGCTGGCGCACCGTCCGCACGCCCTGGACGGTCTTCCTGGACGACGACGTCCAGGTGCTCCCCGACTGGTCCCGGCGGCTCGCCGGGGACCTGCGCGAGGCCGGCCCCGACACCGGCGGCGTCCAGGGACGGCTGCGGGTCCCGCTGCCCCCGGACCGCCGGCCCACCGACTGGGAACGCACCACCAAGGGCCTGGAGAACGCCGCCTGGGCCACCGCCGACATGGCCTACCGCACCGAGGCCCTGAAACGGACCGGCGGCTTCGACGAACGCTTCCCGCGGGCCTTCCGCGAGGACGCCGACCTCGCCCTGCGCGTCCAGCGGGCCGGCTGGGCCCTCACCCGCGGCGCCCGCGTCACCCGGCACCCGGTCCGTCCCGCCCACTGGTGGGCCTCGCTGCCCGTACAGCGCGGCAACGCCGACGACGCCCTGATGAACCGGCTGCACGGCCGCGACTGGTGGCACCGCGCCCGGGCACCCCGCGGCCGGCTGCCCCGCCACCTGGCCGTCACCGGCGTGGCCCTCGCCGCCACCGCCTGCGCGCTGACCGGCCGGCACCGGGCCGCGACCGCCTGCGCCGCCCTGTGGACCCTCGGCACCGCCGAGTTCGCCCTCGCCCGCATCCTGCCCGGCCCGCGCACCGTCCGCGAGGTCGCCGGGATGCTCGGCACCAGCGTGCTCATACCGCCGCTCGCCGTGCAGCACTGGCTGCGCGGCGCCGTCCGCCACCGGCACGCCCGGCCGCTGGGAGGTGCCGGATGACCCCCGTCCGCGCCGTCCTGTTCGACCGCGACGGCACCCTCGTCGCGGACGTGCCGTACAACGGCGACCCGGACCGGGTCCGGCTGCTGCCGGGCGCCGGGGAGGCCGTCGCGCTCGCCCGGTCCCAGGGCCTCGCCACCGGCGTGGTCAGCAACCAGTCCGGCATCGGACGCGGACTGCTCACCGTCGGACAGGTCCTGCGGGTCAACGCGCGCGCCGACGCGCTGCTCGGCGGCCTGGACACCTGGGTGTTCTGCCCGCACGCCCCCGACGCCGGCTGCCCCTGCCGCAAACCCCGGCCCGGCCTGGTCCGCGCCGCCGCCGCCCGGCTCGGCGTACCGCCCGCCGCCTGCCTGGTGATCGGTGACATCGCCGCCGACGTGCTGGCCGCCCGCGCCGCGGGCGCCCGGGGCGTGCTGGTGCCGAACGCGGCCACCGCACCGGCCGAGACGGCACGCTTCGCCGGCCAGTCGGCCCCCGACGTGCTCACCGCCGTACGGAGCGCCCTCGGCGCGGCAGCGGGGAGGACACCGGCATGAACTCCCTCGTCGTCCGGCTCGACAGCTTCGGTGACGTCCTGCTCGCCGGCCCCGCCGTCCGCGCCGTCGCCGCCCACAGCAGCCGGGTCACCCTGCTGTGCGGACCGCGCGGCGCGGACGCCGCCCGGCTGCTGCCCGGCGTCGACGAGGTACTGGTGTGGGAGGCGCCCTGGGAGGGCTTCGACCCGCCCCCGGTCAGCCCCGCGGACATCGGCGCCCTGCTGGACCGGCTGCGCGCCGGCGCCCACGACAGCGCGCTCGTCCTCACCTCCTTCCACCAGAGCCCGCTGCCCACCGCCCTGCTGCTGCGGCTCGCCGGCGTCCGCCGCATCGGCGCCGACAGCGCCGACCACCCCGGCCGGCTCCTCGACGTACGCCACCGCCGCCGGGCCGGCCGGCACGAGGCCGAGGCGGCCCTCGACACCGCCGCCGCCATGGGCTTCACACCGCCGCCCGGCGACGACGGCCGGCTGCGCGTCCTGCCCCCGCCGGACACCGGAGGACTGACTGGCCACGGCCCCTACGTCGTCCTGCACCCCGGCGCCAGCGCCCCCGCCCGCGCCTGGAGCCCCGGCCGGTGCGCCGAGGCGGTCACCCTGCTCGCCGACGCCGGGCACCGCGTCGTCGTCACCGGCGGCCCCCACGAGACCGGCCTCACCCGGCGGGTCAGCGGCGACACGGCCGTGGACCTCGGCGGCCGGACCTCCCCGCGTACCCTCGCCGGGGTGCTGCGCCTGGCCGACGTCGTGATCAGCGCCAACACCGGACCCGCCCACCTCGCCGCCGCCGTCGGCACCCCGGTCGTCTCGCTGTTCGCACCCGTCGTACCGGCCGAACGCTGGGCGCCCTACGGCGTCCCCGTCATCCTGCTCGGCGACCAGTCGGCGCCCTGCGCGGACACCCGGGCCCTCACCTGCCCGGTGCCCGGCCACCCCTGCCTGGACGAGGTCACCGGACAGGACGTGGTGCGCGCGGTGCACAAGCTCATCCAGGAGCGGCAGTCATGAACATCCTCGTCTGGCACGTGCACGGATCCTGGCTCACCGCCTTCGTCCAGGGCCCGCACACCTATCTGGTCCCGGTCACCGAGGACCGCGGACCCGACGGCCTCGGCCGCGCGGTGACCTGGGACTGGCCCGGGTCCGTGCGCGAACTCACCCCCGGCGAACTGCGGGACGCCGACATCGACCTGATGGTGCTCCAGCGCCCGCACGAACCCGGACTCGCCCTGCGCTGGACCGGCCGCCGGCCCGGACGGGACGTACCCGCCGTGTACGTCGAGCACAACAGCCCCGACGAGTCGCCCGAACGGCAACTCCACCCGCTCGCCGGGCAGTCGGCCGTGCCCGTCGTGCACGTCACCCACTTCAACCGGCTGATGTGGGACAACGGCCGGGCCCCGGCGGAGGTCGTGGAACACGGCATCGTCGACCCCGGCCCGCTGTGGACCGGCACCGAGCCGCACGCGGCCGTCGTCGTCAACGACCCCGTGCGCAGGGGCCGTACGACCGGCACCGACCTGCTGCCGGCGTTCGCCCGGTGCGCACCGCTGGACGTCTTCGGCATGCGCACCGAAGGACTCGCCGGCCACCTGGGCCTGCCACCCGGGCGCTGCCGCACCCGGGATCTGCCCCAGCGCGAGCTGCACCGGGAGATGGCCCGGTGCCGCCTGTACCTGCACCCCGTGCGCTGGACCTCGCTCGGCCTGTCCCTGCTGGAAGCCATGTTCCTCGGCATGCCCGTGGTCGCCCTGGACACCACCGAGGTCCGGGAGGCCGTACCCGAGGGCGCCGGAGTGGTCTCGAACCGGCTCGACGTACTGCAGGACGCCGTACGCGCCTTCCTCGCCGACCCCGCACTGGCCCGCCGGACCGGCGCGGCGGCCCGGGCCGCGGCCCGGGCCCGCTACGGAGAGCGGCGCTTCCTGGACGACTGGGAACGCCTGATCAAGGAGGTCACCCGATGAGCCGCATTCCGCACTCGGCCGGGCGCGTCGCCATGGTCTCCGAGCACGCCAGCCCGCTGGCCGCGCTCGGCGGCCCGGACGCGGGCGGCCAGAACGTGTACGTGGCGCAGCTCGCCCGACAGCTCGCCCGCAGGGGATACCGGGTCACGGTCTACACCCGGCGGGACTCGGCCGGCCTGCCGGACCGGGTGACCCTCATCGACGGCGTCCAGGTGGTGCACGTGCCCGCCGGACCGCCCGCACCCGTCCCCAAGGACGAACTCCTCCCGCACATGACCGAGTTCGGGAACTTCCTGGCCCGCCAGTGGACGCAGAGCCCGCCCGACGTGGTGCACGCCCACTTCTGGATGTCCGGCCTGGCCGCCCTGGCCGGCGCCCGCGACCAGGGCGTCCCCGTCGTGCTGACCTACCACGCGCTGGGCACGGTGAAGAAGCGCTACCAGGGCACCGCCGACACCAGCCCGCCGCAGCGCCTGGCCATCGAGGAGGCCATCGGCCACGAATGCGCCCGGATCATCGCCACGTGCAGCGACGAGGTGGCCGAACTGAAGGCCATGGGACTGCCCGAGGACCGGATCAGCGTCGTGCCCTGCGGCGTCGACCCCGACCAGTTCGCACCGGTCGCCCCCACCCGCCCGCCCGGCGCCCGCAGACGGCTGCTGGCCGTCGGCCGGCTCGTGCCCCGCAAGGGTTTCGACCACGCCATCCGCGCCCTGGCCGGCGTCCCCGACGCCGAACTCCTCATCGCCGGCGGCCCCGAGGCCGACCTGCTCGGCACCGAACCCGAGGCCGCGCGCCTGTACGGCATCGCCGGCGAGTACGGCGTCTCCGACCGGGTCACCCTGCTCGGCGGGGTCGGCCGGGCCCGGATGCCCCGGCTGATGTCCAGCGCCGACCTGGTGCTGTCCCTGCCCCGGTACGAGCCCTTCGGCATCGTCCCGCTGGAGGCCATGGCCTGCGCCACACCGGTCGTCGCCACCGCCGTCGGCGGCCAGCTCGACACGGTCGTCGACGGCACCACGGGCCTGCTGGTCCCGGCCGACGACGACTACGACCTCGGCGCGGCCCTCCGCGCCCTCCTCGCCGACCCCGGCCGGCTCGCCCGGTACGGGGCCGCCGGCCGCGACCGGGTGCTCGGCCACTACACCTGGGACCGGGTCGCCGACGGCGTGGCCGGGGTGTACGCCGCCGTGTCCCCGGTCCGCTCGCTCTCGGGGGTGGTCCGATGAACACCGGCCTCCACGCCACACCGCACTGCGACGACCTCGCCAAGGCCCTGGAGGCGTTCCGGGAGCACGGCCCGCTGCTGGAGCGCTGGGGCGCCGAACTCGCCCGCCGGCTGGGCGCGGGAGCCCGGCTGCTCGCCGCCGGCAACGGCGGCAGCGCCGCCCAGGCCCAGCACCTCACCGCCGAACTCGTCGGCCGCTACCGCGACGACCGCCCGCCGTTCTCCGCGGTCGCCCTGCACGCCGACACCTCCGCCACCACCGCGATCGCCAACGACTACGGCGTCCAGGAGCTGTTCGCCCGGCAGACCGCCGCGCACGGCCGCCCCGGCGACGTGCTCCTGCTGCTGTCGACCAGCGGCGCCAGCGCCAACCTGCTGACCGCCGCCGAACGCGCGCACGGCCTCGGCATGACGGTGTGGGCGCTGACCGGACGCCCGCCCAACCCGCTGCACCTCGGCGCCGACGAGGCCCTGTGCGTCGACGCGCCCGGCGCCGCCACCGTCCAGGAACTCCACCTCGTCGCCGTGCACATGCTCTGCGAGAGCTTCGACCGGGCCGTGGAACGCGGCGCGGCGGGCCAGGGGGCGGATGGCACAGTGGTCGGCGGCGGCGACGACGGTGAAGCGGGTGCGGGTGGTCGGGCTGGCGTGGGTGGCCGGCCCGGCGTCGATGGTCGGGCCTGCGTTGCTGGTGAGCCGGTCGTGGACGGCCAGCCCGGCGCGGGCGCCCGGTCCGGCGCGGACGCCCCGCCCGGCGTAGACGGCCAGCCCGGCGCCGTCAGCGGGCCCGGTGCCGACGGCCAGCCTGGTGTCGTCGGACGGCCCGGTGTCGACGGCCGGCCGGTCGGCCGTGCCCGCAGCGTCGGCCGGACCGCACCCGGCGCGCCCATAGCCCCTAGGAAGGGACAGGCATGACCGCCTCACAGACGCCCCTGGTCGTCGTCGGCGACGCCCTGCTCGACCACGACCTGTGCGGCCGGGCCGACCGCCTGGCCCCGGACGCGCCGGTACCCGTCGTCCACGACACCCGGCGCAGCTCCCGCCCGGGCGGCGCGGCCCTCGCCGCCTGCCTCGCCGCCGCCGACGGCCGTCCCGTCACCCTGGTCACCGCCCTCGGCACCGACCCCGCCAGCGACACCCTGCGCGCCCTGCTGGCCGGCCGGGTCCGCCTCGTCGCACTGCCCCTGGACGGCACGCTGAGCAGCAAGACCAGGGTCCTGGCCGGTGACCGGCCGCTGCTGCGCCTGGACGACGGCGAGGGCCGCGCCCGCGAGGCGACCCCGCAGGCGGTGGCCGCGATCGCGGCGGCGGCGGGCGTCCTCGTCGCCGACTACGGCCGGGGCACCGCCGACGTCCTCCGGGACGCCCTGGCCCACACGGCGGCCCCCGTCGTCTGGGACCCCCACGTACGCGGCCGGCCCCCCGTCCCCGGCGTCCGCCTCGCCACCCCCTCCGCCCAGGAGGCCCGCGCCTTCGCCCGGCGGCTGACCGCGGCCGGCGCCGGGGCGGCCGGCGACACGGCCGGGCTGCGCACCGCCGCCCGGGACGCCCGCGCCCTCGTCCGGGCCTGGCGGGCCCAGGCCGTCGCGGTGACCCTCGGCGACCGCGGCGCCCTGCTCTCGCACGGCGAGACCCCGCTGCTGGTGCCGACCCCGGCCGCCGCCACGGGCGACCCGTGCGGAGCCGGCGACCGGTTCGCCGCGGCCGCCGCCGGACAGCTCGCCGACGGCGCCCTCACCGAGGCCGCCGTCCAGGCCGCCGTCCACGCCGCCACCCGCTATGTCGCCGAGGGCGGCGCCCGCGCGATCGCCGTACCGGACCGGCCGGAACCGGCCGCGGAGCCCGCGGCCGACGGCGACACCACCGCCGACGCCGTGCGCACCGCCGCCCGGGTCCGGGCCGCGGGCGGCACCGTCGTCGCCGCCGGCGGCTGCTTCGACCTGCTGCACGCCGGTCACGTGGCCCTGCTCCAGGCCGCCCGCCGGGCCGGTGACTGCCTCGTCGTGTGCGTCAACTCCGACGCCTCCGTGCGCCGCCGCAAGGGCGCCGGCCGGCCCCTGGTCCCGGCCGCCGACCGGGTACGGGTGCTGCGCGCGCTGGAGTGCGTGGACGCCGTCGCCGTCTTCGACGAGGACACCCCCGAACGCCTCCTCGGCGAACTCCGCCCGCACATCTGGGCCAAGGGCGGCGACTACGCGCGGACCCGGCTGCCGGAACAGCCGCTGGTGGAGAGCTGGGGCGGCCAGGTCCTGCTGCTGCCCTACCTCGACGGCCGCTCCACCACCGGCCTGGCCCGCCGGGCGGCCCTCACCCCCACGGCGGGAGACCCCCAGTGACCCCCACCCCCCGCACACGCACCCCCCACCCCCCGCACGTGCCCCACCCGACGGCCACCACCAGGACCCGCCCGGCCCCCGCCGCCCTCGGTCCCGAGATCCGCCGCGCGGTCCCCGCCGCCCCCGCCGCCGAGTCCCGCCTCGGGCGCCCCGCCGCCGACGCGGCCGGGTGCGCGGCCGGGTGCGTCGTGGGCCGCTTCCCCGTGCGCTACGGAGGACGCGTCCAGTGACCGCCGAGCAAGCCCCGTGCGTCCTGGTCCTGCGCGCGCTGGGCCTGGGGGACCTGCTGGCCGGGGTGCCCGCGCTGCGCGGGATCCGCCGCGCCTTCCCCGGCCACCGGATCGTCCTCGCCCAGCCGCCCGGCCTGACCGAACTCGCGCTGGCCAGTGGCGCGGTCGACGCCGTGTTCCCGGCCGAGGCACCGGGCCGCGCGGTGCCCGGCCTGCGCCACTGGCCCGGTCCACCACCCGACGTGGCCGTCGACCTGCACGGCAACGGCCCCGAGAGCCGCGACGCCCTGGCCGCCCTGCGCCCGCGCCGGCTGCTCGCCCACGCCTGCCCGGACGGCCCGCCCTGGCCGGCCCGCGTCAACGAACGCGACCGCTGGTGCGCCTTCCTGCGCGCCTACGGCATCCCCGCCGACCCCCGGGACCTGCGGCTGCCCCGCCCCGCCACGCCGTCCCCGGCCCCGGGCGCGGTCGTCGTGCACCCCGGCGCGGCCTCCGCCTCCCGCCGCTGGCCGGCGGAGCGGTTCGCGGCCGTCGTACGGTGCCTGCGCGCCGCCGGCCACCGCGTGGTCCTCACCGGCGGCCCCGGCGAGGACGACCTGGTCCGCGAGGTCGCCGAACGCGGCGGCCGGCCCGGCGGCGACGTGTTCACCGGCGGCCTGCCCCCGGGCCCGCTGAGCGCCCTGATCGCCGGGGCCGCCCTGCTGCTCAGCGGCGACACCGGCCTCGCCCATCTCGCGGTGGCCCACGGCACCCGCTCCGTCACCCTGTTCGGACCCGTCTCCCCGCGCCTGTGGGGCCCGCCGCCCGGCCCGGACCACGTGGCCCTGTGGAAGCCCGGCCCGCCCGGCGACCCGCACGGCGCCACCACCGACGCCCGCCTGCTGCGCATCGGCACCGGCGAGGTCGCCGCGGCCTGCCTGACGCTCCTGCGGGACACCCGCGCCCGGCGCCGGGCGACCGGAGAGGAGGTGGCCCATGCCCACTGAACCGGCCCCCGGCCGCACCCGCGCCCCCGCCGCCCCCGGCGATCCGCGGATCACCGTCGCCGTCATCACCCGCGACCGCCCCGCCAGCCTGCTGCGCACCCTGGACGCGCTGGCCGCGCTGCCCGAACGGCCACCGGTCGTCGTGGTCGACAACTCCCGCGCCGACACCACCCGCCGGGCCGTGGCCGGCCACCCGGCCGTCACCCGCCTGCTGCGGCCCGCCCGCAACACCGGCGCCGTCGGCCGAACCCTGGCCGCGCGCCACGCCCGCACGCCCTACGTCGCCTTCAGCGACGACGACTCCTGGTGGGAACCGGGCAGCCTGGCCCGCGCCGCCGACCTCCTCGACCGGTACCCGCGGCTCGGCCTGCTCGCCGCCCGCACCCTGGTCGGCGCCGAGGCCGCCGAGGACCCGCTCAACGCCGTCCTCGCCGCCTCGCCGCTGCCCGCCCGGCCCGACCTGCCCGGCCGCCCGGTGCTCGGCTTCCTCGGCTGCGCCTGCGTGGTCCGCCGGGAGGCCTTCCTCGGCGTCGGCGGCTACCACCCGCTGCTCTTCTTCGGCGGCGAGGAGACCCTGCTCGCCTACGACCTGGCCGCCGCCGGCTGGGGCGTCACCTACGAGCCCGCCCTGCGCGCCCGCCACCACCCCGAGGACCACGGCCGCACCGGCCGCTCCTCGCTCGTCCGGCGCAACCACGTCCTCACCACCTGTCTGCGCCGCCCCTGGCCGGTCGCCCTGCGCGCCGGCACCGACCTGGCACTGGCCGCCGCGGCCGGCCGCCCCGGCGCGCGCCGGGCCCTGAAGGAGGCCGTCGCCCGGTTCCCGGCCGCGCTCGCCCGCCGCCGCCCCCTGCCCCCGCGCGTCGAGCACGCCGCCCGGCTGCTCGACCGGGAGGCCTCCGGACGCCCACGGGAAGGCACCGCACCGACATGACCCGGACCGGACCCGACGACCGTACGACCGTCGTCGTGATCACCCACAACCGCCGCGACGAACTGCTGCGCACCCTGGCCCTGCTGCGCGGACTGCCCGAACGCCCGCCCGTCATCGTCACCGACAACGCCTCCACCGACGGCACCGCCGAGGCCGTCGCCCGGGACTTCCCGGAGATGACCCTGCTGCGCCCCGGCCGCAACCTGGGCGCCATCGGCCGCAACCTGGCCGTCCGGCGGGCGCGCACGCCGTACGTCGCCTTCTGCGACGACGACAGCTGGTGGGAGCCCGGCAGCCTGCGCCGGGCCGCCGACCTGCTGGACACCCGGCCCCGGCTGGCGGCCGTCACCGCGCGCATCCTCGTCGAGCCGGCCGGCACCGAGGACCCGGTGGTGCGCGAGCTGCGCGAATCCCCACTGGCCGGACCCGGCTGGCTGCCCGGACCCGCGCTCGGCTCCTTCCTCGCCGCCGCCACCGTGCTGCGCACCGAGGCGTTCTGGGCCGGCGGCGGCTTCCACCCCGGCCTGTGGCTCGGCGGCGAGGAGGAACTGCTCGCCTGCGATCTGCAACGCCAGGGCTGGTGGCTCGCCTACGCCGAGGAACTCACCGTCCACCATCAGGCCTCCCTGCTGCGCGACAGCACGGCCCGCCGCGTCCTCGGCCTGCGCAACACCCTGTGGTTCACCTGGCTGCGCCGGCCCCTGCTGCCGGCACTGCGCCGCACCGGGCACCTCGTGAGGACCGTGCCCCGGGACGCCGCGTCCGCCCGCGCGTTCGCCCACGCCACCGCCGGACTGCCGTGGGTGCTGCGCCAGCGCGATCCCGTGCCGGCGGCCCTGGAACGCCGGATCGCCGCGCTGGAACGGGCCCGCCGCGACTCACCCGCACGGCGGTACGTCGGCTGACCGGCCGACGCCGCGCCCGCGCCCGGCGCCCGGAGACACCGGCGTGCCCGACGCACCCCGCGCACCGGCGCGCACGCCGGACAGGCCGCCTGCACAGGCCGCCCGGACCGGGGAGCACCCGCCGCTGGACGCACCGACGCGTACCCCACCCGCGCCACCGCGCCGCGCCACGAACCCCGGCCGCCCCGGCAACGCCCGCGCCCGGCCCGTCGTACAGCCCGGCGGCACGTCCGCCAGACCCGACCGCGGCCGGCCCACCCGGCACCGGGTGCACGCCACCCCAGCCTCCGCCCCGCACGCGACCCGGCGGCCCCGGCCGGCCCCTGTGGGGGCCGCCCGCGCCCGGCGCCGTGGATGGCGCGGCCGCGGAGCCGCGCTTACCGTGCACAGTGGGTGCCGAGGCCGGGAAGCGGCCGGGCGAGACCTCCGTGACGTCCTGTCCGGCCGGCAGGACGTCCGCTCCGGTGCCGTGACGTCCTGTCTGGGTGATGCGATGAAACCTTCCGCCGGCCGGCCGGCCGCACCGGCCCGGCTCGTCATCGAGTCCTCCGTAGTCGAGGGACTGCCCGCCGAGGGCGCCCTGCTGCTGCGCATGACCGGCAGCCTGGACGCCCACGGCGCCGAGATCTGGGCGGAGGAACTCCGCGGCCACCTGGCCCGGGCCGACCGCGCCGGACTGCGCCCCGTCCTCGACATGGCCCATGTGCAGCTCGGCGGCGCCGCAGTGCTGCGCACGCTCAGCGAGACGACCCGGGTGCGCACCGGACGCCCGGACCTGGTCATCGTCCGCGCCCGGCCCGGGGTGCGCGAGGCGGTGCACCTGGCCCGGCTGACCGGCGTCCAGCTGTACGCCACCCTGGACGAGGCGCTGCGCGCGCTGGCCCGCGCCGCCTCCCGGGTGGAGGAACTGCCCGCCTGGCGGTCCCAGCTCGCCGACCCGGTCCGCCCCTCGTACGAGGACCTGCACAAGGAGGTCCGCGCGCTGCGCGCCCGGGTGCGCAGCGCCCCGCTGATCGGCATGGCGCAGGGCGTGCTCATGGTCCGCTACGGGCTGCCGGACTCCGGCAGCGCCTTCCGGGCGCTGCGCGAGGCGTCACAGCGGTTCAACGTGCCCCTGCGCGTCCTGGTCTCGGCCGTGGTCGTGGCCCGGGCCCCGAGCGGCGAGGTGTGGTTTCCGGGCCGCAGGCCCCTGCCCATGCCGCAGCTGCGCGTCCTCGCCCGCGGCGGCCGGGACCCGCGCTGCCGCCGCCGGATGATCGACACCGTGCTGCACGAGGCGCTGGCCATCGGCCGGGCGCCCGGCGGCTATGTGCAGCTGGTCGACCCGGCGGTGAACGCCCTGGTGCCGGAGACCCACCACGGCTGCGCGGAGACGCTTCTCGACCACCTCGCGCGCGGCCGGGGCGAGGGCACCGCCGACGCGGCGGCCCGCACCCGGGGCCGCCAGGTGAGCGTCCCCGACGTCGCCACGGACGCGCTGCTCTCCGACGAGTGCCGGTACGTGCTGCTGGCCGGCGGCGCCCGCGCCCTGCACAGCGTCCCGGTGCTCTCCTCGGCCGGTTCGTGCGCGGGCGTGATCGGCCTGCACTGGCCCGACGCCGGCCACCGGCCCACCGCCGCGCAGACCGAGGCGCTCGCCCTGCTGGCCGCGGACACCTCGGTCTGGCTGAGCTGGTACCACCGCTCGGTGCTGCTGGACGCCCTCGAACACCTCCACGGGGCGCTGACGCCCACCGGCTGAACACCTCCGCCGACCGCGCGGCCCGCGCCGCCCCGGAGCCGGTCCGCACGCCTCGCAGCAGTGGTCCCGTAACAGCGACCCGGCCGTTCATGATCCGCGCGCCACCACGTCCCGTCCGGCCGCCCCGGGAAGCCGCCCGGCAGGTCCGGCCGCCGTGCGCGGGCGCTACGCTCCGGAGTATGCGGATCTCCGTCTCCTCCGACATGGACGAACCCGTCGCCCGCCTGCTCGTCGCGGAGCTGCGCCGCCGTGGTCACGACGTCCGGGAGCACGGCGCGCTGCGGCCCGGGGCCGACGCGCGCTGGGCGGTCTGTTCGGAGGCCGCCGCCCGGGAGGTGGCCGACGGCGCGGCCGACCAGGCGGTGGTGTGCTGCTGGACCGGCACCGGCGCGTCCATCGCGGCCAACAAGGTGCCGGGCGTCCGGGCGGCGCTGTGCGCGGACGCCGCCACGGCGGACGGCGCGCGCCGCTGGAACGACGCCAACGTCCTGGCGCTCAGCCTCAGGCTGACCTCGGAACCGCTGCTGCGGGAGATCCTCGACGCCTGGTTCGCGGCCGAGCCCAGCCAGGACCCGGAGGACCGGGACAACATGACCCGCGTCGCCCGCCTGGACGCCGCCCGCGACGGCTCCTGAAGACCCGGTCCGGGCCAGAAATCATCCGGGCCGGGCGAGACCACCCGGTCCGGGCCGCAGCGGCTCAGTGGGCGCCGAGACCGCCGCCGCCGAACGAGCCGCTGGAGCCCTTGCTCCAGCGCGGGCGGTCCTTCGAGTCACTCGGCCGGGTGTCCATGTTGGACAGTTCGTACGGGGTGAGCGGGCGCTCTCCCTTGGCGATCCGGGGCACCTCCGCGGACTCCCTGTTCTCGCGGACCTCGTGCACCGGCCCGCCCGGCGGCATCGTGGGCTGTTCGTCGGGGCGGGGGCGCGGCAGCTCCCTGGACCTGACGCGGGAGGTCATCCAGAAGCCGCCCCCGAGCAGCGCGAGCAGGGCCACGGCCACGACGAACAGGACCAGGCTCATCAGACCGCTCGCCGCGGCGAGTTGCATCGAAGCTATGTTCATGAAAGACGAATACCCCCATAGAGAGGTATGAATCGAACAAAGCGGACATCAGGGATGAGGGGTGGAGGGTTTGCGGCCGCCCGCCCCGGCTACCCGCCCCCTGTGACATCGCCGACTTCCCAGCAGCTGTACCGGTTCCTAGAGGACCGCTTCACCTGTGCCCAGGCGTGTACGGAGTGCGCCCGGGCCTGCGCCGTGCGGGCGAGCCTGGTCGACCCGGACGGCACCGAGGGCCAGGAGCGCGTGCGCCGGCTGGGCATCATGTGCGCCGAGGCGTGCGACGCCACCTGCCGGGTGCTGTGCGAGGAGAACCAGCAGGACGAGGAGGGCATCCGGGTCCGGGTGGACTGGTGCCGCTCCGTCTGTCTGGAGTGCGCCCTCGCCTTCGACCGGCTCCCCGGCGCCGAGTCGGCCGCGGCCACCTGCCGCGCCTGTGCCGACGCCTGCGCGGGCTTCCTCGAAGTGCTCCAGTAGGTGCTACGGGCCCCTGGCAGTCCGCCGCGCCCCGTGGGTCATACTGCGCACATGGCGGACCCCGGGCTGTTCACCCCCGACTCGGTGACCTGGCAGCTGCACGGCGACCCCATGATGTGGGTCGCCGGCGTGCGCGCGCTGTACCTCCAGGCCCTGCATCCCCGTGCCGTCCGCGGCGTGCTCCAGAACTCCGACTTCCGGCGGGACGCGTGGGGGCGGCTGATGCGGACCGCGGACTTCGTCGGGACGACGACGTACGGCACCACGCGGGCGGCCGAGCAGGCCGGTGCCCGGGTGCGCCGGATCCACGCCGCGCTGACGGCGGCCGACCCGGACACCGGGGAGCGCTACCGCCTCGACGAGCCCGCGCTGCTGCTCTGGGTGCACTGCGCGGAGATCGGCTCCTATCTGCACGTCCTGCGCCGCTCGGGCGTGCCGCTGACCGACGCCCAGGCCGACCGGTATCTGGCCGAGCACCGGACGAGCGCCCGGCTCGTGGGGCTCGACCCGCGGGCCGTGCCGGCGAACCGCGCCGAACTGGCCGCCTACTTCGAGAAGGTACGCCCGGACCTCGCCGCCGGCCCCGAGGCCCGCGAAGTGGACGCCTTCCTGCGCCGCCCGCCCGTCCACCCGCTCCTCGTCCCGGCGCGCGAGCTGCTGTGGCGGCACGTGGCCCGGCTGGCCTACGCCTCCCTGCCGCCGTACGCCCACGAGCTGTACGGCCGGCCGGCCCCGCCGCCCGCCGCCGTCACCCGCGCCCTGCGCGCCACGGGCGCCGTACTGCGCGCGATACCCGCCCGGGTGCGCTGGCAGCTCCCGCCGAAGCACATCCTGCGCGCGATGGCCCGCCTCGGCCCGCACGCGCGTCCGGCACCGGGCGGAGCGAGGCGGTGACCTGGCCGGAACCCCGCCCCTGGCCGTCGTGAACGGCCGCGTGCTACGAAGAACCATGCCCGCGAACGAGACAGGCCGCGCCTACGACGCCGTGATCGTCGGCGGCGGCCACAACGGCCTGGTCGCCGCCGCCTACCTGGCCCGGGCCGGCCGCTCCGTGCTGGTGCTGGAGCGGCTGGACCACACCGGCGGCGCGGCCGTCTCCACCCGCCCGTTCGCCGGGATCGACGCCCGGCTGTCCCGGTACTCCTACCTGGTCAGCCTGCTCCCGCCGAAGATCGTGCGCGATCTCGGGCTGGACTTCCGGGTCCGCGCCCGCACCATCTCCTCGTACACCCCCGCCGAGCGCGCCGGACGGCCCACGGGCCTGCTCGTCGGCGGCGGCGAGCAGCGCACCCGGGAGGCGTTCGCCCGGCTGACCGGCGGCGACGGCGAGTACGCGGCCTGGAAGCGGTTCTACGGCATGACGCGCCACGTCGCCCAGCGCGTCTTCCCCACGCTCACCGAACCGCTGCCCACCCGTGACGCGCTGCGCCGCCGCGTCGGTGACGAGACCGCCTGGCGAGCCCTGTTCGAGGAGCCGCTCGGCGTCGTCGTGGAGAAGACGTTCGCCGACGACCTGGTCCGGGGCGTCGTCCTCACCGACGCGCTCATCGGCACGTTCGCCGACGCCCACGACCCGGACCTCGCCCAGAACCGCTGCTTCCTCTACCACGTCATCGGCGGCGGCACCGGAGCCTGGGACGTGCCCGTCGGCGGCATGGGCGCGCTCACCGACGCGCTCGCGGCGGCGGCCCGTTCGGCGGGGGCGCGTCTGGCCACCGGGCACGAGGTGACCCGGATCGACACCGACGGGCGCCACGCCGAGATCACCTACCGCACGGCCGACGGCGAGGGCACCGCCGCCGCCCGGCACGTCCTGGTCAACGCCTCCCCGCACGAACTGGCCGCCCTCACCGGCGCCGCGCCGCCCGAGCCCGCCGAAGGCGCCCAGCTCAAGGTCAACATGCTGCTCACCCGGCTGCCCCGGCTGCGCGACCTGGGCACCGACCCCCGCGAGGCCTTCGCCGGCACCTTCCACGTCGCCGAGGGCTACCGGCAACTGGCCACCGCGCACGCCCAGGCCGCCGCCGGCCGGCTCCCCGGGTCCCCGCCGTCGGAGATCTACTGCCACTCCCTGACCGACCCCACCGTCCTCGGCCCCGACCTCGCCCGGCGCGGCTACCAGACGCTCACCCTGTTCGGCCTGCACACCCCGGCCCGCCTCTTCGACCGGGACAACGACGCCGCCCGCGAGGAACTGCTGGCCGCCACCCTCGCCGAACTCGACACCCACCTCGCCGAACCCCTCGCCGACTGCCTGGCCACCGACGCCGACGGCCGCCCCTGCATCGAGGCGAGGACCCCGCTGGACCTCGAACGGGACCTGCGCCTCCCGGGCGGCAACATCTTCCACCGCCCCCTGTCCTGGCCCTACGCCCAGCCGGACACCGGTCGCTGGGGCGTGGAGACCGCCCACCCCAACGTCCTGCTGTGCGGCGCGGGCGCGGCACGCGGCGGCGGGGTGAGCGGGGTACCGGGCCACAACGCGGCGATGGCGGTCCTGGAACGGGACTGAACCCGCTTGGCCGCTCCCTCTCGATCCGCACTGTTCCCGGGCGTTGACAGGACGTCACCCCCCTCTCATCATGGGAGCGCTCCCACCGTCGGGTTCCGGCCGCCCGGCCCGCACACGCACCACCGCAGGCGTCCCATGCCCACGCGCACCACCGCACGCGTCCCACGCTCCGCCTTTCCGTGTCCGGCGCGGAACGTCCCGCCGCCGCGCCGTCACACCGCCCGTCCGGCGGTACCGTCCGGCACCCGCCGCGCCGCCGGGCCCACGAGGGAGGACTCGCATGCCACCACTGCCCAGAACCGGCCGGCCGGCCGGTGCCCGGGGGCTCCGGCCCCTCGTACGGGGCGCGACCGTGCTGGCCGCCGCGCTCGCCCTGCTGCCCCCGCTGGCCGGCGCCGCCCCCGCCGCACCCCAGCGGGCGGCGGCCGCCGCGGACGTCGCCGTCCAGGTCAACGCCCAGGCGGCACTGGGCCGGCTGTCCGGCACCGCCCGCGGCGTCAACACCGCCATCTGGGACGCGCACATGAACGATCCCGAGGTCGCCCGCCTGATGAAGGCGGCCGACGTCGGCACGATGCGCTACCCCGGCGGTTCCTACGCCGACATCTACCACTGGGAGACCCACACGGCGCCCGGGGGATACGTCGCCCCGGGCACCGGCTTCGACTCCTTCATGGGCACCGTCCGCGCCACCGGGGCACAGCCGATCCTGATCGCCAACTACGGCTCGGGCACGCCCGAGGAGGCGGCCGGCTGGGTCAGGTACGCGAACATCACCAAGAACTACGGCGCGAAGTACTGGGAGATCGGCAACGAGATCTACGGCAACGGCCATTACGGCAGCGGCTGGGAGCACGACGAGCACGCGGACAAGAGCCCGCAGGAGTACGCCCGTCAGGTCCGCGCCTACGCCAAGGCGATGAAGGCCGTCGACCCCACCGTCAAGATCGGCGCGGTCCTCACCGCTCCGGGCGAGTGGCCGGACGGCGTGGTCGGCGAGGGCGACGCCGGCGACTGGAACCACACCGTGCTCTCCCAGGTGACCGACGTCGTCGACTTCGTGAGCGTGCACTGGTACGCGGGCGGATCCGACACCACCGCCGAGGACGCCACGGCCCGGCTGGCTAGGCTGCCCGGTGAACTGCGCGAGGTGCGCAGCCAGCTCGACCGGTACGCGGGCCCCGACTCACCGCGCATCGGCATCGCCCTCACCGAGATCAACACCAACACCGGCGGCGCCCGGCTCACCGCCCGCCCCAACGGCCTGTTCGCCGCCGACGCGTTCATGACGGCACTGGAGAACGGCGTGTTCACCGTGGACTGGTGGGACACCCACAACGGCGCCGGCCAGATCACGACCGTCGACGGCGAGACCGACTACGGCGACATGGGCATGCTCTCCAGCGGTGCCTGCACCGGTGACGTCTGCGAACCCGCGCCGAACACACCGTTCCACCCCTACTACGGCATGAAGATGACCAGCGAACTGGGCACCGCGGGCGACACCATGGTCGCCGCCGAATCCTCCGCGCAGGACGTCTCGGCACACGCCGTACTCCGCCGCGACGGGCGCCTGAGCGTCCTGCTCGTCAACAAGAACCCGGACGCCGCCCGGACCGTGGACCTCGGCTACACGGGCTTCACCCCGTCCGCCGCCGCACCCCGGGTCAGCCGCTACGCCCGCGGCGACAGCGACATCACCGAGGTCACCGGCGGGACAGCGTCCGCCTCCCGGGTCACCGTGGAGCCCTACGGGCTGCTCACCGTCACCCTCACCCCGCAGGCCGGCACCGGACCCGGCGCCTCGGCCGCCGCGACCCCGGGCACACCCCGGCTGGAGGCCGTGACCGACACCACCGCACGCCTGTCCTGGGACGGCGCGACGGGCGCCGCCCGCTATCTGGTCCAGGAGCGCGACGGCACGCACACCCGCCTGACCGGGGAGACCACCGGCACGTCCGTCACCCTGCGGAACCTGCCCCCGGGCAGCACCCACACGGTCAACGTGCTCGCGGCCGACACCTCGGGCCGGCTCTCCGCCCCGTCCGTTCCGCTGACCTTCACCACCGGCACCCCGCCCAACGCCGCCTGCGCGGTGACCTACCACCGCGACACCGGCTGGGGCAACGGCTTCGTGGCCACGGTCACCGTCCGCAACCTCGCGGACACCCCGATCACCGGCTGGACCGTCGACTGGGACTGGCCGACCGCCGGTCAGTCGGTGTCCTCCGGCTGGAACGCCACGTTCCACCAGAGCGGCACACACGTGCGGGTGACCGCCCCCGACGGCGCCGGCCCGCTGGCCCCGGACGGCGGCTCGACCGCGTCCTTCGGGTTCGTCGGCGCCAACGACGGACCCAACCCCGATCCGACGGTCTTCCGTCTCAACGGCACCGTCTGCTCGGGCGGCTGACCACCGGCCCGCCCGGAACCGGACCGGATGCCGGCCGCCCGCCGTGCTCAGTCGGCCGAGAGCTGCCAGCCCGCGGACGTGATCCGCGCCGTGTCCGCCGGGCGGGCGCCGTCGAAGAGCACCGCGCCGGCCGACTCGACGCGCAGCGCGTCCACGTACGCGCCCCGGCCGACGTACAGCGCGTCGGTGGTGTAGCGCCAGCGCAGCACCAGGCGGCCGGCCGGCAGCGGCGCGGTCACCCGGTGCCAGACCCGGCCCGACCAGCCGGTGACCGTGCCCGCCGGGTGCTCCTCGGGGTCCGCGCCGTGCCGGCTGGTGGTGAAGGGGACCGGCCGCCAGGTGGTGCCGCCGTCCGTCGAGCACTCCAGGGACACCGGGTCGGACCCCGGCTCGGTGTCCCACCACAGGGCGCAGCGCAGCCGGGCCGGACCCGGGGCGGTGTCCAGCGCCGGGAGCGTGAGCGTCGCGGCCGTGCCGCCCGCCATCCCGGAGAACCAGGCGGTACGGCCCCGGGCCGGACGCACCGGCACCGCGCGGGCGAGCCGGTTCGCGGTGGCGACCCGGGGCGCGGAGCCGGAACGCCAGGTCCGCACCGGGTGCACGGAGTTGCCGAGCACGATCAGGAAGGAGTCGGTCGTGGGGTCGAGCACGAGCGAGGTGCCGGTGAAACCCGTGTGGCCGGCCGTGCGCGGGGTGGCCATCGCGCCCATGTACCAGTGCTGGTACAGCTCGAAGCCGAGGCCGTGCTCGTCGCCGGGGAAAGCCGTGTTGAAGTCGGTGAACATCAGGTCCACCGACTCGGGCCGCAGGATGCGCGTCCGGCCGTAGGAGCCGCCGTTGAGCAGCGTCCGGCCGAGGACCGCGAGGTCCCAGGCGCAGGAGAACACGCCCGCGTGACCCGCGACGCCGCCCAGGCCGTAGGCGTTCTCGTCGTGCACCTCGCCCCACACCAGGCCGCGGTCGAGCCCGGACCAGGGCGGGCGCGCGTCCTCGGTGGCCGCGATCCGCCGCTTCCAGGAGGCGGGCGGGTTGTAGCGGGTGCTGTCCAGGCCGAGCGGGCCGGTGATCTCGTCGCGCAGCAGTACGTCCAGCGCGCGTCCGGTGATCCGCTCCAGGACGAGTTGCAGGGTGATCAGGTTCAGGTCCGAGTACAGATAGGCGGTGCCGGGCGGGTGCAGCGGCGGCTCGTTCCAGATCCGTTCCAGCTTCCCCTCGTACGACGGCTCCTCGTACAGCGGCAGCCAGGAGCGCAGGCCCGAGGTGTGGGTGAGGAGCTGACGGACGGTCACCTCGCCCTTGCCGGCGCGTCCGAAGTCCGGGAGGTACGAGGCGACGGTCCCGCCGAGGTCCAGGGCGCCCCGCTCGATCTGCTGCACGGCCAGGAGCGAGGTGAACAGTTTCGAGACGGAGGCCAGGTCGAACACCGTGTCACGGGTCGTCGGGAGCTGCCGGTCGGGCGGGAACTCCACACCGCTGTCGGTCTTCTCGTCGTACGCCGCGTAGCGCACCGCCGTGCCGATCGGCTCGTGCAGGGCCACGGTGCCGCCGCGCCCGGCGAGCAGGACGGCGCCCGCGTACCAGGGGTGCCGCGGGGACGGGCCGAGGAACGCCTCGGCGTCCGCGACGAGTTGCCGCAGGTGGGCCGGGAGCAGTCCGGCGCGCTCGGGCGAGCCGTGGCGCAGGGTGGGGCGGCGGTCCGAGGCGGCCGCGGCGGCTGGATGCGCGGGGAGGGCGCCGAGCGCGAACGCGCCGCCCGCGGCCAGGGAGCCCGCGACGAGCCGGCGCCGGCTCGGCCCGCCCCCTCGTCCGCCTGCCAGGTCGTCCGTCATGGTGCGGCCTCCCGCCTGAAAGTATCTTTCGGGACTTGCCCTGCCGGTGAAACTTTCCTGTCGGACGGGGAGCGTGTCAACGGGGCGCGGGCCGGGGACGCTTCCGGACAAGGCCGTGGTCTTCGGGCACGCCCGGCGGGTGCCGCGCACCCGGGTGGCGGGCCGTCACGCGCGGCCGGGGGCATCGGTCACGGGTTCCGGCCCGCCGCCCGGCCGGCGGGCGACGCCGGGATGCTTGACCGGTCCGGCCGGCGGGCCGAGGATCGGCACTCATGAGCCAGGGACACGGCAGCACGGTCGACGGGGTGCTGCGGCGCAGCGCCCGCCGCACCCCGGCGCGCGTCGCGGTGGAGTACCGCGAACGCGCCTGGACGTACGCGGAACTGGACGACGCCGTCTCCCGGGCGGCCACCCTGCTGCTCGCCGAGGGCCTCACGCCCGGCGACCGGGTCGCCGTCTACGGCCGCAACTCCGACGCCTGTCTGATCGCCTTCCTCGCCTGCGCCCGCGCGGGCCTGGTCCACGTGCCGGTCAACCACGGCCTCGTCGGTGCCGACCTGGCCTATCTGCTCGGCCAGTCGGGCAGCTCCCTGGTCCTCGCCGACCCGGACCTCGCCGGACGGCTCCCGGACGGCGCACGGACACTGCCGCTGCGCGACACCGGCGACAGCCTGCTCGCCCGGCTGCCGCGGGCCACGCCGTACGACGGCCCCGAGCCCCGCGGCGAGGACCTGGCGCAACTGCTCTACACCTCCGGTACGACCGCTCTGCCCAAGGGCGCGATGATGACGCACCGGGCGCTGGTGCACGCGTACCTGAGCGCGATCACGGCGCTCGACCTGAGCGCGGGCGACCGCCCCGCGCACTCCCTGCCGCTCTACCACTCCGCGCAACTGCACGTCTTCCTGCTGCCCGGCCTGGCGGTCGGCGCCACCAACCTGATCCTCGACGCGCCCGACGGCGACCTGCTGTTCGACCTGATCGAAGCGGGCCGCGTGGACAGCCTGTTCGCGCCGCCGACGGTCTGGATCGCCCTGGCGGGCCGCCCCGACTTCCCCACCCGGGACCTGTCCGGGCTGCGCAAGGCCTACTACGGCGCGTCGGTGATGCCGGTCCCGGTGCTGCGGCGGCTGCGCGAGCGCCTGCCCGGACTCGCCTTCTACAACTGCTTCGGGCAGAGCGAGATCGGCCCGCTGGCCACGGTCCTCGGTCCGGAGGAGCACGAGGGGCGGCCGGACTCCTGCGGGCGTCCCGTCCTGTTCGTCGAGGCCCGGGTGGTGGACGAGAGCGGCGCGGAGGTGCCCGCCGGCACGCCCGGTGAGATCGTCTACCGCTCACCGCAGTTGTGCGAGGGCTACTGGGACAGGCCCGAGGAGACCGCCGAGGCCTTCCGGGGCGGCTGGTTCCACTCCGGCGACCTCGCGGTGCGGGACGCCGAGGGCTACTTCACGATCGTGGACCGGGTGAAGGACGTCATCAACACCGGCGGCGTGCTGGTGGCCTCGCGCCAGGTCGAGGACGCCCTCTACACCCATGAGGCGGTCGCCGAGGCCGCCGTGATCGGTCTGCCCGACGAGCGGTGGATCGAGGCCGTCACGGCGGTCGTCGTCCCGCGCGGCGAGGTGACGGAGGAGCAGCTCATCGCACACGTGAAGGACAGCATCGCCCCGTTCAAGGCACCCAAACGGGTCCTGTTCGTCGGCGAGCTGCCCCGCAACGCCAGCGGGAAGATCCTCAAACGCGAGCTGCGCACCCGGTTCGGCGGCTAACCGCGCCCGGTCCGCCGGCCGGGTGCGTGTGGTCCGGCGGCTAGCCGCGCCCGTCCGCCGCCTGGGCGCGTGCGATTCACCGGCCGGGTGCGCGCGGTCCGGTGGTGCTCAGCCGCGGTCGTCGTCGGACAGCAGCGCGCCGGCCAGCGTCCGCCAGTGCGGCAGCGTCGACGCGCCCGGCTCGACCCCGACCACCTGCACGGCCACATGGTCGGCGCCTGCGTCGAGGTGGCCGCGCAGCTTGCGCGCGATGGTGTCGGTGTCGCCCCAGAACACCAGGTCGTCCACGAAGCGGTCGCTGCCGCCACCGGACAGGTCGTCGTCCGTGTAGCCCAGCCGGCGGAACTTGGCGACGTTGTACGGCGTCTGGAGGTAGCCGTGCAGGTGCTCGCGGGCGAGGGCGCGGGCCCGGACCGGGTCGGCCTCCGGCAGGACGGCGTGCTCGACGGCCAGGAAGGCGTCCGGGCCGAGGATCTCCCGGGCCTGCGCGGTGTGGGCGGTGTTCACCTTGTAGGTGTGGGCCCCCTCGGCGCGCTCCCGGGCCAGCTCCAGCATCTTCGGCCCGTACGCGGCGAGCAGCCGCCGCACCGGGGCCGCCGGGCGCGGATTGGGCGTCTCCGGGCCGTCCAGCTCGTCCAGGTAGGCGTTCATGGCGGCCAGCGGCTTCACGCCCGGCCGGGGATCGCCGCCGAAGCCCAGGCCGACGATGTGCCGGCCCGGGTAGGCGTCCGCGAGCAGCAGCGACGCGCCCTTGGCCCAGAGGGCCTCCCGGGACCAGATGCGGGCGATGCCGTTGACCACGGTCAGCCGGCTGGAGGAGGCGAGCAGGAAGCCGGCGTGGGTGAACGCGTCCCGGCCGAGCGCCTCGGGGACCCACAGCGCCCGCCAGCCCAGCTCCTCCAGCTCCGCGAGGGAGTCACGGATCTGGGCGGCCGGCTGGAATTCGAAGTCGAAGGTGTAGATCCCGAACGTGCCGAGGTCCATCGGTGTGCTCCCTAGCAGGGTGGGCCAATCGGAGAATCGTAATATCGCAGAATCTCGACATGAAGCGCAAGGAGTGTCCACGGGAGGGACCTGCCAGGGGGTTCTAGAGCGTCCGGCCCAACTCCGCGACGAGGGCGGCGATGCGCTCCTCGTCCCGCTTGTAGTGGGTCCACTTGCCCACACGGGTCGCCCGGACCAGGCCCGCCCGCTGGAGCTCGGCGAGATAGGTCGACACGGTGGACTGGGCCAGGCCCGCCTTCGCCTGGATGTGGCTCACGCACACACCCACCTCGGCCGGGTCGGCGATGGCCGCCTCCATCGGGAAGTGCCGTTCGGGCTCGCGCAGCCAGCGCAGCATCTGGAGCCGTATCGGGTTGGACAGCGCCCGCAGCGCGTTGACCAGGTCGGGGTCCGGGGTTGCGGCGGTGTCCGTCATGAGGCGAGTATAGGCCCGGCCGTCGATTCGGGATACGTCGATACGGTGCTGCGGTCAGGTGCGGTCAGGAGTGGCCGGGCGCGGTCACCCGGTGGTCCGCTGGCGCAGCGCCGCCTTCTTCGCCCGGTTGCCGCAGGTGTCCATGGAGCACCAGCGCCGGGTGCCCGGGCGGGAGGTGTCGAGGAAGAGCGCTCCGCACGCCGCCGCGGCGCAGTCGCGCACCCGGTCCACGGCCGGCGAGGCGACCAGGTCCAGCGCGTCCCGGGCGACGAGGGCCAGCGTGGCGCGCACCGGGTCGCCGGTGTGCCAGGTCAGCCGGCCGGAAGCGGTGAGCGCGGGCACGGGCACGGGACGGGCCGCGGCCGCGTTGACCAGGGCGCGGGTCCGGGCGTCCGGTGTCCGGCCGGTGCGGGCGGCGCCGATCAGCCGGTGCACCGCCTCGCGCAGTTCCTGCGCCTCCGGCACCAGACCGGGCGTGGCGTCACCGGGCCCGGCGGGACAGGGGCCGCACTGCCGCACCCAGGCCGCCAAGGCCTCGGCGTCGGGCAGCTCCTCCACGGCCCCGTCCGTGCCCCGGTAGCGCAGGGTCCGGGCGAAGTCCAGGCACAGGCGTCCGGCGCCCTGGCGGAAGCGGATGGTCGTCGACACCTTCGCAGCCTACCGGGAACCGGTTTGACTGGTACCGTTCGGGAACCGCTCAAACCGGTTCCCGGAGAGGTGTCCGTGTGTCCGCGTCCCCCGAACCGCCGGCCCCGCCCCGCCGGGTGATCCTGGTGCTGGCACTCGCCTGCGGAGTGAGTGTCGCCACCATCTACTTCCCGCAGGCGATCAGTTCGCTGATCGCCGCCGACCTGCGCGTCCCGGCCGGCGACGCGGCCCTCGTCGTGACCGCGGCCCAGTTCGGCTACGCGGGCGGCATCTTCCTGCTGGTGCCGCTCGGCGACCGGCTGCCGCACCGCCGGCTGATCGTCACCCTGCTCGCGCTGACCGCGGCCGGCCTGCTCGCCGCCGGTGCCGCGCCGGCCCTGCCCGTCCTGATCGCCGCCAGCGCGCTCACCGGCGTCACCACGGTCGTCCCACAGATCATCATCCCGATGGCCGCCGGACTCGTCCCCGCCGCACGGCGCGGCGCCGTCACCGGCACGCTGCTCAGCGGGCTCATCGGCGGCATCCTGCTCGCCCGCACCTTCAGCGGCACCCTCGGCCAGTGGCTGGGCTGGCGCGCCCCCTACCTCGTCGCCGCCGCACTGCTGCTCGGCCTGGCGGCGCTGCTCACCCGGGTGGTGCCGGACACCACACCTTCCTCCCGGGAGCCGTATCCACGCCTGATATCCGCCCCGCTGCGGCTGCTGCGCGAGGAACCCGCTCTACGGCGCTCCTGCCTCTACCAGGCGGCCGTCTTCGGCGGCTTCAGCGCCGCCTGGACCGCGCTCACCCTGCTGGTGACCGGAACGGTGTACGGCATGGGTGCCCAGACCGTGGGTGTGCTCGGACTGGTGGGTGCCGCGAGCATGTTCTGCACACCGCTCGCCGGACGCGCGGCGGACCGGCGGGGACCGGACGCGGTGAGCCTGTGGTGCCTGCTCGGGGTGATCGGCTCGGCCGGAGCGCTGGTCCTCGGCGGCATGGGCGGCACCGCCGGACTGGTCGTCCTGGCCGGCGGCATGCTGCTCCTGGACGTGGCCGTGCAGAGCGGCCAGGTCGCCAACCAGGCCCGCAACTTCGCGCTGCGCCCCGACGCGCGGGCCCGCGTCAACACCGCCTATATGACCTGCGCGTTCCTCGGCGGCAGCGCCGGGTCCTGGCTCGGGGTCCGGGCGTACGGCCGGTTCGGCTGGCCGGGCGTGGCGACGCTGGTCGCCCTCGGCGCCGTCCTGGCCCTCGCCCGGCATCTGACCAGACCCCGGGCGTCGGCCGCACCGGCCGCGGCCCCGGTGCCACCGAGCCGGGTGCCCTGAGCGGTGCCCGGCGGGACGGGCGGGGGAGCGGGGGCGCCGCGCGCTCTGGCGCGTGCGCCTACCCTTCCGTCGCCCGCTGCCGCAGGTCCACGATGCGGCGGATCTTGCCCACCGAACGCTCCAGCGACTCGGGCTCCACGATCTCCACGTCCACCGACACCCCGATGCCGTCCTTGACCGCCGCGACGATGGTCCGGGCCGCCGCCTCCCGTACCTGCGGCGGCGCGTCCGGGCGGGCCTCGGCGCGGACCGTCAGCGCGTCGAGGCGGCCCTGCCGGGTCAGGCGCAGCTGGAAGTGCGGCGCCACTCCGGGCGTGCGCAGCACGATCTCCTCGATCTGGGTCGGGAAGAGGTTGACCCCGCGCAGGATCACCATGTCGTCGCTGCGTCCGGTGATCCTCTCCATCCGCCGGAACGCCCGTGCCGTGCCCGGCAGCAGCCGGGTCAGGTCCCGCGTCCGGTACCGGATGACCGGCATGGCCTCCTTGGTCAGCGAGGTGAAGACCAGCTCGCCCCGCTCACCCTCCGGCAGCACCTCGCCCGTGACCGGGTCCACCACCTCCGGGTAGAAGTGGTCCTCCCACACATGGAGGCCGTCCTTCGTCTCCGCGCACTCCTGGGCGACACCGGGACCCATCACCTCCGACAGCCCGTAGATGTCGAGGGCGTCGATCCCGCACCGCTCCTCGATCTCCCGCCGCATCGCCTCGGTCCACGGCTCGGCGCCGAAGACACCGACCCGCAGCGAGGTGGCCCGAGGATCCACGCCCTGCCGCTCGAACTCGTCCAGCAGCGTGAGCATGTAGGACGGGGTCACCATGATGACGGACGGCTCCAGATCCAGGATCAGCCGCACCTGCCGGGCCGTCATCCCGCCGGACGCCGGGATGACCGTACAGCCCAGGCGTTCGGCGCCATAGTGGGCGCCCAGGCCACCGGTGAACAGGCCATAGCCGTACGCCACATGGACGATGTCGCCGGGCCGGCCGCTGGCCGCCCGGATCGACCGGGCCACCAGGTCGGCCCACAGGGAGAGGTCGCGGTCCGTGTACCCGACCACCGTGGGCTGCCCGGTGGTGCCGCTGGAGGCGTGCAGCCGGCGGATCCTCTCCCGGGGCACGGCGAACATGCCGTACGGGTAGTTCGCCCGCAGGTCGGCCTTGCCGGTGAAGGGGAAGCGGGCCAGATCGGCGAGCGTACGGCAGTCCTCCGGGCGGACCCCGGCCCGGTCGAAGGAGTCCCGGTAGAACGGCACGTGCTCGTAGGCGTGCCGCAGCGAGGCCCGCAGCCGCTCCAGCTGCACCGCCCGCAGCTCGTCCGCCCCGAGCCGTTCGCCCGCGTCGAGCAGGTCCGCCACCTCCGCCATCGCGACGCCTCCCTCACCATCCGTACATACCGGGCGACCGATCATTCGGTCCGTGCTGGGGTCAGTAACGCAGGCGGTCGCGCCTCCGGGCAAGAGGCGGGCGGGATTTCCGGCGGAACACGTTGCGAGCGGCCGGGGGCGCCGGAAGGATCACCGCATGCCCACCTTCACCGCGGCCGACGGGACCCGGCTGGCCTACCACCTGCGCGGCACGGGCGAGCCGCTCGCCGTGCTGCCCGGCGGCCCCCTGCGGGCCTCCGCCTACCTCGGGGACCTCGGCGGCCTCACCGCGCACCGCCGCCTGGCCCTGCTCGACCTGCGGGGCACCGGTGACTCGGCGGTGCCGGCGGACCCGGACACCTACCGCTGCGACCGGATGGTCGAGGACGTGGAGGTATGGCGGGACCACATGGGTCTGGAACACATGGATCTGCTCGCCCACTCGGCGGGTGCCGCCCTGGCGATGCTCTACGCGGCCCGCCACCCGCACCGGATACGCCGGCTGCTGCTGATCACTCCCAAACCGTCCGCACTGGGCCTGCGGGCCACGCCCGAGGAGCGGCTGGCCGCGGCCCGGCTGCGCGCGCACGAGCCGTGGTTCGCGGACGCGTTCCCGGCCTTCCGGGCCTGGCTCGCCGGACGGGCGGACTTCGACGACGTGTTCCTGCCGTTCTTCCACGGCCGCTGGGACGACACCGCCCGGGCCCACACCGCCGCCGAGGTCGGCCAGACCAACGAGGAGGCGGGCGAGCGCTACTTCGCCGAGGGCGCCTTCACCCCGCGCGAGACCCGGGCCGCCCTCGCCGCCCTGCCCGCGCCGGTCCTCGTGTACGCGGGCGCCCTCGACGGCGGCCCGTGCCCGGACCTCGCCCGCCGCACCGCCCGCGCCTTCCCGCACGCCGAGTGGACCGTCCAGTCCGGCGCCGCCCACTACCCCTGGCTGGACGACCCGGAAACGTTCCGCCACCGGACACTCGCCTTCCTGAACCCCGCCTGAGCGGTCCCGCCGCAGTCCGACGGGAACGGGCCCCTGACGGGAACGGGCCCCTGACGGGAACGGGCCCCTGACGGGAACGGGCCCCTGACGGGAACGGGCCCCTGACGGGAACGGCCCTCCGCCGGGAACGGGCCTCCGCCGGGAACGGCCGGGCAGCAGGCCCCGGACCGGTGCCGCTCACCGGCCCCGCGATCCGTGGCAGCCGGTATGCGGCGCCCTCGGGAGGCGGGCGCGGGCCGCCGGGGCGGGGGTCCGCGTGACGGGACGCGGGCGGACCGGCCGCGCACGTCCCGCCGGACCGCCGGAAAGACCGCGCCCACGTGCCCTGTCGGCCGTAGCGACCGGTCGCTAGGCTGGCCCGCGGACGACGAACCGGGAGGAGCACGGACGTGGCCGAGAGCACCACCCAGCAGCAGCGGCTCGCGGGCTGGGACAAGCCGGAGCTGGATCTCAGCAAGGCCGAGTGGCAGTCCAGCAGCCGAGGGCTGGGCGATGTCCAGATCGCCTTCGTCGAGGGCTTCATCGCGATGCGCAACGGCCGCCGGCCGGAGAGCGCCTCCCTGATCTTCACGCCCGCCGAGTGGGGCGCCTTCGTCTCCGGCGCCCGGGAAGGCGAGTTCGACCTCACCTGAGCCGCCCGCCGCGCCCCCGCCCGGGACCCTGGCCGTCCCTCACCTGAACCGGGGTGTGTTCCCGGCGGATTTCCGGACACGCGCCCGGCGGCGCCCGGCGGGAGCCGGACCTGAGCGAGGCTGGCCCCAGCACGGGGAAGTCCCCGCTCCGGAGGTGAGGAAGCATGAGCGCTGCACCGGTCATCGCCGCGGTCGACGGGTCCGCGGACAGTCTGCGCGCCCTGGACTGGGCGCTGGACGCCGCCCGCCGTCGCCGGGCACCGCTGCGCGTGGTGCACGTGCGGCAGTACGCGGCCTGGGGCCAGTCCGATGTGCTGGTCGCCGGACCGCCGCCCGAGGCGGAGGGTGATCCGGTGCTCGACGAGGTGCGCGCCCGGCTCGGGAACGGCACCGGGGAAGGGGCCGGGGAGCCGGCCGCGGAATACGTCGCCCTGGCGGGCGTCCCCGGCGCCGTCCTGCCCGAACTGGGCCGGGAAGCCGAGCTGTTGGTGCTCGGATCGCGGGGCCGCGGCGGGTTCGCCAGTCTGCTGCTGGGCTCCAACGGCCTCGCCGTCGCCCGGGACGCCGCCTGCCCGGTGGTCGTCGTACCGCCGCCCGGCCGCGAGGTGCACGGGGAGACGACCGCCGGGCCCGGGCCCCGGGTCGTCGTCGGCCTGCACGCCGAAAGCCCCGACGACGGCGTGCTCGCCTTCGCCTTCGCCGAGGCCGCCGGACGCGCCGCCCGGCTCCAGGTGATCGCTGCCTACCCGTGGCCGGTACCTACCTGGTCCGCGCCCGGCCAGCCGGTGCCGCCCCTGGTCGACCAGGAGGCGGTCGCGCACGAGATCCGGACCCTCGCCGAGGGCTTTCTCGCCCCCCACCGCGAGCGGCACCCGGAGGTCCGCGCCGACGCCGAGGCGCTGCCCGGCGACGCGGCCGGCCGGCTGGTCGCCGCCTCCGGGGACGCCGACCTCGTCGTCGTCGGCCGGCACCGGCGGCGGCTGCTCGCCCCGGCCCGCATGATGGGCTCGGTCACCCAGGCGGTCCTGCTGCACGCGGCGAGCCCGGTCGCGGTCGTGCCCCCGGCCCCACCACAGGAGTGACGGCCCCACCGGGGGAGTGACGGCCGCGGCGCCCCCGCTGCCAACCGGCGCCACGTCGGACGGTACCTCTCGCGGATCGGTGGAACTCTGAAGAAATGAGCAAGACTGCGCTGATCGTCATCGACATGATCAACACGTACGACCACAAGGACGCCGAGCAACTCCTCCCGTCGGCGGAGTCGGTCGTACCCGTCCTGGCCGACCTGCTGGAGCGTGCGCGGCGTCATTCCGTGCCGGTCGTCTATGTCAACGACAACTTCGGCGAATGGCGCTCACACCATGGTGAGGTCCTCGAACACGCCCTGGCGAGCCCGCACGCCGACCTCGTCGACCCGCTGAAACCCGACAGCGACTCCCTGTTCGTGCTCAAGGCCCGCCACTCGATCTTCTTCGAGACACCGCTGCACTACCTGCTGCAACAGCACGGCATCGAACGGCTCGTGCTGACCGGACAGGTGACCGAACAGTGTGTGCTCTACTCGGCTCTCGACGCCCACATCCGGCACTACGACGTGACGGTTCCCCGGGACGCCGTCGCACACATCCACGGGGACCTCGCCGACGCGGCACTGCGGATGATGGAGCGGAACATGGGCGCCCACGTGTGCGAGAGCCAGGACCTCTGGGCGTGACAGCTCGCGCCCGACGCTCCTGGACGACCATCCTGAACGCGTCGGCGCCCGCCGCCACCCGGAGTCTCACGGCCGATCGTCATCCGGTCGCCATGGTGTCCGGCACCCTGGAACGGGCCGTCATCATGGTGGCCCCGCACATGTCCGCGACCGCCACACCGCCTCTAGCCTCCAGCGCGTCCCCAGACCCGCCGGAGGAACGGTATGCCCCCGCACCGAACAGAACACCACCGCGCCCGGCGCACCACGCCGGGCGCGCTCGCGCTCGTCACCGTCTGCGCACTCCTGACCACCCCGGCCACCGCGGCCCCCGCGACCCCCGAGGGACCGGCCACCGCGGACGCCCACTGCGCCGGCCTCGCCCGGCTGGACGTGCCCGGCGCCGCCCGACGGCAGGCCGACTGCCTGGACGAGCTGACCACCGCCGGGACCGTCGCCTCCGGCCACACCGACCCCGCCGACTACGCGGGCCTGACCCCCAGGGACCTGCCCACGCCCACGGGCGTCCCCGGCATCCAGCTCGACGGCTACTTCCCGGACACCTCCGCCACCAACACCAACCACGGCTGGCGGCACGACTCCCAGTTCGTCATCCGCCTGCCCGACCACTGGAACGGCGGCCTCGTGGTCGCCGGCACCCCGGGCATCCGTGAGCAGTACGCCAACGACCGGGCCATCTCCGACTGGGTGCTCGACCGCGGCTACGCGTACGCCGCCACCGACAAGGGCAACACCGGCCCGGCCTTCTTCCGCGACGGCCGCCGGCCCGGCGACGCCATCGCCGAATGGAACACCCGCCTCACCCAGCTCACCCGGGCCGCCCGCGCGGTCGTCACCCAGCGCTACCGCCGCCCGCCGGCCCGCACCCTCGTCACCGGCCTGTCCAACGGCGGCTACCTGGTGCGCTGGCAACTGGAGCGCCACCCCGAGCTGTACGACGGCGGAGTGGACTGGGAGGGCACCCTCTGGCGCTCCGCCGGCCCCAACCCGCTCACCTCCCTGCCCGTCGCCCTGCGCCACTACCCGGCCTACGCCGCCGGCGGACCGGGGTCGGCCGAGGCCGCGGCGGCACTGCACCGGGCCGGTTTCCCGGCCGGCTCCGAGTTCCTGTGGCCGTACCACCACCAGGTCTACTGGGACCTCACCCAGCGCATCTACCGCGAGGAAGTCGACCCCGGCTACGACGGGGACACCGAGGCCGGCACGCCGTACTGCGCCCCGGGCACACCCACCTGCGACGCCGACTACGACTACGCGTCCCGGCCCGCCGCAGTCCACCGCGCGGTCGGCCGCATCGCCCTGACCGGACGCATCGGCAAGCCCCTGATCACCCTCCAGGGCACGCTGGACGTGCTGCTGCCGATCAGCCAGGACTCCGACGTCTACGCCCGCATGGTCCACGAGGCCGGCCGCGGCGCCCTGCTGCGCTACTACCGCATCGAGGACGGCACCCACACCGACTCCCTGGCCGACGCCTTCCCCGGCCGGCTGCGCCCGATGGTGCCCTGCCACCGCTCCGCGTTCACGGCCCTGGAACGCTGGATCGGCGCGGGGGAGCCCCCGCCCGCCGGCCACACCGTCCCCCGGCCGCCCGGCGCCGACCCGGCCACCCTGCTCACCCACTGCCCGCTGGGCTAGCGTCTTTCCCCGGGATCCGGCCTGATCCACACGAGGGGCCCCTGGCGATTTGCCGCCCGGCCGCCCTCCCGGCGACGCCGGGAGGGCCGGGCGGACCCCGGTCGATCTTCGGAAGCCCACGGCTCACCCACCGCGGCACGGACACGTACCATGGCCGCATGTCGTTCCTCCGCCGCCGCAGCGCGACCCCCGCCGGACCCGACTTCGACGTGCTGGCCATGGACCCGGGCGACTGGCCGGGCAACCTCGGCGCGGGTCTGCTGCCCGCCCCGGACGGCACCTGCCAGGGCGTCTTCCTGCGGTACGACCTGTTCGGCGGACGCGGCCCCGCCATGATCATCGGCAACCTCCCGGAGGGCTCCCCGGCCCGCGAGGTCGCCGAGGGCGAGATCCCCTTCGAGGTGGGCCAGCTGCTGCTGGCGCTGGAGAACGACGAGGAGGTCACCGTCGTCGGCACCGAGGACACCCCGGTGCTCCAGGGCGACAACCTGCTCATCGTGCGGCGGCTGAAGCTCTCCGAGAGCCGGATCTCCTGCGTCCAGTTCGACCGCAGCGACGGCGTCCTCGTGACCATCGCCGCCTGGGACCGCCCCATCACCGACGACCTGTACGCCCTGCTGAAGCCGCTCCCGGCGGAGCTCTTCCAGCAGGGCTGAGACCCATCAGGGCCGAGACCCGGCGGGGCCGGGGTCCGGCGGGACCCGGCCACCGCCGTCCGGTCAGCGGGCCGCGCGCTCGACCGTCACGTCCGCGGCCCGCACGAACGCCACCCGGTGGCCGTACTGGATCTCGTAGTACCGGTCCTCGCCCACCACGACCCGGTGCGACTCGGGCGTGAAGGTGACCGCGTAGTAGTACTCGCCCGGCAGCTCGTCGCCCACCACGTACTTCTGCCCGGCCGGGACCGTGTAGGGCAGCGGCACCACCGACTGGGCGGGGACCTCCGCCGGGTACGCCGCCTTCTCCGGATAGGCACGGCCGTACACCGGGACGCTCGCCAGGCCGTCCCGCGGTGTCACCACGAGGCCGCGCGCGGGCACCGCCGCCGGGTTCTCGCCGGGGTTGCGGAACCACGCCTTCTGCCCGAGGTACCAGATGGCCGTCCAGTCGCCCCAGCGGTCCGCGACCGCGTACTGCTGGCCGGTGGAGACCCGCGAGGACAGGTCGTTGACGCCGGTGGTCGGGTCCGTCTTCAGACCGATGTCCTTCACCAGCGGCGCGGACTCGTCGTGGTCGGTGTACAGCCGGACCTCACCGGAGCCGTGGGGCGCGCAGGGCTCGCCCTTGGCCGTGCAGCCGGTGTAGACGGGCTGGTTGGCGGCGTAGTCCGGCAGCACCGTCACCACCCCGGAGTGCTTGCCGGCCGTGCGCGTGAAGGGATGGCCCAGCAGCCGGAAGTAGTGCCGCCAGTCCCAGTACGGGCCCGGGTCCGTGTGCATCCCCGGGACCGTGGAGGCGGTCGGTCCGGGCACGTTGTCATGGCCCAGGATGTGCTGGCGGTCCAGCGGGATGCCGTAGGTCCGGGCGAGATACCGCACGAGCCGCGCCGAGGAGCGGTACATCGCCTCCGTGTACCAGGCGTCCGGAGCGGCGAGGAAACCCTCGTGCTCGATGCCGATGGAGCGGGCGTTGACGTCCCAGTTGCCCGCGTGCCAGGCCACATCCTTCGCCTGGACATGCTGGGCGATCAACCCGTCGGTGGAGCGGATCGTGTAGTTCCACGACACATAGGTGGGGTCCTGGACGAGGTTCAGGACCCCGTCCCAGGTGCCCTCCGTGTCATGGATGACGAGGTACTTGATGCGCTGGGACGCCGGACGGTCGCCGAGGTCGTGGTTGCCGTAGTCGTCGCCGCCGAACTCCGCGTACGGCGCCGGGACCGACTCGCAGGACACCGACCTCGGGCACTCGGTGCCGTCCCGGGACAGCGTGCGCAGGCCGGCCCGCCCCAGCTGGGCGGTGTCGGCGGTCAGCCCCGGGCGCGCGGCCAGGGTCACCAGCTCGCCGTCGTCCGTCACCCGCTCCTCGCCGGTGCGCAGCACGTCGTACACGTCGTCGGCGTACGCCGCGGCGGTCGCGGTGTCGTCCGCGCCGGAGAACCGGGCCACCGCGCCGTACCAGTCGGCCGGGTCCGTGCTCGCCGGCTCGCCCAGCTCCCGCTGCGCGGCGGCGAGCAGAGCGGCGCCGCCGGCCACGTTCGCCGCCGGGTCGGTGCGCAGCCTCCCGGCCGGGATGCCGGTCAGTTCCGCCGCCTTCGGCAGCGTCCGCAGCCGGGCCGGGAACTCCAGCGGGGCCGGCGTCCCGGCCGTGGGACGCCATGCGGCGCGTGCGGTGTCGCCCCGGGCGTCCTCCGTGCCGTCGGCGAAGTGCTCCGCGGTGGCGAGCGCGGTCCGGGCGTCGGTGAGATGCATCGGGCCGTAGCCGCCGGTCACGCTCGGCGCGCCGGCGTGGCCGTCCCAGCGGGACTGGAGGTAGGAGACGGCCAGCAGCACGCCGCGCGGCACGTGGTAGGCGGCCGCCGCGTCGGTGAACGCCTGCTGGAGACCGTGCCCGGAAGGGTCCGGGGCGGGCTGGGCCGGGGCCGCGGCGAGCAGGGGCAGCAGCAGGGCCGCGGAGGCGAGCGGGACGGCGGTCCGCCGTGGACGCCCGGAACCGGTCGTGGATGAGGGGTCGTTGGCGGATCCTCGCAATGCGGCCTCCTGTGACGGGCGGAGCGTGGCGGGGCGTACGGCGCCGGGCTGGGTCAGTGCTACCGGCTGGCCGACGATCCGTCAATGATGCCGTCAGGGAGGGGATGTCCCACGTCGCGGAGGGGTCACGGCGGGTTTCGCGGCGACGGCGGCCGGGCCTGCGGGGCGTCACCGGCGTACACCAGTGGCGTCGGTGCCCGGCCTGTGCCGGAGACCCGCGGTGTGCCGCCGCCCGGGGCACACCGCGGAGCAGTCGTCCCCGTCAGCGCGTGCCGACCGCCGCGCGGACGGCCCTGCGGGCCATCTGGCAGTCGTCGTGCAACCGCCGGAGCAGCAGCCGCTGTTCCTCGCCGGACGGCACGGCACCCGGGTGGGCCGGTGCCGCCGGGGCCGCGTCGTGCAGCGCGCGCTGCAGGGCCGTCTCGAGCGTGCGGATCTCCCGGGTGAGCAGGAGCATCAGGTTCACCAGGAAGGCGTCCCGGGAGGCGGGGCCCGCCGACTGGGCGATCTGGCTGATCTGCCGCCGGGCCACCGGAGCGGCGTCCCCGAGGACCAGCCACAGTGTCGCCAGGTCGTAGCCCGGCAGATACCAGCCCGCGTGCTCCCAGTCCACCAGCACCGGCCCGGCCGGGGACAGCAGGATGTTGGACGGCAGGGCGTCGCCGTGGCAGAACTGGAGCATGCCGTGCCGGCCCACCTCGTGGGCGATGCCGTGCAGCAGCTTCTGCAGGTCGCCGAGGTCCCGGTCGGTGAGCAGGCCCAGCTCGTGGTACCGGGAGATCCGGGCCGCGTAGTCCAGCTGCATGTCGAACGTGCCCGCCGGCGGCCGCCAGCCGTTCACCCGGCAGATCGCGCCGAGCGCCGCCCGGATGTCCGTGCGCGGCGGCGGCTCCACCGGATGCCGCTGGACCGCCACCGGCCGGCCGGCCATACGCTCGATCACCAGCGTGCAGTTGTCCGGGTCCGCCGCGATCAGCCTCGGCACCCGCACCGGCGGCCGGTGCCGGACGAACGTGCGGTAAGCCGCTATTTCCTGACGGCTCCGCTCCACCCAGGCGGGCGAGTGGTCCAGGAGACACTTGGCGACCGCCGTGCTGCGCCCCGTCGTCCCGACCAGGAGGACCGACCGCCCGCTGCGCCGCAGGACCTGCACCGGGGCGAACTCGGGACAGATCCGCTGCACCGCCGCGAGCGCGGTGCGTAACTGGGCGCCCTGCGGACCGGACAGGTCGAGCCGCCCGCTGAGCGGCTGCGCCCCGGGCTGGCCCGGAACCCGCCGGAGCCGGCCCGCGCCCGCCACCGGGCCGCCCGGACGCGCCCCCGGGTCGAGATACGGCCCGCCTCCCGCGGGGCGGGAGCGCAACGGCCGGGGCGGAGCGGACACGGAGGACGAAGCTGCGTACATGGGAAAGACAGATCCCTTCGTGTGCCTGCTGTGCCTGCCTGTACGTCCGCGCTCCGCACTCCCGCCCGCGGGGGCGTGCCCCGTGAGCGCGGTGGCGGAGCATGCGCCCACCCGGCCCGGCCGTCCGGGCACACCCTGGGGAGTGTGCCCGTCATGGCGACCGGACGGCCGTCACGGGGAGGTGGCGACCGGGTCGGGGTGGCGCTTTCCTACCTGACACCCGATGAGCGGTGGCACACCATCTGGCGGACCCTGGCGAACCCTGGCGAATAGTCGCCCGGCAACCTCCGCGGCACTACTGTCAACTCAGCCGAGAACCTGGGGGCTTGATGTGAGCGGACGACCCAACACCCGCCTTGCGGACCTGTTCGGCCTGGCCGGCTGGTCGAAGGGGGAACTCGCGAGGCAGGTCAACCGGCAGGCGGCGGCCATGGGCCACCCGCAGCTGGCGACCGACACCTCCCGGGTGCGGCGGTGGATCGACCGGGGAGAGATCCCGCGCGATCCCGTGCCGCGGGTGCTGGCGGCCCTGTTCACCGAGCGTCTCGGCCGTGTCGTGACCATCGAGGACCTCGGTCTGGTGCGGCACGGGCGTGCGGGGAAACGGCAGGGCGACGGGATCGAGGAACATCCCGACGGCGTGCCCTGGGCGCCCGAACGGACCGCCGAGGTCCTCACCGAATTCACGGGAATGGACCTCATGCTCAACCGACGCGGCTTGGTGGGCGCGGGTGCCGTGCTCGCCGCGGGATCCACACTCAGCAGCGCCATGTACGACTGGCTGCACACCGACCCGGCCCTGAAGGCCGACGCCCCTGTCCTCGACGACCCACTGCACGCCGACCCGGCCGGGTTCGACCGGTACGAGGCGGCTCCCGTCGGCATCCAGGAGATCGAGGCCCTGGAGTACTCGGTCGGGGTGTTCCGCGCCTGGGACGCGGCCCGCGGCGGCGGGCTGCAGCGCAAGGCGGTGGTGGGCCAGCTCAACGAGGTGGGCGGGATGCTCGCCTACCACCATCCACCCCATCTCCAGCGGCGCCTGTGGGGCGTCGCCGCCAACCTCGCCGCCCTGGCCGGCTGGATGTCGCACGACGTCGGTCTGGAACCCACGGCGCAGAAGTACTTCGTCATCGCCGCCCACGCCGCCCGGGAGGGCGGTGACCGGCCGCGCGCGGGCGAGGCGCTGTCCCGGGCGGCCCGGCAGATGGTGCACCTCGGCCGGCCGGACGAGGCCCTGGACCTGATGAAGCTGGCCCAGTCCGGCTCCGGGGACGGGCTCCAGCCGCGCACCAAGGCGATGTTCCACACCGTCGAGGCCTGGGCGCAGGCGGCGATGGGCAGGGGCCAGGCGATGCGCCGGACGCTCGGCCAGGCGGAGGACCTCTTCGTCGCCGACCGACAGGACGCGCGGCAGCCGGACTGGATGCAGACCTTCAAGGACGAGGATCTGTACGGCATGCAGGCACTGGCCTACCGCACCCTCGCGGAGTTCGACCCCGGCGCGGCCGGGACCGCCCGGCACTACGCCGAGAAGGCCCTCGCGCTGCGCGTCGACGGACGGGAGCGATCGAAGATCTTCGACCATCTCTCCATGGCCTCGGCCTGCTTCATCGCCGACGACCCCGAACAGGCCGACCGGTACGCGCGGCTGGCCCTGATGTCCATGGGCTCCAACTCCTCCCGTCGCACCTGGGACCGGCTGGAGCAGATGTACCGGCTCACCGCCGAGTACGCCGGCTCGCCCGGGATCCGCCGGCTGCGGGAGGAGATCAGAGTGGCCCTGCCCAGGCAGCGGGCCAGGCCGGGCGGGGCCGGCGCACAGGCGTAGGGGACCTGTGCGCCGTCCGCTCGGGCGGGCCGGTCCGCCTCACCCGGTCACCTTGGCGACGTCTCACCCGGTCACCTTGGCGACGAGGACGCACGCGTCGTCCTCGCGCCCGGCCGCGCCGAACTCCTCGGCGACCGCGCGCACGCACTCCTGCGCCGTGGGCGCCGGGCCGAACCGGGGCGCGAGGCCGAGCAGCCGGTCCGCGGCCGCCGTCCTGTCGTGGCCCGGGAGCAGTCCGTCGGTGTGCAGCAGGAGGAGGTCGCCGGGGCGCAGGGTGACGGCGGACTGTCCGTAGCCGGTGCCGGTGGCGGCGCCGAGGAGGGCGGTGTCCGGCGCGTCCAGCACGCGCCCCGTCCCGTCGCGGTAGAGCAGCGGGGCGGGGTGTCCGGCCCGCGCCCACAGCAGGGTGCGGGTCCCGGGCCGGTAGCGGCAGCAGACGGCGCTGCCGAGCACGGGCTGCGCGGTGGCGGCGAGCAGCCGGTTGAGCAGCGCGAGCATACGGCCGGGCTCCGTGCCGGCCATCGCCATGCCGCGCACGGCGCCGAGCAGCGTCGCCGTCCCGGCGTCCGCGGCCACGTCCTGCCCGGTGAGGCCGCCCACGGCGAGCAGCGTCTGGCCGTCGGGCAGTTCCAGTGCGTCGTACCAGTCCTCGCCGAGCAGGGTGGCGGTCGCGGCCGGGAGCCGGTGGGCGGCCAGCTCCAGGGCGGCCGGGCCCTCGTGCGGGAGCCGCGGGGAGCCGGGCCGGGGCGGTGGCACGGCTTCTGGCGGCCCGGCCGCGATCCGGTGCCCGGTCCGCTCCCGCCGGTGGCGGTGCAGCGAGTCACGGGTCTCGCACACCGTCCGCTGGCTGCGGCGCAGTTCGCTGACGTCACGGAGCACGGCCCACAGGGAGGCCGTGCCGCCGTCGGCGCCGAGCACGGGTTCGCCCATCATGTGGACGGTGCGCACGGCGCCGTCGGGCCGTACGACGCGGAACTCGCCTTCGATCGGCTTGGCGTCGACCAGGCAGTCCGTCACCATCGCGGTGAGTGCCGGCCGGTCCTCCTCGGCGACCAGGCCGGGCAGTTCGTCCAGGGTGAGGGCGGGGCGGGCCGGGTCGAGGCCGAGGATCCGGTACAGCTCGCCGGACCAGGTGACGGCGTCCGTCAGCAGGTTCCACTCGGCGCTGCCTACGCGGCCGAGCAGCGACCCGCCCGGAGCGGGGGGCGCGGGCCGGGCGGCGGACGGTCCGGCCGGCTCGGGCGGCGGGGGCGGTGGACCGTCCCGGAGCTGGGCCAAGTGGGCGTGGAGGTCGTCGAGCTGGTGCAGGGCGAGGTCGTACAGGGCGCGCTGCCAGCGTTCCTCCGGGTCCGCTCCGTCGCCGCGGGTGTCCCGTCGTACGGCGTTCACGTCGCCCTTGAGCCGCCGCGTCTGCGTGATCAGCGCTTCGACCGAGCCGCGTCCGGGCGGCTGGGCCGATGAGCGGTCCGCGGAGACTGGGGACGGCATGACGCACTCCGGGTGGGGGGACGGTTCGGCGGCGGACGACGGGGACCGGCTACGACTCTGGCACAGCCCGCGACGCGCTGTAAGGGATTCGGCAACACACGATACGGCGGTGCTTCCGGCATATGCCAGAGTCCTTCCGGAGGGGTGGACGCAGGTCAACGGCGTACGCGCCGCTCCGGTCAAGTCGTAGGACGGGTACGTGAGTTGAAGCAGACGGCCGACGCTTCGGCCCTGTTCAAGCGGGTGTTCGACGCTGCTGCGTCCGTTCCTTCGCTTCGCTGTACGGGAGAGCGGCCGGTACCTGCCGAACTCTGACCGGAATTGACGGCATGCGACCGGCCCGTACGGACTCTTAAGGGCATGGACACCAGTGTCGAACAGCTCGCCCACGCCTGGCTCGTCACCGCCGGGGACCAGGAGGTCCCGGTGCCCGCCACGCTGCGCTACACCGCGGCCGACCCGCTCGCGGTGTACCTGGACTTCCCGCCCGAGGCGGCCCTGCACGGCCGGGAGGTCACCTGGACCTTCGCGCGCTCCCTGCTCGACGAGGGGCTGGAGGCCCCGGCCGGGCACGGGGACGTGGGGGGGGGGGGGGGGGGGCGCCCCCCCCCCCCCCCCCCCCGCCCCCCCCCCCCCGCCCGCCCCCCCGGGGGGGGGGGGGGGGCCCCCCCCCCCCCCCCCGCCGGCGCCCCCCCCCCCCGCGGGCCCCCG